>CAZOWL010000065.1:0-24975 GCA_964583605.1 uncultured Chromatiaceae bacterium | reverse complement strand
CTGACTCGGATTTCGCGCTGGGCCGCCTTCCCAAGCCGAGTGTTCTGCGGCCGGACAAGCTCTTCACGCTCAACAAGGATCTTGTTGTCCGTCGCGTGGGCCGGCTCAATCACCCCGGGTTCGTCCGCGCTCTCGCCGCCATATGCGCGTGCCTTGGCTGCCCCAACGACGAGGTTTCCAACGAAGGCCCCCAGTAGGAATGTCGTAGTACGCCCCAGTTCTTGAGTCCCCTCCGAAAACCCCAAAATCGGTCATATAGGCGCTCCGGGGTCTCCACTTAACCGGACCCGATGACTTCGGTATGCGCGAAGTGCCTCGTGACTGCCTCGAATCGCGTATTCCGCCCCACTACTACGTCCCAAACGCAGCTTTGAGTGACCGGGGTCAGGTCTCCCATTGCACATAGGGCGATGTTGATCTCCGCACCTACCGCTCCGGCGACTTTGGGTCCTCTAAATAAATCTGTCCCCTTTGTTGCCCCCCGTTGTTGCCCCGGTCCCCGGTCCCCGTTGTTGCCCCGGTCCCCGTTGTTGCCCCGTTGTTGCCCATCACGCATATGCTCGATTTCAAGACTTGACCCCTTCCCGGTGGTTGACCCCTTCCCGGTGGTGTGTGCGGCTCCCGCGGCGCGGTTCGGCGCAAGCGGTCCTCGGAGTTTGGGCGGGCGAGCGTCAACTAGGCAAAAAACCAATTTTTAACAGATGGTTAACAGTTGCACGCCTACTGAGCGAGCACCCTCCTATGGTGCAGGGAGGGGAAGAACGCAGCGGTCACCGAGACGTCCAGAACACTGCGTCACGTGTCCAACGGATCCGAGGATGCGTCGCTCGCGGATCCTCGAAACGAGAAATCCTCCCAACAGCAATGCTTGACAGGCGCCTATATTACGGCTAAAAAACATCTCAGAGCCGTATTTCCTACAGAACTTCTAAGGGCACGCAGTGTCGCAAGTGTTGTCACCGGTCGATGTGGGGCAACGCCGATGTATCTGACGGATGAGTACCTGACAGAAAATCGTGCCTGGAGCCAACTGACAGATGTTGCGAAGGAAGTACATCGGGGGTTTTGTCGGAACGGAAATTTGATGCTAGGGGTCACCCTGGAAGATCTCGCCGCGCACTTGGATTTAACTATCTGTTTCAACTTCGAAACCAAGGGCGTTGCGAACTGGAGTCCGAAGGTGGCGGTGAAAAGTGACGAACTGTCGTCGGCCGGACAGCGTCCGGTCGTCCAGATCTACGTCCACACCAGACGCGAACATCAACAGTGTCAAAGCGCAAGCTATCTGCTGCGCGCTTACGCGCATCTGTACCTCCGGGGCGTTACCCGCGCAGATCGAAGCGCAGTCTTAGAGCGAAATTTCGATGATTTAGCCCGTTTCGGCGAGCGCAACCCGTTTTTGGAGGAGATCTTCAAGCGGGGATTCTTCAGATTCCATCGGGCATTCGATGTTCCACTCGGCCAAGTGATGGGGTACGCGGCGAAAGTTCTTGGCGCGTTCGAAGTAAGAACGTTCAACAACGTGTTTCTTGATGCGTCTCGAGTGCACGTTGAGCCGAGCGGTTGTTTCTGCGGTACTGACGAGGAAACCGCGCTTATTCGGACATTTGTCGACGAAGCTCCGGTCGATCTGTTGCAAGTGCCCCATTACCGTCCCGCCCAGGATAGCTGGGCTGTCAAGGCGAACGGTTCGAAGGTAGGTCACGTTTGCGCGACGAGCTACGTCATCGGCGAGGGTCGTTCACGTGCTTTTGGCGACGCAACGGTTTTGGTCCAGCGGACTATTTTGGGCGCAAGCTGCCGTCCGGAATTGGCCCCGCTGTTTATCTAATCAACTACCCGCTAGGGTAGCGAGGGAGCCCTCGGCGGCCAATTTCGGCCGGAGAGGGTTTTTTGGCGCAGGCGACACATGAGCGCCTGTTTCTACCCTTACCTTAACAGGAGGTAACATGCCCCACCTTGCCCCACAAGCCGCAGTACCTAACGGTACTTCAGCGGATGATAAACTACCGCCTGGAGACGACAGGCTCAGAGAGCCTAAAGCAGTGAAAGTAACCATGAACTTGAGCCAACGGGATGTCGATAACACGGCGGCGGTCCGAGAGAAATTCCAATCTCGCAGTAACGCCGCAGCGGTCAGCGTCGCCTTGGGCGTCACCAAGACTCTTGCCGATATCGTCGACAACGGCGGCGAGATTCTAGTGCGGAACAAAGACGGTCAGGTCGAGCGCGTCATCATTACCGGACTCGGCTGATGTCCAACTCCAATCTGGAGGAAAAGGAGCCCCCCCAGGCGCCCCAGCCGCAAGTGGGCACACAGTTACCTGCGGACTGGGGCGAAAGCGACGTCGCCGAGGGTAAGCCGCCGCTGAGATTCGAGGCTTCGGAGCCGTTGGCATATCAAAAAGATCAGCAGTTCTTCCGAACGGCGCTCCACTACGTCGGGGTCGTCAGCCTGATTGCCATTGTGGGCGCGCTAATTCTGGCCTATCTCGGCAAGGAGATTCCGCAGTTCGTGGTAGCTATCGGTTCCGGCGCTCTTGGGATATTCGGCGTCATGTTCGGGGCGTCGAGGCGGTAAGGGGACGCATGTCACGATTTGCGACCGGGCGGAGTCTGCGCGCGCCGGGAGCGCGCGTCCTGGCGGAGGCGCGAAGGGGTCAGCGCGAAGGGGTCAGGTCTCCCATTGCACATAGGGCGATGTTGATCTCCGCACCTACCGCTCCGGCGGCTTTGGGTCCTCTAAATAAATCTGTCCCCGTTGTTGTTGTTGTTGGGTCCTCTAAATAAATCTGTCCCCGTTGTTGTCAAATAAATCTGTCCCCGTTGTTGTAAATAAATCTGTCCCCGTTGTTGCCCCCCGTTGTTGCCCCGATCGAGCGCAGCCGGCCATTCGGCGATACTATGCAAGCGGTTTGGAGGAGACGGTGGAGTGCGTCTCCCCATGTGGTTGGCCCGTTAAAGTAGGCGATTCTCGATGAGTGATTGGCTTAAGAGGTTCTTTTGGTGGGTGCCGTTCGGGCAGGTTCCGGAATTGGCGCCGGCGGCGTTACAGGCAGCGCTGAGCGGTCACGAGCCGCCATTTCTGTTGGATGTGCGCAGCAAAGCCGAGTGGCGGCAGGGGCATATTGCCGGCGCGGTGAGCGTACCGGTGACCGAGCTCAAGCGGCGCCTCCCGACGCTGGGGCTCGATCGCGGCCGTCCGGTTGTCGCCATCTGCCGCTCGGCACACCGCAGCATTGGGGCAGTACGTCTGCTCGAGCTGAACGGATTCACCGCAGCACGCCAGCTGCAAGGCGGGATGCAGGCATGGCAACAGGCCGGCCTGCCGACTGGCGCGGGCCAGCCGGTTTGAATCCCGCAACGGCAGTTGACCGCTTCGCTTCCGGACGTCTTGGGGCCATCCCCAGCAGGTACGCCTCTCGCCCATTACGGTCGGAAAGACCGAGCCACGCTGCCCTGGCCGTGCATCACCAGGAGGCCGCGCCCCTCAATAGCTTGAATTGCAGCTTCAGCGTGTTGCGGCTGGCTCCGATCATGGCGATGGTAGCGCGACCCTGGTCACGGGCGTGGTCCGGGAACTGGATTGCGAGGCCTGGCAGCTTGGCGCGCAGCAGCCGCGCACCGCCTCGCGGGCGTCGTGACCTTCGTCCCGGAGCCGTTGTGCAAGCCGCGCCACCCGAGATGATGACCTGTCGCCCCGCCCCTGATCGTTCCCTCACCCCAACCCTCTCCCGAAGGGCGAGGCAGCGAACATGCTTCGCGACAGTCATTGCAATGGTCTTCTGTTGGCGCGCAGAGTTCTGCCGCGGCTGGCAGGCATGGTAGGCACGCTCGTTCTCGGAAACGTCTCGGACGGTGCTCATAACCTCTTGCATCTCGGGGTTCTGAACCCAGGCGGGCAGGTGGGCCGGGTCGAGGCGCTCGCCTTCGACAAAGAACTTGGGCCAGCGTTCTTCCTCAGTCTGCACCGCCGCTGCGGCGAGCTTGGGGTCGATCGGGTGGCGCATGCGGTCAGCCTAGCCTGTCCCCGGAATCAGCGGGAACCCATTGCGTAGCCCTCAGAAACCGTAAATATCGCTTGGTGTGCGATACGACCCCGATGCTTGGCGGGCGTCGCAGGCCCTCGGCCAGGAGATGCGAGCGCTCCGGTCCTGGGGCTCCGACAGTTCGATCTCCGCCTCCCACCTCAAGTCGCTATCCAATCGGTCGGAGCGAAGGTCGCTGTACTCGGCGGCATGGGCGCGCTCGCTCACGATATCGTATTTGTCGCTGATGCCGATGAGCTCTTCCAGATCGAGATCGTCCAGGGGGGCTAGTTGCTGGTCTCGGCGCGGATCGCCAGCTACTTATCGAGGTTGACCTGCTCCCAGTCGAATCGGCTCGATAACGAAGGATCCGACGCCATCGAGCCAGGAACAAGTCGGTAGATCTAGGAAATTGGCTCGAGGTGCAGATGCCTTTGTGACGGGCCGCGATCGCCGTGATCATGCGCCTCGTCGCTTGCACGAACGGGTAGGAGATAGAAGTTGCCGTGCCGTATCCCTGGTTGGGCGATGACCGCGTCCGCGAACGCACGCACGCGCTCCACCGCCCCGCGGAGCACCACCGTCTCCATGCAATTGTCATGGTCTAAGTGTACGTGCAGCGTGGAGACAGTGAGGTCGTGATGATCGTGCGAGAGCCGGGTCATTCTGGCGGCAAGCTCCCGCTGGTGATGGTTGTAGACGTAGCTCAAGGTGGCGATACAGTCGCCGCCTTCCGCGCCGGCGAGCTGCTCGGTGCCGAGGCGGTCGCGGACCAGGTCGCGGAACGCCTCGGAGCGGTTGCCGTAGCCGCGTTGCTTTCGGATGGCCTCAAACTGCTCGAGGAGATCGTCGTCGAGCGTGATGGTGATTCGCTGCATGTCTTCTCACCGCCTCAGTCGTTTGCGGGCTCAGCGCGGAAGCTTGACCTGAGAGTATGAGGATAATACGATTCCTCATACTTTGCCGCCCCACCGGAGAGCCTCGCCCGTGCGCTTCCCGTCTCGCTTGCCGCTGCTCGTCTCCCTCACGGCGACGACGCCAGCCTTCTCCTATGACCTGAACGACACGCTCTCGATCGGCGGTATCCTCGCCGCGACGGGGCAGTGTCAGGACGTCTCTGCGCGGTTGCCCGCCGAGGGCTATGGCCAGGCGATCCCGGACACGAGCCCTCAGGAATTCGACACCACGCTGGACAGCGTCGACAACACCTGCCGCGGCGGTATGCCGGTGCAGTTGGAGATCGATTTCCATCCCACCGAGCAGGACCAGTTCTTTGTCGCCTTCGGCTGGGCCATTGACGACGCCCTGAACGAGGTCTCCCCATGGCGTCTCGCGCCCTGGGCAGCGGACCTGGAAGCCGATGTCGAGGACATCAACGGCAGCTCCCGCGACTACTTGCTGCAGGCCTGGTACCGGCATGAATTCAGGCTGGCGGGCGAGAACAGCATCGCCGGGACCCTCGGCATCTTGGACTCGACCGCCTATCTCGACACGAACGAGTACGCGAACGACGAATACACCCAGTTCATGAACGAGGCCTTTGTCAACGCCGGCAACTACAACCTACCGTCCTACGATGCCGGCGTCGCCCTGGAGGGGCGCTTCGGTGCCTTCTCGCTCGACGCCGTCGGCATGAACATCGACGAGAACGACGACGGTCACAACTATAACTTCTGGGGCGTGCAGGCCGGCTGGCATCCGGAATTCGAGCGCGGCGCCGGCAACTACCGCATTCTCCTGAGCGGGACCAGCAGCGCGTTTCTGTCTCCCTCGAGCTACACACAACCCGACCCCGGCGCGGCGGATGACCAGGAGCCGGTCCTGGTCGATGGCGCGCCGCTGGTCGAGGTGCCCGGCAAGCGCGAGTCGCTGTTGAGCTGGGGCCTGAGCTTCGATCAGGCGGTCGGGGAATCCCTCGGACTCTTCCTGCGCCTGACCTGGCAGGACACCGCCGCTGCGGTGGACTACGAGGCCCTCTACTCCGGCGGTATCAATGTCCTGGGCAACGCCTGGAACCGGCCCGACGACAACATCGGTCTCGGTTACGCCTATCTGGAGGGCGGCAATACCGACATGCGCCGCACCAACGTCTTCGAGGGCTATTACCGTCTGGCGCTCAACGAGTACGTTGCGATCACCGCCGATCTCCAGTACATGAGCGATGAACTGGCTCGGGTCTCGCCGGACCAGGAAGACCCCGAGGGGTGGATCTTCGGTCTGCGATTGACGGCGGCGTTCTGAGCAGCAAGACCCTGAACGCGCATAGGGCCGCGCCCCGCCGTCAAGAGACTGCTCGCGTCTCTCTCAGATGACTTCACCTTTCCTTTCCGCCGCTACCGAATCCCGATGGAGGTCAGAATGAGCCGTTCACGTCCGCTTCGCCCGACCCTGTGCCGCCGTACCGTGCCCCTCGCCGCGCTGTCACTGCTGGTGCCGCTCGCTGCCGGAGCCCACTTCCAGGAGCTGATCCCATCTAGCGAGATCATCGACGCCGGTACAGGCCGCGATCTCACCATCGAGATGGCCTTCACCCACCCGATGGAGCGGGGGCCCGCGATGCCCATGGGTGAGCCCGCGGCCTTCGGTGTGCTGACGACGGATGGCCGGCAGGACCTCAAGGATAGGCTCGAGCCCGTGCAGGTTGACGGTAAGGCAGCGTACAAAGCGGGCTATCAGGTTAAGACCCCGGGCGATTACATCTTCTACATCGAGCCTGCGCCTTACTGGGAGCCTGCCGAAGGGGTCATGATTGTCCACTACACCAAGACCATCGTCGATGCCTACGGCGCCGAAGAGGGCTGGGACCGGATGGTCGGGCTGCCGGTGGAGATCGAGCCGCTCACCCGGCCCTATGGTCTCTGGACCGGCAACCTGTTCACCGGGGTCGTGACGAAGGGTGGCAAGCCGGTACCCTTCGCCGAGGTCGAGGTGGAATGGCGCAATGACGGCAGCGTCGAGTCGCCAGCGGGCCCGTTCGTGACTCAGGTGCTGAAGGCCGATGCGCAGGGTTCCTTCAGCTATGCGATGCCTCGTGCCGGTTGGTGGGGCTTCGCGGCACTGATCGAGGGGGACGAGCCGATGCCGAATCCGGAAGGCGAGCCGGTGTCAGTCGAGCAGGGCGCCCTGATCTGGGTGCGCGCACGAAACATGCAATAGGGTAGCGCCCGAATGGCACACATTCCAGACGGCGTGCTCAGCGCGCCCGTCCTCATCACAGGGGCGGTGGTGTCGTCTGGATTGCTGGCCATCGCCTTACGACGCCTCGACTACGAGCGAGTGCCGCAGACCGCGGTGCTCTCGGCGGCATTCTTCGTCTCCTCTCTGATCAGTATCCCCCTTGGGCCGAGCAGCGTGCATCTGCTGCTCAACGGCCTGATGGGGCTTCTATTGGGGTGGATGGCGGTGCCGGCCCTGTTCGTCGCCCTGCTGTTGCAGGCGGTCTTCTTCGGCTTCGGCGGGGTCGTGGTGCTCGGCGTCAACACGATGAACATGGCGCTGCCCGCGCTGTTCTGCGCCTTACTCTTGCGCCCGCGCTTGGTGCGCTCATCGCCCAAGGGCCTGTTCTGGATCGGTGCTGCGGCCGGCGCCGCCGGCGTGCTGCTGACGGCCGTCGCAGTGGCCTCGAGCCTCGGACTGAGCGGCAAGCCCTTCGTCCCCGCGGCCAAGGCCGTGATCCTGATCTACCTGCCCCTGGCGGCCGTGGAGGCACTGATCACGGGGGTGATCCTGCGCTTCCTGGGCCGGGTCTCCCCGGAACTGCTGCCCCATGCCGAGGCGTCTCCTGCCTGAGCCGACCCGAAACGGGAGTGCGATGAGGCCCTCACCGCGCCACCGCGGGCTCGCGGCGCTATCGATGCTGGTGATGGTGGTGCTGGTGATGGGCGCCACACCAGTACTCGCGCACAAGCTCAACGTCTTCGCCGCTGCCGAAGGCGCGCGCATCGAGGGGTCAGCCTATTTCGCTGGCGGCGCAAAGGCGGTTGGCGCCAAGATCGTCATCACTGACCTGGCGGGCACGGTGCTCGCCGAGCTGACGCCCGCGGCGGATGGCAGGTTCAGCTACCAGGCAAGTGCCCCAGTGGAGCATCGGGTCATCGCCGAGGCGATCGACGGCCATCGGGCCGAATGGCGCATCACCGCCGACGAGCTCGCCGGCGGCTTCCCTTCCCGTGCCCAGGATGCCAGTGAGCCTGCCGCCGGAGCCATGCCCGGTCCGGCGCCGGCCGGAACAGTCTCCAGCGGCGATCAGCCGCCGATCACCGCCCCCGCCGAGCTCGGCCCGGGACTCGATGCGGCGATCGAGGGCGCGGTCGCGCGCCAGATACGTCCTTTGCGGGAGGAGCTCCTGGCCACGCGCGAGGCCCTGAGGCTGCGGGACATCCTCGGCGGCATCGGCTACATCTTTGGTCTCGCCGGACTCGCCATCTGGTGGCACAGTCGCTGCTCGCGTCCGCTCAGATGACCGCCGCGTCTTTGCTGGCGCCGCTTGGCGGGCGGCACTTCGCGGGCCTCGATCCACGGGCGCGGATCCTGGCCATCATCGCCTTCGCCCTGGTCACCGTCAGCCTGCACTCACCAACCATGGCGGCTGGCTCCTTCGCATTGGCCGCGCTGACGGCAATCGGAAGCCTGCCACCGCGCGATCTGCTGCGGCGGCTGTTGGTGCTGGAGGGCCTGATGGTGGTCGTGCTGATCACCCTCCCGTTCACGATGCCAGGTCAGGCACTGCTCACTCTGGGTCCCTGGACTGCCACGCGCGAGGGACTGCTTCATGCTGTGTTGATCCTCTTCAAGGCCAACGCGGTGGTCCTGGCGCTGATCGGGCTGGTCGGCAGCTTGGAGCCCGCCGTTTTGGGACACGCCCTGGCGCGCCTCGGTGTACCCGAGAAGCTGGTGCACCTGCTGTTGCTCACCGTTCGCCAGATCGAGCTGCTCCAGCAGGAGCACTTGCGCATGCGCCAAGCAATGCGGGCGCGCGCTTTCGTCGCCCGCAGCGATCGCCACACCTGGGAGAGCTACGGGAACCTGATCGGCATGCTGCTGGTGCGCAGCCTCGAGCGGGCGCGGCGTATCCACGCGGCGATGCGCTGCCGGGGCTTTCACGGTCGACTCTATCTGCTCGATTCAGGGCGTTGGCGAGCCGCGGATACGGTCTTCCTCGTCGTGCTGGTCCTACCTCTGAGTGCACTGCTTGCGCTTGATCGACTGGCATGACGACGCTGTTGATCGAGCTGCGCCAGGTCCGTTTCGGTTGATGTGTTGGCGGCGATGGAAGGGGTCCGCCCGGCGGAAGGAGCCAGCGCAGATTCAAGAGCGACACGCGACCCTCAGTCGGAGCTCAGCCGCCGCGCAGTACCCTTGACCTGACTAAAGGTTCATACCTTAGCCTGCTCATCGATCCACCCAGACTCCATCCGACATGTACACCGTCTCAGAGACGGCCTGCCGAGTCGGGGTCGCCCGTTCCACACTGCTCTACTACGAGCGGATCGGACTGGTCAGCCCGGAGCGCGATCCAGTCAACGGCTACCGCCGCTATGGGGAGGATTTGGTGGTGCGGCTGATCGCCCTGCGCCAGCTGCGACGGGCCGGGCTCAGCCTACAGGAGTGCCGCCTTTGTCTCGACGGCGAGATGCCAGCCGAGCGCATTGGAGAACGGCTGAGATCGCTAGAGGCCGAGCTGCACGAGCTGCTGCTCGCCCGCGAGCTACTGCGTTCGTTCGCCGGCGAAAAAGCGGGGGAGCGGGCCCGTCAGTGGCACGACGACTTCGCCCGCCGGTCTCCTGAAGCGCACCTCCAGTGGCTGCGCGGATTCGGCTTCAGTGAACTGAAGGCGCTGCAAATACGATGGGTATCAAAGGACATGGCTGAGAACGACGAGTACATGGTCCGTTTCTACGAGGTCTTCGAGGGGATGACACGCCAGGGGCCTGGTGACGAGGGGGCAGCGTTGCGCCTCTTGGGCGGGATTCCCGAGGGAGAAGTGCTGACGCGGGTGGTCGATATGGGGTGCGGAACCGGTGCGGGCTCTCTCTTCCTCGCCGAGCACACCGGGGCCACCGTCAGCGCCGTTGACAACTATCGCCCGTTCCTCGATCGCCTCGACGCCGAGGCGGCCAAGCGCGGCTACAGTGAGCGGATCATCAGTTGTGAGGCGAGTATGTTCGAGCCTCCCTTTGAGCCGGGCAGCCTCGATCTCATCTGGTCCGAAGGCAGCGCGTATCTCATGGGCTTTGAGAAGGCGTTGAGAACCTGGCGGCCCTTGCTACGGGAAGGGGGATTTCTGGTGGTGAGCGAGCTGTGCTGGCTCACCGATGATCGGTCCCCCGAGGCGGAGCGTTATTGGGCCGAGCAGTACCCCGACATCCATTCCACCGATGAGCGCAACGCGCAGGCGAAGGCCCTTGGCTTCGAAGTCCTGGACGCCTTTCCTCTGCCATCTGCCGCCTGGGGGCGCTATTTCGCCAATATGAAAGAACGGTTGGTGGAGTTGCGGGCAAGGTACGGCGACCACCGCGCATTTCGCGATTGCGAGAAGGAGATCGAGTTGTTCGATCGGTTTGGGGATGAATTCGGTTATCACTGTCTGCTTCTTCGACAGGTCACGTAAGACGTGCCCGTGAGATCCCGATCGCACTTGCGCATCGCCAATGCCGCCCGTTCGCAACGCGTCATGCCGCGGAGGGCCGCTTCGCGCCTCGCCCTGCAGGGGCTGCGTCGCCCGTTAGTCGACGGTCGGCAGCTGCTCGGCCTCCCAACCGGTCATGCCGCCTAGCACGTTGAAGACCTGTTCGTGGCCGCGGTGCTTGAGGACGCTCGCGGCGACCGAGGAACGATAGCCGCTGCCACAGATGGTGGCGACGGGCCGGTCCTTCGGGATCTCCGCCGCGCGACGGGTGATCTCCGCACCAGTGATATGCGTCGCCTGCGCGATATGCCCGGCCACCCACTCGGAGGGCTGCCGCACGTCCAGCACCATGAGATCGCGATCCCTCTCGAGCGCGTCATGCAGCTGCCAAATGCTCCACTGCGGCAGGATCTCAATCGGCTTGCCGGCCGTCCGCCAGGCGAGCATGCCTCCAGCGAGCCAACCTTTTGGCAGCTCGTAGCCGATGCGCAGCAGGTGCCAGCAGACCTCCCAGAGCTCGCTTGGCTGTTCCATTACGAGGACGACCGGGGTGTCGTAGGGCAGCACGCTACCGGCCCAGGTGGGGAACGCATTGCCGATGCCGACGTTGATCGCGCCCGGTATGTGGGCCGTGAAGGCCTCGGGCGAGCGGCAGTCGAGCACGATCGCGCCGTCGCGGCGCAGGCGCTCGAGCTCGTCGACGCCGAGCGGCGGCGGGTCGGCCAGGACGCCGAGGCGCGGCGGTCCGGCGGTGTTGAGCTTGCGCATCTGAGGCCAATAGGGCGGCACCGCTGGCAGGTTCTTGAGATCCAGGCACTGGTCGACGAAGCCTTTCTCGTCGGAGAGCTGGGCCAGGAGCTGATTCATGCGCCGCTCGTAGCCGATGGTCGTCGATAGCCGGCTGCCGATGCTGCCACCGCAGAGCGAGCCTGCGACATGGGTCGGGAAGACCTCGACGAAGTCGGGCAGCGTCAGAATCTGGCTCTGCAGGGTCTCGCAGAACTTGCTGGCGTTGCGGCGGGTCTCCTCTTCACCGCCGAGTAGATCCGGGCGGGCGAGGTCGCCGACCAGCAGCGCGCCGCCCGAGAAGAGCACCGCTGGCTCGTCGCCACGGGAGCGATCGGTCAGCAGCAGGCTGATGTGCTCCGGCGTATGCCCCGGCGTGTGCAGGAGCTCGAGCGTCACCTCGCCCATCTCGAGGCGCTCGCCGTGGGCCATCGCCGTGACCGGGTAGCCGAGCTGGGAGCGGGCGCCGGCGAGGAGCTTGACATCACCGCGGCTCGGCAGCTCGCAGATGCCGCTCAGATAGTCGTTGTGTTGATGGGTGTCGCAGGCATAGCGGATGCGCATCCCCTGATTGCGCGCTGTCTCGAAGTAGGTCTCCACATCGCGGCGCACGTCGAGCACCAAGGCCTCGCCCGTGTCTTCCGAGCCGACGAAGTAGGAGGCATGGCCAAGGCTCTCGAGATAGAACTGCTTGAGAAACATCGTCTAGTCCTCTTGTGGCAAAAGACAGCAAAGCGGTCGAGTGCAGCGGCGCGAAGATGGCGAGACCCCGGACCATCGACGGTCGGGTCCGCTGCGCGGATCTTCGCGACAGCCATCGTTGGGCGGGTGGTCCGCGCAGCGGATCCTACCGGCCGTCGCGATCGCCTTCGGCGTCGGGGCGATGGTCCGCACAGCGGACGCGACGAGGCCGAAGGCCGATCTGCACGCGCGAGTCCCGCTCGCGGCGGCCAGATCGAGCAGTGCGGTGGGCGAGTTGATGTGGTCATCGTGCCCGTGGATGATGAGGATGTCGGTCAGGGACAAGTCTGCATCGTCGACCGCCTCGTCGATCGCGGCGAAACCGATCAGCACCCCGCCGATCGTCGACGGGATCGGAGTGAGCCTGTCCATTCAGACCAGCCTCGCGGATGACGGAGCTCGGATTTGATATAAGCAAGAACCACGCCGCTTCACGCGCCGAGCCATTGTGCGCTAGCGAGAAAGCGCGGGACCTGGGCCGGCTCGCCGCCGCGCCCGCGCCCGCGCCGGCGCTGCAGGGCTCCGATACCTGTGGCGGGACGGGCGCAAAAGGCCTTACGCGGTGATCCCGAAAACCGACGGTGCGAACGCCAGGACGCTGACCGTGATCAGTGCGATCCCGACGAGGCTCAGCCGCGCCCCGGCACGTACCATCTCGGCGACCTGCAGCCGCTCGCTGCTGAAGACGATGGCATTGGGTGGTGTCGCCACTGGCAGCATGAAGGCACAGGAGGCCGCCAGTGCCACGGGCACGCCTAGGAGGAGCGGGTCGACTCCCAGGCCTAGCGCGAGGGCCGTGGTGAGCGGCACCAAGGTGGCGGCCGTCGCCGTGTTGCTCGTCACGTGACTGAGGAGCATGGCCGTCGTTGCCACCAGCGCGATCAGGCTCCAGGTCGGCCAGTCCTGGAGCCCGGTCAGCGGTTCGGTCAGGTGCGCCGCCAGACCACTCCCGTCGATGGCGCTGCCCAGGCTCAAACCGCCGCCGACCAGCACCAGCACGCCCCAGGGGATTTGACGGACCGGCTCCCAATCCATCAGGAATCGATGGCGCTCCCAGTCGGCGGGGATCACAAACAGGATGAGGGCACCGAGGATGGCGATACCGGCATCGCTGAGCATCAGGCCCGGCAGCCAGGCGTCGAGCAGCGGGCGTGCGATCCAGGCCAGGGCAACCAGTAGGAAGACCGCCGCCACCGAGCGCTCGGGATGTGTCATCGGACCGAGCTGGGCGCGCTGTTCTTGGAGCAGGCGCTGGACGTCGCCGACCTCGCGACAGGAGACGGGAAAGATCCAGCGGGTGAGGACCCACCAGGTCACCACCAGCATGATCAGCGCGATGGGCAGCGCCAGGATCATCCACTGGCCGAAGCCGATGGGCGCGCCATAGGTGTCGGCCATGTAGCCGGCCAACAGGGCATTCGGCGGTGTCCCGATCAGCGTTGCCATACCGCCGATGTTTGCCGAGAAGGCGATGCCGAGTAGCAGCGCCGGCGCCATGTTGCGTGAATCGAGCGCCGGGCAGCGTTCCTCCAGCATCCCCAGCACGGAGAGGCCGATCGGCAGCATCAGCGCCGCCGTGGCCGTGTTGCTCACCCACATGCTCAAGCCGGCCGTCGCGGCCATGAAGCCGCCGACCAGAGAGTCCAGCCGACGTCCGACCAGGCTCAGGATGACCAGCGCGATGCGCCGGTGCAGCCCCCAGCGCTGGATCGCCTGGGCTATGACGAAGCCTCCAAGAAACAGAAATACCAGGGGGTTCGCGTAGGGCGCGGTGGCCTCGGCCACCGACATCACGCCGAGGAGCGGCAGCAGGGCGACAGGCAAGAGCGAGGTCGCCGCAATCGGGATCGCCTCGGAGATCCACCAGATCGCCATCAAGGCAGCGAGGGCAACTACGTCCCAGGCGGCCGGACTGACCTCGGCAGGTGGGCCGACGAAGAGTATCGCGATGCATGCCGCGGGGCCGAGCAGCAGGCCGGCGCGCGGACCCCACAGATTGCGGCCAACTGGCCCTCGCTCGCGTCGGGCGACGACATCTGACATCGGAATCTCCATTAGCCTGATCTGGCAGTTGCCTGATCTAGAACCTTCCAGCGGCTTGTGGTCAGCGACCTCCACCCGCCTGCTATCAGGCGCTTGACGGCCGCACCGCGCCTGCGCTGTCAATTCGTAGGCAGGCCGGCCCAACGGCGCAGCCCCGCGGGACGTCGTCGCCGCGACCGCGAGGCGTCGTCGTGCGGTTGCGTCTCATCGGGCAGGATCCCGCCCTCGCGCTCGACCAGGCGGCGGCGTTGCAGATGATAGACGACGAGCCAGCAGAGAAGTGCCCAGGCGGCGCCTGCCGTCCAGTCGGCGGCCACGTCTGGCGGCCAATAGACCCCCAGATAGACCCGGCTCGTGCCGATGAGCACCTTGATCCCGATAGCCCAGCCCAACAGATAGACCTTGATGGCACGGGCGCGATCAGCCCGCGCGAGAATCGCGCCGATTAACAGGTAGACGATGGCAGCGTTCATTGAATGGCCGGTTGGAAGGCTTGCCGTGTAGACTTCGTCGCCATGGGGCAAGAAATCCGGCCGCGGACGATCGAGCCCGGCCTTGAGCGTCAGACTGATCAAGGAGCCGCCGATAACGGTCATCGGTAGGAACATGGCGGTCCGCGGCTTGCGTTCCAGCAGTAAGCGCCGTGCCCTGCGGCCAGGATCGACGAACCGTCCTTCGCCCCGGGATCCGCCCCCGAGGTCAGCGCCCCCTGGGAACAGGAAGCTCGCTGCATCCGAAGGACTCACAGGCAGACGCCGGAGGTGTGCTCAAGCGCTGCACAGCCACCTCCTGGCGGCCCGCCGTTCGCTCAACCGACAGACGACCGCGATCGCTTCCGCGGCTGGGAGAGAACACGATGGCACGTCCCCACGATGTCGCCAAGGTCGACGCGACACTCGCGCTCCTCATGCGCTCGTTTGCCGCGGTGCTCGAGGGTCTGGGCGAGGAGGATGTCGCGCGAGCGCTGCCCTGGCGCGACCTCTGGGGCGAGGGGACTGGCGCAGGTGACTGGCCGGAAGCGAAGTCCGAGCGGTGCCTGCAGGCGTTCTCGATCGCCTTCCAGCTCCTGCATCAGGCCGAGGAGAACGCCATCGCGCAGGCACGGCGCGCGCGCGAGCTCGCAGGCGACCTCGTCAACGAATCGGGCTCCTGGGACCAGCATCTGGCGCGGCTCAAGGCGCAGGGACTCGACGGTCCGGCCGTCGCTGCGGCGCTGAAGCAGCTCCGCGTCGAGCCGGTCCTGACCGCGCACCCGACCGAGGCCAAACGGCAGACGGTGCTGCACCATCATCGGGCCCTCTACCGCCTCCTCGTCGAGCTCGAAAACACGATGTGGACCCCCTCCGAGCGCGCCGCGCTCGAGGCGAAGGTGACGGCCGCCATCGAGCGGCTCTGGCGCACGGGCGAGGTCTACCTCGAGAAGCCCGCCGTCGCCGACGAGGTCCGCAACGTGCTGCACTACCTCCAGCACGTCTTCCCGATCGTGCTGCCCTGGCTCGAGGAACGCCTGCAGGCGGCCTGGTGGCGCGCCGGTTTCGACCCCGCGCTGCTCGCGGACCCGCTAGCTCGGCCACGTCTCGTTTTCGGCGAATGGGTCGGCGGCGATCGCGATGGGCACCCCCTGGTCACGGCCCAGGTCACGGCGGCGACGCTCTCGACCTTTCGCCGGTCGGCGCTCGAGCTGCTGGATGAACGGCTCACCGATTTTGCCGCCGGTGCCAGCCTCTCCGCCTACCGCCAGACGCCGCCGCCGGATCTTGCCCGCTGGATCGAGGCGCGCGCCGTGGCACTGGGCGCGGCGGGTGCAGAGGCGCTCGGGCGCAACCCGGACGAGCCCTGGCGCCAGGCCGCCAATCTGTTGCGCGCCGCGCTGCCGCCTGCCGAGGGTGAGGTCCCTGAGACGGCATACGCAGACGTCCGCGAGCTCGAGGCCGACCTCCTGCGGCTGCGCAAGAGCCTGGAGCAGGTCGGCGCCGAGCGGCTGGCTCGGACGGATGTCGATCCCGTGCTGCGGCTCGTGCGCACCTTCGGCTTCCACCTGGCCCGTCTCGACGTCCGTCAGAACAGCGCGTTCCACGATCGCGCCCTTGCGCAACTACTAGGGCTCGCGGATGTCGAGGGCGCGTCGGATTTTCCGTCGTGGGACGAGCCGCGCCGCCGCGAGCTGCTCGCGCGCGAGGTCAACCTGGCCCGGCCGTTCGCTCACCCGCGTAACGAGACCGGTCCCGAGGCGGCTGCCGTCCTCGGCTGCTACCGGGTGCTCGTCGACGAGATCGAGCGCCATGGCACCGGTGGCCTGGGCGCGCTGATCGTGAGCATGACGCGCAGCCCTGCCGATCTCTTTGCTGTCTTGGTGCTGGCCCGTGATGCCGGGCTGCTGCGGCGCGAGGCCAGGGAGGTCTGGTGCCCGCTTCCCGTGGTGCCGCTGTTCGAGACGATCGATGACCTGCGCGCGGCGCCGGAAATCCTCGACGCCTTCTTGAGCGAGCCGGTCGTCAGGCGGTCGCTCGAGCGGCAGGCGGGCGGCGGCGAGCCGGTCCAGCAGGTCATGATCGGCTACAGCGACAGCGGCAAGGACGGCGGTTTTGCCGCGAGCTTCTGGGGACTCTACCGGGCGCAGCGGTCCCTCGTTGAGGTGGGCGAGCGGCATCGCGTGCGCATCCGATTCTTCCACGGCCGCGGGGGTACCATCGGCCGGGGTGCCGGGCCCAATCATCGTTTCCTTGCTGCGCTCCCGCCGGGGGCGCTCGGTGGCGACCTCAGGCTGACCGAGCAGGGTGAGACCATCGCGCAGAAATACGCGAACCGTGTCACGGCCGTGCACCACCTCGAGCTCCTGCTCGCGGGCACGCTCGGCAAGACGCTGGGTGACCGGCGCGGTGGGGAAGATCCCGCCGCGCTGTCCGAAGCGATGGATCGGCTCGCCGAAACCAGTCGCCGCGCCTACCGCGCGCTCGTCGAAGAGCCAGGCTTTTTGACCTTTTTTGATTGCGCAACGCCCATCGATGCGATCGAGCAGAGCCGCATCGGCTCCAGGCCCGCTCGACGGACCGGCCAGCGGACGCTCGAGGACCTCAGGGCGATCCCATGGGTCTTCGCCTGGAACCAGGCGCGCTTCGTGCTGCCCGGCTGGTTCGGACTCGGCACGGCGCTCGATGCGCTGGCGCGGGAGGCCCCGGAGATGTTCCGCGACCTCGAACGCGCCAAGGCCGAGGGCGGCGAGCGCTGGGCGCCCTTACATTACATGGCGAGCAACGCCGCCACGGCCTGGGCGCAGGCGGCCCCCGAGATCATGCGCCTGTACGCGGAGCTCGTGCCCGACGGCGAAGTGCGCGGGCGATTGCTGGAGCGCATCCTCGACGAGCACGCCCGCACAGGGGCGCTACTCGAACGTCTCTATGGCGCGCGGCTCGCCGAGGCGCGGCCGCGCATCCACCGCGTGCTCGAGGCTCGCCATAGAGCGCTGGTGCCTTTGCACCACCATCAGGTGGGTCTGCTGCAGCGCTGGCGCGAGGCGAGGGATCGAGGCGGCGAGGCCGACGCGCTCGTGCCGACGCTGCTCCTGAGCGTTAACGCCATCGCTGGTGGCCTCGGCGCGACCGGATGAAGCTGGCAGCGCGAGCAATTGGAGCCGTTATGGACGTCATCAAGAGCGATCTACTCATCGTGGGCGGGGGCGGAGCCGGATTGCGTGCGGCGATCGCGGCGATCCAAGCCGTGCCCGACTTGGAGCTATCACTGCTGTCCAAGGTGATACCGATGCGCAGCCACACGGTTGCGGCGGAAGGCGGCTCGGCGGGGGTGGTGCGGGACGACGATTCGTTGGCGCAGCACTTCCACGACACCGTCTCCGGCGGCGACTGGCTATGCGATCAGGATGCCGTGGAGTACTTCGTCGAGCGCTGCGCCGCGGAGCTGACACAGCTCGAGCACTGGGGTTGTCCCTGGAGCCGTCAGGACGATGGACGCATCAATGTGCGCTTCTTCGGTGGCATGGGGGTGCAGCGCACCTGGTTCGCCGCCGACAAGACCGGCTTCCACATCCTGCACACGCTGTTTCAGACTAGCCTCAAATACCCCGGCATCCGCCGCTACGACGAGCTCTTCGTCGCCGACCTGTTGGTCGAGGGCGGCCGGGTGCGCGGCGCGCTCGCGATCGAGATCGCCACCGGCGCGCTGGTCCTGTTCCAGTGCAAGGCCGTGATCCTCTGCACCGGCGGTGCCGGGCGCATCTACGCGCGCAACACCAACGCCGGCATCGTCACCGGCGACGGCATGGCGCTGGCGTACCGGCGCGGCGTGCCGTTGCGGGACATGGAGTTCGTGCAGTACCACCCGACCACGCTGCCCGGGAGCGGCATCCTGATCACCGAGGGCTGCCGCGGTGAGGGCGGCATCCTGGTGAACCGCCATGGTGAGCGCTACCTGCAGGACTATGGTCTCGGTCCCGTCGACCCCTGGCCGCGCCCCAAGGCCATGGAGCTCGGCTCGCGGGATCGGATCTCGCAGGCCTTTTGGCACGAGGAACGCAAGGGCAACACGATCGAGACCCCGCAGGGCCAGGCCGTCCATCTCGACCTGCGCCATCTGGGCGCGCAGCGGATCCATGAGCGGCTGCCGCTGATCACCGAGGTCGCAAGGACCTTCGCCGGTGTCGATCCGGTCACTGAGCCGATCCCGGTGCGCCCAGCGGTCCACTACACGATGGGCGGCATCGCCTGCAATCTCTGGGGCGAGACTGCGCTCCAGGGGCTCTACGCGGCCGGCGAATGCGCGAGCACCGGCATCCACGGCGCCAATCGGCTCGGCTCGAACTCGCTGGCCGAGATACTGGTGTTCGGGCGCGTCGCCGGGGAGCGGGCGGCGACCTATGCGCGCGGCATCGCGGATGCCCCGGCGAACGGCCTCCGCGCCCAGGCCGAGGACTCGGCACAAGCCCTGCTCTCGATGCTCGGCTGCCGCTCCGGCGAGCGTGTCGCGACACTGCGTGACGAGCTCGGCGCCACGATGGAGGCCGGGGTCGGCATCTTCCGCGATGAGCGCGGCATGCACGAGACCTGCGAGAAGCTCGCCGAGCTGCGCGAGCGCTATCGCACCGGTGTCCGGCTCGACGACCGCGGCCGCGTCTTCAACAGCGAATGGCTGTCGGCGATCGAGCTCGGTTGGATGCTGGAGGTCGCCGAGGCGATGGCGCACTCGGCTTACCACCGTCGGGAGTCGCGCGGCGCCCATGTGCGGCTCGATGACTACCGAGGGCGCGACGACGAGCGCTACCTTGTGCATTCGCTCGCGACCCACGGCGGTGACGGGCCGCCGGGCATCGGCCACGCGCCGGTGACGATCACCCGCTCGCCGCCCCAGCCGCGCGGCGACGAGCGCTAGCGCCGCGCCATTGCAACGCCCGGAGCCGTTAACCATGCCCGACGCGACAGCTTCCCGAACGATCGAGATCGAGTGCTTCCGCTACCACCCGGAGACCAGCCCGCAGCCGCGCTTCCAGCGCTATCAGGTGCCTTTCGCGCGGGACACCTCGGTGCTGCAGGGGTTGCAGTACATCAAAGATCGCCTCGACGGCACCTTGACCTTCCGCTGGTCATGCCGCATGGCGATCTGCGGCAGCTGCGGCCAGATGATCAACGGGGTGCCGCGCCTCTCCTGCCAGACGTTTCTGCGGGACTACTACCCGCACAGGGTGCGCGTCGAGCCGCTCGATCATTTCCCGGTCGTGCGCGACCTCGCCGTCGACCAGAGCGGCTTTCTCGACCAGCTCGAGCGCGTCCGACCCTATTTGGTCCCCGAGGAGGAGCGCCCGCTGGCGGCTGGCCCCAACCGCCAGACCCCGGTGCAGATGGCGCGCTACTACCAGTATTCGCAATGCATCAACTGTCTGCTGTGCTATGCCGCCTGCCCGCAGTACGGCCTGGATCCTAAGTTCACGGGGCCGGCCGCGCTCGCGCTGCTGCACCGCTACAACGCCGATTCGCGGGACCGGGGCTGGAAGGCGCGCCGCGACCTGGCCAACGCCGAGGCGGGGGTCTGGGGCTGCACGCTGGTGGGCTATTGCTCCGAGGTCTGCCCGAAGGGGGTTGACCCGGCCCATGCGATCAACCAGAACAAGGTCAGGAGCACAATGGACTACTTCAATGTCCTGCGCCTGCTGATGCCGCGGGGTGAGCACAGATGACCCGACACCGGCCTACCCTCAAGACCTATGTCCGTCCGATGAAGTGGTGGTGGACGCGCAACCCCTATTTCGCGCGCTACATGCTCCGCGAAGGCTCGGCGGTCTTTCTCGCCGGCTACGCGGTGATGCTGCTCGCGGGTCTGCTGTGCCTCGCATGGGGTCCCGGTGCCTACAGCGCCTGGCGGGCGCTGCTTGAGACGCCCGTGTCGATCGGCCTGCACACGCTCGCACTGCTGGCCGCGCTCTATCACAGCATGACCTGGTTTCAGGTCATGCCGAAGACTGCCCCCGACCTGCCGATCGAGCCGCGGCATTTCGTGTGGGGCGGTCTCGTTACGAGCGCGGTCCTCTCGGCCGTGATCCTCGTAGCACTCCTCTGGGTGACCCGATGAAGCGATCCAACGAGCCGGTCTTCTGGGCCCTGTTCGGTGCCGGGGGGATGCTCTCGGCGCTGATCGGGCCGGTGCTGATCTTCATCAGCGGCATCGCGGTGCCGCTCGGGCTCCTGCTGCCAGAGCACACGCTGAGCTACGCCAACGTCCAGGCCTTCGCGCAGCACCCACTCGGCGGGCTCGCGCTGCTTGCCGTCATCGCCCTGTTCCTGTTCCACGGCTGCCATCGGATCCTCCACAGCCTCCACGACCTGGGACTCCAGACCGGGGCTCGCGCCAAGCTCGGGCTTTACGGCTTCGCCACGGCGGGCACCCTCGTGGCAGGCGGTGCGCTCGTTCGGATGGGCTCCTGAAGAGGTCAGCAGGTACGGCATGATCTTGGCGCGCATCCGCCATCTGCGCAGGCCTCCCAAGCACGCTCGATATCGAACGGACCCAGCGAGCGTCAGATCACCTTCGAGTGTGGCGACCTCGGCGCTCTTGGGTAGGGAGCGCTGTAGACGCAACAGGGCTGTGCCCTCATTGCTAATCGGTTGGCTGGCATTCCGCGCCTGAAGTCCCTGCTGACCCGCTGGATTATTGACGCACCGCTTGGGCATCGCTGCCATGCTCGAAAGGGTTGACGAGCCGGCTGCAATATAAATAATAAGAACCGTTATCACTCAAACAGGCAATCCCGGTTCGCATCGTGGGGCAGCTCCGGGCGCGGGGATGACCACGTCGTGACGAGGCTCGCCAACGAGACGAATCAAGTTGGTCTCCAGGGTCTGCGCGCTGCGCGATGCCCATCACTCTCGGTTCCGGCCGCTACAGCGCCGGATGGGCACACGTTGGCAATCAAGTCTCGAGGGCAATCGATTATGAATGGCACAACTCGACCCATGCGCACCTTGATCCCCGCCATCGCGGCCACGGCGACTGTGCTGGTCGCGCTGTTGGTGCTGGAAAGCATCGAGACTGGACGGTCCCAGGGGGCCGGCGGGTCGTCGCGCTCGGCCGAGGCCGCGGCACCATCCAAGCCCCAGTCCGCGGATCAGCCCTGAGGTCACCCGTCTCTGAGCCCAGGTCAAGCTCAGGAGCGCGTGCGCCGAGCTTAACTGACCAAGAGGGTTTCACGTCCGTTGTCTGGGGCCCGAGCCGAAGCACGCTTGGCCCTCAGCGCGCAAGTGGGCCGTGCCCGGAGCTCGATCTTGGTCGACGCGAGGCCTTCAGCTTCGACCATCCGTGATCGCCATGCCGCGGGCGGCGCCGCGGCCAGCGTTGCCGTCGCCAGGAGCAGGCGCACGGGACAGCGTCCGCGGAATGCCGGGAACGGCGCCTTGCTCGATGCCCGCAGTAGATCGCCAAAATCTTCTTGCAACGCGTAACGCTAATCACTATGATTCGCGTATATTCCAACCGGCCGGTCAGAGATTGCGCCAATCTGTGCAGCCATCAGCGGGGAGAAACCATGAGCCAAGCCATCCCTGAACCCATTTCACGTGTACGGGACAGCACGGACAAGCAGTCGGTCTCAGAGCCGAATCGTGTACGCAGCGACAGTCTGCTGCGCGGCGAGCGACGGCTCATTATCGAGCATGCTGGTGCCTGTTACACGCTGCTCCTGACGCGCAATGACAAGCTCATTCTGACTAAATAATGCGGTTCCGAGTGTGAAGGGCTCACCGCATCGCCTGGCCGAGACGCTGCAGCGCATCGTCTCGCAGATGCCTGAGAGTCAGCGCCAGCGGCGGTGGCGGCTGCTGCGCGAGCATGCGCGGGAGTGGACCGAGTATCGACGCCGGGGCAATGCGCCGCGATCGGAGCGCCGGAGCATGCCATGATTGGATACGGCCTCGCGGAGCGAGGCCCGTGACAGCGATGCGAGCCCTTCTTTGCCAGCCAGCTAATGACTTGACGATCGTTTGTGTTGGAGATGACGCTAATGAACGAGCTGACGGCAATCTTGAGCGGTCAGGCTGGGGCACAGGGGCTTGAGCTGAGCGAGGCGCTGGCCGCGCAGTTCACTGGGGGCAAAAGGGGGCTGTCCAACGACCCGCCTATTTCCAGCGTGGCTGCTGTGCCGTTGGTCGCCGGCCCTTCCGTCCCGCGCGCTGGTGAGAGGAAACGCGCGCTGAAGCTCTGGGAAATTCATCACAAGTATCACTGCCCGATCGTGGGCACCTGCCTGCATGTCGACGAGCTGCGGCGGCTCGCCCAAAGGTTCGAGGGCTGGGCCGAGGACTCGCTTAGCGACTACGAAATCCACGTGAGCTTCGTTGGTGCCGCCGAGACGAAGAATAGCGTATCGATCGCCGCGCAGAAGCGCCTGGACCGAAAGTACCCAGCTCATCTCTGCCACTTCTCGCGGGCAAAGACCCCCGAGGAGCTGGAGGCGCTTTGGCGAGAGGCCGTCGCGAGCGGCGATGTGCCTGGGGCGCTCTGGGCCCTGATGTCGCATCCGTATGCCGACCAACGCTTGCGCGCGTTAGCCTACGAAGATGTGCACATGCTGTCACACCAGATCGGCGCCGGACACTGTACCGAGGCTCGGGTGCTGGCGGAGACCCGGGCGCGCCTTGCTGCGGTGGAGCGGGCGCGGGCTGAGGAGGCGCGGCGCTTCGCGCAGCGACTGGCTGACCGCGACCGTCTCTTGACCGCCCTGAAGGCGCAGCTTGGCAGGGCCAACGAGACGCTTCGCCGACAGCAGCAACAGAAGGGCCAGCGCGCAACCGACAAGAGCGGGGACCTTGCCCGCCGCACCGACACACGCGTCGAAGAGCTCAGGGCCGAGGTTAAGAGGCTGCAGGTCGGCTACGAGCGTGCGACGCTGGAAGGCCAACGCCTGAGCGAGGAATTCGAGCGCGCCACCGAGCAGATCTCCCGACTCTCGGCCGAGCTCGATGACCGGCAGGCCGCGGCCGAGGCCCTCGAACGGATCCTTCTCTGCCAGCAGTCCTCCGCCCAGGCGGTCTCGGGGTGCGCCGGGGGCGACGCCTGCCGGGCCTGCGTCGATCTGCAGGGACGGCGCATTCTGTGCGTCGGTGGGCGCGGCACATTGGCCGAGCATTACCGGGAGCTGGTCGCCCGGTGCAACGGGGAGCTGGTCCGCCACGACGGCGGGCTCGAAGACAGCGATCGCCGGCTTGAGGCTATGATGGCCGCCGCGGACGCCGTCGTGTGTCCTGCGGATTTCGTGAGCCACAACGCCTATTACCGCGCGAAGCGGTTCTGCAAACGGCACTCCAAGCCGTGCATCCTGCTGCGTAGCTCTGGGATCTCCAGCTTCGCTCGGGCCTTGGAGCAATTGGCGGCTTGAGGCTTGATGAGAGCCGCCAGCCGCCAGCCGCCAGCGAGCCAGCAGTCAGCATGGATGCGGCTGGCGTCCCCCGCAGACGCGGCGCCGAGGAGCGGGAGCTCCCCGGCTGCGCCCATTTTGCCTGCGGGACTCACCCAGACGGTGAGGAGGGACGAATGCGGTGCGGGCCGAGCGCGCCTAGCCGTAGTCTCAGCCTGACCGGGGCTTAAGCGCGAGCAATCGCGAGGAGTTGACCAGGATCTGGCGCCGTGCCGCATTGTGGATCGCCGCGCTGATGGCCGTCGAGGCGGCAAGGATCGTCGAGCACGGACACGACATGATCAGCATGACCGTGAAGGCACGGGTCAGGCTCTGCGTGATGATCAGCGTGCCAGCGGTCATCAGCGTGCCGAGCCTCAACAGCCGTGTGGCCAGCTCGTCGGCGCGCTGCTGCAGTGGCGCCCTCTCGTCGAGCGACGCCTCGACGAGTGCCGCGATACGCGCCAGGTAGGTCTCTTCGCCGACCGAGCGCGCACGCAGGTAGACGACGCCGTTCTCGAGATAGCTGCCGGCGTAGACGGGCTTCCCGACATCTTTGAAGCGCGGCTCCGAGCGGCCGGTGATCACCGCCTCGCTGAGCTCGGCCTCGCCCTTCTCGATGACGCCGTCGACCGGCACCTTCTCCCCGGTGCGCACGACGATCAGGTCCCCGGCCTTTACCATGAAATTCGCGGAGCACGTTCGCCCCCTCGCCCTCTGGGAGAGGGTTGGGGTGAGGGAACGATCAGGGGCGAGGCGACATTTCATGGTCCGGGGTGGGTCGGCTCGCCCCATGATCGTTAGCTGGCCGACCGGGACTTGGATCTCGACCCCCTCGACGACGACCCAGGCGTCCT
>CAZOWL010000064.1:0-25292 GCA_964583605.1 uncultured Chromatiaceae bacterium | reverse complement strand
GGGTAAAGATCAGCCCTCTGGGAGAGGGTTGGGGTGAGGGAACGATCAGGGGCGAAGGCGACCTTTCATCATCTGGGGTGGCTCGCCTCGTCCCATGATCGTTAGCCCCCTGTCACCGGGGGAAAGAAGGCAACTTCATCTCCGTCGCGCAACAGGGTGTCGGGGCGGGCCATGCTCTGGTTGACGGCAACGAGGAGTCCTGGCCCCGGGTCGAAGACCTCGGCCCATCTCCCTCCGCGCTCCGCCAGGCGGTCGATGAGAGCGCCCGCGGTCAGCGGTGTCGGCGCGGCCAACTCTTCGCCCGCGGTGCCGAGTTGCTCGCGCAAACGTGCGAAGTAGAGGACGTGGATCATGCCATCAGCTCGCTGAATGGGAGGTACTCGACCAGGTCACCGCGCACCAGGCGCTGACCCTCTGGTATCACCGCCAGACCCGTTGCCCAAGCCACCGAAGACAGCATCGCCGAGGAACGGCTCGGGTACAGGGTTACCCGCGGCCGAGCGGTGTCCGCAGTCGTGATGCGTGCCCGGGCGAACTCGCGGCGCTTGTCCGGTCGTGGCCAGTCGAAATCGGCCTCGCCCCAGATGCCCTTGGGACGGAGGTCCCCAATCACGCCCTGCGCGCGAAGGATGAACGGCCGGATCAACATGCTGAATACGACGAAGAGGGCCACAGGGTTGCCGGGGCTCCCGATAACTGGTGTCGAGCCGATCTGGCCGACGGCGAGCGGCTTGCCAGGTCGGATGGCGAGGCGCCAGAGCTCGAGCCGACCGAGCTGCTCGATGGCCGGCTTGACGTGATCCTCCTCGCCGACCGAGACGCCTCCGCTGGCGAGCACGAGATCGGCGGCCTCGGCGCCCCGAGCGAGGGCCACCTGCGTCTGCTCCAGGCTGTCACCGACGATACCTAGATCCAGGACCTCGCAACCGAGCATCGCCAGCATCGCCTTTGTCAGAAAGCGATTGGAGTTGTAGATCTGCCCGGGGGCCAGCGGTTGTCCGGGCATGACCAGCTCGTCCCCGGTGGCTAGCACTGCCACGCGCAGGCGTCGATGCACCCGCAGCTCGTCGGCGCCGACGGTCGCTGCCAGCGCGAGGTGCTGAGGGCCGAGGCGGGTGCCCGCGGTGAGCACTGTGTCGCCTGCTGTGATCTCCTCCCCTGCGCGGCGGATGTTCTCGCCAGGGCGCACCGGAGCGGTGGCTCGCACCCAGCCGTCCTCTTCGACGCACACCTCCTGAATCGCGACGCTGTCGGCGCCAGGTGGCACCGGGGCACCGGTGAAGATACGTGCCGCGGTTCCGGACTCTACCAGGCGGCCCACATGCCCGGCAGGGATGCGTTGGGCGACGCGGAGCTGGGCCTCCGGCTCGGCCAGGTCGCAGCTCCGCACAGCGTAGCCATCCATCGCGCTGTTGTCCCAGACTGGGATCGAGATTGCGCTGACGACTGGCTCGGCGAGGACCCGATTCAGGCCCTGCTGGGTCGCAATCGACTCCTGATCGGCTAGGGGGCGGGCCGCGGCGAGCAATCGCTCGAGCGCCTCGTCGAACGACCAGCTCGGGTAGGTCGCCGACCCGCCGCCGCAGCGGTTTGCGTCTGGCGCGCCCATCGCTGTCAGATCTCCTTGAGCCGGGGGATCAGCTGGACGAAATTGCACGGCCGTGTGCTGTGGTCCAGCTGGGGCTTGAGGATCTGATCCCAGGCGGTCTGGCAGGCGCCGGTCGAGCCCGGCAAGCAGAAGATAAAGGTCCCGTTGGCCAGCCCCGCGAAGGCGCGCGATTGGATCGTCGAGGTGCCGATCTCCGAGTAGGAGAGCTGACGAAACAGCTCACCGAAACCCTCGATGGGCTTGTCGAATAGGCAGCGCACCGCCTCCGGCGTGCTGTCGCGTCCGGTGAGGCCCGTCCCACCGGTGCTCAATATCACCTGCACCTCAGGATCGGCGATCCACTGGGAGAAGACGGCCCGCAGCCGGTATCGGTCATCCGGGAGGATCACCTTGGCGACGACGCGGTGTCCAGCCGCCTCAGCTCGTTCACGCAGTAGCTGCCCGGAGGTGTCTTCCGCCTCGCCGCGCGTGTCCGAGACGGTCAGGATGGCGACCCCGAGGGGGATGAAGCCGGTGTCGTGGAAGTGCTTGCTCATGTTCATGACCCAGGTCTTCGATGATAGGCAGTCGCAGAACGGGCGCCGACGACATACAACCTGGTCGGGCCTTGGGCTGAAGACGCGCCGCTGCGCAGTCGGCAGCGTCGTCGCCGTCACAGCCACTTCGGCAATAGGATCAGGC
Organism: uncultured Chromatiaceae bacterium; assembly: GCA_964583605.1. Taxonomy (GTDB): domain Bacteria; phylum Pseudomonadota; class Gammaproteobacteria; order Chromatiales; family Chromatiaceae; genus CAZOWL01. The sequence continues at coordinate 23,002 of CAZOWL010000064.1, read as the reverse complement.
CCCAAGTCACAGATGTAAAGACCAGGCTAGTGAGTACCGCCGCCGAAGCGATGTCCTTCGCTCGAGCAGACAGCTCGTGACGCTCCGGGCCGATGCGGTCGACATTGGCTTCGATCGCTGAGTTCAGCAGCTCGACGATGGGCACGATCAGCAGGCTCCCGACCAGCATCGCGCGTTCGACGGGGGTTTCGCCGAGCCAGAGTCCGATCGGCACGAGCGGGATCAGGGCGATGACCTCCTGACGGAAGGCCTCTTCGGAGCGAAAGCAGGCGCGCAGCCCCTTCAGTGAGAAGCCGAAGGCCCGCACCGCGTGCCGCCAGCCACGCAGGTCAGGATTGTCCATCGGCGTCACGCGGCTTCCAGCCCAGATCCAGCTGCCGCGCGGCTCGCACGTCATCCAGGCGCCGCACGGGAAGGCTGTGCGGCGCCCCGCGCACAAGCTCAGGATCTTCGTTGGCCTCCTGACGGATCTGGATCAAGGCCTCGATGAAGCCGTCCAGCTCCTCCTTTGTTTCGCTCTCAGTCGGCTCGATGAGCAGGCACTCGGGCACTAGCAGTGGGAAATAGGTGGTCGGGGCATGAAAACCGTAGTCGAGGAGTCGTTTGGCGAAATCCATCGCCGTGACACCGAGCGCCTTGGCCTCATGCCGCAGCGTGATGATGAGTTCGTGACTCGCGCGCCGCTGCGGATAGGCGGCCTCGAAGCCGGCCTCGGTGAGGCGTCGAAGCAGGTAATTGGCGTTGAGCGTGGCAAATTCGGCGACCCGCTGCATGCCCTCGCGGCCGAGCATCCTGGCGTAGACGTAGGCCCGCAGCAGGATACCGATGTTGCCGCCGAAGGCTGTCAAATGGCCGATACTCTCCGGCCGCTCGCGCTCCGTCAGCCAGCGGTACTCCGCGCCGTCATAGGTGACCAGCGGCACAGGAAGATACGGGGCGAGCCGCTCGCAGACGCCGACCGGACCGGCACCAGGCCCTCCACCGCCGTGTGGTGTCGAGAAGGTCTTATGCAGGTTCATGTGGATCACGTCGAAGCCCATGTCGCCCGGCCGTGCCTTGCCCAGGATGGCGTTGAGATTGGCGCCGTCGTAGTAGAGCAGGCCACCGGCGCTGTGCACGGTCTCGGCGATGGCCTCGATGCCGCGCTCGAAGACACCTAGCGTGCTCGGGTTGGTCAGCATGATGCCCGCCGTGTGCGGGCCAACGACCTCACGCAGGGCGGCGATGTCGACATCGCCGTTGGCCCCGGTCGGGATCTCGCGCACGTCGAAGCCGCACATCACGGCGGAGGCGGGATTCGTGCCATGGGCCGCATCAGGCACGAGGATCTCGCGGCGGGCGTCGTCGCCGCGGGCCCGATGGTAGGCCCGGATCATGGCCACCCCGGCGAACTCGCCTTGGGCGCCGGCTGCTGGGGCCAGTGAGACGGCCTGCATTCCGCTTACCTCCTTGAGCAGCTCCTGCAGCTCAAAGAGGCATGCGAGAACGCCCTGGCCCTGACTTGTCGGCGCCAGCGGGTGGCGGGCGAGAAATCCGGGCAACATCGCCAGGCTGTTGCACGCCCGCGGGTTGTACTTCATCGTGCACGAGCCGAGCGGATAGAAATGGGTGTCGATCGAGAAATTCCGCTGCGAGAGCCGCGTGTAATGCCTGACGACCTGAAGCTCCGAGACCTCGGGAAGCGCGGGACGTTTGCGGCGGCGCAGGTGCTGCGGCAGGTTGGGGGTTGGGCGCGGCGCAAGCGGGGCCTGGGCGGCGGCGCGCCGCCCAGGACGGGAGAGGTCGTGGATCAGCATGAAGGAATCAAATCGTCTGGTGTGTCGCGGGCGAGCGATTGCCGGGCTCAGGCGAGTGCGGCGAGGGCGGCATCATAGTCCGGCTCTTGCGTGATCTCGGGCACCAGCTGCGTATAGACCACCCGGTCCGATGCATCGAGCACGACAATCGCCCGGGCCGAGATCCCCTCCAGCGGCCCATCGGTGATCAACACGCCGTAGTCTTTGGCGAAGTTGCGCGAGCGCATCATTGAGAGGGGTAGCACATTGGTGATCCCCTCCTGGCCGCAGAAACGACCGGAGGCGAACGGCAGATCAGCGGAGATCGCGAGGGCGACCGCATCCGCCTTGCCGGCCATCGCTTGATTGAAACGCTTCGTCGAGGTGGCACAGACCGGCGTGTCTAGGCTGGGCACGATATTCAGCAGCTTCTTCTTGCCCGGCCAGCTCGCCAAGGAGACGGTATTGAGGTGCTTGTCGACGAGATGAAAATCTGGTGCGGCCGTGCCGACGGCCGGCAAGTCGCCATTCGTGCGGATCGCATTGCCTTCTAGCGTGATGTTGGCCATCGTCGATTCTCCGGTTTGGGTTGAGTGCCATGTCATGCCCGGCCGGACCCGGCGATGGCGTGGTCCCGCCCCGCCATGATCCGAGTGAGCTCGCCAGCATAGGCTGCGATCTCGGCGTCCGTTCGCACCTCTGTGGCGCAGACCAGCAACGCCGGTGCCAGCTCGGGATAGTCGCAACCGAGATCATAGCCGCCCAAGATGTTCTTGGCGGCCAGCGCGGGCAAAATCTCCGCCGCCGGCACTGGCAGCCGCAAGGCCTGCTCATGAAAGGTCGGACCATCGAACAGCGGCGTGATGCCAGGGATCTCGCCCAGCTTCGTCACGAGGTCGTGGGCGTTGGCCCAGCAGGCGTCGGCGACCCGCTCGAGGCCATCCGTGCCGAGCAGCGCCATATGGATCGTCGCGGCCGTCACCAAGAGCCCTTGGTTGGTGCAGATGTTCGAGGTCGCCTTGCCGCGGCGGATGTGCTGCTCGCGGGCTTGCAGTGTCAGGGTGAACCCGGGGCGGCCATTCAGATCCAGTGTGCGCCCGACGAGGCGGCCCGGGAGCTGGCGCACGTGATCTTTCTTGCAGCAGAGAAAGCCGGCATAAGGCCCGCCCGACGACAGAGGGATCCCGAGGGGCTGGATGTCGCCGCAGGCGATGTCGGCGCCGGCTTGCCCCCACTCGCCAGGCGCAGCGAGCCGTGCGAGCGCGATCGGATTGACGACCCCGATCACCAGCGCATGCCGCTCGTGTGCCCAATCGGTCAGGGCGTCGGTCTCCTCGAGAACCCCGAAGAAGTTGGGCTGCGGCAGGACGAGCGCATCGAAAGGCTCGGCACCGAAGGGCTCGAGCACCTCGATCGCCGTACGGCCACCGGCCGGATCAAAGGGCACCTCGATCAGCTCGATACCCTGGCTGCCGACCAGGCTGACCAGCGTGCGCCGGTAGGCGGGATTCACGGCACGCGGCACCAGGACCCGTCGGACCGCACGCTGGCGCTTGACCCGGACCGCCATGAGCACGGCCTCAGCCAGCGCCGAGCCGCCGTCGTAGAGCGAGGCGTTGGAGACGTCGAGCGCCGTCAGTGCGGTCATCATCGACTGGAATTCGTAGAGGAGCTGCAACGTGCCTTGACTTGCCTCGGCCTGATACGGGGTATAGGCGCTGTAGAACTCCCCACGTGTCGCGATCTGCCAGACCGCGGCGGGGATATGATGGTCATACGCCCCGGCGCCGATGAAGCAAACCGGCTGTCCGTCGCGATGGGCCCGCGCCTGGAGGAGCTGGGCGACCTCCATCTCGGCGAGCGCCGGTGGGATCTTCTCCAGCGGGCCGGCGCGCAGGGAATCAGGTATCTCATCGAAGAGCGCATCGACGGAATCGATGCCGATCGTGGCCAGCATCGCGGCGACGTCCTCTTCGGTATGCGGAATGAAAGGCATCGAATCGCGGCTCCGGACGGCTCAGGCGCCTTCCTCCAGCGTGGCGGCGTAGCCGGCCGCATCGAGGAGCCCGTCAAGGGCCGACGGGTCGGCGAGCCGCAGCTTGAAGATCCAGCCGTCGCCATAGGGATCTTGATTGACCGTCTCAGGGGCGTCACCGAGCACGGCGTTGGCCTCGATGACCTCGCCAGCCAGTGGGCTGTAAATATCCGAGGCGGCCTTGACCGATTCGACAACCGCGCAGGCCTCGCCGGCACCGACCTGTTTGCCCGCTTCGGGGAGCTCGACGTAGACGAGATCGCCGAGGGCGTCTTGCGCATGGTCCGTGATGCCGACGGTCACGGTGCCGTCGCCGTTGTCGCGGGTCCACTCATGGCTCTTGGTGTAGCGTAGATCTGCCGGCAGGTTACTCATGGTTGCGTCTCCGCATAGGTTGGGGTTCGGTCGGGAGGGCTCGACGCGGCCGTCGGTCCGGCTCAGAGATCGATGCAGGCCTGCCCGTGGCGGACAAACGGCGGCCGGACGGGTTGGATTGGGACGCGCCGGTCGCGGATGGCGACCGTCCAATCGGCGCGAGGTGCCCCCGCCGGCACGCGCGCCAGCGCGATCGAGCGCTGAAGGGTCGGGGAGAAGCCACCCGATGTGATCTCACCGATCGGCCGCTCGCCCTCCAAGACCGACTGGTGGGCCCGCAAGATCCCTGGTGCGAGCGCGAGCATCCCGACTAGCTGTCGGTGACCCTCCGTCGCCTCCTTTTGTCGGGAGAGTGCCTCACGGCCGACGAAGTCGCGGGTGACCGGCTGCCAGGCGACGGTCCAGCCGAGCCCGCTCTCCAACGGCGTCGTCTTCTCGTCCATGTCCTGGCCGTATAGATTCATTCCGGCCTCCAGGCGCAGGGTGTCGCGTGCCCCGAGCCCGCAAGGCTTGAGGCCAGCCTGAATGAGGATTCGCCAGAGCTCCGGCGCCTCGCGGCTAGGCAACAGGATCTCGAGGCCGTCTTCGCCTGTGTAACCCGTGCGCGCGACGAGCCAGCCGGCCTCTTCGACCGCGCTGAACGGCGCCAGTGCGAGTGCCGCCCGCTGCGCGGCCCTCGGCAGATGTGGCGCCGTCAAGGACCGCGCCGTCGGGCCTTGCCCTGCGAGCATCGCCAGGTCATCGCGGCGATGGATCTCGGCGTCGAATCGGGCGGAGCGGGCTCGCACCCAGGCGATGTCCTTGTCCGCGGTGGCTGCATTGACGACGAGTCGGAAGCGGTCGTCAGCGAGCCGGTAGACGATCAGGTCATCGATGACGCCACCTTCCTCGTTGAGCATGCAGCTGTACAGGGCCTTGCCTGGCTCTTTGAGCTTCGCCACGTCGTTGGCGAGGAGATAGCGGAGGAACGGCTCGCTCTCGGGCCCGGCCACGTCGACCGGCCGCATGTGTGAGACATCGAACAGACCGGCGGAGCGCCGCACGGTGTGATGCTCTTCGAGCTGCGAGCCATAGTGCAGCGGCATGTCCCAGCCTCCGAAGGGGACGATGCGCGCACCGAGCCGTTGGTGCTCCGCGAATAAGGGGGTCTGCAATCCCATCGGGCTCTCCACCTAGGGCCGGGAGGGCAATGGACGCGGGCCTCCCGAAGAATCTCGGCGTGATCTCGCCGTCGTGCCTTGGATGCGGTTGTCGGCCCGCAAACAAAAGGGCGGCGGCCACGGGCATCATGCCGTCGCCGCCGCCCCTCTGTCCTGAACCTGAGAGTTTGCAACGGTCGACCGTCGCTGCCCCATCGGTGGGCCAGGGCCGTTGTCATCGTACCCCAGCCGCTCTCCAGAGTCGGTATCGGCCCCACGGTCCTTCTGCCTGAGCGATTCCGGGCGGTGTTGCGCCTTCGGCGCCGGCCTTCTCGGCCGGTCTCTCCCACGGGGCGAGCTCCGAACCGTGACTATAGCCTCCTCCTACGGCCTTGCCAACCCGAGGGCCATTAGCCCTGAAGGGTAGGCCCCCTGACCTTCGGCTGCGAGACGCACCCTACGGAAGACCCTTTGACCTGGATCCACGGGCGTCGGATGCCCGCTCTCTCTATCCAACTCTATCCAAGTCTATCCAGATCGCCTATGACGCCAGATCTCATCCGCGTCAGCCCCTTCTCCCTGGCCAGCCGGGGGGACGACATCGCCTATAATGGCGCCGCCGGGGTAAGAGAGGCCAAGGTCAATCGATGACTGATCACGACGTCCGCTGGCAACAGCGCTTCGCGAGCTATAAAAAGGCCTTGCGGCAACTGCGAGAAGCAGTTGAGCTAAACGCCCAGCGTGAGCTGTCAAACTTGGAGAAGCAAGGGGTGATTCAAGCTTTCGAATTCACCCATGAGCTTGCCTGGAACCTGCTCAAGGACTATTTGCAGGATCAGGGAAGCCAGAGCATCAGGGGATCGAGGGATGCCACCCGCGAGGCCTTCAAGGTCGCGCTCATCACCGACGGTGACCGATGGATGGCGATGATCCAGAGCCGGAATCTCTCTTCACATACCTATGACGAGCAGACTGCGGAACGGCTGGTCGAGGCCATCGTGCGGCACTACTTCCCCCTCTTCGTGACATTGGAGGCCGAGATGGAGAAGTATCTGCCGTGAGCAGCGGGCAGCCATTCGGCCTGTCGCCAGAGACGCTGGAGAAGCTGAGGGGTGTATTCGCCCGGCACGAGGCCATCGCGAGCGTCCTCATCTATGGCTCCCGTGCCAAGGGCAATTACCGCGCTGGCTCTGATATCGACTTGACGATCAAGGGTGACAATATGCCCTTCGTAGAGCTCATGCAGGTCGAGGTGGAGGTTGACGACTTGCTGCTGCCCTACACCGTCGACCTATCGCAGTATGACGAGATCAGCAACGCAGAGCTGCGCGCCCACATCGACCGCGTCGGGGTGCCAATCTACGAGAGGGCACACTGACGCGCTCGAGGGACGGTGAGGGTGGGCGTGGCTAGGGCCGGCCTTCGCTCGGAGCTGCAGCGCGTGATAGGCGCCGGGGTCAGGACGCCGCGGCGGACGCTAGATCCCAAACTGGAGCGGTTCGAGCTTGCGCGGCGTGGCCTAACGATCATGGGGCGAGCCGACCCACCCCCGACGATGACATGTCGCCTCGCCCCTGATCGTTCCCTCACCCCAACCCTCTCCCAGAGGGCAAGGGAGCGAACGTGCTTCGCGAATTTCATAGTAACGTGCTGACCTACAAATCCCTGCATGAGCCGCTCGATGCCTGGGCGCTTGAGGAGCTGATCGGCCACTATGTCAACTATCGCAAGCTGGTCTCCTGCACGGTCGAGACTGCTAACCGGGCACCCCGTCCGGGCTCACACGAAGACCTCCTGCCAGCGCAAGACTTCCAGCTCTACGCGGTAGCCACGCGCACACCGCGCAAGCTCTTCGCAGCGCTCCCGCGCCAGGCGTGGCGAGGCACCGTCTGGCCAGGGGTCTATGATCTTGACTGGGGGGTGAGAAGTATTCGGTTGATCGTGCTCACCGAGGTCGCCAAGCATCCCCGCAATGCCCCGTGGGAGCGCTTCAGTACCGAGCTCGCCCGTCTGCGTCATGGTCTGGCCCATTACCAGCCGCGCAGCAACGCCGCTGGGGAGCTGCTCTACCGTCTCTATCTGGTCTACCGCTTGGAGTTGCCCGAGATGTCCTACACCGTCGAAGAGTTCATCCGCGAGACGCACCGTGAGGTCATCGCCCACCTGACCCCTGAGGAGCGCCGCGCGATCGTCGCGGAGATGCCTGCTGAGGAGCGCTTGCGGGGCTTGCCGGCCGAGGAGCGCCTGCGGGGCTTGCCTGCTGAGGAGCGGCTGCGTGGCTTGCCTGCTGAGGAGCGCTTGCGGGGCTTGCCGGCCGAGGAGCGCTTGCGGGGTCTGCCCCTGCACGAGCGCTTGCGGGATCTCGACCCCGAGGAGCTGGCCGGGCTCGATCCCGAGGAACGTGCGCTCCTGCGCAAGCTCATCGCGCGGGACGACTGAGACGCGTCGTGTTGGCCGAGAGCGATCGCACGGGCACCGCGGCGACATCACCCGGTTGGTTGCTTGGTGTGCGCTGCGCTGGGGCCTCACCGAGGGGCGTGGATCGTCGACCGTCGGGCGGCAAGCCCTTGGTGGCGTTGCCGGTGACGCAGTGGGTCGCGCGATGGTATCGGCGATCGGCGTTGCGCCGGGTCGGCGCCGGAGGAAGCGGCGGGTTGCGGCGCCCATCGGCGTGTCGGGATGGTGCGGGCCCCGTCGATGGGGCGCCTTACCCGCCCTACGGCGCTAGCAAGAAACCTGGGCGGGAGCGCGGTCGCAGGGGATGCCGCCCTCGACGCGGCGCGCGTCGCGGGCGGGGCGGGTGGGAGAATCGGCGGGGCGGCCGGCTACGGCCGCTCCGGATGAGCGAGGAAGCGTTTCGAGCTTGGATCAGACCGCGCGCCGGCGGGCTCCAAACCCGAGGCTGGCCATGCCGAGCAGCGCCGAGCCGAACAGCCAGGCGGCGGCGGGGATCGGTACGACCTGCGTATCGGGGGTGATGATATGGTCGTTTACGAGCTTGTCTGGATCGATCGGGTTGGGATCGTCGACAAGGAATCCCGTGTTCCAGACAGCGGTGCTTGGCCCCCCCTTTGCGTAGAAGTCTCCGTACCTTGGGCCCTTGTTGCTGATCAGGGTGTAGGTGACGCTGCCAGAATCCTCTCCGTCCTCGCCGAAGTCGAACTTGATGCCTTTGATCGGGCCCGGCATGCTCGGGTTCGAGCCGCCTTGATTAAAGGTGGTGACTTCGTAAGGTGTGCTACTGTTGTCTTTGACATTCGCAGAGCGATCACCATTTCCATCTTCGTCCACTTCACCTTCCGCGAACCCATCTGACACCTCGAAGATGGAATGGCTCACGCCAGGACTTCCGGTGCGGCTCACAACGTACTCGTATTGCCACAGCCCGCTATCAGCGTCCGAATAGACCGTGTACTTGACGCTGAAGGCTGACCAATCCTGTTGGTTGCCGGTGGTGCCCATTAGACCACCGCTGTCCAAACTCAACGTGTTGGTTGCGAATTCAACAAACGCCGCATTGGCTCCCCCGGCGGCCATCGCCATTCCTAGACCACATGCCCATGCTAACCTCTGCTTCTTGTTCATCACGCCTTGTCTCTCCGTTCTGTGAGATTTTGTGGCCGCATGCCACGACAGCGCCCGAGCGGCGCAGTTGTATCCCGCCCTGATACGCCCTCTCCCTCGACGGCGAGCAAGCAATTAGCGCACCACGACCTTAAGTGTCGATTCTATAGGGGTGATTGCCCCTCGAGCCGGGTGCCCGAGGCGTGACTGTAAAGGTTCCTGACACCCCAGGCGCCTCATGCTCATGGGATGCAACCAGTTTCGCCTACTGAATGAGTAGGATAGCGGCAAATCCCGCGTTAATAGAACTGTAAAATTTCTTGAACAGTCACAGTCACACGGGCTCAGATTGCCCAGCGCACCTTCGCGAGGTATCGTCCCCCGCCCGCTTAGGTCCCAAAGATGCAGCGCATAGCCGGGAGGGTATTCCGGGCGATCCGGGCAGGGGGAGTCGGGCGGCTCAGGTCGAGCTGTTCCTCGGTCTGGTAGGTGGCATCCCTGGGCTCGGCGAAACGCAGCACGCGTTGGTGCTCGGTGTCGATGACCCAGGTCTCCGGGATGCCGTGACGGGCATAGAGGGGTACCTTAGACCTGGCAATCCTTCTCGAGGCTGGTGTCGGCCACTTCGATCAGTAGCAGCACGTCGTCAGGCTGCGGGTGCGATTCCTTGTAGAAATCGGCCCGCGGGCGGAGCAGGGCGAGGTCCGGCTCGGGCTCGGAGCGGTCGCCGAGGATCACTGGATCCTGCGCCGCGATAATGGCCTCTTCTCCAACGGCGCGGGTCAGTAGATAGTTCAGTTGCTTGACGCGGCCGCCGTGCGGGCTGCCGATGGGTGTCATCTCGATGATCTCGCCGTCGATCAGCTCGACCCGGTCGTCTTCGTTTAGGATGCCTGCCTCGCCCATCCGGTGATAGTCGGCGACATTAAAGCGGTGGCGGCGGATTGGCTCTTCGGTAGTCCCGGTCATCGTGGGCTCCCCGTTTCTGCGTGCTCCGTACGAGTATAGACAGACCGGTTACCGGCTCGCCCTCCCTGCGTCTAACCGACGAAGGTCGGGACAGACCTCTCCTACGCCAGCGATGACTCTCGCCAGACCTCACAGGTCCTCGGCCAGATCTGACCGACGCGTCCCCTCCAGTCGCACGCCGGCCAGCCGGTCTTCGGTGACGCCGAAGTCCTCGCCGGTCAAGGACTCGATGGCCCGAACGAGGGCCAGCGCGTCGAGCCCGTATTCGCGCATCAGGTGGCGGCGGCTCGCGCCGTGGGCATAGGTATCCCGCAGGCCGATCCGGATCAGGCGCTTGGCGAGCCCCCGTTCGGCGATCAGCTCGGCGACGGCCGCTCCAAGCCCGCCGATGATGCTGTGATTCTCCATCGTGATGACGCCTAGTCGTGCCTCGGCGATGGCTTGGCTGATGCGGGGATCATCGAAGGGCTTGAGCGTCGAGATGTGCCAGTGAGCGAGCGCGAGGCCGCGGCGGCGGAGCGGGCTCAGGGCGCGCAGCGCCTCTTCGGTGCAGATGCCGCTCGAGAGCACCAGCAGATCGTCGCCAGCGCTCAAGGCACGGCCCTGTCCCAGCAGCAGGGGCTCTGATGCGTCGAACAGGCGCGGCACCTCGCCGCGCAGCATCCGCACGTAGACAGGGCCGGGGACCGACTGGGCGACCTCGAGGACGGACTCGACATCGGTTGCGTCGCCGCACTCGATGACGGTCATGTTCGGCAAGAGGCGCATCAGCGCGATGTCGTCGATGGCCTGATGGGTCACGCCGCCGGCTGTCGTGATGCCCGGCAGGAAGCCGATCAGGCGCACGGGCAGGCTCGGATACGCGATCGACATGGCGACCTGGTCGAAGGGGCGGCGGCAGATGAAGACCGCAAAGGTATGCACATAGGGAAAGAATCCCTCGCGCGCCAGGCCGCCCGCGAAGCCCATCATGTTCTGCTCGGCCATGCCGAATGAGAAGAAACGCTCGGGGTAGCGGTCGCGAAAGCCATCGGCCTCGCATGAGGCCGTCAAGTCGGCCGAGAGCACGAGCACCTCAGGTCGCCCTTCAGCCCAGCGGACGAGGTTGTCGCGATGCGGGCGCGATACCGTTTCCATCAGTCCACTCCTGCGCGCAGCCGCTCGAGCAGCCGCTGGTAGGTGTGCCGCTCCTCGTCGTCCCTGAACCGCACGTAGTGCAGCTTGGGGGCGCGGCCGCGCAGCAGCTCGATGCCTCGGCAGGGGTCGGTGCGGGCCACGACGACCAGGGGTCGCTCGCGGGTATCGCCTTGAGCGGCCGGCGCCGCCAGGGCATCCGGGTCGTGACCGTCGACCTCATGGACCTCGGCACCGAAGGCCCGCAGCCGATCGGCGATCGGCTCGACGCCCATCACGGCCGCCATCGGGCCGTCGCACTGCTGTCCGTTGGCGTCGATGTAGACGCCGATATTGCCTAGGCGATGATAGGCGAGGGCGGCGAAGGCCTCCCAGGTCTGACCCTCCTGGAGCTCGCCGTCGGACATGAAGACCCACACCCGCCCGGTGTCGCCGCGCAGCCGGCGTGCGAGCGCGATGCCGCCGGCCTGACTGATCGCCTGTGCCAGCGAGCCGGCCGTGACCTCGTGCCCGGGTGAGTGCTCGGCGCCGATCAGCTCGACGGTGCCGCCATCGCGGTTGAATTGCTCGAGGGCATCGGCCCCGAGCCGCCCCAGCTCGATCAGCAGCGCATAGAGGACCAGCGCATAGTGGACCGGGGAGAAGATGAACCGGTCGAGATCTGGCGCCTTGGGACCGTTGTAGCCGGCGCCGGTAAAGGCCCGCGGGCTGCCGGCGCCCGGCACGCCTGCGAATGGCCGCGGCTGGGCCGGACCGAGGCTCGGCCCGAGACGCATGACCCTGAGATAGAGGGTTGCCAGGAGCTCCGCCGCCGAGCAGGCCTGGCTCAGGTAGCCGCCGTCGTTGCCGAGCGTGTGCTCGAGGACGCGTCGCCGCACGGCCTCCGCGACTTGGCGCACGCGCTCACCTGGGATCGGGCCGAGGGACGGTTGAGTCGGGGGCATCACGATGACACGGGATCGCTGGGACAGCGCTTCATTGCTCCGTTCCGAGATGGCGGCGTCGGCCAGCTGCGGCGCACGCTCGCGGTGTGCGAACGATCACTGTGCCGGGCCACCTGAGCGCCTAACCTTCGATCGGGCTGGGTCCGACCCAGTCGCCCAAGTCGCGCCGGTCGGCGGGGAAGAGGAGGGTTGCTTTTTGTCATTGATCATTAAATGCTAATACTCTAACTTATCTGGCGTCGCAGGCGGCTTTCGCCGAGCTGCGGGCTCGGCGCCCACGAGAGGTGAGCCGATGAGTGCGCGGCAGCAGACGCCCAGCGGTAACCATGGGTTTGGCAAGGAGTAAGTGTCATGAAATACCTTAATGTCATCAAGCAGTTGACCTTCGGCGAAATCGTTTCCATCGCGTTGGTCGTGATCGTCCCGTTGGCGATTCTATACGGTCTCATCGCATAAGCGACGCGGCCGTTGCGCAAGCGCCGGCCGGGGTCGGTGCCGGGGCTCACGATCATGGGGCGAGGCGAGCCACCCCAGATGATGAAAGGTCGCCTCGCCCTTGATCGTTCCCTCACCCCAACCCTCTCCCAGAGGGCGAGGGAGCGAGCGTGCTGCGCGGATTTCATAGTAGCGATCATGGGGCGAGCCGAGCCACCCCGGACCATGACATGTCGTCTCGCCCCTGATCGTTCCCTCCCCCCATCCCTCCCCCAGCGGGCGAGGGAGTGAACGTGCTGCGCGGACTGCATGGTAAGCCCCTGGGCCCCCGGCCGTGGTCGGCAGCGCTCCGCAAGTCACGCCCGAGCGGCCGTGTAACGGAAGCTCGGGCGGTCGCGCCACGGCTGGCGTGACTCGTTCCTAGCTGATTCATGATGCAAGGCGGACGAAAGGGCGCTCTCGTCAGGCCCAGCGCCACGCCGAGGGCCGGCCGCAAGAGACCTGTCCGCGCATACATACGGTCTTGGTACTGACGCGCGGCTGGCCCAGAGCCCCTCCTGCGACCTCAGCGTCGTTCCTTGAGACGAGCCGATCGGCCGGCGGCGGTGTCAATGGCCATGCCGGCAGACCCTCTTGATCTCATCGAGCAGCTCTCTCAGACCGTGCAGCAGCTCGCGGTGCCTGGACCTGTGGGGCATCTCGTCGTGCTTATCCGTCATGGCCGCATAGCGCGCTTCGAATGCCTTCGCCTGTTCGCGCTGGTGAGGGGTCTCGCAGTTCGCGTGTGTCGCCAGGCGTTTCTGGTGCAGGGCATCGATGAGCTCCAAGTCGTGCTGGGCGAAGTAGATGTCCTCCTCGGCCAGCTCTTTGAGACGCAGCTTCTCGACGAAATCACTCATGTCACGGACCTCGGCCTATGGCAGGTCATAGGGAGTTGATCACGCATGCCTTGACGTGCCCTGTGGAATAGCACTAGCCTGATTGTGCCTCTCACGAAAAAGATATTTCAAACAGTTAATTATAGAATAGCTAATTAAGAAATTTCCTGATTGGCTAGACACAAAAGAGGGGCTTGCCATCAGTGAGACTTGGAGGGTTTCATGTCATCCTATACCCATCTTTCCCATTGTTCCAGGCGGCTGGAAGTCGGGCTGCGTGTGCCCGAGCTCAATACGTCGGCGATCTGCTACACGCGTGAGATCGGCATGGACGGTCTCTCGATCGAGGGTGCCCCAAGCCTGCGTTGCGGGCAAGGCGTACAGCTTGTCTTCGATGATCAGCACGGCCGCAGTGTCTCGGTCGATTGTGTCGTCGAGCCATACGCTGGGAGCGGGCTGCGTTTGCGGTATTGCAATCTTCAGCAGGAGCGGCGCGAGCGACTCGAGGAGATCGTTTGGCCATCGTGGGATGGTGCCAACCTGCTCGAGGGACTCGTCCTGATGGCCGGGCGCTTTGGTGCCGCGACGCTGCAGGATTGGCTGCGCCTCACCAGCCTGCTCAACAGGGTGCAGCCGCGGATGGCTTCGCGCCGGCGTAGCTGCGCCTAGCAGCAATAGCCGGCACCCGTGGGCATCGCAGGCCGCGGCCGCGGCCGCGGCTTGGACTCTGAATGGGGCAAAGGCGCGGGATCCAGCAGGGGGCAGCGGCTGGTCGCCGGCGCATGGCCTCAGGGTTCAGGGGGCGGCACTCCCGCACCCACTCCAACGCCTAGGAAAGAGACTCTCCAGGACGCCGGAGCGGTGCCACACGGCCAGGCCCAGCGTAAACCCGCGATAGGTCACCAGGACCTGGCCTGGGGTCAGGTCGGCCGCCTGGTGGCGTGTCGGGGTGAAGCCCCGGCGCGCGAGGTAGGCATCACGTTGAGCAATGGTCAGCTCCAGGCGCTGGCGGCTTGCTCGACCCCCGAGGAATAAGGCCCCGGCGGTGGTGAGCTTGGGCGGGCGAATACTGGTCCGGTGGAAGAAGAGGCCGCTCACCTCGCCGACTGGCGTGTGCGGCGGCCTGTGATCGGCGGCCACCAGGTGCAAGCCGCGTCGCGTCTGCCGATGCACCCGTAGGCCTCGCCACAGGTCGCTGGGCAGGCCGTACTGCGTGGTGATGTGGGCGACCCAGTCCCGGTCGCCCGGGTCTGGATCGAGTGGCGCGGTGCATGTGTCCGGCTGGCACGCGCTACCCGGGTCCTTTTCCAGCACTGCGATGAAAAACCCGCCTGAGTCGTTCTGATGAGGCCAAATCCTCAGGCAATGGCGCAGGGCGGGATCGAGCGCTTGGCCCTGCCAGTGCGTGATCCCCGGGGAGAAGACGAGATCGGGTATCGCCACAGCCCGTATGCTGACCCGGCCATCCTGCTCCCTTAAGCAGGCCTCGACGACCAGCTCGTTCTCGTCCGGGGCGAAGGTACAGGTTGAATAGACGATACGGCCGCCGGGGCGACAGAGCTGGACGGCCTTGCGGAGCAGGGCGCGTTGGCGCGCGGCGAGGCGAGCGACGAGGTGTGCGTTGGCGGCGGAGCCGAGCTCCGGATTGCGCCGCAGCGTGCCTTCGCTGGAGCAGGGTGCGTCGACCAGGATGCGATCGAACTGCCCTGCCGCCGCAGGATAATTCGCGCCGCCCCCACGTGTGACCGTCACATTGATAATGCCAAGCCGATCCAGGTTTCCGACCAGGGCCTTGATGCGGTCGGCAGCGAGGTCATTGGCCAGCAGGGTGCCGCGGTTGCCGAGGGCACAGGCGATCTGCGCGGTCTTGCCGCCCGGAGCGGCGCACATGTCGAGTACGCGCTGGCCGGGGACAGGGTCCAAAAGTGTCACCGGGAGCTGGGAGGCCGCCTCCTGTGCATGGGCCAGCCCGGCGCAGTACCACCAGCGCCGCCCAGCGCGGACCGTGGCGGGGAGGCGCAAGGCCTCGGGCCGCCACACCAGAGGCCGGGCCGGAATCCCTTCATCGGCGAGCAGATCTCGCAACCTGTCTGGGGCGATCCGCTGTGGGTTGGCCCAGATGGTCGTGGGCAGCGGCCGCCGGATGGCGTCACAGAAGGCCGGCCAATCATCGATCAGATCGCGATAATGGACCAGCGATTCGCATGCGGCGCGCGTGCCATCGAGGCGATGAGCCATGGCCACTCACCGCCCTGGGTTCCGGCGTCGATCCAGGCGGGCGACCAGCTCGGCAATGATGGCACGGTAAAGGCCATCCCCAAGGACTTGATCCTCGATGCCGGCATCGAGGTTCGGGTTGTCGTTGACCTCGATGACCACTGGGCCGCGGGCGGTCTCCTTGAGGTCGACGCCATAGAGTCCGCGACCAATCAGGTTGGCCGCCTTCAGGGCGGTACGCACCACTGCGGGCGGTACCCGGTCGACCGCCACGGTCTCGAAGAGCCCCTCCTCGTGCCGCCCGTCGCCATCGTGTCTGACGATCTGCCAATGGGCCTGACTCATGAAATACTTGCAGGCGTAGAGCGGTTGACGCCCAAGGATGCCGATGCGCCAGTCAAATTCCGTGTACAAATACTCCTGCGCCAGGATCAGGTCCGACTGCTTGAAGAGCTTGGCGGTGATCCGTTGCAGCTCGCTGCGATCTTCGGCCTTGAAGACGCCGCGTGAAAAGGACCCCTCGGGGATCTTGACGACGATCGGATAGCTGATCGCCCGCTCGACCTCCAGCAGGCTCTCGCGGCGCAGGATCATCGTCGTGGGTCGTGGGATGCGGTTGGCCTCGAGCAGCTCGGCGAGGTAGACCTTGTTGGTGCAGCGCAGGATCGAGTCCGGGTCGTCGACGACGACCATCCCTTCGCTGTCGGCCTTCTTCGCGAAGCGGAAGGTGTGATGGCCGATCTGGGTGGTCTCGCGGATCAAGAGGGCGTCGTACTCGGCCAGACGGCTGTAGTCCTTGCGCTGGATCAGCTCGACATTGACTCCCAGCGCCTTGCCGGCCCGCACGAAGTGCTGCAGGGCCTTGGGGTTCGACGGCGGCAGCTCCTCGGCGGGATCGTGGAGGATGGCGAGGTCATACTTGTAGGTCAGCCTGGCGCGCGGCTGACGCCAGCGCTGCGATAGGTACCAGTCCAGCGCGGCGAAGAAGGCCTCCTCCTGCGCGGCCGTGAGAGGTGTGATCGGCAGGGCCTTCATCGCACCGATGCACCAGGTATCTTGCAGGCGCAGCTCGACCCGTAGGATCGGACAGCGGAAGGTCTCGAAGATCTGACGCGCCAGCGGCTCGAGCCCCTTTAGACCACAGTGGCCGAACATGATCGTCAGCTCGTAAGCCGTCGGCGCCAGGCCGCCCTTGCGCCGCCCTAGCGCCTTCTGCACCCGGGCGTTCAACTCCTCGGTCGACAGGCTATAGATGTCGCGACTGGAGAGATCCTGGATGGTTCGCACCGTCGGGATCACCTTGTGCCCCCGGGCCTCGGCCAACAGCGAGCAGTAGTACCCGATACTGAGATAGCGATAGCTTCGGCAAAGGTTGATCACGCGCAGCTGTCTTGCGGCCGAGTAATCGCCACCGGCCAGGTAATCGCGGGCGGTGACGACAGGCAGGCGGGGGAACCCGGTCTTCCAATCAGACGGCTGCTCGACGAGCAGCAGATGCTCAGCCATCGCGTCCTGCTTCCGCCGTGTCGGGCCGCGAGATCAAGACCACGGCCTGCAGGCCTGCCCGGCCGTAGCGGGCCATGCGGCGAAATTCTCCCTTCTGGATCGGCATGTTGATCGAATCGGACGGCGTCTCGCCGCTGTCGTAATCGACGTAGGGATCGTGGACATACACGAAATGCTCGTCAAAGCCCGTGACGACGACCCAATGCGGAAACTTCTCCTGGTAGATACGATACGAGCTGATCAACACCAGGGGCACGGCCCCTTGCTCAAATCGGGCGAGCAGCTCCTCAAGGCACAGCGGGGCATAGGTCAATGGGATCCGCCGCCGGTTGACCTCGGCGAGCATGTCCTCGTGCACGAGCCGCATGACCTCTTTCTTGTCCTGGCTGCGCACAGAATCGACGAGGGGCACGCCGCGATCGGTGACATAGACCTCGGGGGCGAAGCCGCGCTCAGCGGCGGCCAGTGCCAGACCGAATGGACCGCAACCGCCGTGGCCGGAGGTCATGAAGATGGTCGTGGCTTCCCGCCAGATGCGCAGCTCCAGGGTTCGGTCAAGCACGGTGTCAGGTGTCAGGGCCTTCATGGCCATCATCAGTGCCGACGAGCCGCAGGTGAAGTCGAGGGTTTGCTCGTAGAAGGGTACGCGGGCCAGCTCAGGCTTCAGGCCAGAGGCGATCGTCTTTTCATAGCGCAACGCCTCCATGTGGTCTTCATAATAGTCGGACAGGACCCCAAACTGGTGATAACCGAGACGCTCGAACAGGGCGCGCGAGAGCGAGTTGTCCCTGCGGATCTCAAGGCGAACGTAGGCGCGCTCCGCCTCGTACGCCGCCCGCTCGGCGGCCGCGACCAGGGCGCCACCGACCCCGTGTCCCCGGGCGTGCGGGTCGACAGCGATCGAATAGAGTCGGGCGGCTGCCGTTGCGCGGTTGAAGAGCAGCATGACGTAGCCTTGTACCCGGTTGTGCCCCTCGGCGACGAGGGTCTCGGCACGGGCGCGGGAGAGCATGTAGCGGAACTGGCGGCGGGAAATCCGGTCCGTGTCGAAGCAGGCCTGCTCCAGGGCCACCAAGGCATCGAGGTCGGCCACGGTGGCGCGGCGGATCAGGCAGGACACGGCTTGAGTCAACTCGACGGTACGCGGTTGCGGCGACGCTACATTACCATGAAAATCGCGTAGCACCTTCGCCCCCTCGCCCTCGGGGAGAGCATTGGGGTGAGGGAACGATCAGGGACGAGGCGGCATTTCATCATCTGGGGTGGCTCGCCTCGTCCCCTGATCGTGAGGGGGACTCCGGGCACCAGTGCTGCACCGGCGACGATCCGAGACCGCTCGCATGGACGCCGTTGCGCTGTGTGGACTTGGCGCTGTCGCTTCCGCGGCGGGGTATCCTCTGCGCCGCTGCCGATGACATGAGTCGATTCTCTCATCCTTGCCCCAGGAATCCGATCATGAGCCAGCAGGTCCCCTCAATGAGGCAGATGCTCGAGGAGCTGATCGCGACCCCCTCGGTCAGCAGCAGCCAGCCGGAGCTCGACCAGAGCAATCGGCCCGTGATCGAGCGGCTCGCCGATTGGCTCACTCACGAGGGCTTTCGGGTCGAGACGACGGAGCTGCCGGGGCGACCGGCCAAGCTCAACCTCATCGCAACGCTCGGCAGCGGCCCCGGAGGCCTGGTGCTCTCCGGTCACTCCGATACGGTGCCATTCGACGATCATCGTTGGCAGCACGATCCGTTCAAGCTCACCGAGGAGGCCGGACGTCTTTACGGCCTAGGCACCTCGGATATGAAGGCCTTCTTCGCGCTGGCGATCGAGGCGGCACGGAGCTTCCGAGCCGAGGATCTCGCTCGGCCTCTCGTCATCCTGGCCACCGCTGACGAGGAGTCGGCGATGCACGGTGCCCGTGCCCTCGCGGACTGCGGACGCCCGCTCGGGCGGTATGCGGTGATCGGGGAGCCGACCGGCCTTAAACCGGTGCGGCTGCACAAGGGAGTCATGGGCGAGGCGATTCGGCTCATCGGACAGAGCGGTCACGCCAGTGACCCGAGTCTCGGTGTCAGCGCCTTGGAGGGGATGCACGCCGTGCTCACGGATCTCTTCTCTTGGCGCGAGGCGCTGATGCACCGCTTTCGGCATCCGAGCTTCGCGATCCCGTACCCGACAATCAATCCGGGCCACATCCACGGAGGCGACAATGCCAACCGGATCTGCGGCGAGTGCGAGCTGCACCTCGACCTGCGTCCTCTGCCGGGGTTGGCCCCCGAGGACCTGCGCGCAGAGCTCAGTCGCCGCGTCGCGGCGGTCGCCGAGCCGCGAGGGCTGCGATGGGAGGTCACTCCGCTGTTCCCGAGCATCCCGTCTGCCGAGACGCCGGCCACGTCGGCTATCGTGCAGGCCGCCGAGCAATTGACCGGACATGCGGCGGGCGCAGTGAGCTTCGGTACTGAGGCCCCGTTCTTCAATCGCCTCGGTCTCGAGACCCTGGTACTCGGACCGGGCGATGTCGCGCAGGCCCACCAGCCGGATGAGTACCTCGAGGCGGCCCGTATCCCGCCGACCGTTGCGCTGCTCAAGGAGCTGATCCAACGCTTCTGTACCGCCTGAAGCATACCCACTCGGCATTGTGCGGCGCGTTTCCGTTCGCTGGCCGATGTTCTATCCTAGGCCGGAGTCGGGCAGCGGAGTCGAATCAAGCCATGAAGTTTGCCGTACTCATTGCGATACTTGCCGAGGACCTCGAAGAGAAGGCCATCGATGCGGCCAAGCAGGCGGGGGCTGGCGGGGTGACGATCCTCGACGCCCGAGGGATCGCCGCCAGAGAGAAACGGTCCTTTTTCGGGTTGACCTATGAGGGCAGCCAGTCTGTGCTGCTGTTCGTGTTGGAGAAGAAGCTCTCGCTGCAGGTCATGAAGGCGATCTCCGAGGAGCTGAAGCTCAGGGAGGACTCCCGTGGCGTGGTGTTCACCGTGCCGTTGGAGCACCTCGCGGGCATCGATCTTCAGCAGATCGAGCGCTTCGAGGAGCGCATCAAGGACGATCTCTAGGTCATTGTCCGGCGATCGTCATCCGCTCGATCAGCCAGGATCCGGTCTGCGTGCCGCCGGGGAAGTCGCAGTCGTTGCCAACGGCGACGAGGTTGGTAAACATCGTCGCGAGATTGCCGGCGATCGTGATCTCCTCGACCGGGTATTGGATCTCCCCGTTCTCGACCCAGTAGCCTGCGGCGCCGCGCGAGTAGTCGCCGGTGACGCGATTGGCACCCTGACCCATCAGCTCGGTCACGAGCAGCCCTGTGCTCATCTCGCGGAGCAGTCCGGCACGGTCGAGCGGGCCCATGTCGATCGCCAGATTGCGCACGCCGCCGGCGTTGCCGGTTGTCTCCAGGCCCAGCTTCCGGGCGGCGTAGCTATCGAGCACATAGCTCGTGAGCACGCCATCGGTGACGAGGTCCTTGGGGTAGGTGGCAACCCCGTCGCCGTCGAACGGTGCGCTGGACAGCCCGCGCGGCAGGTGCGGTCGTTCATGGATGCGAACGAAGCTCGGGAAGATGGTTTCGCCGAGCCGGTCAAGAAGAAAGCTCGCGCGACGGTAGAGGCTCGCGCCGTGAATCGCACCAACGAGGTGGCGCATGAGCCCGGCTGCGATCTCGGCCTGGAAGAGCACCGGCGCTTGACGAGTGGTCAGGGGGCGGCTGCCGAGGCGAGAGATGGTGCGCTCGGCCGCCCGACGTCCGATCGCCTGCGGCGGGTCCAGATCCCCCGGCGCCCGGGCGGTCGACCACCAATAGTCACGTTGCATCGCCCCGTCTTGCTCACCGATGACGGCGCAGCTCAAGCCGTGGCGCGTGGAGGGATAACCGCCGATGAAACCGTGGCTATTCCCGTAGACCTGAATGCCCCAGTGCGACGAGAGGCTCGCCCCCTCGGAATTCGTGATCCGGGGATCGTAGTCGCGAGCGGCCTGCTCGCAGCGCACGGCGAGGTCAATGGCGTCCTCGAGGTCGAGCGGCCAGGGATGGAACAGGTCGAGGTCCGGGATCTCGCCGGCCATTCGGTCCCGGTCGGCAAGCTCCGCGTGCGGGTCTTCCTGGGTATGGCGCGCTAGCGCACAGGCCGCCGCGACGGCCTCTCGTAGCGCCTGCGGGGCCAGGTCTGAAGTGCTGGCCGAGCCTTTGCGATGGCCGAAATAGACCGTCACCCCGAGGCCATTGTCACGCGTGTGCTCGACCGTCTCGACCTCGCCGAGGCGCACGGCGACCTCGAGACCTGCGCGCGTGCTGACAGCCGCCTCGGCGGCGGTGGCGCCTTGACGGGCGGCTTCGTCCAGGATCGTGGCGACCGTGTCCTGCAGACTGGCCAGACGTGACCGGGGATCCTCGATGGCGAGCTTGGGCATGTGAGCTCCTTGAGCGGATTGCATCAGGTACTGGTTCCGCCTACAGTCAGTCCGTCGATCCGCAGCGTCGGCTGGCCGACACCGACCGGGACGCTCTGGCCTTCTTTGCCGCAGGTGCCAACACCGCGATCGAGCGCGAGGTCGTTGCCGATCAGGCCGACGCGAGTCAACACCTCCGGCCCGTTCCCGATCAGCGTGGCACCCTTGACGGGGCGCCCGACGCGCCCTCCCTCGATCATGTAGGCCTCGCTGGCCGAGAAGACGAACTTGCCCGATGTGATGTCGACCTGGCCGCCGCCGAAATTCACGGCATAGAGTCCACGATCCACGGAGGCGATGATCTCTGCCGGGTCGGTGTTGCCGGCCAGCATGTAGGTGTTGGTCATGCGCGGCATCGGCAGGTGGGCATAGGACTCGCGGCGGCCGTTGCCGGTCGGCATCGCACCCATGAGACGGGCATTGAGCTTGTCCTGCATGTAACCGCATAGGATCCCATCTTCAATGAGCACCGTGCGTTGAGTCGGGGTGCCCTCGTCGTCCATGTTGAGCGATCCCCGCCGCCCGGGCAGGGTACCGTCGTCGACGACGGTGACGCCCGGCGCCGCGACGCGCTGGCCAAGGCGCCCCGTGAAGGCCGAGGTGCCTTTGCGGTTGAAGTCGCCCTCCAGGCCGTGGCCGATGGCCTCGTGCAGCAGCACGCCAGGCCATCCAGGCCCGAGGACGACCGTCATGGTCCCTGCTGGTGCCTCGTCGGCCTCCAGGTTCACGAGGGCTTGACGGACCGCCTCGCGGGCAAGCTCCATGGCGAGATCGTCGGCGAGGAAATAGCCGAGGTCGGTGCGCGCACCGCCGCCGCTGGAGCCCTGCTCGCGACGTCCTTTCTCCTCGGCGATCACGCTGACGTTGAGGCGGACCAATGGGCGGACATCGGCCGTGAGACTGCCGTCGTCCGTCAGGACCAGCACCGTGTCCTGCGCCGCGACAAGGCTGGTGACGACCTCGCGGACACGCGGGTCGATCCGCCTGGCCTCGGCGTCGACGCGTTGCAGCAAGGCCACCTTGTCCTCGTCAGCAAGGCTCTCGACTGGGTTGAGTGGCTCATAGAGGCGACGCGGCACGGGGGTGGCGCCGACCTTGACACGGACCTGCTGGCCACCTTTGGCGATCGCGCGTGCCGCTCGTGCCGCCTGCTCAAGGGCCGGATACTGGAGCTCGTCCGTATATGCGAAGCCAGTCTTCTCGCCGCTGATTGCGCGGATCCCCGCACCCTGCTCGATGTTGAAGCTGCCATCCTTGATGATGCCGTCCTCGAGCACCCACGACTCCAATCGGCTGGCTTGAAAGTAGATGTCGGCGGCGTCGATGGCCGGGCTTCGAAGCTCGCCGAAGAGTCGATCGAGATCCGCGTCGGTCAGGCCGACGGGATCCAATATGCCTTGGCGAGCGATGATGAGGGTGTCAGTCATGGGGTCGTTAAGCTCCGATACTCCAGAGAACGCCGATCAAGGCAGGGGGAAAGCAAGATAGGGATGTCTAACGATCATGGGGCGAGCCGAGCCACCCCAGCTGATGACGTGTCGCCTCGCCCCTGATCGTTCCCTCACCCCAACCCTCTCCCAGAGGGCGAGGG
>CAZOWL010000063.1:0-25442 GCA_964583605.1 uncultured Chromatiaceae bacterium | reverse complement strand
TTCAGCGCGAAACAACGTGAGAAACGACCGGTGAAAGAAAGTGAGAGACAACACCATGATCGAGGCCCTGCAGCCCGCACAGCCACCACCACGTCGCAGCACTGGCAAACGGTAGGGGCAAATTTGGAATTGCTGCTTGAAGGCGGGCCAGCTCGAGTCGCCGTTCCCCGAGCAGTGTAGCTACCGCATCGGCCAGATCATGGACGAGGGCTACTGGCCAGCGTGATAGCCGGTCCCACGGATCACCTCCAGCGCCGAGCGGGCACACGGCTGCAGCCATCTTCGAAGCGCCGCGTCGACACCAAGCGGCCTTGACGCGAGGCACGCAGCGCTCGGCCACCAATCTCCAGAGACATCAACCAGCGTAGATCACCGAGAGGCAGGTCCGCGCACGAGTCAGCGCGACGTAGTGCACCGCGGGTGGCTCGGTTTGCGGCGGCAGATCGATGACGATCACGGCCTCGTTCTCCAGGCCCTTGAACTCCGCGATGCCGGCAAAGCTCATCGCCGACGGCGGGAAGGCGCGCAGGGCGTACGCGTCGAGCACGACGATGCTGCTGCCAACACCCGATGGCAGCCGTGCGGCGGTGGACTCGGGGAACGGCCGCGGGGATAGCAGCGTGATCTCTCGCGGGGCGAGGCCGCCAGGTCCGGTCAGTCGCGCGATCTCATCGGCCAGCAAGGCGACCCCATCAGCGTTGGTACGGCACTGGTGAACCCTGACGGCCGGACCGTCGCCGCTGCCGCGTACGCCTATGTCGGCGCCGAGCCTGGTCTTCACTAGATCGATAATCTGACGGGTGTTCCGGCAGTTGGTGGTTAGCCGCAGCCGGGTCGGACCGAAGCTGTCGAGCCGTGCCAATGCCGCCGGCTCCGCTGGGCCGAACAGGCCCGCTTGGCTGTTGCGATCGTGGAATAGGCACCACCGACCCTGTGCCAGCCCGCCGGCCAGGACTCGATCCAAAGCGCCCAGCAGTTCGAGCTGCAGCAGGTCCTGCCCCTCGTCGACAATGAGTGCGTCGAATCGCTCAACGCCCGCTCGCCGCGCGGCGAGTGCTGCCTTGGTCGCCAGGGCGACGGTGACGTTAGGCGACGCGAAACGCTCGGCGAGCCAGTGCCGCAGCCAGCTTGACTGGCAGGCAAGCAGCACCTGGGCACCTTCCGCGGCCCAGCGTCGGGCGAGCTCCAACGCGAGGAACGTCTTACCGGTGCCAGCGCCACCCGAGCACAGCAGTCGGGGATTGCCTTCGATGGCATCGAGAAGACCGATCTGGTCCTCCGTCAACGCGCTGACCCGCTCGGCGATCTCCTCCACCTGCACATGCAGTGGCACCGCGACCTCCACCTCCGGGCGCAAGAAGCCGATGACCGACCCGATCGTACCCAAGTCCGGCGCGGGCACCTGACCAGCGACGGCCTCGTGCTGTCGATGCCAGTGCCGGAACAGGCTGCTGAGCCAGCGCTCCAGGTCGCGAACGGCACGCATATCGGCCAGCACGGCGCGGTCCCATTCACCACCGACTTGGTCCCAGATGCAGTCCGGGAAGATGACGCCGTAGCCGATCGGGAAGCGGGCGACGACGGTGCCACCGAGGTGCCTCTCGAGGCGCCTGCACAGCGCGTGCAGTGCGGATTCGGCCTGTCTGAACGGACTCTCGCGCAGCCTTTCCCGCGCGTACCCGCGGTCGGTTGTGGTCCAGAGCCCGTCATGACAGGCAATGCCACCGCCCTTGACCTCCAGCACAAAGAGGCCAGGCCGTCCCACGAGAACAAAATCAATCTCACCGAAGCGCTTATAGGCATGGCTCGGTAGGTTCAGCGAATGCAACGCGGTCAAGTGCCAGTCGGAGCGGTCAGCGAATGCTGCCTTGAGCCGATCGAAGACCTTGCGCTCGGCGCGGCTCTCGGTGCGGTACGGGGAGGATGGCAACATGCGCATGGGACACGCTTACCATGAAATTTGCGCAGCACGTTCGCTCCCTCGCCCTTCGGGAGAGGGTTGGGGTGAGGGAACGATCAGGGGCGAGACGACGTTTCATCAGACGGCGTGGCTCGGCTCGCCCCATGATCGTTAGCCTATCTCAGCGGGGCTCTGCGACCAGGGTCAGCCGTTTGCGGAGCTCGGTCTCCAGCCGTTCAGGCAGCTCGCTCCTGGCAAGGCGGCTGAGCAACGCATCCTGATTCACCTCACTCACGACTGCCTTCACGTCGCCGGCGAGCACCAGATGCGCACCTCGCCCATCGACGCTGAGCCGATAGTCGCCCTTGCCGAGACTGATGCGCGTGGTGATCAGATCCGCCGCCCAGCCCATGCCGCGGGCCAGCCGCAGGGCCGCGTCGTCCCTGGCCCTCGATGGCGCAAGCTCCAGCAGCGCACGCAGCGGCAGGACCGGGGGCGGCGCGGCACCGAGGTCAAGCCCGCTCTGGCGCTGCTGTTGAGCCAACGCGGCCATGCGATACTGCACGGCGGGGCCGAGCCCTGCCACCGTGCGCAGGCCTGTCGGGACGGCCATCCAGCCCCAGCGTGCGGCGAACAGCGCGCCGGCGACCACCAGGTCCTGATCGCCCACTGCCGGGTGGCGAAACGCCAGCAGCTCCTCGCAGCGCTCGCACAGGAAGAACAGGAGCAGACCCCGCGAGAAGGGGCGCGTATGGCGCTGCATCAGCTCAGATATCGTCGCATCACCCAGCTCGACGCTGCCACGCAGATCCGCGCCGAGCCGCGTCAGCGCCTCGCGCCATTTCGGCTCGCTGAGCCGGGCGGCC
Organism: uncultured Chromatiaceae bacterium; assembly: GCA_964583605.1. Lineage (GTDB taxonomy): Bacteria > Pseudomonadota > Gammaproteobacteria > Chromatiales > Chromatiaceae > CAZOWL01. The sequence continues at coordinate 22,676 of CAZOWL010000063.1, read as the reverse complement.
TCGTCGGCCAGGATGTCGAGCACCACCTGCCGCGGATCAGGTGGACAGGAGGCGGTGCTGTCCGCAGCGCGGACCAGCGCGCTCATGAACCTTTGCAGCATGCGCCCTTGCGGACCGTCGGTATCGGATTCCGGCGCCGCGAGGGCCCAGCGCAGCAGGACGCGGATGGTGGAATCATCGTTGTCGTTTGGGCTCGCCTGCGGGAGTGCCCAGAGCGCCCGTCCGGCGGCCGTGGTCGCGCTGCCGGCGTTGCCGAGCCCGTGAAGCAACGCCAACGCGGCGCCGACCGCGGAGACGTGCCGCGGCGACGGGTCCGGCCCCGGTCGGCCGGCCAGGCACGGTGGCCAGGGCAGAAGCGCGTCGCCGTCGAAGAGGCTTGTCTTGACCTGCTGCGCGTAACCGGTCAACGGCACGTTGGCATACGCAGCAGCCTCGTCACGCGTCGCCGCCTTCTCCGCGGTAGAGGCGAACAGGATGGTCTTGATCCAGTGGATCGGCAGTGGCGCCGGCAACAGCAACAGGACTTCATCACCGCTCAGGCCGTCCGGGAAGGCGCGCTCACAAACGGCACCATCGGGCGTCATGGCCAACACCGGTCCGCGCAGTGGCGAAAGATCCACCGCGGCGATGACCGCGCGCAGATGCGCGCCCTCGCTGACGGCTTCGGCCAGCGCCCCAGACGGTACGCGCCCAGCGAATAGCGGGATGAGCCCCGGCAGCACGCCGAGCGGGTCACGGAAGTACTTGCCGCCGAAGCCGCACGGGCCGGTGATCAGCCCGGCCGCGAGCAGGTACATCAGGTTCAACTGGTTGGTCGCCAGGTGCCAGAGTGTCCGTGGCGCGGGGGCAGCGTCGGTGCGGGTGGCGCGGGCTTCCGCAGGCATGGCAATCATCTCCGCTGGACGAGGATGCTCGGATCGTCGAGGGGCAAAATCTGGTTGGCAGGGCATGGGCGCCCGGCGCGGCGCAGCAGTACGACATGCTCGCGGGCGCGGGAGATCATCACATAGAAGCGGCGCCGCAGGTCGTCGCGCTGGTCCCGGTCCTCGGCGTTGCAGTGGTAACCGTCGATGTCGGCGAGGAATACCGTGTCGAGCTCCAGGCCCTTCGCCGACTGGGCATTGATGACGAAGATGCCACCGAGGCCGAAGCGATGGTCACCATCCCTGTCGCCGCTGGCGTAGGTGACGATGCGCGGGCGGCCGTGGTCGAGTGCCACCGGGTGCTGTTGCAGCGCCTCGAGCCAGCGTGACCGGGCCGCGTTGTCGGGGGTGATGATACCGTAGAGCCGTGCCGGGTCGCGGTCCGCGGCCTTCAGGATGCGCTGGATCAGGCCATCGAAGTCCCAGGCACAGCCGGGCCCGTAGTCGATCAGCAGCGGCTCGCGGGTGCAGCGCCGCTCGCGGGGCAGCTTCGGGCAGGGGCTCGCCGGGTCCTCGATGCACAGGCTCAACGCCAGCCGAGCGACGCGATCGCAGTTGCGGTAGTTGTCTGTGAGCTCGATGCGCGCGTCCGGGTCGATGGCGAGCTCGGTCTCGATCTCATAGAGACTGCTGTGCTCGTCGGTGATACGCTGGTTCTGATCGGCAACGACGAAACAGTGCTCGAAGCCGAGCTGCATCAAGGCGCGGTAGAACGCCGGCGGCATGTCCTGGCCCTCGTCGATGACGACGAACGGCCTGGCGGGCGGGCGGATCTCCGGCGCCTCGGCGATCGCGGCGAGGACCGCGTGCCAGTCGAGCGCAAAGGCCTGCCCCGCGATGACCGGGCAAGGTCGCTCGAGGGCCGCGGTGAAGACCTCCTTGAACCAAGCGATCCAGGTCCGCGCTTCGACGGCTTGGCCGACCATCTCCCGACTCGCCTCCAACAGCAGCCGGTTGTACACGAGAAAGACGTACTCCTGCGGCCCCTTAGGCCGGTGATGTCGGCGCGTGCGCAGCAGTGCGATGATGGACTTGCCGGTGCCAGGCCCGCCGACGACCAGATAGCGACCCTCCCGCGGCAGCAGCCGGGCGCGCTCCTGGTCTTTGCTCAGGTCCTGTATGTCCGGCAGCGCAAAACGGCGGGGCGCCATGGCGGATGGGCACAATTACGTGGGGTCGTCGACCGGTGCCGCAAAGTCCAGCAGCGGCGCGATGCTGCCCCCGAGGTCTCCGGCTACGCAGGTACGATCCAACAGCAGGTTGCCGAAGGTGCAGCTCGGCTCTGGGACCAAGGTGCAGGCATGGCAGGCTGCCAGGTTCAGCAGGCTAGGCCCCTGACCCTCGTGCTCGGCGCACACCGGGTCCAGCGAGCACCAGTCGGCGTGATCGAAGACACCGGCGAGCAGACGAAGGAACCGCGCCGGCTCGGCCAGCTCGGCGAGCCCGCCGAGGGAGCCGACGATGTCCGGCACGGCGACGTAGACCAGGATGCCGGCCATCGGCTCGCTCCCCCCTGCGCAGTAGATGCGCTCGCGGATCGATGCCGCCGGATAGCCGGCCTCGGCCTCCAGCCGGCGGATCAGCAGATGCGCCAGCGTGTGCAACAGCAGGAAACGTGGCGTGACCGGCAGCGGCAGCTCGTCTGGAAGCCGCATCGCGGTGCGCTCAAGACGTGACTGGAGCCGCCCCGCGCGCTGCGCGAGGCCATCCTGTGCGGCCCAGCGCGCGAGCAGCGGCTCCCGCAGCGTGAAGAAGATCCCCTCGCCGTAGAGCTCGACCGCCGGCAGCCATTGACAAGAGCCATCCAGGTCCGGTCGGACGAGCCGCGCGCGGGGCTCTTCGCCGGCCTGCCGGGCCTGTGGGCTCGGGCTCATGTGGTCTTCGAACGGCTGCGTGATGCGCGTGAAGCCCCGGAAGACCCGCACCTCGCGCAGCCGGCTCACGGCCACCAGTCGATCGACGGCGCGGAGCACCTGCGCCGGCCGCGAGGCAGGGCCCGCTGTATGCTGCAGTGAGCGCCAGTCCGCGGTGCGGTGGTAGGTCACGAAGTCTTCGCTATCGGCGAGATCGGGAATCGGCTCGCTGAGCGCCCGGTATTCCTTCTCGAGCAGCGCACCGGGCGTGATGACCTCGCCATAGAGCGGCCAGCCATCCTCGATCTCCTGCCATGCGTGCTCGACCGCCTGGACGGTGCAATGCCAGCGATCGGCGAGCCGCCGCAGCGTCGCCCCGCGACTCAGGGGGGTGCGGCAGCGTTCCAGCTCGGCCCGATCCCGAGGGCTGCAGTAGAGACGATCGAGCACGCCGCCGCGCGCGATCCGCGACTCCGGCGGGATCACCAGCCCGGAGCGGACGTGCGGCAGGTAGAGGCGCGGATCGTTGACCTCCAAAATATGCCAGGGCTGCGGGCTGTCCGGCACCGGCTGGGAGCGGCCGCCGGCCCAAGGCTGGCGCCGCGGCTCGCGGCCAGGGAGCCGCCCCCGCGGGTCGAAGTCGGCCTTGGCCTGGCAGCGGCGGCACCGGAGCAGCCAGCGCAGTCCGTTGGGCGGCGGGTCGCGCAGCAGCTGCAGAGAGGCGTGCTCGCGATCAGGGCGACAATCGCTCGTGGATTGGCCGTGGGCCAAGAAGTGCCAGGGCACCTCGGCGAGCCCGCCCTCTGGATGGGCCATGACCCACCCGACCTGCTGCAGGCGCCCCTGGGCTGCGCACGTGCACTTCGGCGGACCGGCGTTGTCGGCACGCCCGCGCCACGGCAGCCAGTGCAGCAGCCCGCAGCGCGGGCAACGCGCCCACCCCGGGAACGGCAGCGCCGGTACGCAGGGGCCATCAGCGACCAGGGGCTTGACCTCGCGGGACTTGGGGGGCTGGCGAAGGTCCTGATCGATGCCCAATGTCTGCCGCAGCAGGTCGACATAGAACAGGAGCTCGCCGGCCGGCTCGCCCTTGGCATCCGTCCAGTACCGGATATCCTTGATCACATAGAGCCAATCGTCTGAGCGCATCACGGCGCCAACGCCGCTCCAGCCGATCAGGTGAGACCAGCGGGTCGGGATCAGCCGCTTCATGGGTTCCTCACCCCAACCTGACCAACGCGGTGTTCTCGACGTTGCGCATGCTGTGCAGCGTCGACCACAGGCCCGGCACCTTGTCGTCGTGGTTGCAGAGCAGGCGCAGGTCGCGTCGGTCGCCATCGCGGCCGGCATAGACCAGACGTTGGCGCTGGCTGCGGGCCGCGGCGGCTTGATCGGCCCACTGCCGCACCAGCTCGTTCAGGTGGCGGACGGTCTCATCGCCGCGCTCCGGGTCGGCCCGCCGGCAACGCCGCCCCAGCTCTTGAATCAGCCGAGCGACGTCCGGCCGGTCCGGGTCGAATCCGCCGGCCCGCTCGTTGGCGGCGAGGTCAGGGCATGCATCGCGCACGGCGATGACCAGCGCCGCATGCAGCGCACGCCACCGCGCCTGCCGGGTGAAGGGTGTCACGCTCGTCGGCTCGACAAAACGGTAGAAGGACTCGTGATAGGCACGGAAGCTCTCGTAGTGGGACAGGCTGCGCGCCTGGTCGCGAGAGTAGTTCGCGACGACGATGCCAGGCACGTCGCCGCGCCCCACCCGGCTGCTGGCCTGGATGTAATCGGCCGTCGTCAGCGGCTGACCGTTGATGATCATGACCGCGAGCCGCCCGACGTCGAGGCCGACCGAGACCATGTTGGTCGCCAGCGCCAGGTCGAGCGCCTCCGGATCCTCCCGCGGCCGCCGCAGCCGGGCGAAGGCCCGCGCGTTCTCGTCAGCCGACATCTGGCTGGTGAGCTGGGTGATCCGCTCGGCAAGCCAGGGTCGCAGCCGCCGCTCGGGCGCCGCGCTCACCTCTGCCGCCGGGTGCGCCTCGCTGGCCTGCCGTTGCAGGACCTCCTCGAGTAGGCGCGCCATGCCGGCCTCGATGTCCTGGAGGGCGTTGCGGCTGATGCCCACACCCTTCAGGCTGCCGTGGTAGACCAGCACCGTCCACCAGGCGTCCAGCAGGGCCTCCCGGTCTGGGGCCGGGGCGTCGCCGAACAGAAGCTCCGGGGCTGCGAGCAGGGCTGCCGCGAGAGGTGCAAGGCAGTGTTGTCGGTTCCGTGCTGGTGCCAGATAGCCGACGTAGAGCCGGCCCGGCCGCTCGCTGGTCGGCACGGTGCGGGCAAAGTAGCTGTCATCGCAGTCGAGCCCCGGCGGGGGAAAGACGGCGTACTGTCGGCCGAACAGCCGCAGTACCTGGTCAGCGGCCTGCCTGATCGTGGCGGTGGAGGCAACGATCTTCGGGGACACCCCTCGCACCCCGAGCACGGTCTCGACCGCCGCCTCGTAAAGCCCGGCGATGGAGCCGAGCGCACTGGCGATCAGATGCAGCTCGTCCTGGATAATCAGCTCCGGCGGACGGCGGCCCGGTCCACCGAGGAAGGCACCGGCGCGCTCCTCCCATGCGAGGCGGGCGAACTTGTCCACCGTTGCGAGCAGCAGGGTCGGCGGACGCTCATACAGGGCCGTATCGACGACGTTGCAAGGCAGTTTCGCGTCTGCGGCTGCGCCGAAGGCGCAATCGGCCGCCGTGCATCGGAAGCCGAAATGACCTGGGCCGACATCGACGTTTCGCGGCAGACGCAGCGGCGCTCCGCACCAGGGGCATTGGTCCAGCACCAGCGCGCTCGGCAAGGCCACCTCGGTATCGGCATCGGCCTCAGCAAGCGCCTGATCGATCGCCTGCCGAGCCTCGCCATAGGTATTCGGGCTGGACGCACCGCCGACCCAGAGGCCAAGGGTGATGGGCTCAATGCCCAAGTCCGGGGTCTGCCGGCGCAACAGCTCCAGCGCGCAGATGAGCCGTGCGGCACGACGGAACTGGTCCTTGGTCAGCAACCGCAGCGTATAGCGCATGAGCGCCGCGGTGCCACCGCCCGAGGTCGGATACTTGAGCCGCCGCCAGCAGATCAGGCAGGCCAAGAGTCCGAGATAGGCCTCGGTCTTGCCGCCGCCGGTTGGGAACCAGATGAGATCGACAACCTCGCGGTCGTCGTGGTCCGGGTCAAGTGCCGACGGCAGCGCGAGCAGCAAGAAGGCGAGCTGAAACGGTCGCCAGGTGGGTACCCGCGGCCCCGCACCCAGGGTGAGCATCGCCTGGCGCATCTGTGCAGCCATCGCCCCGTTAGCCAGCGCAAAGGCGCGCCTGGCGATGGGGTCCGTCGCGAGCAAATCAACGCCTTCGTGGGTGCGCCGCACCGCGCGGCGCATCCGCTCGACGATGCGCTGGGCGGCGGCCCGATCGTTGGCGGCCGACAGTCCGGCGCTGTCCCGCTCGCTGCGATCCACCCAGTCCCGGTAGCGATCGGCGAAGCAGGTCAGCGCATCGAATCGCGCGGCGGGATCATTGTCGATGCCGGCGAGCCAGTCGATGCGGAGCACCACGTCAGCGGCCGTTCCGTGCTCGCTGCCAAGCCCGTCCGCACTCACCTGCGGCACCTCGACGCTCGGCAGAAACTCGCTGCAGATGCGCCGGACCCGACCATCTGCGACCTCCCACTCCACCGCGGCGCCGTGGCCGATCGCATGGATGCGATGGGCGCGGTACTGGAGCTCCAGCTCCTGCTCCTCAGGATCCAACAGACTGGCCTCGACCCGCGGATACTCGCCGACCTGGCCGGAGTCGATGACGCATTCAAGGCTCACCTGAAACAACGCGCGGGCATTGCGCTCTGCGGCCCTGGCGGGGTCATCGCCCCGGCCCGGGTCCTGCTGTGTGTTACTGAGCGACACGGTGACCAGCCACCCGGCCGCGAGCGGGCGCCACAGCACCATGACCTCGGCTCGGCCATCGAAGACCGGATGACGCTCATGTTGGCGGCGGCGCGCGGGCGGCGGCGCGAAGGCCAGCGCATCGGCCTCGTCGTAGCCGAGCGAGGTCGGCTGCCAGCGGTCGGCACGGCCGGCTCGAGTTGAATCATCGGCTGGCTCGTAGCGCGTCGCCCGTGGGATGATCTGAAGCGCAATCCCTCGCCCCTCGATGTAGAACGAGAAGCCAACCGAAGAGGGGGGCACGAAACGGCGCTTCGGCTGACTGGTACCCCGAACATCTGCGGGCGCACCGTCGCTGTCCGGTTCCTCCGCGTCATCGGCGTCGTCGATCTCGGCATCCAGCCCATGCGCGTCGGCGAGGACCGGAAACAGGATACCCGCCTGCCAGCGCTCCAGCGGTTTGATCTGGTTGAGGGACTCGCCGCCGGTTCCGGTTCCGGTTTCAGGACCGATGAGGCAATGGCGCAGCCACCTGATGACCCGCGTCCGCTCTTCAGTCATCAACCTCAGCACGGCAGTCAGGGCTAGGAGGAGGCGTAATAGGCATGGGATTCAGTCGCGCTGGGTGAACGCCGCGTCTCTGCCAGGGAGTTTAGGTCGTTTTCTAGATCTCGGGCGAGCGCGGGCGAGCGCGGGCACCGCCCGCGTTGAGCCGGTCCGGTTCCGCTGGCCGATGCGGTCCGGCCTCCGCGGATCTGAGAGGACCTGCTCCCATTGGGGGCAGGAGCGGGCGTTGCTGGGCACGCTAGCCTTGTCGCCGCCTGCCAGCTCCGCCCGCGCCGGGCACCTCGAGGGGCTTTCGAGGTGCCCCGCCCGACTCAGCCGAAATCGTGGCGAATGATCTCCTCGGCGCGCCGGCAGATCTCTTTGCCATAGTCCGTCCACTCGCCTTGTCCCCAATAGCGGTAACAGCTCGTCTGTGACGCCATGAGATGGAAGAGCGCGTTGCGATAGGCCTCGCTGTCGGTCTTGACGCCTTCGGCGGTGAGGACCCGCTCGTTGAACAGGGCGCTGACGGCCTCCATCGGCCCCAGCACATCGTCGTAGCCCTTGACCCACGACAGGTCGTTCGTCCAGCTGCCGCCGTCCATGTGAAATTGGTGATCCGACTTCTTCAGCTCATCGATCACCGCGGCGAGGCGCTCCGGGCCATCGCCGGGCTTCATCTGCTCCCAGATCTTGTTCTGGTGGACCGGCCGGATGGCTGTGAAATCACCCTCCTTGATGCCCAGAGAGAAGAGGTGCTCGAGGTACTCGCTGGGGTTGAGCAGAGGGACATCTGTCCCGCTCGCAGCGCGCACCACCTCCATGTACTTCGGCGGAAACTCGTTCATCATCACGCCGCCGTTTTCACCGTCGGCGATCTGCGTGACCAACGGTGGGACCGACTTCCCGGCCAGCTCCCAACGCTGCAGCCCTTGCGCCTCATACCAGGGCTGCATCTGGGCGACGAGCTTGGTGTCCGAGCCCTGTGTCTTGACGATGGCGATGATGCTGGCGGTGTCGCCCTTGGAGCTCGTGCAGACCAGCCGGTGAGGCAGATGCGGGCGCTGCGGGTGCCAGCCGTTATCGAGCTGCTGAACGGAGTGCTCCTGGACCAGCACCCATTGATAGCCGCAGTCGACCAAGGTCTTGACGAATTCATAGGCCACATCGGGATGATTTGGCAGGGCCATCTCGGAGGGTGAGAAGCCGCGCACACGCTCCAATGCCTCCCAGCCGAAGATGGCCGCGAAGTGGTGCTGCCAGGCGCGGACATGCAGCCGATAGTCTTGCACCGGCGTCGAAGGCGCGACCGGATGGCCCCATGGCATACCGAGCCACTCGGTGGTCCAGTAGTAGTCGGGATTACAGGTGATCGTCTTCAGATGATCCAGGACGTCGTGGAGGCCCATCTTGCGCAGGCCATGGAGCAGGGTGCCGGAGTACTCGAGCATGACGCGTGGAGACTTGCCCTCTCCCACGAGCTGCGGGATGAGCTCGCCCATGCGTTTGTAGCACCAGTGGAAGACCGGCGCGTTGTGGTTATCGCCGATCCCCGGATTGTCCATCATGTGCTGAAGATTGCTGATGATCGATGCAGTCTTCAGATCTGCCCCACCAGCCGGGATCAGCGGCTGATGCATGTGCAGAGCTACGGCCGTCGCCGCGCGGATTGCACCGAAGTCGACCCGTCCTTGGTCGCAGTACAGGATCTTGTCGCGGCCGGCAGCGACGGCGCGCTCGACGTCACTCTCGGCTCCCGTGATGTTCGGGAGGTCATCGACATATTCGGGTAGGTCGGTCATCGGAATGGCTCCTTATCGTGGGCTGGGGTTCGCAAAAACTTAGCACAAGGCGGCGGCCCTATTTGGGCCATCCTGGGTCAGGGCAAGCGAAGGCGGAAGCTCAATCGGGGACAGCGGCGGCGATGATCGTCTCGCGGGTCACTCGACATGGCGCCGACATGCCTGACGGCGCGGAGCTCAGACATTCACAGCTCGAACAACTCAATGCCGGCGCCGCAGTGCAGCGCTTGCAGACGGCTGCCCTCCAATGCACCGCGACCGGACGCGGCTACTCCGCACCCCTTTCAGTGATCTCGCATCCGCCGCGGGACAGGGCCTGGCGGGCCGCCTCGAGATCGGCCTCGGCATGAGACACCCTGGCCTCGCCCCAGTAAAAGTTGCAGCTTGTCTCCGCGCGAAGCAAGCACTGGAGCGCCTGTTCGACATTCGGGTCGCGCGCCTTGCCCTCAGCGGCCTCGACATCGCGGACCGCGTGGACGGCCTCGCTGATCCGCGCGAGCTCCGCCAAGACCTCGCGCTGGCGCGCCGAGCCGGTCCATTGCGTGAATCCGTGGCCATTGTGCCAGCCGGTGTTCCAGGCACCAGCATGGACCCGGACCTCGCCATGGGCACCGTGCCGCGCAAGGTAATCACTGATGAAGGTGGGCTGGATCGCCGCGTCGCCGAAGCGAATCTGCTCCAACAGCGGTTGGTAGAAGGCGGTCCAGAAATTGGCCCCGGCGGTCACATTGCGGAACCAGCCGCCATTCTCCCCATCGGTGCAAGTTGTCACGAGCGGGACGAAATCGCACCGCTTGGTACGCTCGGCGACCTCATTGAGGAACCAGCCAACCTCCATCCCCGACTCCTGCGCGTTCGACAGATCCCGGTCGCGAACGATCACGACGACGCTGTCGGTCCCATAGCGGGCGATATGGGGCCGGTAGCGCAGCTCCTGCCAGCTCATGCGCGTCAGCGGCTCGACGTGCTCGCTGTCGACCAGCACATAGCTATAGCCACAGGCGTGCAACAGCGGAATCAGCTCCATGGAAAAGCCCATCTCCGGCGGCCAAAAGCCACGGAAGTGCGGACGCCAGAACAGGTGCCGGGCCATGGCCAGCCAACGCTCGAGATGCTCCCATCGATCAGCGGCCGGAATCAACGGCAGCACCGGATGGAAGTAGCCGGTGCCGAGGATCTCGAAGAGCTCCTGGTTCTGGAAGTGCCAGAGCATGGAGCCACAATCGACGACACCATAGACGCGCTCTTGGAAGCCCGGATTGGAGAGCGTCTCCAGCAAGGTTCCCGACAGGGAAAGATGGACCCGCGCGGTGTCCTCATAGCCCCAGAGGCTCCGCGGAATGCGATCCATCGCGAAGAGGATCTCGCGTGCCTCCCAGTTCTGATGTTCCAGCAGGCTCTCGAGATTCCCGGCCGGTTGATGAAGATTGAGCACAAGCGCGTGCTGAGCGATCATATCTGCGGCCTAAAAGTGGTTACGGCCAATGGATTTGGCGGCACCCTGTTGGCGGAGCACGAATCGAACAACAGATACCAAACCAGCGACGAGCGATTGTAACCGCTTCGCGCCCGTCTTGGCCGCAAGTTCGGTTTGTCATCCGCGCCCGAGTCGAACAGAATGCCGAGTCAGCTCAGGGCGATGACGTGGCCAGGACCCAAGCGTCGAGGGCATCTGCAACAGCTCACACCCATCTCAAGCCCGAGCCGTCGGCAACGTCAGCAGACCCATCCCCCACATCGAGCCAACCACCTTGTACTAGAGGGCGACTGATCATGGCTACGACAGAAGATCGGACTCAGGCGAAGAAGACCAGGTCGAAAGCCGCTACCGGCACGGGCGATCGGTCTAAGTCTTCCGATGCGAAGGCGACGGCCGCCTCGGCACGCGCCGGATCGGGCACGAGGTCTGCGGCCGCCAGCACCACGCGTCCGCCGGACAAGAAGAACGAGACACGCAAAGCCGCCGCAAAGACCACCACCGCATCCGCGAAGCCGGCGGCGCGCCGAGCCAATACGCCGAGCAAGCCCGCCTCCCCCACCAAGCCGGCGAGGCCTCGAGCAAAGGCCAGCGCGGCAGCCGCCTCGAGCAACGCCTCCTCCATCGGCCAGGCCGCGCGCGCCCTCTCAGCCGAAGAGCGCGAGCATATGGTCCGCATGGCGGCCTACTTCAAAGCCGAGAAGCGCCACTTCGCACCAGGTTTCGCCGAGCAGGACTGGGCCGATGCCGAGCGCGAGGTCGATGAGTGGCTTCGACAACAGCCGCAGCCGGCGTGACGTGAGACCGCGACTGCGTCGAGCGCCAGAGCAGGTTGGAGCCAAGTCACCTAGTACGCATTGAACCTCTCCCATTATGAGCACGAGCGACGCCGCCACCCTAGCCGTGGCGCCCAATGAGCAGTCCAAGACCCTCTCGGAGCCGACACGGACCGAGCTCAATCTCGACGACCCATCCCTCTACCTCAACCGCGAGCTGACCTGGCTCGAGTTCAATCGCCGCGTCCTCCATGAGGCGGCCGACCCGCGCACGCCGCTGCTGGAGCGGGTCAAGTTCCTTGCCATCGTCAGCAACAACCTCGACGAATTCTTCATGAAGCGTATCGGCGGTCTGAAGCAGCAGATCGCCGCCGGGGTCCACACGCCGACGGTCGATGGCCGGTCCCCACAGCAGCAGGTCGAGGAATGTCACGCGGTCATTCGCGGCATGCAGATCGATCAGAAGGGGCTCCTCGACGAGCTGATGGTCCTGCTGGAGACCCACGACATCCGGCTGCTGCGGATAGCGGATCTGCCGGCCAGTGCGCGCGCCGGGCTGCGTCAGCACTTTCTGACCAATATCTTTCCGATGATCACGCCGCTGGCGATGGACCCGGCCCATCCGTTTCCGTTTATCTCGAACCTGGCGCTGAACCTGCTCGTCAAGCTGCGCTTCCCGGGCGGCAACGAGACCTACCTGGCGCGCGTCAAGGTGCCGGTCAGCAAGGATGTGTCGAACCGCCTCGTGCAAGTCGGCAACAGCAATACGTTTGTAACGCTCGACGACCTTATCGCGACGAATCTGGACATGCTGTTTCCCGGCATGGAGATCGAGAGCTGCGAGCTGTTCCGCGTGACCCGGAACGCCATCGTCGAGCCGGCCGAAGAGGCCGCCAACGACCTCCTCGAGCTGATCGAGACGGAGCTCCGCGAGCGCCACTTCGCCCCGATCGTCCGGCTCGAGGTGCAACGCGGGATGAGCCCGGTGCACCGTGGCATGCTCGCCGCCGAGCTCGGCCTCAACGAGGAGCGCGATGTCTTCGAGGTCGACGGGATGATGGCCCCGCGCGACCTCTTCGAGCTCGCCGCGCTGGAGATCCCGGAGCTGAGAGACTCCCCGCATCGACCTGTCGACCACCCGTTATTGGCCAACGACCGGCGCAACATCTTCCATGTCATCCGCGAGCACGGCCCGCTCCTGTGTCAGCACCCGTACGAGTCCTTCAGCACCACCGTCGAGCGCTTTCTGCGCACCGCCGCCGAAGACCCGAAGGTGCTGGCCATCAAGATGACTCTCTACCGCACCTCGGAGTCGATGCTCGAGTGGCTCGTGAAGGCCGCCCGGAACGGCAAACAGGTCGCCGTCCTCGTCGAGATCAAGGCGCGTTTCGACGAGGCCGCGAACATCGCTTGGGCGCGGCGGCTCGAGTCGGAAGGCATCCACGTCACCTATGGGGTGCTCGGACTCAAGACGCACAGCAAGCTGATCTTCGTCGTGCGACGCGACTATGCCCAGCTGCGCCGCTACTACCACATCGGCACCGGCAATTACCATCCCGGCACGGCCAAGCTCTATTCCGACCTGGGCATGCTCGGCTGTGACGAGGAGATCGGCCAGGACCTGACCGAGCTCTTCAACTATCTCACCGGCTATTCGCCGCCACCCAGCTACCGCAAGATCCTCACGGCCCCGTATACGCTGAAGAAGGGCATCCTGGCCAAGATCCAGCGCGAGATCGACCTCCAAGAGAGGCAGGGCGGCGGACACATCCAGATGAAGATGAACGCCATTGAGGACGTGGACGTGACACGCGCGCTGTACAAGGCGAGCCGCGCGGGCGTCAAGGTCGACCTGGTGGTGCGCGACACCTGCCGGTTCCGCCCCGGGCTCCCTGGCCTGTCCGAGGGCGCGCGGGTCGTCAGCATCGTCGGGCGATTCCTCGAGCATGCCCGCATCATCTACTTCCGCAACGGCGGGGATGAGGAGTACTACATCGGCTCGGCCGACATGATGGACCGCAACCTCGAGAGTCGGGTCGAGGTCCATGCCCCGGTGGAGAACACCGCGATGCGCGAGGAACTGCGCCTGCTGATGGATGTCCAGCTGTCAGACCAGCGCTCGGCCTGGGACATGCAGTCCGATGGCAGCTATGTCCAGCGGCGACCGAGCGATGAGAGTGCCAAGGGGGCCCAAGAGACGCTGATCGGCGTCGCCGAGCGTCGACTTGCTGCCAGCTCGAAGCACAAGGAGACCAACTTCCGCTCGCGGCTGCTGAACCATTTCCAGCGACGTGTCAGGAGTGATTGACTGTTCGCTCGGGCCTGCGCGCACCTAGGCCGCGCGCCGCCGCGAGGAGCCCTTAAATCGGCCCTTACCATGAAACTCGCGAAGCACCTTCGCTACCTCGCCCTCTGGGAGAGGCTCGGGGTGAGGGAACGATCAGGGGCGAGGCGACATTTCATCGTCCGGGGTAGGTCGGCTCGCCCCATGATCGTTAGCCAAACACTTGACTGAGACCACGATGTCGGATGACGAGGCGAATCTCCCGCTCCAACTGACGCCGGTCGAGGCGCGAATCCTCGGCTGCCTGATCGAAAAGCAGCGCACAACACCGGATACTTACCCGCTGACGTTGAACGCCCTCGTATTGGCCTGCAACCAGAAGACGAGCCGCCATCCGGTGATGAATCTGGAGGTCCGCGAGGTCGGTCACGCGGTCAATGTCCTGCGCGACCGCGAGCTGGTCGACGCCAGCTACGCTGGCCGGGCCGAGCGTTACGACCAGCGGCTCGTCCCCGCACTGAAGCTCGACCGCCGCCAGGCCGCCGTGATGGCCACCTTGATGCTGCGCGGCCCGCAGACCGCCGGCGAGCTCCGGGCCAATGCCAGCCGCCTCGCCGAGCTGCCGGACCTGGCCGCCCTGGACTATGCCTTGCGCAACCTGCAGCAACGAGAGCCGCCGCTCGTCATCGCCTTGTCCCGCACTGCCGGCCGACGCGACGAGCGCTATGCTCACACACTCTGCGGCCCCGTCGAGCTGGACGAGCCGCTCGCCAGCGGCGCAGGCTCTGCGCCGTCGCGCCAAGAGCGCCTCGCGCAGCTGGAGGATGAGGTCGCGCGCCTGCGCGCCGATCTCGACGCCCTGTGGGAGCTGACCGGGCTTGCCGATCGTCGCGAATCAACCTGAGCCGCGTCGCGCATGGATAGCCGGCCTGCTCCTCGCCGCGGCTGTCCTGCTTCCTCTATGTCTATTGCTCGGCGTCGACCTTGCGATCACGATCGGGTCACGCGGTCAGATCTACGACGACCTGGCCGGCGTCCCGCCCGCGCCAGTGGCCTTGGTGCTCGGGACCTCGAGCCGCCAACACGGCCGGCCTAACCCGTTCTACGAGCAACGGATAGAAGCCGCCGCCAGGCTGTTTCACGCCGGTCGCGTCCGCGCGATACTGGTGAGCGGCGACAACGCGACACTGCAGTACAACGAGCCCTGGACGATGCGCGCGGACCTGCTCGAGCTGGGCGTCCCAGAGGAGTACATCACGCTCGATTATGCCGGCTTCCGGACCCTGGACTCGATTGTGCGCGCGAAGGTCGTGTTCCAACAGGACGAGCTAATCATCGTCTCGCAGCGCTTTCACGTTGCCCGCGCCCTGTTCCTGGCACGACACGCCGGCATCCAGGCAACCGCGTTCGCCGTCGCCAACCCCCCCGTCAGCGGGTACCTTCGGATTCGCGTCAGGGAGATCTTCGCGCGCATTGCGGCCGTCTTCGACGTGCTGAGCGGCCGCGGACCGCGGTTTCTCGGCGACCCGGAGCCCGTGCCGCTGAAACCGGTCATCGCGCCGCAACCGGAGTAGCATTCAAGGACGCCGCAAGCGCCAACCGCAGCCGCTCGCCAGGTCGCATGCGTCACTCGCGAGGCGAAACCAGGGATCAGTCGTTTCCCGCAAGAGCGGCGCATCGGCCTGACCGTTCAACCGGATGAGTCTGATATGATCCCGAACCTTAACCCTTTCCGTGTCCTGCGTTTTACCCCCTAGTGCTGGAGTGACTATGCCCTGGTCCGATTTGGTGGCCGAGACTTCGCTTCTACTGATAGCGAGTGGCCTCTTTGGCCTCATCATTGGCAGCTTTTTGAACGTGGTCATCCTCCGGTTACCGGCGATGATGGAGGCCGAGTGGCACCGTGACTGCGCCGACCTGACGGGACAAGCCCCGCAGGAACAACTCACCGAGCGTTTGACCTTGAGCTCGCCACCGTCGCGCTGCCGCCATTGCGGGCACCGCATCCGCTTCCTTGAGAACATCCCGATCATCAGCTATCTAGTATTACGCGGGCGCTGCTCGGCTTGCGGCCATCCCATCGGGGCTCGCTATCCTCTCGTTGAGGCCCTCACGGCGTTGCTCTCGATCGCTGTCGTGTGGCAGTTCGGCTGGAGCTTGGAGGCGGCGGCGGCCTTGCTCTTGACCTGGGGGCTAATCGCGCTCGCCGTGATCGACCTGGATACCCAGCTGCTACCTGACGGGATTGTCCTGCCACTGCTCTGGCTTGGTCTGCTGGTGAGTGTCATGGGTCTTTTCACCGACAGCCGCTCGGCGATTCTCGGTGCCGCGGCAGGATATCTAAGCCTGTGGACCGTGTTTCATCTGTTCCGCCTGCTCACTGGTAAGGAGGGAATGGGTCATGGTGATTTCAAGCTCTTCGCCCTGTTTGGCGCCTGGCTCGGCTGGGGACACCTGCTGCAGATCATTCTGCTCTCGGCCGTAAGTGGAGCGCTCGTGGGGCTTCTACTGATAGTGTTCCGCAGACACGATCGCGAGCTGCCCATCCCGTTCGGCCCCTATCTGGCCATTGCCGGGTGGATCAGTCTCATGTGGGGAGACGCCATCAACGACGCCTATCTTCGCTGGAGCGGCCTGACCTGACCATGCTGCGCGTTGCGTTGACTGGGGGTATCGGCAGCGGCAAATCGACTGTCGCCAAGCTGTTTGCCGCACGAGGCGCCCCCGTCATCGATGCCGATGTCCTCGCGCACACGCTGACCGAGCCGGGAGGTCCTGCCCTCAAGGAGATCGCGGCCGCGTTTGGCGAGCAGATGCTAACGGCTCAGGGAAGGCTCGATCGCGTCGCGTTGAGACGCCTCGTCTTTTCCGACAGCGATGCCCGGCAGCGTCTCGAAGCCATCCTGCACCCACGGATCCGCAAGGAGATGATTGCGCAGCTCGCCGATCTGCGGGCGCCCTATGTCATACTCGTCATCCCACTGCTGTTCGAGGCAGGCCAGCAGGACATGGCCGATCGGATACTGGTCGTCGATCTCCCCCAGCCAGTCCAGGTCGAACGGGTGCGGGGGCGCAGTGGCCTTGAGACCTCCGAGATTCGGGCCATCATCGCCGCCCAGGTCGAGCCAGCTGTCCGACTAGCAGGCGCCGACGACCTCATCGACAACAGCGGGGACGCAGACGCCCTGATGACGCAGGTCCTGCATCTCGACCGCTTCTATCGGCAGTTGTCCAGAGCACCGGCTCGTCGTCAGTCGTGAGAGGCGCATCACAGCCCGGCGAGCCTTCTTGAGATAGCCTCCCGCCTGCCTGTCGCGAAGAACTTGGGAAGCGGCAGGGTTGATGGATCAACGACAGGAGGTAATCCATGCCTGTAAGGAAGACTGTCTCTCCTATTCTTGGCGCCGTCTCGGTCGCCGCCGCGCTCGTCGGTACCCCGATCGTCAGCAGTGCCGAATCGGCCTGTAAGGGGCTCGAGCAGGCCGCCTGCGCGGCGAAGGCCAGCTGCTCCTGGACCAATAGCTATACGCGCAACGACGGTAAGCAGGTGTCGGGGTATTGCCGGACAAAGCCCGGCGGCACCAAGGTGAAGGCAAGCCAAGAAGCGCCAGACAGCGGCCAGATCGCGAGCAAGCAGTAACTTCCATCTGACCTGACCGGGGTGGCGCGAAGCGCCCCGGCTGTATCCTCTCCTCGGCCAGTCCAGAAGATCCCACTACGCCGCGGGCCGCGGCGGCCAGATATGTGCTCCGGTTGCGGTCAGACGGGCAAGCCGTAATCCACTACCAGCCCGACGAAGATCACCATCCCGAAGTAGTTGTTGTTCAAGAAGGCCTTGAAGCACGCGGCCGGCTCGCGGTGACGCGTCAGGTACTGCTGGTAGACGGCCAGACCGGCGGCCAGGATGAGCCCACCGAAGTAGGCGAGTCCGAGCTCGGCCGTGACGCCAATCACCGCGAGCAAGGCGAGCATGAGGATCTGCAGCAACCCGATTGCCAGCAGATCATAGCGACCGAAGAGGATGGCCGTTGACTTGATCCCGATCTTGAGGTCGTCCTTGCGATCGACCATCGCATACTGGGTATCGTAGATCAAAGCCCAGACCAGCGTCGCCACGAACAGGACCCAGGCAAACCCCGGGATGGCGCCCGTGATCGCGGTAAAGGCCATCGGGATGGCCCAACCGAATGCCGCACCGAGGAACAGCTGCGGGAGATGCGTAAAGCGCTTCATGAACGGGTAGACAACGGCCAGGGCCAATGCCACGACCGATAAGGCAATCGTCTGCCAATTGAGGAAGAGGACCGAGACAAAGGCCGACAGCACCAGCAACGCAAAGACAGCCAGCGCCTCATTCGGCGTGACATCACCCGCTGCCAGCGGACGAGCCCGCGTTCGCGCGACGTGACCGTCGAAATCACGATCAGCGAAGTCATTGATGGCACAACCGGCCGAGCGCATCAGGACCACGCCGGCCACGAACACCAGCACCACGCCCCAAGGCGGTTGGCCCTCTCCCGCCAGCCACAGCGCCCATAATGCCGGCCACATCAGCAGGAAGATCCCAATCGGGCGATCAAGGCGGATCAACCGCACATAGGCGTGCAAGCGATCGCGCCAGATCGGCGCGGCGCGCCGGGCAGTGTTCGTGTCGGAGAGGCTCATATCAAGGCCTAGGCATCGGCAGAAGTCAACGCGCTGGGGCCGCCAGCGATCACGGCAGCCGCGATTATGGCACAGCGGAGCCGAGCTTCCGACCCACAGCGATCGCCACGCGGCCTGGCCTACACCTGCCCATATGACTCGCGGAAGCCGAGCCAGCGGGCAATCAACGCGTCGATGCTCCCAGCATGGTGCGCGAGGACCCGCTCGGCAAGACGTTGTGCACGCGCCAGCAGAGCCTCATCGCGCAGGGGATCGGCGATGCGAAACTGGATCGTCCCGGTCTGCCGCGTCCCGAGCACCTCGCCCGGGCCTCGCAGCTCCAGGTCCTTGCGCGCGATCAGGAAACCGTCGCTCGTCTCGCGCAGCAACGCCAGTCGCGACCTGGCCAGATCGGACAGGGGCGCATGATAGAGGAGCACGCAATGGCTCTCGACGGTGCCGCGACCGACCCGTCCGCGCAGCTGGTGGAGTTGCGCGAGACCCAGGCGCTCTGGATTCTCGACGATCATCAGGCTGGCGTTCGGCACATCGACCCCCACCTCGATGACGGTCGTCGCGACGAGCAGATCGATCTCGCCCGCGGCGAAGCGGAGCATCGTGGCGTCGCGTTCGGCCGCCTTGATCCGACCATGTACGAGGCCAACGCGAAGCTCCGGCAGGCCCGCCGCCAGCGCCTCCGCTGTGTCGGCCGCGGCCTGACACTCCAGCGCCTCGGATTCCTCGATCAGAGTACACACCCAATAGGCCTGACGGCCCTGGGCACAGACAGTCCTGACCCGACCGATGACCTCTTCGCGACGGCTGTCCGGGATCGCGACCGTCCGCACCGGCTTGCGCCCGGCAGGAATCTCGTCGATGACGGAGAGACTGAGATCGGCGTAGAGGGTCATCGCCAACGAACGGGGAATCGGCGTCGCAGTCATGATCAGCTGGTGCGGTGTGATCCCGGTCTGCGCGCCCTTTTTCAGGAGCTGCATCCGTTGGTGAACTCCGAACCGGTGCTGCTCATCGATGATGATGAGCCCAAGCCGGCCAAAGCGGACATCTGCCTGAAATAGGGCATGGGTGCCGACAACCACCGAGACCTCGCCAGCCGCGATGCGCCCTAACACCCGCCCTCGCGCCCGTCCCTTATGCCGACCGGCCAACCACACGGGCTCGATCCCGATGGGCTCGAGCCAGCTGCCGAGCTGACGGCGTTGCTGCTCGGAGAGCAGCTCGGTCGGCGCCATCATCGCCACCTGATAGCCCGACTCCACGGCCTGCAAGGCTGCGAGCATGGCGACGATCGTCTTGCCGGACCCGACATCACCCTGCAGCAGGCGTTGCATCGGGCGCGGGAGCTCGAGCCCCGCCGCGATCTCCTCAGCCGCCCTGTGTTGGGCCTTGGTCAGCTCGAACGGCAGGCGCACGAGGAGCCGTTCGCGCAACCGGCCGTCCCCGAGCAATACCGGCGCGCGCGCCCGGTCCTGGCGAGAACGCAGGCGACGGAGACTCAACTGGTGGGCGATCAATTCCTCGATCGCGAGGCGATGGAAGGCGGGGTGTCGGCGCTCGAGAAGATCGGCAACGGCCACGCCGGCCGGTGGTCGATGCAGAAAGGCGAGCGCCGCCGTAAGGGAGGGCAGGCCCTGATCCGCCAAGAGCTCATGCGGCAGCAGCTCCGGCATGAGCACGGGATCCTGCCGCAGCCAATCGATCGCCTGGCCGGTCAGCGAGCGCAAGCTGGCCTGTTGGAGACCCTCGGTGGTCGGATAGACGGGCGTCAGCGTGGCCGGTAGGGGCAAGCATTCCCCAGCACGCAGGATCTGGTACTCCGGATGCACCATCTCAAAGGACTGAAAGCCGTGGCGGACCTCGCCGAAACAGCGCAGACGCGCACCGGCGGTCAAGATCTGCGACTGGCGGCTCGAGAAGTGGAAGAAGCGCAGCTGCAAGCCACCGCTTGCGTCCCGGAGCCAGACCCTCAAGGTACGGCGCGGTCGAGACACCACCTCGGCCGCCTCGACGATGCCCTCGACGAGTGTCTCGACGCCCGGCTGCAGCCCCAGGATCGGTGTTGGCCGAGAGCGGTCTTGATAGCGCAGCGGCAGATGGAAGAGCAAATCCTCGACCGTCTGTATGCCGAGCCGCGACAGGCGCTCGGATATCCGCGCGCCGACACCGCGGAGCCGCGTGACCTGAATGGCCGCGAAAGTCGCCGCGATCGGCTCAGCCAATACGCACCGCCGCAAGCACCCCTCTCAAGGTAGGCTTGGCTCCTCAGGCCAACGCGCATCGTCCGCCGGCTCACTCATCAGAGCGCCGAGCCGCTGGGTGATGATCGGCCCCGCACCCATCGCCTGCCTGAGCGCTTGGGCCAGCTGGTGCACGGACATCGCGTAATAGGTGCTGCGGTTGTAGCTCGTGATCGCCTCGAGGTTATCCAAACCGAGCCAGTACTCATATCCGTCCGTCCCGTCGAGCTCCAACAGGCTCACCTCTTCGTAGCCCAGCAAGGGGTTGATCGACGTGATACCACGGCTGGCCAAAGCGCTCACCGGATAGCGCGCGTTGAATCCGGCCTTCATCGATCGAGCGGGGTAGGCCTGCGCGCGGGCGCGCACGGCGACGGGCTCGCCGCGGCGCCAGCCATGCCCGCTGAGGTAGTTCGCGACACTGCCGATCGCATCGACCGGATCCCAGAGGTCTCGTTGACCATCGCCGTCGAAATCGACAGCATAGCCGTGGAAGCTCGTCGGCATGAACTGCCCCAGCCCCATCGCCCCGGCGTAAGAACCGCGAGGTGCGAGAGGGTCGACCCCCTCGTCGCGTGCCATGATCAGGAAGGCCTCCAGCTCGCGGGTGAAATACTCGCCCCGCCGGGGATAGTCGAACGCGAGCGTCGCCAAGGCTTCAATGATGCGGGTGTTGCCGAGGTATCCGCCGTAGCGCGTCTCCACCCCGATGATGGCGACGACATACTCGGGCGGGACACCATAGCGCGCCTCGGCGCGGTCGAGCACCGCGGCATGCCGCCTCCAGAAGCGCACGCCATTCTCGATATTCTCAGGGGTTACGAACCGTGCGCGGTAGCGGGTCCAGGCACCGGTCGGCCCGACCGGGCGGGTGGTCGGGGTCGGGGCCTGACGATCCATCAGATCGATGATCCAGGGCTGGTGCTCGAGGCGCGAGAAGAGTTGGACCAGTTGGGCCCGATCGAAGCCCTCGCTCTGCACCAGACGATCGAGCAGCGCGTCGAGCGCCGGATCCCCGGCGAAATCCCCCGTGACCCGATCGACACGGGCCGCGGCTTGGGTCACAGGAGGCGACACGACCGCCGCACTGGACGCGTAGTCGCGCCTTTCCGCCGAGCCGCAGCCGGCGAGGAGGGTGGCGAAGCTCAGGGTGCAAAGCAAGACGAACGCTCGCATACCGGGATCCTAGTAGTAGTAGTCCTGGCGGCGATGTTACGGCATCTGTCGACGAAGACAATCCGTCGATCATTGGCCGTTTCGATTACGCTAATTCGCATATTCCATTTTACTCGTACCCCATGCTGGCGCACTATTGCGGCGTCCCGGGTGACGATCATCCGGCCAGCCTTAATCATTCGTTGAGACCTTCAAGGAGCCCGAGCTAATGCTGCAAGACCGTACCGGCCAACCTGTACCCGAAGTCACCTTCAAGACCCGTCGGGGTCATGAGTGGGTGGATCTGACTACCGACGAGGTCTTTGGCGGCAAAGCCGTCGTTGTCTTCTCACTGCCGGGGGCCTTTACGCCGACTTGCACATCATCACACGTACCGCGCTACAACCAGCTCGTTCCGACATTCAAGGCCTATGGCGTCGACGAAGTCTGCTGCATCTCCGTTAATGACGCCTTCGTTATGAACGAGTGGCAGAACGAGCTCAAGGCGGATGCTATCCGCTTCCTCCCGGACGGTAACGGCGAGTTCACCGAGAAGATGGGTCTGCTCGTCGACAAGTCTGCCCTCGGTTTCGGCAAGCGCAGCTGGCGCTACTCGATGCTAGTGCGCGACCGCATCATCGAGAAGATGTTCATCGAGCCCGAGGTCGAAGGCGACCCCTACGAGATATCCGATGCGGACTCGATGCTGTCCTACCTCGCACCGAGCGCACCGAAGCCGGCCGATGTTACCGTCTTCACACGCCCCGGCTGCCCCTTCTGCGTCAAGGCGAAAGAGATGCTGCAACAGGCCGGCATGCAATTCGAAGAGCTCGTTCTGAACCGAGATTATACCGAGCAGACGTTGCGCGCGGTCGCTGCGGCCAAGTCGGTTCCGCAGGTGTTCGTCAACGGTCACCGGATCGGAGGGTCCGACGATCTGGCCTCGTGGCTCGACGCGCGGATCGCGTAAGTCGGCGGGCCTGGAATGACCCCCTGGAATGACCCCTGGAATGACCCCCTGGAATGACCCCCTGGAATGACCCCC
>CAZOWL010000062.1:0-25781 GCA_964583605.1 uncultured Chromatiaceae bacterium | reverse complement strand
ACCCTCTCCCAGAGGGCGAGGGAGCGAACGTGCTTCGCGAATTTCATGGTAAGGGGATCGAGACAAAGCGCCAAAGACGATGCTTATGGTATAAATAAAATCTATCCCTGCCTGGGTAGGCGCCGGATCCCATGGCCGATCGAAGATTACAGGTTTTTCATACGGTCGCACGCCTGCTGAGCTTTACTAAGGCGGCCGAGACCTTGCACATGACCCAGCCAGCCGTCACGTTTCAGGTGCGCCAGCTGGAAGAGCACTTCAATACTCGCCTGTTCGACCGCACGCGCAATCGGATCAGCCTGACGGAGGCCGGCCACACCGTATTCGGTTACGCGGATCGAATCTTCGCCCTCTATCAAGAGATGGAGCGCGCTGTCAGCGAATTGACAGGCGAGATCAGCGGCGACCTCAGGATCGGCGCGAGCACGACAATCGCCGAGTATATGCTCCCTACCCTCCTTGGAGATTTCAAAGAGAAGCACGAAGGCGTGACCATCCACCTCAAGGTCGCGAACAGCGAGGGGATCGTCTCAATGGTCGAGCACAACGACATCGACCTCGGCGTCGTCGAGTCGCCTGTCACAAGCAAGAACCTGGCCGTGGAGGTCTGCAGGCGCGATTCGCTCGTCGCAATCGTCCCCCCTGGCCATGTGCTGGCCGGTCAGAGCGATGTCACCTTTCCAGAGCTGCTCAAGTTCCCGTTTATCTGCCGTGAAGAAGGCTCTGGGACACGTGAGGTCATTGGCGCCCAGCTTCATCAACTCGATGACGGCGAGGCGTCGCTCAAGATCGCGATGGAGCTCGGCAGCCCAGAGGCGGTCAAGGGCGCCGTCGAGGCCGGCATGGGCGTATCGGTCGTCTCCCGCACGACGATTCAAAAGGAGCTGCGTCTCGGCACTCTGGTAGCGATCGACCTCGACCCGCCGGTGGACCGTCCGTTTTCCTTCATCCACAAGAAACAGAAATTCCGCTCCCGCGTCATGGAGGAGCTTCTCGCGTACGCACGCGCCTATTGCGAGGCCCATCATGAATGACGGGACGGAGATGGGATCAAGGCCGCAAGGCAGCGAGGACGGGCGGCAGTTGCTCCGCCTCTTCGGCCAATTAGGTACCGAGGATCGGCACGCCCTGATGGCCTTCGCGGAATTCCTCAGCCAGCGTCACACCAATGAACACACACAGCGAGGACCGGTGCCGCCAAGGCCTCTGCCGCGCCCCCAGCAGGAGACGGTCGTCGGCGCGATCCGCCGGCTCTCGCAGATCTATTTCATGCTCGACCGAGCCCCCCTCCTCAATGACGCCTCGGCCCTGATGAGCGCCCACCTTCTGCAGGGTCGGCCGGCCGAAGCCGTCATCGATGAGTTAGAATCCCTCTTCGCCCGACACTACGCCTCCTACTGCAAGCCTTTCGAGCAGGTTTGAGCCCTCTCCTCCCGGTGCGCTATGCAAGTTGTGACTGCCTGGTTTAGGCGCCACTTCTCCGATCCCCAGATCATCTTCCTCGCGGCCGCGTTGCTTGCGGTCTTCGCTGTCGTCCTGACAATGGGCAAGATGCTGGCTCCCGTGCTGGCCAGCATCGTCATAGCCTATCTCCTCGAAGGCCTCGTTGGGTGGATGCAGAGACATCGCTGGCCACGGCTGCCCGCCGTTCTTGTGGTCTATGTCCTATTCGTCCTGTTCCTGACACTGGTGCTGTTCGGCATCTTACCCCTCGTCTCGCGGCAGATTACCGATCTCGTCCAACAGTTGCCGACCATGATCAATGCCGGCCAACAGGCCCTTTTAAGCCTACCGGAGCGATACCCGGAGCTCTTCACAACGGCGCAGATTCAGGAACTCATCGGGGCCATCCGAGCGGAGCTCATCAGCTACGGGCAGAGGCTGGTGTCCTCGTCCTTGAGCTCCATGGTTGGTGTCATCACGATCTTGGTCTACCTGATCCTGATGCCACTGCTCGTCTTCTTCTTCCTCAAAGACAAGGAGCTGATTCTTGATTGGTTCCGCCGCTACCTGCCGC
Source organism: uncultured Chromatiaceae bacterium (assembly GCA_964583605.1). Lineage (GTDB taxonomy): Bacteria > Pseudomonadota > Gammaproteobacteria > Chromatiales > Chromatiaceae > CAZOWL01. The sequence goes on along the minus strand of CAZOWL010000062.1, from coordinate 23,764 downwards.
GCCATCGGCGCGTGGCGGGCGATGTCTGGCACGATGTCGATCGACAGATCTCCAAGTATGTACGCGGCAAATTCTGGGAGATCCTCATCGTCTGGGCCGTGAGCTTCGTGGCCTTCTCGCTGTTCGGACTCCGTTACGCGATGCTGCTGGCGCTGTTGGTCGGAGTATCGGTCATCATCCCCTACATTGGTGCGGCCGTCGTGACGGTCCCGGTGCTCATGATCGCGTGGTTTCAATGGGGCTGGTCATCGACCTTGATCTGGCTCGCGGTGACCTATTTCGTCATTCAGGCATTGGATGGCAACGTGCTCGTGCCCTTGCTCTTCTCGGAGGTCGTCAACCTCCATCCAGTCGCGATTATCGTCGCGATACTGGTGTTCGGCGGTCTTTGGGGCTTCTGGGGCGTCTTCTTCGCCATCCCACTCGCGACCCTCGTCCAGGCGATCCTCTTCGCCTGGCCGCATCACGACGAGCGAGCGACCGCGACCGCGACCGCGACCGCTGAGATCGATTAGACGTCGGTCGTGCGCGGGGCGCGCGGAATCGGCCACCGGGTACCCCGATGCGCGGCGTCCGACGCCCCAAGATCCAGGTTAGGGCGAGCTGGGCAGCACGGGTGCCCAGGCAGGCGCCAGGGCAACAGGCTTCGCCGCGCCCTGACGACGTCAATTCAGCCCGCAAACCCCTGTCGGGCAGCAGCCGCCCGTGCCGCAGGCGGGAGCGGAGCCGCTGCCGAGGTTATTGCTGGCAATGATGTTGCCACCGGTGGCGAGGCGGTGTACCGGTGACTCCAACGGGGTTTCACCAGCATCGATTCCTGCACGACTGCACACCTCACCCCAAGTTGCAAGACTCTCACTCATGCGGTGACTGACCTCGACGATGCGGCCGTTGGCGTCGCAGCGATAATCGTAAGTGGGCATTGATTTTTCCTCACAACACGTTCAGAAGGGACTAATATTCCGAATTATATTCAATGTCTTGCGATAATCAAGCGGTTCGTTGCAGATATCCCACGCCGGCGCTGCGCGGGGCGCCAAGGCGACTGAGAGCGGGCGGGATGCGCCACGTGACGCAAAGCACCCTTATCGACGCGCGGGTTTTCGCGACGGTCACCCACCCCCTATACTGCGGGGCTAACTTCTGAATCGCTAAATTTTTTGGAGGATCTGGCTATGCACAACGGCACCACCATCACGCAATTCATCATCGAAGAACAGCGCCAGATTGCCGGTGCCACCGGTGATTTCACGTCGCTGCTAAACGATATCGTGACCGCCTGCAAGGTCATCTCCAACATGGTCAATCACGGCGCCCTTGTCGGTGTCTTAGGCAGCGCCGGAAGCGAGAACGTCCAGGGCGAGGCTCAGAAGAAGCTCGATGTCCTCTCCAACGAGGTCTTCATCCGGTCCAACGAATGGGCGGGGCACCTTGCGGCGATGGCATCGGAGGAGATGGATGAGATCTATCACATCTCCCAGCAGTATCCCCGCGGCAAGTATCTGCTGACTTTCGATCCCCTCGACGGCTCCTCGAACATCGATGTCAATGTGTCGGTCGGGACCATCTTCTCGATCCTGCGCTGTCCAGGGGGTGGACAAGCGCCCACCGAGCGCGATTTTCTGCAAGCCGGAACACAGCAAGTCGCGGCCGGCTATGCGCTGTACGGCCCGTCAACCATGATGGTTCTGACAACGGGCAATGGCGTAAACGGCTTCACGCTCGATCAGAATATCGGCGAGTTCATCCTCACGCACCCAAAGATGGAGATACCCGCTGATACGCAGGAATTCGCAATCAACGCATCGAACATGCGCTTCTGGGAGCCCCCCGTCCGCCGCTACGTAGAGGAGTGCCTCGCCGGCAAGGATGGGCCGCGAGCCAAGGATTTCAACATGCGCTGGATCGCATCCATGGTGGCCGAAGTACACCGCATCCTGACCCGCGGCGGCGTCTTCATGTATCCGATGGATGCCAAGATGAAAGAGAAAGGACAAGGCGGCAAGCTGCGCCTCCTGTACGAGGCTAACCCGATGTCGTTCGTCGTCGAGCAAGCCGGCGGCGGGTCGATCACCGGGGCAGAACGAATCATGGACTTACAGCCAGAACGACTCCACCAGCGGGTGCCGGTGATCCTCGGCTCGCGCAACGAGGTCGAGCGGATTCAAGGCTACCATACGTTGGACAGCTGAGTGCGAGGAGCCGAGGCGGAGCGCCGACGCGGTCTGAGGGACCCGGGCATAGTGCGCCGGCACCCTCAACCCACCGATCTCCAGGTACGTCCGCCGGCACCGCCCACGAGCGCTCGCTGTTGGTGCGCCGGCACCCGCCGGCAATGCACTAGGTCGGCGGCCCCACTGGCTCGCTGATTGCTCAGATCCTGGCCGAGAGATTCACGATGCCCATCAAATCCGACCGGTGGATACGCCGCATGGCGCGGGAATTTGGCCTCATCGAGCCGTTCGAGCCGGGCCAGATACGTGAGCACGCATCGGGCCGGGTGATCTCCTACGGGACCTCGAGCTACGGCTACGACATCCGCTGCGCCGACGAATTCAAGATCTTTACGAACATCAATTCGGCGATCGTCGACCCGAAGAGCTTCGATTCCAGCAGCTTCGTCGATCTTCGGGCGCCCGTCTGCATGATCCCACCGAACTCGTTTGCGCTGGCCCGCACGGTTGAGTACCTGCGCATTCCGCGCAATGTGCTGACGATCTGCCTGGGCAAGAGCACCTACGCCCGCTGTGGCATCATCGTGAACGTGACACCGCTCGAGCCGGAGTGGGAAGGGCATGTGACGCTGGAGTTCTCGAACACGACACCACTCCCGGCAAAGATCTACGCCAATGAGGGAGTCGCCCAGATCCTGTTCTTCGAATCGGATGAGGTGTGTGAGGTGTCGTACAAGGACCGCGACGGGAAATACTTCGGCCAACGCGGCGTGACCCTGCCTAAGCCGTGAGACAATCCGGGGGCACGGTCAATTGAAAAGGTGCCGTCCTTGGCGTTGAAGCGGCGTCCTGCCGCCTTTGGCACAGTAGCATATGACTTGGTCAAGGCATCGCCCTCGCCCTTCCATGGGCTTAGGACGACGGGAGCGGGATGGGTGAGATCCCGCTCCCTTCTCTTCTGCGGCTTCATGCCCTCGAAGAGTACTGTGCATCCCTGCGTCGCGAGTGCTTGTGCGTCCCTTCGGACCTCCCTGTCGCAGCGGCTGCGTGATGTCCTTTCATACCGGGCCAAGCCGAGGCATCCTGCCCGGCGTGACTACTCCATCAGTCCGGCCCTAGCAGCTCCGACCGACCGATCCGTGGTCGACCTCGCGTCCGTGCAGTTACAGTATCGGCAGATCCACCCGCGATGAGAAATACTTTCGAGCGATGTTGATATGCCGAAATCGCATAGATACCCTTACAGTCCGCGGTCGCTGGCCTGACTATCGAATCTGGCATGAAACTCAGGCAGCTGCATTATTTCCACGAGGTCATCAAGCAGGATTTCAACGTCTCCGCCGCGGCGAAGGCGCTCTATACCTCGCAGCCTGGCATCAGCCGCCAACTTCAGGAGCTCGCCGATGAGCTCGGCGTCGACCTCTTTCGCTACCAAGGCAAGCGTCTGATCGGCCTGACCGAGCCGGGCCGAGAGATCGCCGCGATCGCCGACAAGGTGTTGCAGGACGTCGCGCGGATTCGGCAAGTCGCCGATGCCCATGCGGTCGGCCAACGCGGCGGGCTGGTGGTCGTGGCAACCCGGCATGCCGCCGAGCACCGGCTGCACGACGCCATGATCCGGTTCCGCGAGCGGATGCCCGCGCTTCCTGTGCGCATCTCCGAGGAGGATCCCGTCACCGCCTCGACCATGTTGCGGACCGGCGATGCGCACGTCGGCGTCCTATCCGAGCCGCCCGAGCGCCACCCCGACTTGGTCTATTTTCCGATCGAGCAGTGGCGCCTCCTCCTCGTGGTACCGCAGGATCACGACTTGTGCCGCCAGCGCGACATCACGCTGGAGCTCCTGGCCGGTTGCACGATCTGCTCTTACGAGCGCCGGGCCACTTCACGACATGTCATAGACGAGGCGTTTCGGCGTCGGGAGCTGGAACCGGCGATCCCTTTTGCGCTCGGCAGCAGCGCTACCATCCTGCAGTACGTCGAGAGCGGCGCCGGCATTGGAATCATCGGGGAATCGGCGTTCGATCCGGCGAGCTACCCAACTCTCAAAGGCCTTGATGTCAAGCACCTGTTCCGCCCTTTGACAACCGACATCGTGCTGCTGCGCAAGGCCACCCCCCCCACGCATGTGTACGAATTCATGCGCATACTGGACCCGTCGCTGACCCAGACCCTGATCGAGGAAGCCAAGAAAGGACCCGGGCCGCTCGACAAGCGCTCGGGAAGCCCTGTGGGAAAATAAGTGATTTAGCGCTTGACGAAAGAGAACCTACCGCTTCTTGTTGGATCGTTACTTACTATGAAATTCGCGCAGCACCTTCGCTCCCTCGCCCTCTGGGAGAGGGTTGGGGTGAGGGAACGATCAGGGACGAGGCGGCATTTCATCATCTGGGGTGGCTCGCCTCGTCCCATGATCGTTAGCGGCTTTTCGCCCGAGCGCCCGCGCAGCTCAGCAACGATTGCGAGGCAAAATCCTCACAATTGCCTCTGCGGATCCTCGGTATAATGCCGGGCTAGCCGCCCGGCGCGAGGAGCGGAGTCCGCCCACAAGCCTCAGGAATGACCATGAGCAACAAGCCCGACATCGATCCGCAGGAGACGCAAGAATGGCTCGATGCCCTGCAGGCCGTGCTGGAGCATGAGGGCGTTGAACGCGCTCATTTCCTGCTCGAGCAACTCATCGACAAGGCCCGGCGCTCGGGTGCCTACCTGCCCTACAGTGCGAATACCGCCTATCTGAACACGATCCCGGTCCAGCACCAGGATCGTTTCCCGGGGGACCGGGCGATGGAGCGACGAATCCGCTCCTTCGTCCGCTGGAACGCGATGGCCATGGTCGTGCAAGCCAACCGGCTATCCACAGAGCTGGGCGGACATATCGCCAGCTTTGCGTCCGTCGCGACCCTGTTCGACGTCGGCTACAACCACTTCTTCCGCGCCCGCTCCAAGGACCATGGCGGCGATCTGGTCTTCATCCAGGGGCATTCGGCGCCGGGCATCTACGCCCGCGCCTTTCTCGAAGGCCGCCTCACCGAGGAGCAGCTCTACAACTTCCGCCAGGAGGTCGATGGCAACGGTCTATCCTCCTATCCGCACCCGTGGCTGATGCCGAGCTTCTGGCAATTCCCAACGGTGTCAATGGGGCTCGGGCCGATCATGGCCATCTACCAGGCGCGTTTCATGCGCTATCTCAGTGACCGCGGGCTGTTGAATACGCAGGACCGGAAGGTCTGGGCCTTCCTCGGGGACGGCGAAATGGACGAGCCCGAGTCGTTGGGTGCGATCTCGTTGGCCGCGCGCGAGCGACTGGACAACCTGATCTTCGTCGTCAACTGCAACCTCCAGCGACTCGACGGACCGGTGCGCGGCAACGGCAAGATCATCCAGGAGCTCGAAGCGGTCTTCCGCGGTGCTGGCTGGAACGTCATCAAGGTGATCTGGGGAAGCTACTGGGACCCGCTCCTGGCCCGTGACAAGAAAGGCCTGCTACTGAAGCGGATGGAGGAGTGCGTAGACGGCGACTATCAGGCCTACAAGGCCCGTGGCGGTCGTTACACGCGCGAGCACTTCTTCGGCAAGTACCCCGAGGTAGCCGAGATGGTGGCCAACATGTCCGATGAGGATATCTGGCGACTGAATCGCGGTGGCCACGACCCGGTGAAGATCTACAACGCCTACGCTGCAGCGACCGCGCACCGCGGCCAGCCGACCGTGATCCTAGCCAAGACGGTCAAAGGCTATGGCATGGGCATCGCCGGTGAGGGAATGAACATCACCCATTCCCAGAAAAAGATGGGCGAGGCGGCGCTGAAGGCGTTCCGCGACCGCTTCAACATCCCGATCTCTGACGACCAGATCGCCGCCACGCCGTTCTACAAGCCGCATGCCGATAGCCCGGAGATGCAGTACCTGCACGAGCGGCGCCGCCTGCTCGGCGGCTATCTACCGGCCCGCCATGATGCGGCGCCCGCGCACGAAACGCCGGACCTCGAGACCTTCGCCCCCTTGCTGGAGGGCAGCGGCGAGAAGGAGATGTCCACGACAATGGCGCTCGTGCGACTGCTGACCCTCATCCTGCGCGATAAGACGATCGGCCGGCTCGTCGTTCCGATCATCCCAGACGAGGCCCGTACCTTCGGCATGGAGGGGCTATTTCGTCAGCTCGGCATCTATTCATCGGTTGGCCAGCTCTACGAGCCGGTTGATGCCGATCAGGTCATGTACTACCGCGAAGACAAGAAGGGGCAGATCCTCCAGGAGGGCATCACCGAAGCCGGCGCGATGTCATCTTGGATCGCCGCGGCGACGGCCTACGCCAACCACGGCCAGAGCATGATCCCCTTCTACATCTTCTATTCGATGTTCGGCTTCCAGCGCGTCGGGGACCTGATCTGGGCCGCCGGCGACATGCGCGCCCGCGGCTTCCTGATCGGCGGCACCGCCGGCCGCACGACGCTCGCCGGCGAAGGGCTCCAACACCAGGATGGCCACAGCCACATCGTCGCGGCGACGATCCCGAACTGCGTCTCCTATGACCCAGCCTTCGCTTACGAGCTGGCCGTGATCATCCAGCATGGGCTCAGGCGCATGTATCAGGAGCAGGATGGCTGCTTCTACTACATCACGACGATGAACGAGAACTACGCCCAGCCTGCGATGCCGGAGGGGGTCACCGAAGGCATTCTCAAGGGCCTATATCTGTTCCGACGTGGTGGCGACCGGCCGCGACGTGTTCAACTCCTGGGCTCGGGCGCGATCCTCCGCGAGGCCTTGGCCGCAGCGGACCTGCTCGATAAGGACTTCGAGGTCGCCGCCGACGTCTGGAGCGTCACGAGCTTCACTGAGCTGCGGCGCGAGGGGCTCGATGCGGAGCGCTGGAACCTGCTGCACCCGGAAGCCGACGCCCGCGTCAGCTTTGTCACGACACAGCTCGCCGAGACCCAGGGGCCGATCATCGCCGCCAGCGACTACCAGCGCACCTACGCCGATCAGATCCGCCCCTTCGTACCGCGCCGCTATCGGGTGCTTGGCACCGACGGGTTCGGCCGCAGCGACATGCGCCATCAGTTACGGCGCTTTTTTGAGGTGAGCCGCCACTACATCGCTCTGGCCGCGCTCAAGGCGCTCGCCGACGAGGGTGAGATCTCCCACGCCACTGTGGTGGCGGCGATGAGTCGGTACCGGATCGACCCGAACAAGCCGAGCCCAGTGACAGTCTGACCCGCTGCCAGGCGTTAGCCACGAGGAGAAGGCCGACCCCACGGGGCTCGGCAAGAAGCGGGCCTCAACTGCATGGCCGATAATGTGCGTCTCCCTAGCGAAGGAGGACTCAGCTTGGCAACCCTAGAAGAGATTCAGCTCCCTGATATCGGGGACTTCACCGCTATACCGATTATCGAGATCTTGGTCGCACCGGGAGAACACATCGAGCCCGAGCAATCGATGCTGACATTGGAGAGCGACAAGGCCACGATGGAGATCCCGGCGCCCAAGGGGGGTGTCGTACAGGAGCTGCTGGTCAAGGTCGGAGACAAGGTCAGCGCCGGCGACGATCTCCTCACACTGGAGGTTGGCGAAGTCGCGCCCAGCGCAAGCGACACAGGAGGAGACGACGCGGCGGAGACGCCGACACCCGTCGACGACACGGCGCCCGCACCACCCCCTGGGGCGCCTAGCGAGGACAGAGCCCGCCCCGACTCCGCCGCTCGGCAGCGAGATCGTCAGCCCGGTGATACGCCCAAGCGACCGGCGCCCGTGCTCCCTCAGCCCGCCGATATGGCCGCCGTCGCCCGCCGTCGAACACCGCATGCCAGTCCGGCCGTGAGGCGCTTTGCCCGCGAGCTTGGCGTAGACCTGGGGCAGATCAAGGGGTCCGGGGCAAAGGGACGTATCCTGAAGGTTGACGTCCAAGACTTCGTCAAGCAGACCTTGCAGCGCGGCGCGCCGAGCCCTGCGGGGCTGCCCTTTCAACTGCCGGCGGGTCCTGACGTGGATTTCGCGCGCTTCGGGCCCATCGAGCAGGTCGCACTGCCGCGCATCAAGCGCATCAGCGGGAGCCACCTGCATCGCTGCTGGCTGACGGTGCCCCACGTGACCCAGTTCGACGAGGCCGACATCACCGACCTGGAGTCATTCCGCCGTGAGCAGCAGGGCTCGCCTGAGACAGATGGCCTCAAGTTGACGTTCCTGCCGTTCCTTCTCAGGGCAGTGGCCACTGCCCTTGGTGTGCTGCCCCATCTCAAGGCGTCCCTGTCGCCGGATGGCGAGAGCCTGATCCTCAAACACTACACACACATCGGCGTCGCCGTCGACACGCCGGAAGGGCTCGTGGTCCCGGTCGTGCGTGACGTGGACAAGAAGGGACTGCTCGCCCTGGCCAGAGAGCTGGCCGAGCTGAGCGCAAAGGCGCGCGCTGGCTCACTACTGCCCGGCGACATGCAGGGCGGGTGCTTCACCGTCTCGAGCCTGGGAGGGATCGGCGGTACAGGATTCACGCCGATCGTCAACGCGCCCCAGGTCGCCATCCTTGGCGTGTCGCGCGCGGCGATGCGCCCGATATGGGACGGCAATGCCTTCGTCCCGCGCCGCATGCTGCCGCTCGCCCTATCCTACGACCACAGGGTCGTCGATGGAGCGGAAGGGGTGCGCTTCACAAGCCTGCTGAAAGACTATCTAGCCGACATCCGCCGCCTGCTCCTCTAGTACCCTGTCACGAGGGACTGGCGCCACCACCATGCCCCGATCTCCAGCAGTCACGTGATCGGCAGCAACCATCCGGGCACGGATTTGCTGGTAATCTATAGGTACCCCGCCCGCCGGGCACGAGATAGACGGCGGCATGGTGAGAGTGACCGGGACCCAGCTTGTTCCGATCGGCCTGCCGAATGCCGAGCGCCCCAGGTGTCTTGAGGTGGCTTGGCGCCAGAATCAGCCGCCCGCCGGGGGATACCGTCACACCCAAGGCGGACTGCGGACCTTATGTCAACCCACTGGCAGGAGGTGAGAACGCCCGATGGGCCTAAAGTGGACCGATACGCTTGCCATCGCCTCGGCATTGGATGAGGCTCACCCCGACGTGGACCCAAGATTCATCAACTTCAGCGATCTGAGGAGCTGGATCACGGTGCTGGTCGGTTTCGATGATGATCCGACGCATCCCGCCGACCGGGTCCTCGAGAACATCCAGGTAGCCTGGATCGAGGAGCGTGTTTAGTACTCCGACCAGGATCCTGTTCGAGCGAGCCTCGCAGACACCCCGCGCCCGTCGCGTTTACACGCCGAGCGCTCTCAGCACTGTTCCCAAGGCAGCCCATGGAACCGCCAGCCGCCCAGGGTGCCACGGTGGTGATGCTCGTCCAACTCGCCCTCGAAGCCCTCGGTGACGTGGAACACGGTCTGCAGGCCACCCTGCAACAGGGCCCTGCCGGCCTCCAACGACCGCTTGCCGCTGCGGCAAATCAGGATAACCGGCGCGCAGTGGGAATCGGCTGTGCAGATCGCGCCACCTAGCAGCAACTTGCGGATCTCGGTGACGAAATTCCGATTGACCGTCCAATCCGGCTCGTCGATCCAGGGGACATGGACGGCCCCGACTGGGTGACCGACGAACAGAAATTCCATGGTCGAGCGGATGTCAACGAGCAAGGCTTGTGGATCGCTTTGGATCAAATCGTGCGCCTGCTTGGGCGTGAGCCCCTTCAGATGATGCTCGCTCATGATGGGAAACCTCCTCTGGAATTCGACAAGTGGCTGTTCTTGTTGTCCGCCAACGTCGGACCGCATACCAGTGTAGCGCACGGCGTCAATGATCGTAGAGGTCCATACCCAATGGGAGGCACCTTGTTCCAACAGGCGACACGACTTCGTCCGAACAGCGGCGCAGGCCCAGCTCCCTGGACGGGTCAATGAGCTCCGATACCAGCGCCGGCCGGCCGCTCAGCACGAGGCTCAAAGACGGGTTGGCGCACCTATTGATCCGCCTGCTCGCGCGGTTACCGTTACCGACCCTGCACCGGCTGGGTGACAGGTTAGGCCGCCTGATCGGTCGGCTCCCCAATCGTCAGCGGCGCAACGCACTGATCAACATCGGTCTGTGCCGGCCGGATCTCGCGCGCAACGAGCAGATTGCGCTGCGCGACGCGGCGCTGCGCGAATCAGCTAAGACGTATGCAGAGATCGGCTACCTGTGGCTACGGCCGGAGACTGAGGTCCTAGGACTGGTGCGCGAGGTTCAAGGAGGCGAGTGGCTGCGCCGCCCTGCCGGCGAGGGCCTGATCGTGCTCTCGCCACACATCGGCGCCTGGGAGCTGGCCGGCCTATATTTGGCCGCCCAGGGCCCAACAGCCATCTTCTATAAGCCACAAAAATATCTCGACGACCTGATCATCGCGGCACGCCGCCGCAGCGGCGCCGAGCTGGCCCCGATTACGAGCCGAGGGATCCGCGTCTTGGTCCAAGCCCTAGCGCGAGGGCATTACGTCGGCATCCTTCCAGATCAGGAGCCAAAGGCCGACAAAGGTGCCGTGTTTGCCCCTTTCTTTGGTATTCCCGCCTTGACGATGCTTCTGGTAAACCGCCTCGCAAGAAAGGCTGCTGTGTCAGTGGTATTCCTGTTCGCCGAGCGTTTGCCCAAGGCGCAGGGCTTTCGTCTTCACTGCCTTCCGGCCCCGGAGGGAATCGACAGCCCCAACGACGAGATCGCCGCGGCCGCCCTGAACCTCGGCATCGAGAACTGCGTGCGCACCTGTCCCGAGCAGTTCCTGTGGTCCTACAAGCGCTTTCGGCGTCGCCCTGCGGGGCAGTCGAAGATCTACACGGGCGGTTCGGCAGACATGCAGGTCTTCGGGCTGCTGGACCGCCTCGTCGGCGTCGAGGACATACGGAGCGATACCTCGGGGTCCGTTACAGGTGCAGCACGCTAACGAATCGTTGTCGTTCCTGTGTCGCTGTTGCCCAGGTTGTCCGTCCAGCTGATCTCGATCGGGTCACCGGGCTCGCCGCCCTCAAAACGAAAGGAGAGGTACGGATTCTGTGAGACGCCGCCGCTCCAGTGTCCGGTCAGGACCACCTCGTCCTTCCACTTGCAGACGATCTTCTCGATGAAATGGGCCGGGATCGTCTCCCCGGTGTCGCGGTCCTCACGCAAGCCCGTCTCCATCGGGTGTGTGATCAATGCCTTTACCGTTGTCACGCCGCCTTTGGCGTCAGCGCGAATTCGAAAGCCGCTCATATTCGATACCTAGGAAGAATGGATGAAGTCCATGGAGAAGGCGGGCCGATCAGCGCCGCCTCAAGCCGCGCAACCGCCGACCGTCACCTTGACTGCCTTGGTAGCGCTGTAGAGCCTGTCACCGGTCTTCATCAGGGCAACGACATCGGCCGACTCGGCCATCTTGATGTTGGTTGAGATGAACGGTTGCGCCCTCTCGCCAAGCTCGAACCAGGCGATCAACGGATAGCGGTTGCCGGTCGCAACGAGCGCGATCGAGTCGACCCCTTTCATCTCCGACTCGACGGTCACCCGCACGGCGGCGCTATTCTCGGCGTTGTCCGGGGCCTGAAGCCCGATCTCGTCCGATGGCTCATGGGCGTCCGATCCGAGCAGCTCGCTCAAGGCACTGGATAGGTCCTCAGAGCGGAAGGCCGACTCGTTCCAGTCCGCCAGGACGTCCCTCGCTGTCAAGAGCCCGGCACTAACGGCGACACCGACGGCACTCGCCGCCAATGAGCCCTTTAGCATCAATCGCCGCTTCACATCAATCATCTCTGTCTCCTCGTCGCATAAGAACGCTTCACTGACAACGGAAACGCATCACGATCTGACTCGAACGGCTGACGCGGTGCCACCGCGCCGGCGCGGCGCCTCTATTGGCACGCTCTGCCACATCCACAGCGCCCTTCTCGCAGAGCTTAACTCAGTCCCGGCGTCGACAGAACCACGGGCAGGAAAAGCGGCCGCGACTCATTCTTCCCAAGGGTCCTCCTTCATCATTTCCTCCTCCGCGCGCAGCTCACCGAGTCGGGCCTGTAGGCGCGCGGCATCATGATACGAGAGGCCACCCTGCCGCAAAGCCGCCTCCAGCTGGTGAATCGCTGGCTCCATCTCCCCTTGGGCGTAGTGCTGCTCGGCACGATAGCGATAGGTCGCGCCCTGATCCTTCGCGGTGATCGCGGCCTGTGTCATCAGTGCAAACAGCGCCGGGTTGGTTCCTTTGGCCGGTGCCGCCGACTCCAGTAGCTTGAGGGCGTCCGCGGCCCGGCCGACGTCGATCAAGGCCTCGGCATAGGCCATACGCAGCGGCAAGCTAGCCGGTGATAGGCTGAACGCCTCGCGCAGGTGCTCGACCGCCTCCTTGGCCGCGCCGGCGCGCCTGGCGAGGCTCGCATCCAGGATCACGAGCTCCTCCTGCGCCGGGTGCTGCGCCAGCAGGTCCTGCACCTGTCGCCGCGCATCGGCGACGCGCCCGAGACGCGTGAGCGCGAGGGCATAGCCGTAACGCTCCGCAGTGCCGTTGGCATGGCGGCCCTCACGCAAAGTGGCCCGGAAGTGCTCGACGGCTTGCTCCGGCCGTCGGTAACTGCGCTCGCGTAGATGGGCTCGCACCAGATGAAAGCGCAGGCTGTCGGGGCGTTGGCGATGGCCAAAATCCTCGGCCCGCCCGAGGGCATCGGAGATGCGGCTCGTCGTGACCGGATGGGTGCGAAGCATCTCGGGCGCACCGCTCTCCTGAATGCGCGACGCCTTGGCGAGGCGCTCGAAAAAACCGGCCATGGCGTAAGGGTTGTAACCGGCGTCGGCGAGCATCGCTATGCCGATCCGATCGGCCTCCTTTTCGTTGTCGCGCGTGAAGTTGATCTGCCGTTGCAGGGCGGCCGCCTGGACGCCGGCGATGGCGGCTGCCCCGGCATCCGAGGACACCTGCGCCCCGAGTATCGCCGCGCCGATCAGTAGGGCCGTGGCCGGGAGACTCATTCGACGCGTGTCCTCGAAGGCGCGCATCAGGTGGCGCTGCGTCACGTGTGCGATCTCGTGCGCGAGCACGGCGGCTAGCTCGCTCTCCGTTTCGGCCGCCAGAATGAGTCCAGCATAGACACCGATATGGCCGTTGGGGCCGGCAAAAGCGTTGATCAGTGGCTCGTCGACGAGAAAGAAATGGAAATGCCTTCCACCGGCACCGCCCGCGACGAGCAGCCGACCCCCGAGCCGCTCGATATAATCGCTCAGCAGCGGGTCTTCCACGACCGGCAGCGCCTTGCGCACGCTCTGCATGAAGGCTCGGCCGAGGCGGTGCTCCTCCCCAGTGGAGAGGAGATTGTCGGCGGAGCTACCGAAATCCGGAAGCACGAACTGGCGCGGGCTCGCGCCGACGTCGGCGCGGGCAGGCAAAGACGAGAAAGCGGCGGCAGCTAAGCTGACAGCGAGAAATGTGGCGGACAACATGGTTTTCATCAGCGCATCAGAACAGCGCTCTAGTCGGCAAGTTCCCCGACGCGAATGCCTCGGTATCAGGCCTTGGCGCACATTAGAAGGCCGGAGTATTCTTAATCACCGTTCCTGCCACGGGCATGGCGTCCGCGACTGCGTGCCACCCGGTTAGAGCTATTTGAGGGTAGCAAAACCTCGCCTCACCGTTGCGCGCATATGGTTAGGCAGCGGTCTTATAAACGCCGAAACCCCGAAGGGATAGCGATCCCGACAAAGATAACGCTCGGAGACCTAAGATATGAATCAGTTTTACTACGATGCCGTCACCAAGATGGAGCAAATGGGCGTCGACGACGAATACATCCAGGGCTGGCAGTGCGGATTCCTGCAAAACCCCAAGAGAGAAGAGCAGCGCGTCACGCCAGCCTACGAGGCGGGCTATAGCGACGGCGAGGAGAAGAACACCGAAAATTTTACTGATTGGGTCAAGGGCTGACCCGAACCGGACCCGCACCGCCCGGGCGGGATCTCCCGCCCACCCTGCATTTCGACCCCGTGGCCCCAAGGCTGATGACCCAGCGGACGCATCACTCGCGACAAGGAAGGTGGGTGTTGTGGCTCTCCATGAGGTAGCACAGGCAGTCTTGGCGGATGACGACCTCGTTCTTCGTCAGCATCGCAGGCATGACAGCCTGTCTCAGCCGCAGCTCCCCGTCCTCGATCTGAAAGTAGCGCTGGCTGACGTCCTGACCTAGCTCGTCGCGCACCTCGACACCGAGCCGGTCCGCACGATGTACCTGTGCAAAGGCGGTCCCCGGCGGCAGCTCGCGAAAGTTCATCCGATCCAGCTCCGGCGAGAGCTGGATGTCGCCCTCGTGCGGGGCGAAAGCAAAGCTGATGCCAGGTGAAACCTTGACCTGAGCGACCGTGTGATACAAATCGATGTCCTGTGGGGGGACCGGATGCTGCGGCAGCGCCGAGAGGTGCAGGCACGCATCGAGATACTCCCGTGCATGCGCGGCCCCGATCGGCTCGCCGACCCGGCCGCATTCGAGCGTCACGGCAGGGCAAAACTCTGCCATCGCCATCGACTGCACACCGCGCGGCCTCAGGAAGTAGACGACGGTCCGACCAAACAGGTTGGCCAGATGGAGAAAGGCGTTATCGAGCCGGTTGATGCACGCGTAGTGCGGATTACAGCCGGTGTTATTGTGGATATCGATGCTGGCGAATAGGCCGCGCCGGGCCAGGCGGGCCACAACGCCAGCCATCATCTCGTGCTCGCGGGTCACAGGCAGCTCGCTGCCAGGCCAGATGCGGTTGTAGTCAGGCTGTCCCGGCAGGTGGCGAACGCCAGCGGCAGCGGCGCTGACGTTGCCGATCAACAGTGACAACGAACGTGGCAGCCGCGGATGACGCCGGGCCTGCGTATGGTCCCGAAGCAGGTCGCGAATGGCCAGCCAGCCCACTGTCTCGTTGCCGTGCATCAGGACCGAGACGAACAAGGCTGGCTCCCGCTCGCCGGTCAGGTGCAGCAGCGTAGGCGCGCCAAGAATCGCCTCGAGCTCATCGCTCTCGGCCTCCAGCAATCCGTCGGGCAGCGTATCCAGCTCGCGAAGCATCATCGGCGATCGGTGGTCATCGGAAATGGGCGCTCAATGCTGCTTGAACAGCCGCTGCTTCTCGCGCTGCCAGTCCTTATCCTTCTCGCTAGCCCGCTTGTCGTGAAGCTTCTTGCCCTTGGCCAAACCGATCTCGAGCTTGGCTCGACCGCGCTTCCAGTACATGGCCGTAGGCACCAGGGTATAGCCGGCGCGCTCGGTCAGACCGATGAGGCGGTTGATCTCCCCGCGCTGCAGCAACAGCTTGCGGCTGCGAACCGGGTCCGGTTGGACGTGCGTCGAGGCCGTTGGCAGGGCCGAGATATGAGCGCCGATCAAAAAGGCTTCGGCATTGAGGATCTTGACGTAGCCCTCTTTCAGCTGGATGCGCCCAGCACGCAGGCTCTTGACCTCCCAACCCTCGAGGGCCAGCCCTGCCTCGTAGCGTTGCTCGATGTGATAATCGTGCCCAGCCTTCTTGTTGAGCGCGATCGTCGAGCCGCCATCCTGTTTCTTCTTACCCTTGGCCATTTAGCCAGTGTAGTGCAATCCCGGGCGACAGGTAACCTGCTAGCGAGTGCTGCGGCACGACCGCGGCCATCCGGGACCCACCCCCGGGCCCCACCGAGGTCACGCGGCGGCGTAGGGCACGCCGCAGCCCCCGAGCCCACAATAGCCACCGGGGTTCTTCGCCAGATACTGCTGATGGTAGTCTTCGGCATAGTAGAAGGTTGGTGCAGCCAGAATCTCGGTTGTGATGAGGCCGCAGTTCGCGGCACTGAGCACACGTTGATAGCGATCCAGGCTGGCCCGCGCGGTGACTTCCTGCTCGGCACCATAGCAATAGATCCCGGAGCGATACTGGGTACCGACATCATTTCCTTGGCGCATGCCTTGAGTGGGATCGTGGGCCTCCCAGAAGGCCTTGAGCAACGCCTCATAGGAGACATCGGCCGGATCGAACACGATCCGCGCGACCTCATTGTGTCCCGTCAGTCCGGTGCAGACCTCCTCGTACGAGGGATTCGGCGTATGACCGCCGGCGTAGCCGACCGCCGTGGTGTAGACGCCGGGGAGGCGCCAGAAATGGCGCTCAGCGCCCCAGAAGCAGCCCAGGCCGAACAGAGCCAGCTCGAGCCCGTCGGGAAACGGCGGCTGGATCGGATGCCCATTGACGAAGTGGCGGTTTGTCACAGCCATGGGCTCATCGCGTCCCGGCAAGGCCTCTGCGGGGGCAGGGAGCACGAACTTGTCACGGATCCTGAACATCGGGTGCCTCCAACTAGCTGGGGTGCGGGCATCATAGGGCGACGCTGTGCTTGGGTTTCGCTCATTGGGTTATGACGGCAAAATGCGGGCTTTCCCGGCCGAGCCAAGCCAATGCGCGCGCGTCCCTTCCGGCTCCTGACGATCGACCTCGATGACACCTTGTGGCCGTGCACGCCGGTCCTTCAGGCCGCGGAGGAGGCGCTGTGCGACTGGCTCGCGGAGGTGGCCCCGCGGCTGGCGGCGCGTCATAACCTGCACAGCCTGCGTGAGCATCGCCGCGCCCTGATGGCGGCGCAACCGGAGCTGGCCCACGATCTCTCCTGGGTGCGGCGCACCGCTCTGGCTGAGCTCCTCGAACAGCATGGCTATGCGCCGGCCCTCGCCGATAAGGGCCTCAGCCTCTTCTGCGAGTATCGCAATCGCGTCGAGCCTTTCGCCGATGTCATCCCAGCTTTGCGCGCCCTGGCACCGCATTACTGCCTCGTCTCCGTGACCAACGGGAACGCCGACGTCAGCAGAAGCCCGGTGCGGGACCTCATTCATCATTCGTTGACCGCGGCGATGGCCGGTGCCGCCAAGCCGGACCCCGCAATCTTCCGCCTGGCGCTGGACTGGGCGGGCGTGTCACCGACCGAGGCGCTGCACATCGGGGACGATCCCGATCTGGATGTGGCTGCCGCGAGGGCCTGCGGGCTCGAGGCCGTTTGGGTGGATCGCAGCGGTCGATCCTGGCCTCAAGACCTGGAGCCACCGCTAAGGGTGGTTCGGGATCTTCGCGAGCTGCAGGCATGGCTGCTCGAAGGTATCGATGATGCGCTTTGACGTGCTGGCACGCGATGGCGACGCGCGGCGTGGTCGCCTGATCTTCGAGCGTGGCTGCGTCGACACCCCAGCCTTCATGCCGGTAGGCACCTACGGCACGGTCAAGGCCATGACCCCGGAGGAGCTGGTCGAGCTTGGTGCCCAGATCGTCCTCGGCAACACCTTCCACTTGATGCTGCGACCTGGCACCGAGGTCATCCGGCACTGCGGCGACCTGCATGGGTTCATGCACTGGCGCGGGCCGATTTTGACCGATTCGGGCGGCTTTCAGGTATTCAGCCTCGGCGAGCTGCGACGCATCACCGAGGCCGGCGTCCACTTCAAGTCGCCCCTCGACGGCAGCACGGTATTCTTGGGACCAGAAGAGTCGATGATCGTACAACGGGCGCTCGGCTCCGACATCGTCATGATCTTCGACGACTGCACTCCCTATCCGGCCGAGAGGCAGCGTGTGCGCGAGTCGATGGAGCTGTCGTTGCGCTGGGCGGCGCGCAGCAAGTTGGCCCATGGGGACAATCCGGCGGCGCTCTTCGGGATCGTCCAAGGGGGCATGCACGAAGACCTGCGCGCCGCCTCGCTGGAGGGGCTGCGGGAGATCGGATTCGCCGGCTTTGCGGTCGGCGGCCTGTCGGTCGGCGAGCCGCCCCAGGAGCGCTGGCGTGTGCTCGATTTTCTCGCCGAGCGGCTGCCGGCGGACCGGCCGCGCTATCTGATGGGCGTCGGGACACCGGCCGACATCGTCGCGGCCGTCGCGCGCGGGATCGACATGTTCGATTGCGTCTTGCCGACGCGCAACGCCCGCAACGGGCACCTGTTCACCAGCCATGGAGTCGTGCGCATTCGCAACGCGCGATACAGATCCGACGAGGGACCGCTCGACCCGCGATGCGACTGCTACACCTGCCGGCATTTCAGCCGTGCCTATCTGCATCACCTGGACCGTTGCCACGAGATCCTTGGTGCGCGGCTCAACACGCTGCACAATCTCCACTACTATCAGGTGCTGATGCGCCGGCTACGTGAGGCGATCGCCGCCGGCCGCCTCGACGGCCTGCTCGCTGCTTTGCATGCTGAGGCGGGGATTGACGAATAGCGTCGCGGACCATGCTGCCGTGATGCCGCGTCGAGGGCTGGCTCGACGCACAATGGTCCGACTATGTCATAATGCGCCGCTGATCTTCTGTCGGTCCTGCCGCCGCACGGGCTCAAGCCGTGGAGGCGGCTCTCCGGATCTGACCTCTACCTCCAAAATCTCGAGGATCCTCAATGAGCTTTCTTGTCTCTGACGCGTGGGCGCAGCAGGGGGCGGCTGGCGGAACGGCTGATCTCGTCCTGAGCCTGCTCTTTCCGATCGGGCTGCTAGCTGTCCTCTACTTCCTGATGATCCGGCCGCAAATCAAGCGTCAAAAGAACCATGAAAAGATGGTCGCCGGTCTCGCCAAAGGCGATGAAGTGATCACGATGGGCGGCCTCGCCGGCCGCATCATCGATCTCGGCGATAATTTCGCCCGGGTCGAGATCGCCGACGGCGTACAGGTCAAGGTCCGCCGACAAGCGGTCGAGGCTGTCGTCCCCAAGGGCACGATCAAAGAGCTTTGAGGCCCTCGACGCGGTCAGGCCGCGTCAGCTCCAGGGGGCCGTTCGCTCTGTCTCGGCCGGCCCTGCCCAGTCTCGAACACCCGACACCGCCGCTACCTTCATCTAGGGAATCCTGATGAATCAGTATCCGTTGTGGAAGAATCTCTTGATTCTGACCGTGATCTTGGTCGGCATTCTCTACGCGTTGCCCAACCTGTTCTCGCAGGATCCCTCGATCGAGATATCCGCCGCACGCGGCAGCGAGGTCACCTCGGCGACCGCTCAGGAGATCCGGTCCGTCCTTGAGAATGCCGATGTGCCGTTCAAGGCCATCGAGCCTCGGGCCGAAGAGACGCTGTTGGTCCGATTCGCGACCTCAGGCGATCAGCTCCGCGGCCAGGAGGCCATCGAGGCCACCCTCTCCGATCGCTACAACAGCGCCATGACGTTGGTGGCAGATCTCCCCGGCTGGCTGCGGTCGATCAACGCGCTGCCGATGTACCTTGGCCTGGATCTGCGCGGCGGGGTGCAGGTGCTGATCGATGTCGACATGGAGGCGGCGGTCGACCAGGCGCTGGAGCGGTACGCGGGGGATATCCGCAGCCTGCTGCGCCGCGAGCGGGTGCGCTATCTCACCGTGCTCCAGGAACGCGGTCGCATCAACGTCCGATTCGCCGATGAGGAAGAGCTGAAAGAGGCGCGTCAGGTCATCGCGAAGGAGTTCCGCGACCTGCAGCTCGATACTGGCACGGGCGAGGGTGCGTTCGACCTCTTCGCGCGCCTCGATCCGAGCGACGAGGAGCAGATCCGCGACTTCGCGCTGCAGCAGAACATCACCACGCTGCGTAACCGAGTCAATGCGTTGGGCGTCGCCGAGCCGATCATCCAACGCCAAGGCGATCGCCGCATCGTGGTCCAGCTGCCCGGCGCCCAAGATCCTGCTCGGCTCAAGGAGATCCTAGGGGCCACCGCCACGCTGGAGTACCGCTTGGCCGACACCGAAAACAGCGTCGCCGACGCCGTCGACGGCCGTGTCCCGATCGGCAGCCGACTCTACTACGATCGCGATGGTCGCCCGGTGCTGCTCAAGCGCAGCGTGATCGTCACCGGCGATCAGATCACGAACGCCTCCTCGGGTTTTGACCAGGCCAGTGGCCTGCCTGCAGTGTTCGTCAACCTCGACAGCCGTGGGTCCCGACGCATGCGTCAGGTGACGACCGAGAATGTGGGCAAGCCGATGGCCGTGGTCTTCATCGAGAACCGCACCGTTACCGAGATCGTCGATGGCGAGCCCGTCAAGCGTCAGGTGCGCACCGAGGAGGTGATCAGCATCGCCAATATCCGCGAGCCCTTTGGCCGCCGCTTCCAGACGACCGGTCTCGACAGCACCGAAGAGGCGCACACGCTAGCGCTCTTCCTGCGGGCTGGCGCCCTCGCCGCGCCGATCCAGATCGTCGAGGAGCGCACCATTGGTCCGAGCCTCGGCCAGGAGAATATCGACCAGGGCTTCAAGTCTGTCGTCTACGGGCTAGTGCTGGTCCTGATCTTCATGGCGGCCTACTACCGGGTCTTCGGCCTGGTCGCCAACCTGGTGTTGCTGACCAATCTGGTCTTGATCGTCGCCATCCTCTCGCTGCTGCAGGCGACCCTGACGCTCCCTGGCATCGCCGGCATCGTGCTCACGATGGGCATGGCGGTCGACGCCAACGTGCTGATCTTCGAGCGCATCCGCGAGGAGATCCGCAACGGCAACTCGCCCCAGGCGAGCATCAGTGCGGGCTATGAGAAGGCCTTGTCGACGATCATCGATGCCAACATCACCACCCTGATCGCCGCCGTGATCCTGTTCAGCTTCGGCTCCGGGCCGGTCAAGGGCTTCGCCGTGACGCTCTCCGTCGGGATCTTCACATCCATGTTCACCGCCATCATGGGCAGCCGCGCCCTCGTCAACCTGATCTACGGCGGTCGGCGTCTCAGCAAATTGGCGATCTAACCGGGGCTTTCGCGATGGCGCACACGCAGCTTCTCAAGACCCTCAATATCGATTTCATGGGCTGGCGGCGGCCGGCGGTCATCGGCTCGGCGATCGTTGTGCTGCTCTTCATCGGCTCAATGCTCGTCCGCGGCTTCGACTTCGGGCTCGATTTCACCGGCGGCACCGTGCTCGAGGTGGGCTATGAGCAGCCCACCGAGCTTGGCCCTGTCCGCGAGGTCCTCGAGGCCAACGGCTATGAAGGGGCCGTCGTGCAACACTTCGGCTCGCGCCGGGACGTCGTCATCCGTCTCCCGCTGCGCGAGGAAGGCGGTGCCAGCGCCGAGGCCAGCGATCAGGTCTTCCGTGCACTGAGCGCCGCCGCCGACGGCGAGGTAGACCTGCGCCGGGCCGAGTTCGTTGGCCCACAGGTCGGCGAAGAGCTCCGCGAGGATGGCGGCCTCGCCATGCTCTTCGCGTTGATCGGCATCCTGGTCTATGTCGCCGTGCGCTTCGAGTGGCGCTTTGCGGTCGGCGCCGTCGTGGCAACGATCCACGACGTCATCTTCACGATCGGGATCTTCTCGGTCTTCCAGATCGAGTTCAATCTCGCTGTCCTCGCGGCCGTGCTGGCCGTGATCGGCTATTCGGTCAACGACACCGTCGTCATCTTCGATCGGGTCCGGGAGAACTTCCGCAAGTTACGCAAGGGGAGCGTGATGGAGATCGTCAACCGCTCCATCAACGAGACACTCTCGCGGACCATCATCACCGGTGGCACGACGCTGCTCGTCGTCCTGGCCCTCTATATCTTTGGCGGCGAGGTCTTGAGCGGCTTCTCGCTGGCCTTGATCATTGGCATCATCATCGGCACCTACTCGAGCATCTATGTCGCAACCGCTGCCGTGGTCTGGCTCGGCATCAGCAAGGCCGACCTGCTACCGCCACCGAAGGAGCCGACCGAGGCGGATGCGCGTCCGTAGCAGGGGTTCGAGAACAACGGGAACAACCAGCCCAGAGCTGCTCGCCGGAGTAGGGACAGCGGCTGCGGCAGGGAGAACCCCGCGATAACCGGCTGATGTTGTGCTCGGCACCGCCACCGAGCGGCACGCTGAGGAAAGCCGAGCCGACATCGAACGCGACCTGGGCGTTTCTGGCTCGCCTTCGTGCCAGGCGAAGGCTGCAGGATGGGGGATGCTCGATGGAACCTGGGCTGACAGCCGCTCGCTGACCACGTCTACGAGGGTGACCCCTATCGGCGTCTGACGCCGCCGAGCTTGTGCGCAGCGCTCGGCGGCCTCAGCCTCTGGCCTCCGGAGGCCCTCATGCCTAGGCAGTCCGCATTGCAGCCCCCAACCGCTCCGACCCTCTTCGCACTCGGCTTCCGCCCGTTCTTCCTCGCCGCCGGGGCCGCAGCCCTGCTGGCGATTCCCGGGTGGCTCGGCATCCTGCACGGAATCCTTCCGATCCCTGACTACTACGGCGCGACGACCTGGCACGCCCACGTCATGCTGTTCGGGTACACGGCCGCCGTGATCGCCGGGTTCCTGCTCACCGCGGTCCGCAATTGGACCGGGCTCGACACGCCAACCGGCTGGCCATTGGCCATCCTGCTCGCGATCTGGATTGCCGCACGTCTGGCACCGTTTCTGCCCGTACCGGGGTGGCTCGTGGCGCTTGTCGATCTGGCGTTTCTGCCCCTTCTCGCGCTCGGTCTGGCGCGACCACTGTGGCACGGTGGGGATCGCACGAACCGGGTGTTTCTTCTCCTACTCGGAGGGATGACGGTGGCCGGCGTGCTGGTCCATCTCGACCGGCTCGACTGGATGCCAGGGCTGGCGCCGCGGGGACACCGGCTGATGCTCGACTTAACGATTCTGACACTGTTGATCATTTCCGGGCGGGTGATGCCCTTCTTCACCGAACAGGCGATCGACGGCGCCCAATCGCGCAACCTGCCCTGGGCCGAACGGCTGACCTTCGCCCTTGCGACCTTGATGGTCGGATTGAACCTGGGCCTACCGGCCTCAGACGTCGCCGGCGCGGCCACCCTTGCCCTGGCAGCGGTCCAGATCGTTCGCGTCTGGGCTTGGCATGACAGGCGCGTCTGGCGGCTGCCGATCCTCTGGGTCTTGTACACGGGGTATCTGTGGCTGATCGTCGGGCTGATGTTGGGCGCCCTCGCCGCATTTGGATATGTGGCGCACGCGCTGGTACTCCACACACTGACGGTCGGCGCGGTCGGCGTCTTCACGCTCGGCATGATGGCCCGCGTCGCGCTGGGCCACACCGGCCGGGCCATGCGCGCCACGCCGCCGACGGTGCTCGCGTTCGTGCTGCTCAACCTCGCGGCCGCGGTGCGGGTGCTCGGCCCGTTACTCGACCTCGCGAGCTACCATCAATGGCTCCTCCTCTCCGGCGGACTCTGGGCCGCCGCCTTCGGGATCTTCGTATGGATCTACGCGCCCATCCTCACAGCTCCCCGAGCCGATGGGCGACCTGGCTGAGCCCCTGTATAGCGCCCGTAGGTTGGGGTAACGAAGGAACCCCAACAAGGCTGAATGGCAACAGATGACAGCCGTCCCGCGAGGTCGCTGTCGCGAAACCCGAGCCAACCGCTACCAAGACAAACGATGGCGGCAACGGGCAGGCCAAGCCTGCCTAGCGCAGGACATCCAATCTGACAGCTACGCCCGCGGTGCAGGTGGAGGGTCTTTTGGACCATTCACCCGCAGCTCTCGACCTCAAAGCCCACCACAGAGCGCCGCTCGCGGCTGAGCTCCACGCCGATCAGGTGGATCGGCTGTCCGGCGGCACGGTACCTCTCGGCGTAGCCACGTGCCTTGATCTGCTCGAGCCCACGCCACTCTGAAGTGGACCCCATGTCCAGGACAGTTTTGTCCTGAGTTTAAGCTGCCTTGGT
>CAZOWL010000061.1:0-26930 GCA_964583605.1 uncultured Chromatiaceae bacterium | reverse complement strand
GATCAGACTGATGGCTAACCGCTTGGCTTGAGACGGCAGTTTCCAAACAGCCTCTAAGCGTTTAGTCGAGCGCCCGTTTCAGGCCTGTGGACGAACAGACTCATACGGCTGTGGACACTGACATCCTCGACGTTGAGGCGAATGTAGTGATCGGCGTGGGCCTCCTTGCATGTCTCGACCTCTCGATCGAGCGCTGTCGCATCGCCACCGTAGCATCTCGGTTGACCCCAGAGCTCCCAGCGGGTGTACCCAGGGCGTACATTGGCAGTGTGCTCGATGCAGATGAAGCAGCCCTTGCGGATGCACTCGCTGAGCTTCGGCGGCATCCATGACGGCGCCACGGCCCGATGGCTGATCTCGTGTTGCTGGATTGCCATGCTCAAGACCCTAATTAACGGCCGCACAAGCGGCGGGTTGATTCACCGGTTCGGGCACGACTGATTTCCCGACCATACTGCTAGGGTATAGGACGCATGCCCGCAACAGAAATGAAATTTTCGCTAGGGATGTATTGATCTGGATCAATAGCGGTCGCGGCCGACGATCGCGCGAACGCGCGGGCCCGCTCCCGATATGACCTGTGGTCGCGGGCCGATCGCACGGTGGCAGCTGCTGCCTTTGATCCTCGGGAAATGAGTCTCTTCGCGGTACCTATTCGCTATACAGGGCTCAGGAGCGAACCTGATCCCCTGACGCCGGGGCGAACGGTTGCGGATTGTTGGGCGCGTCGTCGGACTCACCCGACCCCTTCCCATTGCCCACCAGCCGGCTCGCGAGGGCGAGGGCCTCCTGGCGTGTCTCGACGAGGTGATCCGGGGGCAGCGCCTTCGTGAGTCCCAGACGGTCGAAGCGCTCACGGATCCGCCCCTTGGCCCCGACGACGAAAACGCTGCGTCCCTCCTGGAGATCTTCCAGCACGAGCTGCTCGATGGCGAGCGAGGACGACACACCCATGAAGGGCACCTCGGAGACATCGACGACCAGGACATCGTGATCCTCGAGCACGGCGTGCTGGCGCGAGATGGCCTTGGCCATGCCGAAGATGAGTGCCCCGCCGAGTGTGAAGAGCAGGATCCTGCCGCCACTGCGCTCCATGATGGCCTGCTCGTCGCGTGTCAGCGTCTCGTCAGCGTCAGGGCCCTTGGTGGCCTGCACCGCATTGCTCTGCAGCTCGATCAGGCGCTCGATGGTCAGCAGATTGGCGACGAAGACGCCGATGGCGACGGCCGCAATGAGGTCGACGAAGACGGTCAAGCCGATCACGCCGTACATGATCACGGCCGCGCGCAGCGAGACACGGTGTGCCCGCTTGAGGAACGACCAATCGATGATATCGAGGCCGACCTTGAGCGCAATCCCCGCCAGCACCGCGAGCGGGATATGTGCCGTCAGCCCGCTGGCCCAGAGCACGACGACCAACAAGAGGATTGCTCGGGTCAGCCCGGACAGGGCGCTGCGCGCACCGGTCTGGATGTTGACGACCGTCCCCATCGTCGCCCCGGCACCTGGAATGCCGCCAAAGAGTCCGGAGGCGAGGTTGCCCACGCCTTGGCCGATCAGCTCCTTGTTGGAGCTGTGCTCCTTGCGAGTGAGGCTCTCGGCGATGACAGAGGTGAGCAGCGCGTCGACGCTCCCGAGCACGGCCAGCACGGCCGCATCGACGACCATCAGTCGCCACTGCGCGGCCGTGAAGACTGGCAGGTGCAACGACGGCAGACCGCTCGGTATCTCGCCGATGCGCCGGACCTCGACATCGGCGAAGAAAAACAGCGACAGCAACGTGCCTGCCACGAGGGCGACGAGCTGCGGCGGCAGGAACCGGCGCAGGCGACCCGGGTAAAGCAGGATCAGACCCACGGTCAGGACAGCGAGGAGCGTCTCGGCGGGCTGGATCGCCTCGATCAGCTCGGGCAAGGATCCGAGCGTCCCGAGCACGCCGCCCGGCGGGGCCGCCTGGCCGAGGAAGGGCGCCAGCTGGAGCACGATCAGGATGACACCGATGCCGGTCATGAAGCCGGAGATGACCGTGTAAGGCATCATGGTCACGTACTTGCCCAGGCGCAGCACACCGAAGAGGATCTGAAAGACCCCGGCCAGCATCACGACCGTGAAGGCCATGGCCATGCCCTGCTCAGGATTCGCCGCGATCAGGTTCGCGATGACCGCTGTCATCACGACGGTCATCGGCCCGGTCGGCTCCGAGATCAGGGTCGGCGTACCGCCGAACAGCGCGGCGAACAGCCCGACGAGGACGGCCCCATAGAGGCCTGCGACCGGACCGGCGCCGGAGGCCACGCCAAAGGCCAAGGCCATCGGCAACGCAATGACCGCCGCGGTCAGCCCCCCGAACAGGTCTCCCCGCAGGTTATCGAAGCGGATCTCGTTGAATACGCGCATGACTCGTCTCCTCTCGGATATGAGTCATACGTTGCGCGATCAAATCATCTATTGAAAGTGATATTTCGAATGCATGCCATCTACAATCTTGCATAGGTTGCTCAGATTCCTACCCCGCGCGACGGCTAGCTCGTCCCCCGGTGCCCCAGCTGACGGGCCTCACCGGTACCTTCCCTCGTACCGACTCCGGCCACCCGCCGCGCCTAAGCCGTCGAGTAGAGCTCGTCCAGGGCCTCGAAAAGCTTCTGACGCTCGTCCTCGAACGCCGCAAGCAAGTCAGTCGCCTTGTGCTTCTCGCCGCGCTGATAGGGCTCGACGATCTGCCGCGCGTGTCGATGCACCTGCTCATGATGTCTTCCCACGGTGCTAAACGCGGGCATCTTGTTCAGCGCCTGCCCGGCCGGGCTGAAGAACCAGCGGCCGAATACGCACTCATGGTGACTGGCGACCTCCTCAGGTCTCAGGGCTTGTTGGCCGCGCAGCAGGGCCTCGAGCCGCGACCGCCATTGCAGATGGGCCTTCTATCCGCAACAAAGACTGACAGGTGCTGCCCGCGAAAGGCCAGGTGCCCGAGCTCGTCGATTGCGGGGGCGGCCCGGGCGATCAGGATCTTGCGCGCCGCATCGAGGCCGGCGTCTCGGTCCGGCGACTCGAGCTTCGCACGATTGAGCGCGCCGACCGACTCCGCCAGCCGTTGGCCGGGTAGCTCAAGCTCTGCGAGCAACTTGGCGAGATCCGGGTGGCTTGTCCGCAGATGCGAAACGAGCTCGGGATCCGGCCACGGCTGCAAATCGGATCGGGATCGAGCCGCCGCAAGCGGGATCGTGGTCGGCTGCGAATCCGACCCTGATCGGCTCGCGCCCGACGCCAGAGCCCCTCGGACGCCTTGGCCCGCGACGGGTCTTGGCCATGCTCGAATCGCACGGACACGGCCTATGTCGGAAAGCAGACAAGCGCCGCGCCGGCCTGTGTGACAAAGGGGCCAAGATCGGCCGCGGATAGCGGTCCTAGGAGCGGCTTGCGGCCTGGCAGCGCCAGCGTCTCCGGTGGCCAGGGACCTCCGACCGGCCCCTGCACCACCGGCCGGATTCTCCCATCCTGCGCGGGCGGTTGACTCGTCCTTGCTGGCCCTGCCGCAGCATCCGCACCGCTGATTCGGCCGCGCGCGATCGATCCTGCCGCAGCGAAGGGCGTCTTCGGCGCGGGCATGGCGCCCATTTTGCAGTGATGCTCTGCACCTTAGCTCCAGAGCACCCAGCGATGCAGGCAGCCCAGCCGATCGTCACGATCAACGATACGACGCTGCGCGACGGCGAGCAGTCGGCAGGCGTGGCCTTCACGCTCGAGGAGAAGCTCGCCATTGCCGAGCGACTCGATGGGCTCGGCGTGCCGGAGCTCGAGGTCGGGATCCCGGCGATGGGCCCGGAAGAGTGCGCCGCGATCCGCGCCATCGCGGCACTCGGCCTGCGCGCCCGGCTGATGGTCTGGAGCCGGATGCGTGCCGACGACATTGTCGCCTGTGCCGACCTCGGCGTGGACCTGGTCGACCTGTCGATCCCGGTGTCGGATCAGCAGATTGCCCGCAAGCTGGGACGGGATCGTGCGTGGGTGCTGGATCAGATCGCGCGCCAGGTGCCCGCGGCGCTCGACCTAGGACTCGAGGTCTGCGTTGGGGCCGAGGATGCCTCCCGCGCCGACCCCGAGCTCCTCTCGCGCGTGGCCGAGGCGGCACAGCAGGCCGGCGCCCGCCGCCTGCGATTCGCCGATACGCTCGGTCTGATGGAGCCCTTCGGCCTGTATGAGCGCATCCGCAACCTCCGGGCCGTCGTCGACCTGGCGCTCGAGATGCACGCCCACGACGACCTCGGGCTGGCCACCGCGAACAGCCTCGCCGCGGCACGGGCGGGCGCGACCCACATCAACACCACTGTCCACGGCCTCGGCGAGCGTGCCGGCAATGCCGCCCTGGAGGAGGTCGTGATCGGCCTGAAGCATCTGCACGGGGTCGCAACCGGCGTCGATCTGTCCGGGTTCGAGGCGCTCTCGCGCCTAGTCGCCCAGGCCTCTGGTCGGCCGGTGTCCTGGCACAAGAGCCTGGCCGGTGATGGCGTCTTCACGCACGAGTCCGGCATCCATGTGGATGGACTGCTTAAGGACCCGCTCAACTACCAGACGATCGACCCAGCCGAACTCGGCCGCACGCATCGCCTGGTGCTCGGCAAGCATTCGGGCCGCCGATCGATACGGCTGGCCTACGCCGAGCTCTTGCAGACCGAGATCGACGCCGATCTGGCGGGCCAAGTGCTGCCGCTGGTGCGTCGCTTCGTCACGGAGACAAAGCGTGCCCCGGAGATGCCCGATCTACAACGGTTCCTGACCGAGATCCGCGGCGCACCTCAGGTTTCGATGCTGCAGTAGGCCCGGCCCAAGACCCCGCTAACGATCATGGGGCGAGACGCGCCACCCCGGACCATGAAATGTCGCCTCGCCCCTGATCGTTCCCTCACCCCAGCCCTCTCCCAGAGGGCGAGGGAGCGAGCGTGCTGCGCGGATTTCATTGCACCGAAGGAGACGACGATGGATTTCCTGGACTTCGCCGGCGAGGCCATGTACTTCGATCGGCCGCTCTCGCCGGCCGTCGCCGAGCTTCTCGTCGAGGCCGCGGCACAATATGGCGAGCCAGCGGCCGAGTGCGCGCTGCTGCGGGCCTATTTCATCGCGCCTGAGCACCTCTCGGTACTGGTGGCGCTGTACCGTTTCTACTACTACCAGCAGCGCTACGAAGACGCCTTGGCCGTCGCCGAGCGCACCATCGCCATCGCCGCGCGTGAGCTGTGTCTCGATGAGAATTGGCGACACCTCGACGAGCAGGAACTCGAGCGTTCGGCGAGGCGATCGATGGGCCTGACGCGCTTCCTGCTACTGGCGCTGAAGGGCGCGGGCTACTTGGAGATGCGTCTCGGCGCGCCGGCCGCAGCAGTGGAACGGTTCGAGAAGCTGGCGCGCTTCGATACCGCCAATCGGCTGGGGGTGACCGACCTGCTGGCCTGGTCGCGCCAAGCCGTGGCCGACACGCTCGCGCAATCGGCTGGTGAGAATGTCCGGGCCTTCCGCCGCGCCTAAAAACGGCCCGATGCGCAAGCGGGCGCCATGCCTCCGCTCCGAGGCGGGTCGACCTCGAGGTCGACCCTCCGGCCGATCACGGCCGATCTCGATAGCCGATTGGTGGCCAACTTATTCCAACTGTCTTGACGCGTTCCCGATGGAGGGCACATGACCGACGACGAGCTGGAGCAGGATCTCAAGGAACTGATCAGTGCCGAAGACTTCCTCGACTACTTCGAGATCGCCTACGACCCGGCGGTCGTGCAGGTCAATCGCCTCCACATCCTGCAGCGCTTCCATGACTACCTCGCCGAGATCGATGAGATGCCGGATCAGGCGGCGGCCCGTTGGATGTTGCACGCGGATCGTCTGCTCCGCGCCTATCGCGATTTCGTGAATTCCGACGCGCGCAACGAGAAGGTCTTTCGCGTGTTTCAGCCACGGCCACCCAGGTCTGTCGAGGTGGCGCCCAGTGATCTAATGGGGGATCTAATGCGAGTAAGGCGCGATGCAACCAAGGTTTGAGCACGGGGAGGCGGTACGCGTCACGCGTAATGTCCGCAACGACGGCACCTTTCCTGGCGAGCCGACCGGCGCCTTGCTCGTGCGCCGCGGCCAAGTCGGATTCATCCGTGATACGGGCACCTTCTTGCAGGACCAGATCATCTACGTCGTCGACTTCCTCGACATCGGCCGCGTCGTCGGCTGTCGCGAGGAGGAGCTGCAGCCGGCCGCAGCCTCATGGATCGCGAGCCGCTTCGAGTCACGCGAGCGTGTCGCCGCGGCCCTCCCCCTGGGCCGCCGCGGAGAGGTCATCGTGGAGACCGGCGAGATTGGAGAAGTTCTCAAGGTGATCCGCGAGATGCCAGATGTGGTCAGCTATCACGTCCATTTTCCGGGCCGGCAGGTCCTGCAGGTGCCCGAATCGGCGCTGTCTAGCCCGCCATGACCCCAACCATGACCCCAACCATGACCCGAGCCTTGACCCGAGCCATGACCGGGAGTACGCAGGAGGCTCGAGCGCGGCTCGAGCCGCCGGCCGAGGCGCTCGCCGTCAATTACCACATGTTGCGGGCTGCGAGCGCCCGCCACGGGCGTGATCCGACGCACCTAGGGCCGGCCGAGCTGGCCGAAGTGGCACGTGAGGCCGAGCGCAGTCGCGCGCTCGAGGCGTTGGTGCTCGCCTCCGACGAGGCCCGTGGTGTCAGGGTCCCGGCGGACGAGCTGGATGCGGCGCTTGAAGCCATCGCCGCCCGCTACGCCGACGCCGCGGAGATGGGCAAGGACCTGGCCTCAAATGGCCTCGATCGCGCTGCGCTGCGCGCTGCCGTCGAACGCGAGCTGGTGTTCGATGCGGTCTTGCGGCGGGTGGCCAACCGCCATCCGGCGGTCACCGATGATGAGGTGGAGGCGTTCTATCACCGCGCTCCAGAGCGCTTCGCCAAGCCCGAGCGACGCACCGTCAGTCACATCTTGATTACCGTCAACGAGCAGTTTGTGGAGAACCGCCGGGCGGCGGCGGCGAGACGCATCGAAGCCATCTCGGCGGCGCTCGACGGCCGTCCCCAAGCCTTCGCCCAGATGGCTCGCCAGCACTCCGAGTGCCCGACCGCACTGCAGGGCGGCCGCCTCGGCACCCTGCCTCGCGGACGCCTCTATCCTCAGCTAGACGCCGTCCTCTTCACGCTGGCGGAGGGGGCCATCAGCGCGCCGGTCGAGTCCGAGGTCGGCTGGCACCTGCTGCATTGTGAGCGCATCCTTGATCGGGTCCTTCTCCCCCTCTCCGAGGTCCGCGAGCGCATCCGCGCCCTTCTGACCGAGCACCGCCACCAGAAGGCGCAAAGGGCCTGGATCGCTCAGCTCCGCCAAGCCAACGGCCCTGCCAACCCCTCGAGATAGGCATCGCCGCGGGTAGTAATCCGCGCAGCGGACCCCGCGGCTCTCGCAACGACGCTCTGCCCTCCATACAATGAAATCCGCGCAGCACGTTCGCTCCTTCGCCCTCTGGGAGAGGGTTGGGGTGAGGGAAGGATCCGGGGGCGAGGCGACCTTTCGTTATCCGGGGTGGCTCGTCTCGCCCGATGATCGTTAACTCCGTGAGAAAGGTCGCACCTTGGCACCCAGCGGGTCGGCGACGCCTGCCGCTGACCATCAGACCGCGATCGGCGCCCTGATCGCCGGGTGGGGGTCGTAGCCGTCGATCCGAAAGTCATCGAAGTCGTACTCAAACAGCGTCGCGGGTCTCCGGAGGAGGGTCAGGCGCGGAAAATCTCGCGGCTGGCGCGCGAGCTGGGCATAGGCGATCGTGTCGGTCATGTGATTGCGGTAGAGGTGCAGGTCGCCAAATGTGTGCACGAAATCGCCTACGTCGAGGTCGGCCTGCTGCGCGACCATGTGCGTCAGCAGGGCATAGCTTGCGATGTTGAAGGGCACGCCGAGGAAGATGTCCGCACTGCGCTGATAGAGCTGGCAGGACAGGCGCCCTTCGGCGACGTAGAACTGGAACAGACAGTGGCACGGGGCCAGCGCCATCCGCCGCGCACGGACATTGTCCTGCGGCGCGAGGCCCTCATCCGGCAGATCGGCAGGGTTCCAGGCCGAGACGACGAGGCGCCGAGACTCCGGCTGGCTGCGCAGCGTCGCGACGAGCTGCGCGAGCTGATCAATCACGCGCCCATCGGGGCAGGCCCAGCTGCGCCATTGGCGGCCATAGATGGGGCCTAGATCGCCGTCTTCGGTAGCCCACTCGTCCCAGATGGTCACGCCCCGGGCGCGCAGCCAGCTGTTGTCGGTCGAGCCTGAGAGGAACCAGAGGAGCTCATAGATCACGCTCTTGACGTGGATCCGTTTCGTCGTGACCAACGGAAAGCCGGCGCTGAGATCGAAGCGCACCTGCCGGCCGAAGACCGAGCGGGTGCCAACACCGGTGCGGTCCGGCTTGTCGGTCCCATGGTCGATGACATCGCGCAGCAGATCCAGGTACTGGCGCATGGCTCCGCGGTCCGTCAGGCCTTCGCCGGACCGAGCAGCAGCGAGCTGCCGTGCATCGCCTGCGGTTTCGGCAGACCCATCAGGCCTAGGACCGTCGGGGCGCTCATCTCCGACTACAGGTCATAGGTGGCGACCTTCGGGGAGGCGATCAGCAGCCGCTCCTCGCCCAGCCCAAGGCTCGCTGCGGCCGCCATTGAATAGATAAGTCACGCGGGCATACTTCTCGGTCGCGGCGCAATGGAACTGTGTAAGCGCGTCCGGCATGATCAGGAGGACGGGTCGCCGCAGTAGCTTCATGGGGTCGTTTATGACTTACCTTCGCAGAATTGCCAAGCCCCGACTTGGATCGAATCTTTTGCGCAGGCCGTTCTATTGATCCGCATCCTGGCGGCGATGACGCAAGTGTAACGCGTCGCGGGGACGACGGTCGGCCCTCAAGAGCCGGATCGCATTCGGCTCGGGCAGCGCTCATCGATGCGCAGCCTTCCCCGACAAGGCCACCTACTCGAGGAGCAAGCATGCAGACCGCCGTGGGTCATTGGCTGATGAAGTCCGAGCCGGACACCTTTGGCATCGACGACCTCGCCGCTCGCCCGCGTGGCACCGAGCCATGGGACGGCGTGCGCAACTATCAGGTCCGCAACTGGATGCGCGACACCATGCGACCTGGCGACGAGGCCTTCTTCTATCATTCCAATTGCGCCGAGCCCGGCATCGTGGGCCTGATGGAGATTGCCAGCGAGGCCCGCCCAGATCCGACCGCATTTGATCCCCGCTCGCAGTACTTCGATCCCAAGAGCGACCCAGCGGATCCGCGCTGGCTCCTTGTCGACGTGCGCTATGTCCGTCACCTCGCGCGCAAGATCACGCTCTCGGAGCTGAAGGCGTTCGTCGAGGGGCCCCTGGCCGAGCTGCCGCTGCTGCGCCGCGGCAACCGCTTATCCGTGATGCCAGTCGCACCGGAGCAGTGGGCCTTCATCTTGTCGCTCGAATGAGCGCTGCGTTATGGAGGCCTACTCACGATCATGGGGCGAGCCGAGCCACCCCAGACTAAAAATGGCGCCTCGCCCCTGATCGTTCCCTCACGCCGACCCTCTCCCAGAGGGCGAGGGAGCCAAAGTGCTGCGCGGATTTCATTATAAGAAGCTCGCGAAGCACTGTCGCTCCCTCGCCCCATGATCGTTAGAGCAAGCGCACGATCGATTCCCCCTGCAAACCTAGGATCTGGGCGCCGATCGCAAGGGCCTGCTCGGCGAATACCTCGACATCCGCCCAACCATCACCAGTGCCCAGGACCTCATCGAGGACCTCGCTGACTACCCGCAAGCGCACGTGGCCTAAGTCGCTCTCGGCGGCCAAGTCGACTTCCTCCGCGCACACATAGAGGACCGGATGCTGCTGGCCGATCGCCACAAACGCCATGATGAAGCGGAACGCCCGCGTCTCGCTGCTCTCTATGTCGGCAAGCAGGGTCGCGCCGAAATCGCCGATCTGATAGCGGCGTCTGGGGATGGCTGTTTGGATCTGAGGCCGGTTGTGCATGAGCTCCTCGGGGCGGGCAACGCCTAACGCCTGGTGACCGACCATTGCGGTGACGAGCTTGACTCGACGCGCTGCACGCTCGGATAGACGAGGTTGGGGTAAGGCAGGCTCACGAAATGCCCCTGGATCGCATCGACTCCCGCAGCGAAGAGGGTGGACAAGAGCTCGGCATTTTCGACGGCCAGCGCGATGACCCTTAGTCCCTGATCGCGCGCGCAGGAAACGAGATCATGCAGGCCCTGCTGCGGCACGCGTCGCTCGAACAGGCCCTTGACCAGGCGGCGATCCAGCTTCAGATGTGTCAGTCGCTCGCCATGCTCCACGATGAGCCCGCGATCCTCGGGACCTATGTCTTCGACAAGCAGCCCATGGTGCTTTGCGCGGAGGAGCTCGGACAGCTGCCGGACGCCTTCCGGTGCCTCCTCAAAGGCCATTTTGCGCACCTCGACAACGAGCGAGCCCGGGGAGATCTTTGCCGCCGTGGCTAACGCGCCGAGCGCGCTAACGTGCTCGCTCGAACGCAGGGTCGAGGTCGCGATATTGACGAACAGCACGGCCTCCGAGCTTCCGCTCGCCTGGATTTCGCTCAGCGTGGCAAGGGCCCGGCGAAGGATCCAGAGATCAACCTTGCCCATCCAGCCACAACGCTCCACGACCGGGAGAAACTCCTCTGGCAGCAGGTTGCGGCCGCCTTCGTCCTTCAGCCGGACCAACGCCTCGAACATACCGCGGTGCTCATCACGCGTGCGGAACGAGATGATCGGCTGGTACTCGAGCACCAAACCGCTGGCCTCGATCAAGGACTTGATTCGAACCTCGGGCGGAACTGGATGGTCGCCCTTCTCGGAGATCGTCGGTTCTGCCGTCGGCACTTGAGGGTGCGTGCCGAGATCGTGGATCGTCGCCAGCATCAGCGGCGGCCTCGATCCCCCCTCGAGCACGCCCGCCATGTGACGCAGCTGGCGCAGCTCCCGCCGCGATGCGCAATGCTCGAGCTCGCGCTCGCAGATCGTGAGCAGGTGATCCATATCGGTGCGAGAGGCGACGTCGGCGGCACCCCGGCGATACCACCAAAGGGGGGGTGTCGTCCTGTCCGACGTCAGGAGGATCAAGGAGGCATCAAGATTCCTGCGCACCTTGGCAAGGCGATCCTCAACGTCGAGCTCGATAAAGCTCTCCTGGCCGCACAGGATGAGGTCCCAACAATCGGGTCGCGTCAGCGCCTCGCGCAGCTGTGCGGGCGCGACGGCCTGGGTCATCCTCACGGCGATCCCGCGCCGGTTAAGCAATGCCTCGATGTGAACCTCGGACGGCCCGGTATCGATGTAGAGGAGCTGTTTCGCTTTGGTCATTCCGGCTGGGCGAGCAATGCCTGATAGATGGCGAGATCGGCGTCCGAGAAGCAACAGAAGATGACCTTCTCGGGCGCACCAAAGGCCGCCACCGCGGAGCGAGCCGTCGTAACCGCTACCGCCGCCGCTTCGGCGACAGGGTACCCATACACGCCGGTGCTGATTCCGGGGAACGCCAGGGAACGGATCCCATGCTCGGCCGCAATCTCGAGCGAGCGGCGGTAACAGGACGCAAGCAACTCCGGCTCCCCGTGCCGACCGTCGCGCCAAACGGGCCCAACGGTGTGGATCACATAGGCGGCCGGCAGCCGGTAGCCCTGTGTGAGCTTGGCATCGCCGGGGCGGCAGCCGCCAAGCTGACGACAGGCCTCGAGAAGCTCAGGCCCTGCGGCCCGATGGATCGCCCCATCGACACCGCCGCCGCCGAGCAGAGAACTGTTGGCCGCATTCACGATCGCCTCAACATCGAGGCTGGTGATATCCGCGCGGAGCGCCATCAGTCGGGTGGCCATCCGGATCAGCCCTAGCGTATCGCTGACGTTGAGATACGATAAAGGTAGCGCATTCTGCAAATCCCGACAGGGCCAACATGAGCGCGTTAGGCCCTTCGCGGTGACGATGGTCCTTCTCAGGCTCGCCTGCAATAAGCAGTTGACGCACCGCGGGCGCGTCCCTAAATTGCCCGAGGCATGACCACAGGCCCTCGGAGCACCCGTCCATGCTGCAGCCAGGCGACAAGACGCCGTCACTCTCCCTGCCGGATGCCGATCTGGAGCGGGTCGACCTAACGCAATTCCTCGGCTCGAAGAATGTCGTGCTCTATTTTTACCCAAGAGACGACACGCCCGGATGCACACTTGAGGCTCTTGAATTCACTGACCTACAAGCCGATTTCGAGGATCTCGAGACCGAAATTCTCGGGGTCAGCCGCGACAATTGCGACAGCCACGGGGCATTTCGAGATAGACACGGCATTAGCGTGCGGCTGCTCGCGGATTCGGACGGCGAGGCCTGCACCGCCTTCGATGTGTGGCGCGAAAAGGAGGCCCACGGCGAGAAGCGGATGGGAATCGTCCGCTCGACATTTGTCATCGACAAGCAAGGCCTGATCCGACACGCCCTATACGATGTCAAGCCGAAAGGACACGCAAGCCAGGTCCTCGAGCTCGTACGTAAGCTCTGAGGAGTCACCTGGCGGGTCGCTATTGCTCGTTTGAAGCCCCGGGCCAGACCAGCGGAGGGGGTGGCCTGGGCCGGCATCCAACCAAGCGGCCAACCCCTCTCGATACGCGCGTGAGTCTCCGCCACCTCATCCTCCTCTCGCTGCTGATCTTCGGCCTCTCGCCACTGCTCCTCGCGCTCTTGATCAACCTCCCGTTGGTGCTGGATCGCACCACGATGTTCTACCAGAAGGCCTATCTTCAGAATCTGCGCGCGGACTTCCGCGATCTCGATCAGCATCTGGCCAGTCGCCATGAGATGATCGGCCTGCTCGCCAAGCTGCCCGAGCCGGGCCTGATCCTCGGCGAGCAAGGCGAGGAGGCCGAGATGGATCTCGCCCGTGCCAGGTACACCAGCTGGATCAATCAGATCCTCTCGGATCAGCACGACATCATTCAGATCCTATTCCTCGCCGATGACGGCGAGGAACGCTTCTGGCTCGTCCGCGACCTGAAGACTCAGCAGTGGCGTCCGCTGCGCGAGCCCGCCATCCTGCCTAACCGGCAGTTCGCTGAAGCCGGGCTGCTGTTGCAGCCGGGGGGGGTCCTCGTGAGCCGAATCCGCATCGATCCGCACGCCGGAAGCGCCGACCCGCGCCAGTTGTTGACACTGGATCTCATCAGCCCGATAGGCGGTGCTGCGACACAAGCCGCCTCCCCTCCTGGAGTGATCCTCCTAACCATCGACGTCGGCGGGATGGCCCAGTTCTACCGCGACACGCTATGGGTGAATCACAGTGGAGGCTACCTCCGACCCGGTCAACCGATCAGCGGCGACGCCGAGGCATTCGCGGATTTTCCAGGATTGGCAGAGATCTTCGCCGACGGCAAACTGGCTCTATGGCGCGGGGCACAGGGTCACCAGTGGCTCTGGGTGCCGATGTTCTTGACCGAGGACACGACACCGCTGTGGGTCGGCCGGCCGGTCGATCCGTCGCCGATCGATAGCTTTCGCGACGCCTTGATCTTGCGCGTCGTCAGCATCGTCTTCGCATTGGTCGTCGCCGTGATGGTCCTCGCCCGCTGGATCGCCGCGCGCGCCGAGCGTTTCGGTCAGGAGCTGACCGGCGGCATCGGCCGGATCCTGCGCGACGCCGAGCCAATGCAGTTCGCGTGGAAGGGACCTCGTGAGATCCGCGAGCTAGGCGAGCAGCTTACCGCGCTGGCCAAGACCCACGCCGAGCACCTGCAGGCGGCCAGGGCCCACCACCGCGAGCTTGAGCAATCCTATCGGTACAAGAGCGAGTTCCTGGCGAACATCAGCCATGAGCTCCGCACCCCCCTGAACTCGATTCTGCTCCTGTCCAAGCTCCTTGCCGACCGCCACTCGGAGCTCGATCCAGAGCAACAGCGGCAGGCCCAGGTGATTCACGAGGCCGGCTGCGACCTACGCACGATGATCGACAACATCCTCGATATCTCCTTGATCGAGACAGGGCGGGTCACCTTCACGTTGGAATGGCTCGAGCTGACATCGCTCATTGAGGAACTGATGGAGCTCGTGGCCCCGTTGTTCAACGAGAAGGGGCTATACCTGCGCGCCAAGCCGATCGCAGAGCCGATCTGGATCCTGAGTGACCGCGACAAGCTGCGCCAGATTCTGAAGAATTTTCTATCCAATTCGGTCAAGTTCACCGAGCAGGGAGGTGTGGAGCTTGGTGTCGCAACAGGTGACGATCCCGATTGTCCCGTCCGCATCGAGGTCACCGACACCGGGATCGGGATTCCGTTGGACAAGCAGTCCGTGATCTTCGATGCCTTTCAACAGGCCGATGGGTCGACGCGCCGGCGCTACGGAGGCACCGGTCTGGGGCTATCGATCAGCCGCGAGCTGGCGCAGCTCCTTGGCGGGCGCATCACCGTGAGCAGCGCCGAGGGCGAAGGGGCCTGCTTCACGTTACACCTGCCCCGCGAGATGGCCTCTTCGGAAGTCAGCGGCCGTTGGACAATCGAGCCTCCGCCCCCGCCCGCAACGGTGACGACGATGGCCGCCCAGGGCCTCGCGCGTCCGCGCTTCGCACCGCACTGCGTGCTCGTCGTCGAGCGTGACGTCGAAAGCCTGGTTGCGGTGACCGCGATGCTCGAGGGGTTTGGCCTGCGAGTGCAGACAGCCGCCGACACGGATGAGGCCTTGGAGACCTTGCGCGACGAGGTCGATTGCTCTCTGATCCTGCTCGCCGCCCTCATGTCGGCAACGGACACCTGTGATAGGATCGTTCGGGTACGGCACGGAATCGCCGTTCACAAAATTCCAATTCTAATCATGGGCGACTGCAAGGATCGGCCTTGGCAAGATCTCTGTCTCGCCCAAAGTGCTGACGGCGTGCTGGCCAAGCCCGTCGAGCGCGACGCGTTAGAGGCAGCACTCCGAAGGCTTCTCGACCACCAACCGACCCAGACAGATCGCCTAGCCGATCCAAGCCCGGGGGCTTTGAGCATCGGCTAGATGAGCGGCTACTCAAGGTGCCCCACGGCATGAATCGCTACTCAGGATTCAAGCTCCTTATCGTCGACGATCACGCCCATAATCTCTTCACATTGCGGGCGCTCATCCAGAAGCATCTGAGCGTTGAAATCCTGGAGGCAATATCCGGTCGCGATGCGATCGACCTCACCCTCAGGCACCCAGATATCGATCTGATCATTCTCGATGTGCAGATGCCGGATATGGACGGCTTTCAAACCGCCTCGCTTCTGAAGCTCCGCAAGCGTACCCGGGATATTCCGATCATCTTTCTGACCGCGGCCTTCAAGTCAGAGGAGTTTCAGCAGCGCGGTTACGCCGTAGGCGCCGTAGACTATCTACTCAAGCCCATAGAAGACAACCAGCTCATCAATAAGATCAGCACCTATTTCCGGCTGATCGAGAAGGAGCGGGATCTCAACCGCCGGCTCGAGCAGATGGTCGCTGAGCGCACTGCCGAGCTCGAGCAGGCGCGCCAGTCGCTCTCCAACATCATCACCTATATGGGCGAGGCCCTGTTGGTCCTGACCCCTGAAGGCGATATCAAAATGGCCAACCCGGCCGCCTACGCGATGCTCGACTACCAGGAGCCGGACTTGATCGGCATGTCTATCGGCGACGTCTTCGAGGAAGAGGCCGATGAGCAGGCCGGCGCCTTCATGGGCATCTGGCTCGAGGCGCTGATCCGCACCGGCGCCTTGAAACAGATCGCCGCCCGCTTCATCGCCAAAGACGGCCGACGTGTACCCATCCTGTTCTCACGCACCGCTCTCAAAGACCCGCTCGGGCACATCACCGACATCATCTGTATCGCCAAGGATATGACTGGATATACAAAGCTCGAGGATGAGGATGAGCAAGACGCTCAGCCGGCCCACCTGGGCCGCCCCCTAAGAGCCGAGACGAGGAGTTGACCATGATCGAATCACCGGAGCCTTCGTTACAAGAAGACGAGAACACCGTGCTGACAGCGAACGCCCTGAAGGCGATGGCCCATCCGCTGAGGTGGAAGATCCTGTGCTCTCTCGGTGATCGCGAGCTGTCGGTCGGTGAGATCGTCGAGCGCACCGGCACCTCGCAAAGCAACATCTCTCAGCACTTGGAGCAATTGCGCAACAAGAACATCGTGGTCGCCCGCAAGGAGGCGAATCGGATCTTCTATCGCATTCGCAACCATCAGTTGCTCGACCTGATCGGCATCATGCGCGACGTGTTGTGTCCGGCCAATCTCGACGACCGCTACCCGCAGTAGGGGCCCGTCAATGCTGAAGCCCAATGACTGGCTCACCGAGATCCACGAGCGCGATGGCAGCGCGTTCTCGCTCCGGATCCGCACCAAGCTGCACGAAGAGCAGACGCCTTTTCAGACGATCGCCATCTATGAAACGACCGATTTTGGGAACTTGATGGTGATCGACGGCTGCACCATGGTCAGCGACCGAGAGAACTTTATCTACCACGAGATGATGGCCCACCCGGCGCTCTTCATACATCCGGCACCGCGGCGGGTCGCCATCATCGGCGGCGGGGATTGCGGTACCTTGCGCGAGGTCCTCAAGCATCGGGATCTCGTTGCGGCGACTCAGATCGACATCGACGAGCGTGTCACGCGGCTCGCCGAGCGGTATTTTCCCGAGCTGACCGCAGCCAACAGCGATCCACGGGCCCAGCTTCTTTTCGCCGACGGGATCGCCTGGATCCGCGCCGCCCCGCCGGGACAGCTAGACGTGATCATCGTCGACAGCACCGACCCCGTCGGCCCCGCAGAGGGGCTCTTCTCGGCCGGGTTCTATGCGGATTGCCACCGTGCCCTCGGCTCAGGGGGCCTGCTCGTTCAGCAGAGCGAATCGCCCTTGTATCACCAACGGCTCCTGCGCGAGGTGCACGAGGCCATGCGCGCTGTCGGCTTCGCGACTGTCAAGCCCCTATTTTTCCCGCAGCCCATCTATCCGTCCGGCTGGTGGAGCGCGACCCTCGCCTGTAAGGACGGTCCCATCGACGGCTTTCGCGAGGCCGATGCCGATGAGCAATCCTTGGCCACGAGCTACTACAACGCAGCGATCCATCGCGCCGCCTTCGCCGTGCCGAGGTTCGTGCAGAGGGCCCTGCAAAGAGACCCGTCAAACTAGCCCGGTCCGGTCTGCGGACCCGGCGCTCGACCCGGCCGTAGGCGGTACTCCGACAAGCGAGGCGGGATCTGCTGCGGAGGCCGTCCCTGGCCAAGATCCGCCCCGCGATACGGACGACATACCTAGAGGATATAGCCGCGCTCGTCGTGCTGGGAGATGTCGAGCCCCTCGGTCTCGTCCTCTTCGGTCACAC
Organism: uncultured Chromatiaceae bacterium; assembly: GCA_964583605.1. Lineage (GTDB taxonomy): Bacteria > Pseudomonadota > Gammaproteobacteria > Chromatiales > Chromatiaceae > CAZOWL01. The sequence continues at coordinate 9,537 of CAZOWL010000061.1, read as the reverse complement.
GCAGGCCGATCGTCCAGTCGACCAGCTTCAGGATGATCAGACTGCCGATGCCGCCATAGATAAGGGTGGCGACGACCGAGATGAGCTGTACCCACAGCTGGCTGAGGATCGTCATCCCTTCCGCCAGGCCCGCACCGCCGAGACCGGCGTCGGCAAACACACCTGTGAGCAGCGCACCGACGATGCCCGCGATCCCATGAACGCCCCAGACATCGAGGGAATCGTCGTACCCCAGCGAGCGCTTGACCATCGTCGAGGCGATGAAGGCCAGCAACGAGGCAGCAAAGCCGATGACGATGGCGCCCATCGGGCCGGCCGTGCCCGAGGCGGGCGTGATGGCGACGAGGCCGGCCACTGCACCTGTAGCGATACCAAGGACCGACGGCTTGCCGTGGCGGACCCATTCCGCGAACATCCAGGTCAGGGCGGCCATCGCGGTCGAGAGCTGTGTGACGGTCATGGCCATCGCCGCCGTACCGTCGGCCGCCAGCTCGGAGCCGGCGTTGAAGCCGAACCAGCCTACCCACAGCATCGATGCCCCGACGACGGTGAGACCGAGGTTGTGAGGCGGCATCGCGGTACCAGGGTAGCCGCGTCGCCGACCCAGCACCAGGGCTGCGACCAAGCCGGCCACACCGGCATTGATGTGCACGACGGTACCGCCGGCGAAGTCCAGCGCGCCCAGCCCACCGATCCAGCCGCCACCCCAGACCCAGTGGGCGATGGGGACATAGATCAGCGTACCCCAGAGGGCCATGAACCACAGCATCGCTGAGAACTTCATGCGCTCCGCGAAGGCACCGACGATCAGCGCCGGGGTGATGATGAAAAAGGTCATCTGGAAGACCATGAACAGCGACTCCGGGATGGTCCCCGAGAGGGCATCTACGGTCACTCCTGCGAGGAACAGGCTGGACAGGCCGCCGACCCAGTCATTCAGACCACCGCCATCGGTAAAGGCCAGGCTGTAGCCATAGATGGCCCACAGCAGGCTCATCAGCGACGCAATGGCAAAGCACTGCATCAGCACGGACAGGACGTTCTTCGCCCGCACCATACCGGCATAGAAGAGGGCCAGGCCTGGCAGGGTCATAAAGAGCACGAGGGCGGTGGCGACCAGCATCCAGGCCGTATCACCGGTATCCAGAGCCGGCGCCTCTTCGGCGAGGGCCAATGTCGGCAGCAAGGCCAACACGACCGCAATGACCGACGCCAGGCGCCGTGTTATCAGACGATCTATCATTATCGCTATCCCCAGTTCTGCGATTACAGCGCGTCCGGACCGGTCTCGCCGGTGCGGATCCGGATCACATGATTCAGGTCGAAGACAAAGATCTTGCCGTCGCCGATCTTGCCGGTGCGCGCGGCCCCGCTGATCGCCTCGATGACCTTATCGACGAGAGAGTCATCGACGGCGATCTCGATCTTGATCTTGGGCAGAAAGTCGACGACGTACTCGGCGCCGCGATAGAGCTCGGTGTGGCCCTTCTGGCGCCCGAAGCCCTTGACCTCGATGACGGTGATGCCCGAGACGCCGATATCGGCGAGCGCCTCGCGCACGTCGTCGAGCTTAAAGGGCTTGATGACGGCTGCTACTAGCTTCATGAGTTAAGCTCCAAATTAGCGATGCGATGCAGGCCCAATACCCGTACGCCCCGGTCAGTCCCCATAGCCTCTAGAACTCCTTGTTCCAGCCGATCCAGATCTTTGGATCGTCGTCCCAAATCCCCTCGTCGCCGTCGTTCTGCTCGTAGTTGAAGCTAAAGGTGCCGAAGTCCCCGGCCTCGCGGCTAATCGAGACGCCCCAGTGCCAATAGTCGGCGCTCTCGGTCGCCCCGGTGTTCTCATCATCACTGTCGAAATCGTAATAGCCCGTCTTCAGGCCCAGGCCGAACTCGTAGGGCAACGCGAAATCGAGGCTCGCGTAGTAATAGAAGTCGCCCTCGTCGAACGGCGCATCCTCGTTATCGTCACCACCCCATACCGTGTACTGGATGCCGGCGGAAAAGAACTTGTACCCCCCGGAAATACCGATCTCCCAGAAATCGATATCAAGATCAGCATCGGGGTACGCATAGTAAATGGTGTTCAGTCCGAGGCTGGCGTCCTCGACCGGGAGCGTGAAGTCGTAGCCCATGTACAAGTCGAGCTCGTAGTTGGCGCCTTCGTAGACGATCGGCGGGTTTACGGAATCATCTCCGATGTCTGCGAAATCGACATTCGACGCCCAGGTACCGGCCGAGAACCCGCTCTCATGAGCGAAATCCAGGCCGCCCTGGATGGCCGGCCCATCGTCGGTCTGCGATGTGCCGCGCCACAGGTAATTGGAGACGACACCGATGTTGGCGCTGAAGCTGTAGGGGGCATCGGCAAAGGCGAGTCCAGGAGAAATCAGCGCGACCACAACCAAGGGAGACGCTGCGCTGGCGATCAAATTTTTCTCTACAGTCATTGGAATCAATACCTCAGAGGTCATCATAGCTGGCGTAAGGGCTCACGCCGGTCGGGGGAGAAGGCCCCCACCGACACAGAGGGCCGTGGCCCCGAGACACATATGCAGAGTCAATGCCACGCGCCGGTTGTCACCAAAAACCCACTGCTCACGCACTTGTGCAGCGAAAGAGACACTGGCGTTGCACAGATGCGGGGCGTGCACCTGGACCGGACTGCGCGCCGGCGCACCAGAACGGTGCACCAGGCTTACGGGACGGACGCAACAGGCCGACCTATAATGGGCGCTCGCACGGGATAGCCCGGCGTCGCTTCACCCGGTCCACCGTCGCAGAGCGGCGCGCCCCCTGCGCTCTGCGCCCACTCATTGCCCTGGAAGACCAGCCATGCTCGACCCCAAGCAACTCGATGATCTCGCCCAACGGCTCACTGGGAGCCTGCCAAAGGGCCTACAGATGCTCCACGAGGACGTGAACAAGAACCTGCGAGCGACTCTCGAGGCGGCACTCGCCAAGCTGGATCTAGTAACCCGCGCCGAATTCGACGTGCAGGCCGCCGTACTCGCGCGGACACGGGCCAAGCTGACGGCGCTCGAGGCCCGTGTCACCGAGCTCGAGCAGGGCCACACGGAGATCCATCCGGATGCGACGGGGCCTGCGGGAGACTAGCTGCCCCGCCCCAAGGTGAGCCTCTGCGTCCTGCACAGCCGCGCGCGACAAGGCATCGCGGCACCCGCGGTCACCGTTGAGGTGCACCTCTCCGGAGGCCTGCCGGGTATGTCTATCGTCGGGTTGCCGGAGATGGCCGTGCGCGAGAGCAAGGATCGTGTCCGGGGAGCGCTGCTGAACGGGCGTTTTCAGTTTCCGCTCGGCCGGGTCACGGTGAATCTGGCCCCAGCGGATCTGCCCAAGGAAGGCGGCCGCTTCGACCTGCCCATCGCGCTCGGCATCCTCGGGGCCTCGGGTCAGATCCGCAGCCCGGCGCTCGCGGACATCGAATGCATCGGCGAGCTGGCCCTCTCCGGCGCGCTCCGCCCGGTCACGGGGGTCTTGCCTGCGGCGATCGCCGCGCGCGACGCCGGCCGGGCGCTGATCGTGCCGCGCGAGAACGCCGAGGAGGCCGCCTTGGTCGGCGGTGACCTCCGCATCCATCCCGCTGGACACCTTCTGGAGATCTGCGAGCACCTGAACGGCCTCACGCCCTTGCCGGTCCATCGGCCGCAGCCCTGGACGAGCGACCGCATCGACTATCCGGATCTCGGCGACGTGCGCGGGCAGGAACAGGCCAAGCGCGCACTCGAGATCGCCGCCGCCGGCCGGCACAGCCTCCTCCTTATCGGCCCGCCAGGTACCGGGAAGACGATGCTCGCCAGCCGCCTGCCAGGGATCCTGCCCAGCATGGACGAGGCCGAGGCACTGGAGACCGCCGCGGTGCAGTCGGTATGCGATCGCGAGCCGTTCGCCCTGCAGCGGTGGCGACAGCGTCCGTTCCGTGCCCCGCACCATACCGCCTCTGGCGTAGCCTTGGTCGGCGGCGGCAGCAACCCGCGGCCGGGCGAGGTCTCGCTGGCACATCTCGGGGTACTGTTCCTCGACGAGCTGCCCGAGTTCGATCGGCGCGTGCTCGAGGCGTTGCGCGAGCCGCTCGAGTCGGGGCGGATCCATATCTCGAGGGCCGCTCAGCAGGCCGAGTTCCCCGCCCGCTTTCAGTTGGTCGCGGCCATGAACCCTTGCCCCTGCGGCTACTTCGGGGACACGAGCGGCCGTTGCCGTTGTCATGCCGAGCAGGTCGCCCGTTACCGGGCGCGGATCTCGGGCCCCTTGCTCGACCGCATCGATATGCAGGTCGAGGTGCCCAGGTTGCCGCCTGAGCGTCTTGGGGCGCCGGCGAATATGGGGGCAGAGGACAGCGCCGCGGTGCGCGCGCGCGTCGAGGCGGCCCGGCAACGACAGCTCGCGCGCGCCGGTAAGCCAAACGGCGACCTGGGCCCGCGGGAGATCGATCGCTTCTGCGCACTCGATCGCGCCGGCCAAGCCCTGGTCGCGCAGGCCATCGAGCGTCTCGGCCTCTCGGCGCGTGCCTATCACCGGGTCCTCAAGCTCGCCCGCACCATCGCGGACCTGGACGAGAGAGAGGAGATCGCGCCGACGCACCTCAGCGAGGCGATCGGGTACCGGCGTCTCGATCGCCGCCCGTCGCTTCAATGACCCTCGAGGGCGATTTGTCGAGAGCGCCGAGGCGGCTCTAACAGGGCGCGCTCGCGACTGCCTCTGCGGATTCACCTGCGATGATTCAACTGCGGAATCTCAGCCTACGCCGCGGTGGCCGGCTCCTCCTGAGCGGGGTCGATCTGCGCCTCCAGTCGGGGCAGAAGGTCGGCATCGTCGGGGCCAACGGCTGCGGCAAATCGAGCCTGTTCGCGCTGCTTCTCGGCGAGCTTCAGCCGGATGTCGGCGAGGCCGTGGTCCCCGAGCAGTGGGTCATCGCCCATGTCGCCCAACAAACCCCCGCCGGCACGCGAAGCGCGCTGGACCTGGTCATGGATGGCGATCAGGAGCTGCGCCTGGTCCAGGCGGAGCTGGCTGCGGCCGAGGCGCGCGGCGACGGGCTGCGCCAGGCGGAGCTACATGGCCGCCTCGAGGCCATTGGCGGCTACGAGGCCGCAAGCCGAGCCGGTCGCCTGCTCCATGGTCTCGGCTTCGCGCCAGCGGACGAGCAGCGACCGGTCGACAGCTTCTCCGGCGGCTGGCGCATGCGTCTTGCCCTGGCCCGCGCGCTGATGTGCCGCTCGGACCTGCTGCTGCTCGATGAGCCGACCAATCACCTCGATCTCGATGCGGTCATCTGGCTCGAAACCTGGCTGCGGAGCTATCCAGGCACCCTGCTCTTGATCTCGCATGATCGCGAATTCCTCGATGCGATCGCTGGCCACATCCTGCATATCGAGCACGGACAGATGTGGCTCTACACAGGCGACTACTCTGCCTTCGAGCGGCAACGCGCCGAACGTCTCGCCCATCAGCACACCGCCTACGAGCGCCAGCAGCGCGCGGTCGCTGAGATCCAGCGCTTCGTCGAGCGCTTCCGCGCCAAGGCGAGCAAGGCGCGCCAGGCGCAGAGCCGCCTCAAGGCCCTAGAGCGGATGGAGGAGATCGCCCCGGCGCACGTCGATACGCCGTTCCGGTTCGATTTCCCAGTTTGTGGTGACCTGCCTCACCCATTGCTGCGCCTCGACGAGGTCGCCACGGGCTACGCCGAGCACAGGGTGCTGACCGAGATCAGTCTGAGCCTGGCGCCCGGCGACCGGATCGGCCTCTTGGGGCGGAACGGCGCCGGCAAGTCAACCCTCGTCAAGCTCCTCGCCGGCCACCTGCCGGTGCTGTCTGGACGGTTCGAGATGGCCCAGGACCTCAAGATCGGCTACTTCGCCCAGCACCAGCTCGATCAGCTCCGTACCGACGAGACCCCGCTCGATCACCTGCGCCACCTCGATCCGCGCGCCAGCGAGCAGGACCACCGTGACTTCCTCGGCGGGTTCGGCTTCTCTGGAGACCGCGCATTGGAGCCGGTTGCCCCCCTATCTGGCGGCGAGAAGGCACGCCTCGCCCTCGCCCTGCTCGTGCGCCAAGCACCCAGCTTGCTGTTGCTCGACGAGCCGACCAACCACCTCGATATCGAGATGCGCCATGCCCTCGCCACGGCGGTGCAGGCCTATGAGGGCGCCCTGGTCATCGTCTCACACGACCGCCATCTGCTCCGCGTCACGACCGATCGCCTTCTGCTCGTCGATGAGGGGGGCGTGAGCGATTTTCGCGGAGATCTTGACGAGTACCCGGCTTGGCTCGCCGAGCAAAGTAAAGCCCAAGAGCGCCCTAAGGCAGCGCTCGAGCCAAGTCTAGAGTCCCGCAAGGCGCAGCGGCAACGTGACGCCTTGGCCCGACAACGCCTGCAACCGCTCAAGCGGAGGCTCGCCGATCTGGAACAGGAGCTCGGGACGCTCGCCGGGCGTCGCCGTGATCTCGAGCGAGCCCTTGCCTCTCCGGAGCTGTATCAGCCCGAGGCGAAGGCGCGCCTGCTCGCGCTGCTGGAAGACAAGCGCCAGCTCGATGGCGCACTCGAGCAGGTTGAGACCGAGTGGCTGGTCGCATCTGAAGAGCTAGAACGGGCGGAGAGCGCCGTCGCACCTTAGACAAGGATTGCCGCCGGCTCGTATGCGATGTGACGGCCCTCGCGCCGGCCGTCACCGATTTGCTCCGCTCCGGCGCGCAGTCTTTTCAAAGCGGACGCGAATGCCTCACCACTCTGCTCTCACAGTTTCCGGCAATCGCCCCTGGAACCGGTTGGTAGAGTGCGCCGACGTTGCTAATATGCCGCGCTCTTTTCTCACGATTTTGAATTCTCTTGGGTAGACCTATGCCGCCTTTCATGGACCTCACGAAAAGCCAGCCCAATGCCCGCCTATTGGAGGTCCCGCCGCTGACCATGGACCGGGTCGGTTTGGCCGAGGACTTCAAGCGCTACTACGCGAACACCTTTGGCCGGGACGAGGACTGCCGCTCGGCCTACTATCCGTATCGCGCCCTCGCGACCGCCCTGCGCGATCGGCTAATGGAGCGCTGGAAACGCACACGACGGGCGCACGATGAGGCGCAGTGTAAGCGCACCTATTACCTGTCGCTGGAGTTTTTGACGGGGCGCGCCTTGAGCAATGCGATGCTGAACCTCGGCATCACCAACGAGGTCGAGCAGGCCCTGCTCGACCTCGGCCTGTTGCTCGAGGAGATCGCCGAGAACGAGCCCGACCCGGGTCTCGGCAATGGCGGTCTCGGCCGCCTCGCGGCCTGCTTCCTTGATTCTTGCGCGACGCTGCAACTTCCCGTCAAAGGCTATGGGCTGCGCTACGAATATGGGATGTTTCGACAGCTGATCGAGAACGGCTACCAGGTCGAGGAACCGGATCACTGGCTGCGCGAAGGCAACCCATGGGAGTTCGAGCGCCCAGAGTACACGCAGAGGATCCAATTCGGCGGGCGCACCGAGGTACACCGGGACGACAACGGTCGCACGCGAGTCCGCTGGGTCGACACCCAGGACGTGCTCGCGGTGCCCTTTGACACGCCGATCCCCGGATACCGCAACGACACGATCAACACCCTGAGGCTTTGGAAGGCGGCCGCCACGGATGAGTTCGATCTGCACGAGTTCAATGCCGGCAGCTATCCGGAGTCGGTCGCCGAGAAGAATAGCGCCGAGCACATCACGATGGTGCTCTATCCCAACGACGCGAACGAGTGCGGCAAGGAGCTCAGGCTGCGCCAGCAGTACTTCCTGGCCAGCGCCAGTATCAAGGACGTGATGCGCGAATGGATCCGACTGAACGGGCGCGACTTCACGACGTTCGCCGATAGGAACTGCTTCCAGCTCAATGACACGCATCCGGCCATCTCGGTCGCCGAGCTGATGCGCCAGCTCATGGACGAGCAGGCGCTAGATTGGGATGCGGCCTGGTCGATCACAACCCGAACCATGGCGTACACCAACCACACCCTGCTGCCCGAGGCCCTCGAGCGCTGGCCGGTGCGCCTCTTTCAGCGCCTGCTGCCGCGACTGCTGCAGATCATTTACGAGATCAATGCCCGCTTTCTCAGCGAGGTGGCCGCCAAATGGCCAGGCGACTCGGACCGCCAACGACGGATGTCGCTGATCGAGGAAGGGGACGATCCGCAGGTGCGCATGGCCTACCTCGCAATCGTCGGCAGCTTCTCCGTCAACGGCGTCGCCGAGCTACATTCCAAGCTCCTGCGCAGCGGCCTGTTCCGCGACTTCTCCGAGCTCTGGCCGAGCAAGTTCAACAACAAGACCAACGGTGTCACGCCGCGACGCTGGCTCGCCCTATGCAATCCCGGCCTGCGGGATCTCCTCAACGAGCACATCGGCGACGGCTGGATGCACGACCTCGAACAGCTCGAGCGCCTCGCGCCCTACGCCGATGACCCTGGGTTCTGCGACCGTTGGCATTCGGTGAAACTGACCAATAAGCAGCGCCTCGCGGAGGCGGTACGCGAGTACTGCCGGGTCGAATTTCCCCTCAATGCGATGTTCGACGTGCAGGTCAAGCGGATCCACGAGTACAAGCGGCAGTTACTCAACGTCCTGCATGTCATTCACCTCTACAGCCGGATCAAGCGGGGCGATACAGCGAACTGGACGCCACGCTGCGTGCTACTGGGTGGCAAGGCCGCGCCCGGCTACATCATGGCGAAGACCATCATCAAGCTGATCAACAACGTGGCGAGGGTGGTCAACGCCGACTCGGCCACGGCCGGCCGCTTATGCATCGCCTTCATCCCGGGTTATCGGGTATCGTTGATGGAGATCATCGCCCCGGGCACGGACCTTTCAGAGCAGATCTCCACGGCCGGCAAGGAGGCCTCCGGCACCGGAAACATGAAATTCATGATGAATGGAGCCGTGACGATCGGCACGCTGGACGGAGCCAACATCGAAATCCGAGAGCAGGTCGGAGACGACAACTTTTTCCTCTTCGGACTCACCGCCGAAGAGGTCGAAGCGCGACGGCATGGCTACGACCCAAACGGCATCATCGCCGGCGATCCGGACCTACGAACGGTCATGCAGCTGCTTGAGAGCAGCCATTTCAATCAGTTCGAGCCGGGGATCTTCGACCCGATCATGCAATCGATTCGTGACCCGCAGGACCCATGGATGACGGCCGCGGATTTCCGCAGCTACATCGAGGCGCAGGAGCGTGCCGCGCTGGCCTATCAGGATCCGGCACGGTGGCTCCGCATGAGTGTGATCAACGCCGCCCACAGCGGCCGCTTCTCGTCAGATCGCACAATTGGCGAGTACAACCAGAATATCTGGAGACTGGCACCTGTCGCGCCGCTACCGCGTGACTGAGCCTAACGATCATGGGCCGAGGCGAGCCACCCCGGACGATGACATGTCGCCTCGGCCCTGAACGTTCCCTCACCCCTCTCCCAGAGGGCGAGGGAGCGATCGTGCTGCGCGAATTTCATGGTAACGATCATGGGCCGAGGCGAGCCACCCCGGACGATGACA
>CAZOWL010000060.1:0-27725 GCA_964583605.1 uncultured Chromatiaceae bacterium | reverse complement strand
TCCGCGCTGAGGTCCTGGCTCGACTCTGGCGGGCGGGTGACCGGTCGTCCCGAGTCGCCGGCTGTTAGAACGGAGGCCAGGACCAGCCCGCCGACGAAGAGCGCCGCCAGCAGGCCGAGCACGAGTGCGACCCTGCCCTGGGGGGCGGTACACGCCGCTTCGGCTGGGGAAAGGTGGGTTCTATTCATGTTGGGTGCTCCAAGCTGGCTCTCTGTCTTTGGCGTTGCTATCGTCTGGCTTCACGATCATGGGCGAGGCGAGCACCCCACACGATGAGTTGTCGCCTCGCCCCTGATCGTTCCCTCGCGCCACCCCTCTTCCAGAGGGCGAGGGAGCGAATGCGCTTCGCGAATTTCACAGTCAGCGGTGGATCACTCAGGCAGGCAGATGCCTCGCTCGAGCACGGCGCGGACCGTCTGTGCCAGAAGCAGCACAACGATTCCGGAGAGCATCGTGAGCACCCCGAAGCCCAGGTTTAGGAAGCCGATGGTGCCGGTCTCCTCCGCCATCACCATGCTGGCAATCGCGATCGCTGCAAGGGGGAAGGAGTAGGCCCACCAAGACAGGTAAAAGCGCAATCGCAGGAAGCGCGAGGCTTGTGCGGCGAGCAGTACCGTGAAGAACAGCGCCGAGAAATAGAGGATCTGGGCGAAGGCATCCACGTCTCCCGTGAGGCGCGTGTAGGCAATGAAACCGACGGCTGGCGGCGCCACTAGGATGAAGAGCGTCGGCATCAACCGTTCAGGCAACGGCTGGTGGAACAGGATCCGATAGAAGACTATGGTGAGTAGCACCGGCCATAAGATGATGCCGATGCTGAAGAAGAACCAGGACACCAGTCCGTAGCCCAAGGGCACGCCGGCCACCGGCACAAGCACATTGCCGACCGCCGGAATGAACCAGGCCGGGTTCATGTGTAGCACCTGGAAGTGCTCGTGGTGGATCCAGATGTTGACCACGAATAGCGTGAAGCCCAACTGCAGCACCGCGCCTCCGATCCAGAGCCAACGGCTGACCTCTGGCGCAGGATGCAGATACACGATAGCCAGGAGAAGCAGGCTGATGGCCATGGTAGGCATGAAGTTGATGCGCACGGGATGACGCAGCTCGGCGCGGACCGCGCCTGGATAGCGCACCAGCTTGGCGAGATAGAGGAGGGCGAGGGTTGCGAACACGAGTGTCCCCGCTCCGATAAGCCAGGGGACAAAAAGGAAGTCCCGCCCGAGCATTGCCTGCGCCCTCTGCCAACCGATTGTGAGCCCGGCGAGGCCCATGACCATCGCGAAGAAGGCGGCCGGAAAGTGCTCCAGTCGGTTGATGGGCACGGTCTCCGCCGGGGGGGCGTCCCCCAACGCCGCAGCAGGAGTGTCTGTGGACATAATGTCTCCGATTGGGGTGATGCGCGACCGCATCCGGGTGTCTCTTGGCTTTTGTGTGGCCCGGAATGCGGGGAGTCTAGATAGGCCGTTGTTGCGGTCAGATCAGGTCTCGCCCGACCTTACAATGAAATTCGCGAAACACCTTTGCTCCCTCGCCCTCTGGGAGAGGGTTGGGGTGAGGGAACGATCAGGGGCGGCGACATTTCATCGTCCGGGGTGACTCGCCTCGCCCCATGATCGTTAGCCCCCAGTCAGGGCCTGTTTCCAATCAGGGCCAGTGTGCTAATGTCAGGACATTAGCGATCGCTAATATATCTCGCATTGATAAATGCCAACTCCGACCGGCCTCTTAGCCTGTTGGCCATCTATTGAGCAATGAAATACATGCAGGCCTCCGACGCCCAACAAGGTAGCGACCCCGGAGGGCTGGCAGCCGGGAGACAAGGTGATCGTTCCGCCGCCCTCCAGCGTCGACGAGGCCTCAGCGCGGGTTAGCGATGGCGACTACGAATGCGTCGATTCGTACTTCTGCAAGAAGTCGCTCTAAGCTGGTCACGTCCAGCCTGACCAGGGGGCGCGCCCGGCCGATCGGCGGGGTGTAGCCCCTAATCTGTTCGACCACTGTAGTACTGCAGTGAATGCTTGCATTTCCGCTGAGGGATTTACACGATGCGAATCGCTGTGACCAGTCAGAACTTCCGTACCATCACCAGCCATGCCGGTAAGACGCGACGCTTTCTCGTGTTCGAGGTGAACGGCGAGGCCGCGCCCGAGGAGGTTGAGCGTGTCGATCTGCCAAAGGACATGTCGCTTCACGATTATCACGGCGACGATCACCCATTGTTCACCTTGGGGCTCGACGCCATCGTCACCGGCAGCGCCGGGGCTGGCTTCATGCAGCGGATGGCTCGTCAAGGTATCCGTGTCTACCCCACCAGCGAGACAGATCCGCACGCCGCCGTCAGCGCCGTCGCCCAGGGCCGGGCTCTGCCGCCGCCGGCCCCGCACGAGCACTGATCCGGGGGGCGAGTCGAGTTGGCTTTCTTCTGGGCTTAATGCGGGCCCGTGCGCGGTTTCCAGTGGCGGCGTAGGGCGATGGCCGTGGGCAGTTCGCCGGCGCTGGCGACCTGCTCCGGTGGCCCCGCGGCGACCAGATGCCCGCCGCGGTCACCGCCCTCGGGGCCTAGGTCGAGGATCCAGTCGGCCAGGCCGATGAGGTCGAGGTTGTGCTCGATCACGACGACCGAGTGGCCGGCGTCGACGAGGCGGTGGAGGACCGCGATCAGCCGCTCGACGTCGGCCGTGTGCAGGCCGACGGTTGGCTCGTCGAGCAGGTAAATGGTCGGCCGCGATGCCGTTTGGCCGGCGGCGGGCCGTGCCTTGGCGAGCTCGGTGACCAGCTTGATGCGCTGGGCCTCGCCGCCCGAGAGTGTCGGGCTCGGCTGGCCCAGCGTGAGATAGCCGAGACCCACGTCCTGGAGCAGACGCAGCGCATGATGCACGCGCGAGTGGGCGGCGAAGGCCTCGGCGGCCTCGTCGATGCCCATGTCGAGGACCTGCGCGATGTCCCGCCCCAAGTATTGCACCTCACAGGTCTCGCTGGTGAAGCGTCGTCCGCCGCAGGCCTCGCACGGGATCTTGACGTCCGGCAGGAAGCTCATCTCCAGGCGCTGGACGCCTTGCCCCTCGCAGACGGGACAGCGGCCACCGCCGGTGTTGAACGAGAACCGTGCCGCGCCCCAGCCGCGCAGGCGGGCCTCGGGCGTCGCCGCGAAGAGGCGCCGGATCGCATCCCAGAAGCCGACATAGGTCGCCGGGCAGGAGCGTGGCGTGAGGCCTATTGGGGATTGATCGACCTCGAGCACGCGGCTCAGCCCCTGCCAGCCCGTGAGGCCGTTGCAGCCGCTGAGCTCGTCGCGGCGCGCCCGCCCGTCACCGGTCCGCCCCGCCCGCAGCAGCTGGCGCAGGCTCTTCATCAGCACCTCGTGGACCAGCGTGGACTTGCCCGACCCCGACACGCCGGTGATGCAGACGAGCCGCCCGAGCGGTATCGGCAGATCGATCTGTTTCAGGTTGTGTGCGTGAGCGCCCTTGATGGTGAGCCAATTCTCGGTGCTCGGCGGTGCTCGCAACGGCCGCGAGCGCTGCGGTCGCGCACGCAGGTATTGGGCCGTGACCGAGCGTGGGTCGGCGAGCAGGTCGGCATAGGTCCCTTCCGCGACGAGTCGGCCGCCGCGGGTCCCGGCGCCAGGTCCGAGGTCGATGATGTGATCGGCGCGCCGGATCGTCTCCTCGTCGTGCTCGACGATGACGACCGTGTTGCCGCGCCGGGCGAGCTGGTCGAGGGCGTCCAGCAATAGCAGATTGTCCCGAGCATGCAGTCCGATCGTCGGCTCATCGAGGACATAGCAGACCCCTTGGAGGCTCGAGCCGAGCTGCGCGGCCAGCCGCAATCGCTGGGCCTCGCCGCCGGATAGCGTCGGGGCGGCCCGATCGAGGGCGAGATAGCCGAGGCCGACCTCGGCGAGGAAGGCGAGACGGTGGCGGATCTCGGCCAGCACATCGGCGGCGATGGCCGTCTCGCGCTGGCTGAGTCTGAGGTCCGCGAAGGCGGCGGCGGCTTGGTCGACCGACAAGGCACCGTAGTCGGCGATCGAGCGGCCATGAAACCGGACCGCGAGGGCCCCCGGGCGCAGCCTGCGGCCGGCACACTCCGCGCAGGGCTCATCGAGATCGACAGCTGGCTCCCGCCACTGGGTCTCCTCACCGGTCAGCTCGGCGTCGAATCCGCTGAGCCGCAGTCCGGTGCCGAAGCAGCTCGGGCACCAGCCATGTTTGGAGTTGTAGCTGAAGAGCCGCGAATCGAGCTCCGGGAAGGCGCGGCCGCAGCCCAGGCAGGCACGCGCCGTGGAGTATGCCGTCTCTGTGCCCCATGCGCCGTCAGTGATTGTAACGACGCGCACGAGACCTTTGCCGACCCTGAGGGCCTCCTCGAGTCGCGCCCGCAGCGCGGCCTCCGAGTCTGGGCCGATGTCGATCTCGGCGAGCGGCAGGTCGATCGTGTGCTCGCGAAATCGGTCGAGCCGGGGCCAGGGGTCGGTCGGCTGCCGTTCGCCGTCGACACGGAGCCAGCTGTGGCCCTGCCGCGCCGCCCAGTCGGCGAGCTCCCGGTAGATCCCCTTGCGTGCGACCACGAGCGGTGCCATCAGCGCGATGCGCCGGCCGCGCTGCTCGCGCTGGATCCGGGAGACAAGCGCCGCAGCGGACTGCGGCTGGATCGGGATGTGGCAATCCGGACAGAATTGGGTGCCGAGCTTGACGAACAGCAGCCGCACGAAGTGATGGATCTCGGTCAGGGTCGCGACCGTGCTCTTCAGCCCGCCGCGGCTCGTGCGCTGGCCGATGGCGACGGTCGGCGGGATGCCGAAGATGGCGTCGACATCGGCGCGCGCGGCCGGCTGCACGAACTGGCGGGCGTAGGCGTTCAGGGACTCGAGGTAGCGACGCTGGCCCTCGGCGAAGAGGATATCGAAGGCGAGCGTGCTCTTGCCGCTTCCTGAGACCCCAGTGATGACGGTGAGGCAGTCGCGCGGGATGGCCAGCGTCAAGTCCTTCAGGTTGTGCTCGCCCGCGTGATGGATCAGGATCTGCGACGGCCGGAGGCTAAGCGATGCCGGCTCGGCGATGCGGTCGGTTGGCTGCGCGGCGGCGGTCGGCTCGGTACCACGGATCGCCAAGGCGCGCCCTGTGTGGCTGATTGGGTGCGCCGCGACCTGCTCTGGGGTTCCAGCGCAGACCAGCCGGCCGCCACTGTCGCCGCCCTCGGGGCCAAGGTCGATCAGCCAATCGGCCGCCGCGATCACGTCGAGATTGTGCTCGATGATCACGAGCGAGTGGCCATCGTCCAGCAACCGACGCAGCGCGCGGAGCAGCACGGCGATATCGGCGAAGTGAAGCCCGGTGGTCGGCTCGTCGAGCAGGAACAGCTGATTGCCGACGCGGCGCCGGGTCTTCGCCAGGTGACCGGCGAGCTTCAGGCGCTGTGCCTCGCCGCCGGAGAGCGTCGGCACCGGCTGGCCGAGGCGCAGGTAGCCGAGGCCAACCTCGACCAGCGGGGCCAGTGCCCGGCGCAGGTCGGGCTCATCGACGAGCCGAGACAGGGCCTCGTCGACCGTCCATTCGAGCATGTCGGCGATCGACGGCGGCGGGGTGTCGTCCGAGGCAGGGAGGCGCACTTCGAGCACTGCCGCTCGATAACGCCGCCCATCGCATTCCGGGCAGCGGACATAGACGTCGGAGAGGAACTGCATCTCGACGCGCTCGAAGCCGTTGCCGCCGCAGGCCGGGCAGCGGCCATCGCCGGCATTGAAGCTGAAGGTGGCCGCCGTGTAACCCCGCTCGCGGGCGAGCGGGGTCTGGGCGAAACGGCGGCGGATCGCATCGAGGGCGCCGACGTAGCTCGCCGGACAGGAGCGCGCCGTGCGGCCGATGCTCGACTGATCGAGGAGGCTCACATCGGCGATCAGCTCGTGACCGTCGATCCCTGCGTGCGTGCCCGGTGTGCCGTCCGGATGGCCCTTGAGCCGGGCCAGTGCCTTGTAGAGGACCTCGTGGACCAGTGTCGACTTGCCCGAGCCGGAAACACCCGTGACGACAACCAGGCCCCCGAGCGGGATCGCGACATTCAGGCCCTTGAGGTTGTGCGCTGCCGCGCCGCGCACGTAGAGGGCTGGCCCGTCGGCGGCGAGGGATCGGTGTGCTGGTGGCTCCGCGACCTGAAGGCGGCCGGATAGGTAATCCCCCGTCAGGGAGCCCGGCGCGCTGAGGAGCGCGGCCGGCGGCCCTTGGAAGCAGATGTGCCCGCCACGCTCGCCGGGGCCGGGGCCGAGATCGATGAGGTGGTCGGCGGCCCGCATTACGAGCGGGTCATGCTCGACGACGACGAGCGAGTTGCCCTGATCCCGCAGGCGCTGAAGGATAGCGATGATGCGGTCCATGTCGCGCGGATGCAGGCCGATGCTTGGCTCATCGAGGACGAATAGGGTGTTGACGAGCGCCGTGCCGAGGGCCGTGGTGAGGTTGATGCGCTGGACCTCGCCGCCGGAGAGCGTCCGCGATTGGCGGTCGAGCGTCAGATAACCGACGCCGACCGTGTCGAGGTAGCGCAGACGCGCACGGATGCCGGTGAGCAGCAGATCCAGCGCCTGATCGACGGCTCCCTCGAGGCGCAGCTCCTCGAAGAAGGCGCGGCAGGCGTGGATCGGCAGGCAGGCCAGATCGTGTAAGTGGAGTCCGGGGAGTGCCGCCCAGGCGGCCGCGGGCATCGCGACACGATCGGGTCGGAAGCGATCGGTGGGCGACAACGTCTTCTGCGCCAGCCCTTGTGCGCCGATGCGCCAGTCGAGGGCGTCGCCTTTGAGCCGCGAGCCACGACAGGTCGGACATGGGTTGTAGGCCCGATAACGCGACAGCAGCACTCGCACGTGCATCTTGTAGGCGCGGCCCTCCAGCCAGTCGAAGAAGCCGCGCACGCCGTACCAGACGCCGGCCTCCCAGTCGCCTTCGCCGTCGATGACCCAGCGCCGATCGGCCTCGCTGAGGTCCTGCCACGGTAAATCGACGGGTATCCCGCGGCGGTTGGCGAAGGCGATGAGATCCTCCTGGCTGCCCGAGTAGCTGTCCGACTGGAAGGGCCTGACGGCCCCTTCGATCAGAGACTTGCTGTGATCAGAGATGACTTGGTCCCAATCGATGCCGATCGTGCGGCCGAATCCGCGGCAGGTCGGACAGGCGCCGATGGCCGAATTGAACGAGAAGAGACTCGGCGTCGGCTCGCGATAGCGGATGTCGCAGTCCGGGCAGTGGAGGTCACTGGAGAAACGCCAGGGCGGGCCAGATGGCTCACGGTCGGCGCCAAGAGGGTAGACGAGCACGCGTCCCTGACCTTTCTCCAGGGCCGTCTCGATCGCCTCGATCCCGCGGCTGCGGTGATTGGTCGTCAGGGCCAGGCGATCCTGGATGACCGCGATGCCGCTCTCATCCTCGTCGAGCAGGTGGATATAGCCTTGCTGGGCGAGCAGGTCCTTGATGGACTGGGCGCTCACGTTCTCGGGTAACGCGACGCGGAACACGATCAGAACGCGGGCCGGTGGCTCGGCGGCGCGGGCCGACAGCTCGGCCCAGATCGACGCGGCGGTATCCCGGCGCACCTCGCGGCCGCAGCCGTGGCAGAAGAGTCGCGCTGCACGGGCGAACAGGAGCTTGAGCTGGTCGGTGAGCTCGGTCATGGTCCCGACCGTAGAGCGCGACGTGCGCACCGGATTCGCTTGGTCGAGCGCGATCGCAGGTGGGATGCCGTCGATCTGATCGGCCTGCGGCCGGTCGAGGCGGTCGAGGAACTGCCGGGCGTAGGGCGAGAAGGTCTCGACGTAGCGCCGCTGCCCTTCGGCGTAGAGCGTGTCGAAGGCCAGCGAGGACTTGCCGGACCCCGAGACGCCCGTGATCACGACTAGCTGGCCGAGCGGCAGGTCCAGGTCCAGGCCTTTCAGGTTGTGCTGACGCACCCCCCGCAGGCGAATCGCGGTTGGGCTTTGGCGCGTCTTCGCCGATCGGTCCTCGTGTGTCATCCAGATCGTCTCACTGCGATGGTCCGCCCGGACTGCGTCGGTCCGCGTCGCTGGATATCCCTCGGGCCGTGCCGCGGGAGCCGGCCAAAGGTCGTATTCAAGATCAAGCATTCGCCTGCGCGTCTTATCATTGGCGCGGTGTTTCAGAGTGTGCAAGGAAAACTGCGATGGACAATCTTTTCGCCGACATCCCGGTGCTGGCTACAGGGGAGGAATTCCGCGAGCTGCTGCGATGCCGGAATATCCGCATCGAGCGGATCGTGAGCAGCCCCGAGCCGGACTCGATGGAGTATGACCAGCCGCAGGATGAATGGGTGGTGCTGCTGGCGGGCGAAGCACGACTTGACGTCACGGGTGTGATCCACGACCTGCTCCCAGGGGACTGCCTCTTCCTCCCGGCCCACACTAGACATCGGGTCATGGCTACCTCTGACAGTCCGAGGTGTCTGTGGCTTGCCGTGCACATCCATCCAGGGGAGGCTGGCCAATGAGTGCCGCTCATCCAGGGACGGCATCCAGCTCCTCGGCAGCATTGGTCAGCGTTATCGTCCCTGCCTTCAACGCCTCGGCGTTCGTGCGCCAGACCCTCGACAGCGTGCTGGCGCAGACGTACCGCGATTTCGAGGTGATCGTCGTCGACGATGGTTCCACGGATGAGACTCCGCAGATTCTCGACGGGTACCGGGATCAGGTTTGCGTGCTGCGCCAATCCAATGCCGGTCAGGCCGCGGCGCGCAACCGCGGCATCAGCCGGGCACGCGGCGAGCTGCTCGCGTTCTTAGACAGCGACGACCTCTGGGATCCGGAAAAGCTCACGCGTCAGGTGGAGCTGCTCGGCCGGTTCCCGGAAGCGGTTGCGACCTATTGTGACCATCGCACCGTCGACGGCGAGGGTTGTCTCATCTCGACCAGCGGGGCGCTGGGCTTCCCTCGGGCATCCGGGGATATCCGGCTGGCCCTGCTGATGGGCAGTCGAATTGTTACCCCCAGCTTGGTCCTAGTGCGGCGGCAAGCTTTCACGGCTGCGGGTGGGTTCGATGAGTCCGCTGTCATGCGTGGCCACGAGGATTCGGCCCTTTGGCTGTGTCTGGCCATGCTGGGCTCGATCCTCTATAGCCCAGAGACCCTCGTGTCGTACCGGCGCCATAGCTCGCAGGCGACGCGACAGCCACATTACGAGCTGCGCATGGCGCGTGCCAGGCTTCGGGGATTGCTGGGCATCCGGGATGCCGTGCTGGCCAGCGAGGACGCGAATGTCAAAGGTCTGTTTCGCTGGATTCTCGGGGAAAGCCGCTTGTCCGCGGCGTGGGCCGCTCGGCAGATGGGGGATCCTGCCGAGGCGCGCCAGCTCGCCGCCGCAGCCTTGGCTCATCGCCCCATGTCCCTGCGCGCCTGGCGGACACTTGTCGCGGCGATGTTTCCCCGCCGAGCCGAAACTCTAGGTCTCTAGTCCTTTGACAGGTCTCGACTGCGACGTATAATCCCGCGTTTCCCCGCTCAGGGGAGACCTCTTGCCTCACCGCGACCGCGGGAGGCTGTCATAAGCCATAAGGGGTATCCATGCGGCATTACGAAGTCGTGTTCTTGGTTCATCCGAGCCAGAGCGAGCAGGTCCCGGCCATGCTTGAGCGCTACCGTGGGAATCTGGAGCGGTGCGGTGGCAGGATCCACCGGCTTGAGGATTGGGGGCGGCGTCAGCTGGCCTACCCGATCAACAAAGTACACAAAGCGCACTATGTGCTGCTCAACATCGAGTGTGATCAGGAGGCCCTCGACGAGCTGGAGAGCGCATTTCGCTTCAACGATGCGGTCCTCCGTAACCTCATCATCAAGCGCGACCGGGCGGTCTCGGGGCCCTCGCCACTTGCGAAGAGCAATGAGGATCGCGATTCCGCGCCTCAGTCCTCTGCCGAGAAGACTGATGACGAATAGGCTTTGAGCTGATCGGAGGCCACCATGTCCCGCTTTTTCCGTCGCAAGCGCTACTGCCGTTTCAGTGCCGAGGGCATCGAAGAGATCGATTACAAGGATCTCAATCTGCTCAAGGCCTATGTCAGCGAATCCGGCAAGATCGTGCCCAGCCGCATCACGGGCACATCGGCTCGCTATCAGAGGCAGCTGGCCCAAGCCGTCAAACGCGCGCGATTCCTGGCCCTGCTGCCATACACTGACGGTCACTGACCTACGCGAACCAGGGGCTCCGGGCCAGCGGCGGGCCGTCGCTGAGGGACTCGGGCCCGGTAGGAGACCGGATCCAGTAACCGATGCAAGCCTTAGCTCGGTTCGCCATGCGTGGCCGCTCTCAAGCGGCTTTGGTTGCGGCAACGGCAGCCGTTCTGTCGGTGCTGCCCTTTCTCGGCGTCGTCACCTCTCTGATCAGCGCGGGAGTGGTCGTGCTGGCCACCTTGCGCCACGGGGCGACGGAGGGGCTGCTGGTGACAGCTCTCGCCGGGCTAGGCGGCGGGTTGCTGGCCTGGCTAGCGCTGGGAAGTCCTTATCCGGCGTTGGGGTTCCTGCTGTTCTTCTGGCTCCCCGCTTGGCTGCTCGCGGTCGTGCTGGGATGGAGTCGCTCGCTGTCCCTGACGGTCCAGCTTGCTGCGGCACTTGCCGTGCTCGCCTTCGGTGTCGTGTCTCTGCTTGGGGGGGCATTGCGGGATCTTTGGCAGCGCGTGCTGGAGCCGCTGCGGCAGCTCCTGGTCGAAGCGGAAGTGATCGATGTCGCCGGCAGCGAAGCCGTCATGAGCCAGGTGGCGATTTGGCTGCCGGGGCTCCTGACCTTCACGATCTATGCGCTCGTAGTGGCGTCCTTGTTCTTGGGGCGGTGGTGGCAGGGACTGTTGTACAACCCGGGTGCCTTTGGGGCAGAGTTTCGGGCGTTGCGGCTTCACCCCGCCGTGGGGCTGCTCGTGATTGCGTTCTATCTAGCGCTTCTGTTCACCGATGCGCATTGGGCGGTCACAATGATCTTGATGTTAGGGATCCTGATGATGTTTCAGGGCCTCGCGGTGCTGCATGCGCTGCGGCGCGCGCGCAATGCCCATCCAGGGTGGCTGGTAGGTCTATACGGTGTGTTTGCGATTGCCTTTCCATTCCCGCAGATGGCCGTGGCCGGGCTGGGGCTGGCCGATATTTGGGTCGATTTTCGTCGCCGGCTCGGGATCCCCGACGAGGATCGCCCTTGAGCCTATGTCAGGCGGTGCTCACGGGCTGCTGAAGCTCGGCTTACGAGGACTATTTACGTGGAAATCATTCTGTTGAAAAAGGTTGCCGGTCTCGGGGCATTGGGCGAAAAGGTCGCGGTGCGCCCCGGCTATGGACGCAATTTCCTGATCCCGCAAGGCTATGCCGTGCCGGCGACGGCGAAGAACCTCGAGGCCTTCGAGGCCGAACGGGCGGACCTCGAGCGTGAAGCCGCCGCGGCGCTAGCGGCAGCCGAGGCGCGTCGCGATCAGCTGACGGGGCTGAGCGTGACGATCGTGCGGCGCGCGGGCGATGAGGGACGCCTGTTCGGGTCGGTCGGCGCCGCAGATGTCGCCGAGGCGGTCAAGGCGCAAGGGGTCGAGCTGAGCAAGCAGGACGTTCGCCTGCCGGCAGGCCCATTGCGCAGCACCGGTGAGCATGAGGTGAAGATCCATCTCCATGCCGATGTCGAGACCACACTCAAAGTGGACGTCGTTCCGGAGACCTAGCTCGGTCGTGCTCGTCCCGGGCATGCATCGACCCGCCCGCGGGGAGATTCTGCTCCGGCCTCTCGCCTTACTATGAAATTCGCGAAGCACGTTCGCTCCCTCGCCCTCTGGGAGAGGGTTGGGGTGAGGGAACGATCAGGGGCGAGGCGATCTTTCATCATCCGGGGTGGCTCGCCTCGCCCCATGATCGTTAGCCTCCCGTGACGCGTCAAGTCGCCTTGGAGGACGACATACTGACCCGACCGGCCGGCGATGAGCCAATGCCAAGACGGCTCGCGTTGACCTGTTGAGACCGAATCAATGAGCGTCCTGGCGCAGCCGACGGCGTGCGGTCTCGAGCGGTGGCTCACCGAACAGGCCGGCGACGAGTCGCGCCGGTCAACCCGAGGTGATGAGCATGAGTGACGCCTTTGCTGCTTCGCCCCGGGTAGGCGGCTCCGGTCGCCTCGGCGACGAGCTCCGTGTGCCGCCCCACAGCATCCAGGCCGAGCAGTCTCTCATCGGCGGACTCATGCTCGACAATGGCACCTGGGAACGGGTGGCCGATGCGGTCGTCGAGCAGGACTTCTATCGGCGCGAGCATCGCACCTTGTTTCGCGCCATCGCGCGTCTCGCCGATGCCGATCAACCCTTCGACGTGGTGACGCTGGCCGAGACGCTCGAGCGGCACAACAGCCTCGATGAAGCGGGCGGGCTTCCCTATCTCGGCAGCCTGGTCAAGGACACCCCCAGCGCCGCGAATATCAAGGCGTACGCGAAGATCGTCCGCGAGCATTCGGTGCTGAGGCGGATGATCGCGGCTGGCACCGAGATCGCCGACAGTGCCTTCCACCCGCAGGGCCGCGAGGTGGCCGAGCTGCTTGATGAGGCCGAGCGGCGGGTGTTCGAGATCGCCGAGCAGCAGGCCCGCGGCGGTGGCGGCTTTCAGCCGATCAAAGACTTGCTGCGTCAGGCTGTGGAGCGGGTCGACAAGCTGTTCCAGAGCGACGAGCCGATCACCGGCCTGGCGACTGGCTTTCACGATTTCGACATGATGACCTCGGGTCTGCAGCCTGCCGATCTGATCGTCGTGGCCGGCCGCCCGTCGATGGGCAAGACCTCGTTCGCGATGAATATCGCCGAGCACGTGGCGATCAAGTCACGCCGACCCGTTGCGGTGTTCAGCATGGAGATGCCTGGCGATGCGTTGGCGATGCGCATGATGTCCTCACTGGGACGGATCGACCAGCACCGCGTACGCACGGGAAAGCTGACCGATGATGAATGGCCGCGCTTGACCTCGGCGGTACATATGCTCGCCGACGTCCCGCTGTTTGTCGACGATACGCCGGCCCTGACCCCAACTGAGGTCCGCGCGCGAGCGCGGCGCCTCAAGCGTGAGCATGGCGATCTGGGTCTGATCGTGCTCGACTACATCCAGCTGATGCAGTCGCCCGGACAGGCGGAGAACCGGGTCGCAGAGATCTCGGCGATCTCCCGCTCGTTGAAGGCGCTGGCCAAGGAGCTCAGTGTGCCGCTCGTTGCCCTCTCGCAGCTCAATCGCAGCCTAGAGCAGCGCCCCAACAAGCGACCGGTCATGTCGGATCTGCGCGAATCTGGTGCCATCGAGCAGGATGCCGACCTGATCGTCTTTATCTACCGCGATGAGGTGTACCACGAGGATAGCAAAGACAAGGGCATCGCCGAGATTATCATCGCCAAGCAGCGCAATGGCCCGATCGGGACGACCCGCCTGACCTTCCTCGGCAAGTACACGAAATTTGAGAGCTTCATCGACAACGTTTACGGAGAGTCGAGCTATTGAGCTGGTCGGCACCGCGTGCGCTGGTCGACCTCAGCGCCTTGCGCCACAATCTGGAGGCGGTGCGGCGGTACGCGCCGGCGAGCCGGATCTGGGCGGTCGTCAAGGCCAACGCTTATGGTCACGGACTGGAGGCAACGGCTGGAGCCCTATCCGGTAGCGACGGCTTCGCGGTGGCGCGTGTCGAGGAAGGTATTCGGTTGCGGGCTGCCGGCGTTGGACATCCGGTCTTGGTCCTCGAGGGCATGGTCTTCGCCGATGAGCTGGAGGCGGCGTCGCGCTTTGACTTGATCCTGGCGCTGCATCACTGGGGACAGCTCGAGCTGCTGGAACGGAGCGGCCAAGGACAGGTCCCCGGTTGCTGGATCAAGATCGACACCGGGATGCATCGGCTCGGTTTTCCGGTTGGGGAGGTGCCTGCGGTACTACAACGCCTTGCCCGCGATCCACTGCGGTACAGGCTGGCCGGTCTTCTCACCCACCTGGCCAACGCCGATCTTCCCCTGGATCCTGTCTCGACGCGCCAATGCGAAGTGTTTCAGCAGATTGCGGCGGGAGTCGATGTGCCGCTCAGCATCGGCAACTCGGCGGGTCTGATCGCGCTGCCGCAGGCACGCTCACAATGGGTCCGCCCCGGCATCATGCTCTACGGCGCATCGCCTTTCGCCGAAGGTTGTGGGGTGGACCTCGGGCTGCGGCCCGTGATGACCTTCCAGGGCCGCCTGATCGCGATCCAACGCCTGCGCCGTGGCGATGCCGTCGGCTATGGTGGCACTTACATCTGTCCTGAGGATATGTCGGTCGGCGTGGTCGGCGTCGGTTATGGCGACGGCTATCCGCGTCATGCCCCGACCGGAACGCCGGTCCTCATCGGCGGGCAGCGCGTGCCGGTCGTGGGGCGGGTGTCGATGGATATGGTCCATCTCGACCTACGCGCCCGCCCCGCTGCGCGTGTCGGTGACACCGTGACGCTCTGGGGGCCAGGGCTTCCGGTTGAGCAGATTGCCAAGCAGGCGGGCACGATCGCCTACGAGCTGCTGTGCCGCATCTCGCAGCGGGTCCATTTGGAGCACGCGGCGGCGGTCGAAGGCGCGCCGGGCGCGGCGCCATGAGCGCCCCGCTGAAGCGCCGCCGCGCCGCCTACATGTGCCAATCGTGCGGCGCGCAGCTGCCCAAATGGAGCGGCCAATGCCCGGAGTGCGGCGCCTGGAATGCCGTCGGCGAGATACCGGTCGGACGGGAAGGTCCTCGTCGTGGCGGTTACTCCGGTACCGCGTCGGAGGTCCAAGCGCTGGACGGGGTGCGCGCCGAGCGCGAGGCCCGTCGCCGCACCGGGATCGGTGAGCTGGATCGCGTGCTCGGCGGCGGGCTCGTGGCCGGCTCGGTCGTGCTGCTCGGGGGCGACCCAGGCATCGGGAAATCGACACTCTTGCTGCAGGCCTGTGCCGCGCTCGCGCACGGGGTGAGCGAGCCGGTGCTTTATGTGACCGGGGAAGAGTCGCCGCAGCAGGTCAGTCTGCGTGCGCAGCGCCTAGAGCTAGCGGGCACTAGCATTCGACTCCTTGCCGAGACGAGTATCCAGCGGATCATGGAGGCGGCCGAGGTGGAACGTCCGCAGGTCATGATCGTCGATTCGATCCAGACGCTGTTCAGCGAGGAGCTCTCCTCGGCCCCGGGTTCGGTGTCCCAGGTCCGCGAGACAGCCGCCCAGCTTGTGCACTATGCCAAGCGGACAGCGACGACGGTCTTCGTTGTCGGGCACGTGACGAAGGAAGGGGCGCTGGCTGGTCCCCGGGTGCTCGAGCACATGGTCGACACGGTTGTCTATTTCGAAGGCGAGGCCGGCAGTCAATACCGCCTCGTCCGGGCGGTCAAGAACCGCTTCGGTGCCGTCAACGAGCTGGGCGTCTTCGCGATGACGGAGCGAGGCCTGCGCGAGGTGAAGAACCCCTCCGCGATCTTTCTGTCACGACACGATGAGCCAGTGCCGGGCAGCGTCGTGATGATCACGCGGGAGGGCACGCGCCCTCTGTTGATCGAGGTCCAGGCCCTGGTGGACGAGAGCCCGTTGGCCAATCCGCGTCGGGTCGCACTCGGGCTCGACCCGAACCGTCTGGCGATGCTGCTCGCCGTGCTGCACCGCCACGGTGGGGTGGGCATGTTCGATCGGGATGTCTTCGTCAATGTGGTTGGCGGTGTGCGGATCGCCGAGACCGCGGCCGATCTGGCCGTGATCTGTGCGGTCTTGTCGAGCTATCGCGATCGTCCGCTGCCGGTGGATCTGGCTGTCTTCGGTGAGGTCGGGCTGTCGGGCGAGGTGCGCCCGGTACCGAATGGCGCCGATCGACTCCGCGAGGCGGCCAAGCATGGCCTGCGCCGGGCGATCCTGCCGGAAAAGAATCGGCCAAAAGGGGGCGTCGCGGGGTTGGATCTCGTGCCAGTGCGCACCTTGCAGCAGGCATTGGACGCGCTGTGACCGTCCTCGCTCAAGGCAAGATGTCGGAGCGGATGCGCTGAGCGGCCACGCCTCGCGCCCTGAGGTGGTCCTCGATCGCTGCCACCTGTGGCGCGTCGCCGACAATGTAGTAGCGCGGCGCGGTTAGATCCGGGAGGTCGGCGTCGAGCATGAGGAGGACTTCGTCGGGCCTCGTCGACACGAGGGGCGTGATATAGAAGTTGTCGAGGGCGTCCTTGAGGGCCCGGCACCAGTGTGGCTGGTGATGGTCCTCGGGCCGTGCAGCGAGCCAGTACAGGTGGAAGGACTCGATGATGTCGATCGAGACGGCATGCTCGATGAGACTCTTGACAGGCGCGATGCCCTGGCCGAAGGCGATGAAGACCGCCGGATCGGAGGACTCCTCGTCGAGCACGAAGGACCCGGTCGGCCCCTTGACCTGAGCGAGCTGGCCGTGGCGCAGGCCGGCATGGACCGCCGAGGCGAATGCGCTCTCGGGGTCGCGCTCGATGAAGAATTCGAGGTTGCGACCATTGCAAGGACAGCTGGCGATATGGCGCTCGGCCCGGCTGCCGTCTTCGAGGGTCAATTCAACCCGCTGTCCGGCCATGAAGCGCAACGTCTGAGTGCGCGGTGTTTGAATGCGCAGCAGGCAGATGTCCTGGCTCAGGGGCTCAACCTTGCGGACGCTGGCGCGGATCTCCTGTTCCGGCAGGTCGGCCGCGGAAAGGGCCTCGGCGGCCTCGAGGACCACATCGGTCACCGCCGTGGTCGAGCAGGTCAAGCAATAGCCGATCCGCTTTTCGCGCTCGCCGAGGACATGGTCGTGCTCCCGGACCCCGCGGACCTCGCCGCTGACGACGCGCGCCTTGCAGGCGCCGCAGTTGCCGCTTGAGCAGCCGTAATTCAGGCTCAGGCCGGCCCGCACCGCGGCCTCGAGGATCGACTCCGACCCTTCCACGAAGAACTCGTGGCCGCTCGGGATGATCTTGACGCTGGCTGCCATGATGCGTAGTAAGGCGTCTCGTGCGAGAAGGTTGGTCTGGTCCTCTAGCTTGTCCCCGGCGGCCAGCTCCGTCCGTGCCTGATCGAGCCAGCTCAAGGTGTCCTGGATCCTTGGGGTCGTGGCCGAGGACGGGTGGTCGCGGGCGAGCGTCGCCAAGCGGTTGTTGAGCTCGTCGAGCACGCCCTCGAGCGCGTCCATCGCTGCGAGCTTGCGCGTCAGAACCGCGCTGATCGAGCGCAGCCTCGCGAGCAGTATCTCTGCGCTTGGCAGGGCGGTGTCGACGTCGCCGCGGCGCGGCACTGCCTCGGCCTTGATGCGCTCGACTCGGTCCAGCTCCGAGTCGTCATCGAGGCTGGTGCGCGGATAGAGCCGCAGCAGATCGTTGGCGGCGACCTGGCCCTCGAAAGTAGCCAGCTCGCCTTGGCGAACGCGGCGCTGTAGCTCGGCCCGTTTGACTCCGGCGAGGCGCGCCGCGCGCGTCAGGGTAAGGAGAGTCGTCATGGCCCGGGCGTTCGAGTCGCGAGTGTCACTTGGTAGCCCCAATCGTCCGCCGCGCACACGCTGGTGTCTCGATCCATGATGAGCCGTATTCGGTCGGCGCGATGGATCGGGCGGGCGACATTAATCCAGCCGGTAGTGCTTCTCGACCGGCTCCAGGATCTGCCAAGTGCAGCTGAGGCCCGCCGGGAAGGTGATCAAGTCGCCGCGCTGGAAGGTCTGCGCAGGCCCTCCTTGCGGAGTGACGGTGAAGCGTCCGCGCAGGATGTAGCAAGTCTCCTCGCGGTCGTAGTGCCAGGGGAAGGTCGAGACTTCTTTCGTCCAGATTGGCCAGTCTTCGACGCCCAGCACCTCGAGCTTGGCCGGCGAGGGCTTGTGCTCGCAGCGAATGGCGAGATCATCCACGGTTGAGGCCTCCGTTTGGTTAGCACGCCAGGTTCGGTTAGCACGCGAGCTGACGGTCGCGCTTGCTTGCCGCGTTTTAGAGCTTGCTGATCAGGATTGCAAGGCTCCCGGGAAACTAGGGCTTGTCGCGGCCGCCCGCATGGCCGAAACTCCCGTCATGTCTGAGACCCTCGATATCCTGTCCTCGGCGCTCGGCCAGCGCCTGATCCCACAACGCCTGCGCTTGGCGACAGCCGAGTCCTGCACGGGCGGCTGGCTCGCCAAGGTCATCACCGATATCCCTGGCAGCAGTGAATGGTTCGACCGTGGCTTCGTCACCTACGCCGACGCGGCGAAACAGCAGGTTTTGGGCGTTCAGCCCGAGACCATCGCGCGGGAAGGTGCGGTGAGCGAAGATGTCGCACGCGCGATGGCTGCCGGCGCGTTGGCGCACAGCGAGGCCCATGTCGCCGTCGCCATCACCGGCATCGCCGGGCCAGATGGAGGCAGCGAGGAGAAGCCGGTGGGCACCGTTTGGTTTGCCTGGGCCCTCGCTGATGGCTGTCTCTATGCCCAGCGCTTTCAGTTTGCGGGCAATCGCGAGGAGGTCCGCCACCAGTCTGTGAGGGTTGCGTTGGAGCGTCTCTTGGAGCTCCTTGGTCCGAGTGTCTGAGCGCCTGTTCTTTGCGTTGTGGCCGGATCGGGCCGTGCGCGATGCGCTGGCGCAACTCGGGCAGGAGCTGGCCCCAGGCGCTACCGGGCGGCCGACGCATCCGCAAGATCTGCATTTGACGCTAGTCTTTCTTGGCGGCCTCGAGGAGAGCCGCCGAGCCTGTGCTGAGCATGTCGCGACGGCCGTGCGAGAGGCCACTTTCGCGCTCCGTCTCGATCAGGTCGGGCTCTGGTCGCGTTCCGGCACACTTTGGTGTGGCCCTGGCGCGGTCCCGCTAGGCTTGTCGCGGCTCGTCGCGCGACTCAGCGAAGGGGTTAGTGCCTGCGGTATTGGCTTGGAGGCGCGCCCCTATCGGCCACATGTCACCCTGATGCGCAAGGCCCGACTCGATGGTGAGCCATCGTCTGCGCGTCCGACCCAACCGATCGACTGGGACGCCACCGAGTTTGTGCTGGCGGGCAGCGCAGGCGACGGTCCACCCCGTTACCGGGTATTGCGTCGCTGGCCGCTGGCGGTATGACGGGGTTACAGGGCTTGTGGGATAATGACGACGAATACGGGGATCGACTGCTTTGCGATGGTTTCAACTGCGTGCAATCGGGCCGTTCTTTCCGTCAGACGGTGCGTAGCATGACTGGCCTGCTCGCGGCCGTTCCTTCGCCACACGTTCGTTTTCGGAGAGCCAATGGACGACAACCGTAAGAGGGCGCTGGCTGCGGCCCTGACCCAGATCGAGAAGCAATTCGGCAAGGGCTCGGTCATGCGCATGGGCGATACTGGGGTCGTGCGCACCGCGGATGTGATCTCGACCGGCTCGCTCGGCCTCGACCTGGCTCTTGGGGTGGGAGGGCTGCCGCGGGGGCGGGTCGTCGAGATCTACGGGCCTGAGTCGTCAGGTAAGACCACGCTGACGCTCCATGTCGTCGCCGAGGCGCAGAAGCTCGGCGGCACAGCGGCCTTTGTCGACGCGGAGCACGCGCTTGATCCGGTCTACGCGGAGAAACTTGGCGTGGACATGAGCGACCTCCTCGTGTCGCAGCCTGACACCGGTGAGCAGGCTTTGGAGATCACCGACATGCTGGTGCGCTCGGGCGCGGTGGACGTGATCGTTGTCGATTCGGTGGCCGCGCTGACACCCAAGGCGGAGATCGAGGGCGAGATGGGTGACTCGCATGTTGGCCTGCAGGCGCGACTGATGTCGCAAGCGCTGCGGAAGCTGACCGCGAATATCAAGCGTTCGAACAGTCTCGTCATCTTCATCAACCAGATTCGCATGAAGATCGGCGTCATGTTCGGCTCGCCGGAGACGACGACTGGCGGCAACGCATTGAAGTTCTACGCATCGGTGAGGCTGGATATTCGTCGGACCGGTGCGATCAAAAAGGGGGATGAGGTGATCGGCAACGAGACCAAGGTCAAGGTCGTGAAGAACAAGATGGCCCCCCCGTTCCGTCAGGCTACCTTTGATATCCTCTACGGTGCCGGGATCTCGCGACTTGGTGAGGTCATTGATCTCGGCGTGCAGTGCAATCTGATCGAGAAATCGGGTGCCTGGTATAGCTACGGCGGCAGCCGGATAGGCCAAGGCAAGGACAATGTGCGCAGCTATCTCCAGGACAATCCCACCATGGCTAGTGAGATCGAGGCCAAGATCCGCGCACAGCTCTTGCCCCAGACTGCCCGCGCGGCGGCCCCGGCTGAGCCGGCGGAGGTCTGATCCTGGACTCAGCATTGCGTGGTACCGCGATGCGCCTGCTCGCGGCCAGGGAGCACAGCCGCTTGGAGCTCGACCGCAAGCTGAGCCGCCGAGGGTTCGCCCCCGATGCCATCGCTGGGTTGCTCGACGAGCTGATTCGGGAGGGGGCGCTTTGCGAGTCCCGCCTCGCCGAGTCGTACGTCACGGAGCGGCTGAGCAAGGGCTTCGGTCCCCTGCGCATCCGTGAGGAGCTCCGCCGCAAGGGACTGGCGGAGGATCTGATCGACCCCCACCTCCGTCTCAATGACGACGAGTGGCTGGAGCGAATCGGCGCGGTCTACGACAGGCGTTACGGCTTGGACGGGCCGGCAGACTCCAAGGAGAAGGCGCGTCGCGCACGCTTCCTCGAGGGACGTGGCTTCCCGGCCTCATTGATCGGGCGATTTCTCGCGCGCGCTCGATAAGTCATCTCTTGTCTACCAGCTACTCCATCCTGACAGCGCCCCGAGTGAGTCATCATGACCAGCAGTGCCGAGCTTAGATCGAGCTTTCTCCGTTACTTCACCGAGCGAGGCCACGAGGTCGTCGCGAGCAGCCCGCTCATCCCAGCCGGAGACCCCACGCTGCTGTTCACGAATGCCGGCATGGTTCAGTTCAAGGATGTCTTTCTCGGCCGTGAGCGGCGCCCGTACGTGCGGGCCGCCAGCGCCCAGCGCTGTGTCCGTGCTGGAGGAAAGCATAACGACCTAGAGAACGTCGGCTACACGGCGCGGCATCACACCTTCTTCGAGATGTTGGGCAATTTCAGCTTCGGCAATTATTTCAAGCGCGAGGCGATTGGTTTTGCCTGGGAGTATCTCACCCAAATCCTGCGGTTGCCGCCTGAGCGGCTTTGGGTCACCGTTTACGAGGGGGACGACGAGGCTGCAGCCATCTGGCTCAACGAGATCGGGGTCGATCCCCAGCGCTTCGCCCGCTGTGGTGTTGAGGACAATTTCTGGTCGATGGGCGAGACCGGCCCATGCGGGCCCTGCTCAGAGATTTTCTACGATCACGGACCGAGCGTCGCGGGGGGGCCGCCGGGGTCACCGGAGGCCGACGGAGACCGCTATGTCGAGATTTGGAACCTCGTCTTCATGCAGTTCAACCGGGATGCCGACGGCAATATCTCGCCCTTGCCGCGCCCGTCCGTCGATACAGGCATGGGGCTCGAGCGTCTCGCTGCGGTCATGCAGGGTGTCCACAGCAATTACGAAATCGACCTGTTCCGGAATCTGATCGAGGCCGCGGCCGCGGTGACAGGGGCCGACGATCCTGACAGCAAGTCGCTGCGGGTCATTGCGGACCACATCCGCTCGGCGGGCTTCCTCATCACCGACGGGGTGACGCCGAGTAACGAGGGACGCGGCTACGTGCTCCGACGAATCATTCGCCGGGCCATCCGACACGGCTATCACCTCGGCCAAGAGGAGCCCTTCTTCCATCGTTTGGTCGGACCCCTCGTTGCCGAGATGGGGGCGGCCTACCCGGAGCTGAGCAAGGCCCAGAGCCATGTTGAGCGTGTATTGCGGCTGGAGGAGGAGCGCTTCGCCGACACCCTCGAGCAGGGTCTGCGCATCCTCGACACGGCTATCGCCGAAGTAAACGGAGATCGGCTCAGCGGCGAGATCGTCTTCAAGCTCTACGATACCTATGGCTTCCCGACCGATTTGACCGCCGATATCGCCCGTGAGCGTGGTCTGACCTTGGACGTCGAGGGGTTTCAAAGCGCGATGGCCCGGCAGAGGGAGCGAGCGCGTGCGGCGAGCCAATTCGCTGGTGATCGAGGTGAGGCGATCGAATTTCAGGGAGAAACCGAATTCACCGGTTACGAGCACCTCGTCGATCGGGCGACTGTCGTTGGTCTCTATCGAGACGGCGAGTCGCGCGAGAGCCTGGTGGCTGGTGAGGAGGGGCTAATCGTTCTCGATGTTACTCCCTTTTATGGGGAGTCGGGTGGCCAAATCGGCGATCGTGGTTGGCTGAGGACCGAGACAGGGTCTTTCGAGGTACTGGACACGCACAAGCAGGGTGGAGATTTCACGTTGCACGTTGGTCGGATGCAGACGGGCGAGCTGACGTTGGGCGACCGCGTCCAGGCACAGGTCGATGCCGAACGCCGCCGCGCGACCGCATTGAATCATTCGGCGACTCATCTTTTGCACGCGGCGTTGCGGCAGGTCCTTGGCGAGCACGTCCAGCAAAAGGGCTCGTTGGTGGAACCGGAGCGCCTGCGCTTCGATTTCGCTCACTTCGAGCCGCTCAGTCGGGACCAGATCCGCACTATCGAGCGACTCGTGAATCGGGAGATTCGCGAGAACCACTTCGTCGAGACGCGGATTATGAGCCTTGAGGACGCCAAGGCCTCTGGCGCCTTGGCCTTGTTCGGCGAGAAGTATGCCGATCAGGTTCGGGTGCTGCGGATGGGGGATTTCTCCACCGAGCTGTGCGGTGGTACCCATGTGAAGGCGGTTGGTGACATCGGTCTGTTCAAGATCATTGGCGAAGGGGGGATCGCGGCCGGCGTGCGCCGGATAGAGGCCATCACGGGCGCCCGTGCGGTCGAGTGGGTCGAGGCTGAAGAGGAGCGGATCTTGCAGGTGGCCGACCTGCTCAAGGGCGGCCGTGAGGAAGTCGACCAGCGGGTGGCCCAGCTCCTCGAGCGATACCGGCGACTCGAAAGAGAGCTTGGACAGCTGAAGGCAAAGCTGGCCGGGGCGGCGGGGAAGGATCTGGCTTCGCGCGCCACGCCGGTCGGCGACGTACGGGTCCTGGCAGCCGATCTCGACGGGGCCGATGCGAAGACCTTACGCGATACACTTGATCAGCTAAAGGATCGGCTTGGCTCGGCAGTGATTGTGCTTGGCGCGGTCGCCGACGGCCGTGTCAGCTTGGTGGCCGGCGTCACCAAGGACCTCACGGGACGCTTCAAAGCAGGTGAGCTGATCAAGGAGGTGGCCGCCAGGGTCGGCGGCAAAGGCGGTGGTCGGCCGGACATGGCCCAGGCGGGTGGCACCGATCCCTCCGGTCTGCCGGCCGCGCTGGGGCTGGTCGAGGAGTGGGTGCGGGATCGCGCAGGCTAGCGGGATGCATTCCGCCGCTGCGACGGGCGTCCCAGTGATCGCCGGCGCGCGACTGGGCGCGGTGGTGGCGCTCGCAGCGGGATCAAAGTGGGCTCGCTGACGCTTTCACGCTCAAGACGGGTTTTTTCATGTCACTGATCGTTCAGAAATACGGCGGCACCTCGGTGGGCAGCGCGGAGCGCATCCGAGCCGTCGCCGAACGCGTGAAGGGCTGGCATGAGCGGGGACATCAGTTGGTGGTCGTCGTCTCGGCGATGTCGGGGGAGACCGACCGGCTGCTCGGCCTGGCACGGGGGATTCAGGCGCGCCCGTCACCGCGGGAGCTGGATGTGCTGCTCGCGACCGGGGAGCAGGTCACGATCGCGCTGCTGAGCATGGCCCTCGAGGAGCTGGGTTGTCCGGCGCGTTCTTACACGGGTGCTCAAGTGCATGTCCTCACCGATAGCGCCCACAATAAGGCCCGTATCCGCGATATCGACGCAGCGCGCGTGAAGGCCGACCTGGCCGCTGGCCGGGTCGTCGTCGTCGCCGGCTTCCAGGGGATCGACGAGAAGGGGAATATCACGACGCTCGGTCGCGGTGGGTCGGATACCTCGGCGGTCGCGATCGCGGCTGCGCTGAAAGCGGACGAGTGCCAGATCTACACCGATGTCGACGGCGTGTACACGACCGATCCGCGCATCGAGCCGCGCGCGCGCAAGCTCGTGCGCATCACGTTCGAAGAGATGCTCGAGATGGCGAGCCTCGGCTCAAAGGTCCTCCAGATCCGTGCGGTCGAGTTCGCCGGGAAGTACCGTGTTCCGCTGCGTGTCCTGTCCAGTTTCAGCGAAGGGGAGGGCACCCTGATCACCTTCGAGGAGGAAGTCGTGGAAGAGGCCAAGATTGCCGGCATCGCCTTCGCGCACGACGAGGCCAAGCTGACGGTGTTGGGCGTTCCCGACCAGCCGGGGGTTGCGCATCGCATCCTCGGGCCGATCGCGGAGGCCAATATCGAGGTCGACATGATCATCCAGAACGTGGCCGCGGATGAGGCTACGACTGACTTCACCTTCACGGTCCATCGGAACGACTATCCGCGGGCCTACGATATTTTGAAGAGTACAGCTCGTGAGCTCTCCGCCCGTCAGGTGATCGGTGATGAGAACATCGTCAAGATCTCACTCGTCGGTGTGGGCATGCGCTCGCATGCCGGGATCGCCAGCAAGATGTTCGCGGCGCTGGCCAAAGAGGGGATCAATATCCGGATGATCTCGACGTCAGAGATCAAGATCTCGGTGGTGGTCGATGAACGATATTTGGAGCTCGGTGTGCGCAGCCTGCACGAGGCTTTCGATCTCCAAGCGGGCACTTGATTCCGGACCGAGTCGCCCCACCATCGGGCCTATTGTGAAATCAATAAATTGAAGAAACGCCGTGCCTGCGCTCACGGCGCCGTTGGTACAATCCAGATGACCGATAGTGAGATGTAGATCGGGCGCTTGGTCGGGTGCAACTGGCCTCACCCACAAGGTTTTCGGCGCAAAATTCCAACACAGCCGTTGCCAGCGGATCCAGTTGCGATGTGGAATAAGGAAACAGGGAGATTCAACGAATGTTGATCTTGACTCGTCGGGTCGGTGAGACCCTGATGATCGGCGATGAAGTCACCGTTACCGTTCTCGGCGTGAAGGGGAATCAGGTGCGGATTGGCGTCAATGCCCCGCGCGATGTTGCAGTACACCGCGAGGAGATCTACGAGCGTATCAAACGCGAGCAAGCCGAAGCCGCGCGCATGCAGGATTCAGGCGGGAATCCTGCGGCGGAGGATTGAGCGCGGTAGTCAAGACGCACCTCACAGGCTATACTCGGTCCCTGATCTGCGTTCTCCGCTCTTCGCTCGAGAGGGCATTCCCGGCGCGCGGATACAGTGGTCCGACATCCTCCCCGGAGAGATGGCCGAGTGGCTGAAGGCGCTCCCCTGCTAAGGGAGTATGGGTTAATAGCCCATCGAGGGTTCGAATCCCTCTCTCTCCGCCAATATATATTAAAAAGCGACGTATATTCAGTAGCTTATTGACTCCCTCCTTTAGGTCGTCCACCTTTCAGTCCACCTCTGCGACACGCAACCCTCCAGGGGTAGACGGACAGTGGCGACCCGCCTGGCGTCAGCGCTGTCTAGGCGGATCCATGCCCGATCCTCGCGGCTGCCAGCGTGCGGCACCGGATTGGTGGTGCAATTCAGGCTCGTCATCGGGTCGGGCACCGATAAACCAATCTGGGTCGCGTGATCCAGGTCGGCTGATCACGGATCGGTAGGATTCGACCAAGTCACCGTCCAGGTCTCCCCTCGGCTTTAGATCATTTCATTCCCCGCGATTATCCTAAATAGAGCAGTTGAGCCCGTCAGCCGTCGCGTGGGCGAGGCTGCTGGCGTGCACGAAGCGTAGTCAGGTTGGCGCCGTGGCCTCAGGCTGGCGCCGGCAGGGGGTCCGGGGGCTGAAGCTCGCGCCCATGGAGGTACTTTCGCAGGGCACGCGAGAGGATGCGGTACCAACGTTGCAGCGGGGTCAACTGCTCCGCAGTTAGCCGTAGACCGCGCAGGAAGGCGGCGAGGTTGCGGCAAGCGCGCTCGACCCAGTCGGCTTCGGCATGCGGGTGGCTGATGAGCAGCCGGCGCTGGCGGCCATGGCTGATTTGGCGCGCTGGGGCATTGAGCAGCAGCGGGCGGCTGGTGATCGGCTCGCTGTGCTTGTCGGGCTCGGCCAAGCGCACGAAGAGGCTCCACCAGTCGTAGACCAGCGCGGTGAGACGGGCCATCAGCCGGCAGCGTTTGAGATCGCGGGTGGTGAAGCCGCCCCAGCCCCAGTGGTGCTTGAGCTCATCGAAGGCGTTCTCGCAGTCGGCGCGATCGCGGTAGAGTGCGGCGATGGTGAGGATCTCGGCGTCGAGCGAGGTGACGAGCACCGCGTACTCGTAGAGGCGCACGTTCTCCTCGACCTCGGTGAAGCTCAGGCGCAATTGCCCGGATTCGTCCTGATCCGCGATGGCGAGATCCTTCTTCAGGCGCCGGCGCAGCACCACCACGCGCCGCGAGCGGCTCCAGCCCGAGAGCCGCAGCGTGGTCTCAGCCCCCTGCCAACCCTGACCGGCATCGACCCATGCGGCCTCGCGCAGCAGCCGTTCGACGGCCTTCTTGGTACGCTTGGTCAAGCGCTGCTTGAACAGATACGGTAGACCTTCCTGCTCGCAGCGGGCCATGTTCGCCTGCGTGCCCCAGTCGCGATCGCCACGGATGAGCGCCGGCCAGCGACCGCGCCCGATCGCCTCGAGCAACTCCCACAGGCCGGGGGCACTGTACTTGGAGTGATGTTGGTTGCCGGGCTGCACTTCGACGTCCATTACCAGGCGCAGATTGGCGATGAATTAGGTGTGGTAGGTGTGGGAGGGGCGACCCGGCTTGTGGGGATTGTAGCCGAGCACCGCCCCTTCCTGGTGGCCGTAGATGGGCTTGACGGTGACATCGGTGTCGAGAATCCAGGGCTCGCCCAGCAGCAGCTCGCTCACCGCCAACAGATGACGCTGTAGCCAGGCGATCCCGGCGGCCTCGTCGACCTTGCTCAACGTGGCACGGACCGAGTCCTCGCTGACGACCTTCTCCATCCCGAGCAGCGGGGCATTGATACTGTCCCCGCGCAGGGCGCTGATATGGGCGTAGCGCTGATGGCCGCACAAAACCGACAGGACCGCGGTACCGAGCACGTCACGCTTGTTCGGCGCGTTGGGGCTCCTCCACTGCACCGGACACTCCTCGACCCACGGCTCGAACAGCCCGCTGACCTTCAGATACTCGGTGAAGAGCGGCAGCTGCCCCAGCGCCGTGATCGCCCCATCCGGGTCCCATTCGACGTGGGTGCGACCACCGAAGGTGTCGAGGGCCACCGGCCCCTCGGCCGGCACCGGCGCTCGGCAGTCCGATTCCGGACGCTTTTTCGGCGCACCCAAAGGGTGAAGGGTAAGATCATTCATACGCACCTCCTTGTGCTAGAACTTCAGCAAGTTAGGCTAAGTCGGGCAAGCCCTAACTGTTCTATTTAGGATCATGGATCGGCTGATGGGGCCCGCCTCGGCCATGATCCCCTTCACCTGGCCGAGCTACCGTCAGCGCAGCAGCTGAGCGCGTTTGCAGGCAACGGAAGTCGAGGCGGAGCCCAAAGCGATTCGTCCCTGCGTTGGTAGGGGTCGTCGCCCACCCCTTGGAAAGACGACCCTCCTTCGGCACCTTTCGCGGCGGTGGTGCACCTGATCCGGTGCGACCATCGCCGTCATGCGCATCCTGCTGCTCTTTGTCCTGATCGGTCTCTCGCTCGTGCTGCCCGCGCAGGCGCGTGCTGCTGGGTTCTATTTCCGCGAGCAGGAA
>CAZOWL010000059.1:0-27958 GCA_964583605.1 uncultured Chromatiaceae bacterium | reverse complement strand
CGAGACCGTGCGCAAAGAAGGACTGTTCAAGGCCCGCCTGACGGCGTTAGTCGCCTACATGAAGAACGTCTGCCATGCCTCGTGTCAGCGCCGACCCGAAAATGTAGCTCTCTGGCCGGAGTGAACATGTAGAGAAGGTTCTTCTCCGTCTTCTTTTTCCTCCCCGCCTTTTATCCCTTTCTTCCGCATTTCGATCTTGTTCTGAGTGTTCTTCGCTGCCGGTCGGCGGCGGCGAACAACGCGGTCGTCGGCGATGCTTGGTGTAGCGCGGAGGGCTGCCCAAGTGAAACGACGAAGACGACGCAAGTGTTTGCACTGCGGTGAGTTATTCCATCCCGATGCGCGCAATGCGCACCACCAGCGCTACTGCGGCGCGGCGGCCTGTCGGCGGGCGAGCAAAGCGGCCAGTCAGCGCCGCTGGCTGGGCAAGGCGGCCAATCGGGAGTACTTCCGCGGCGCGGCGAATATCGAGCGGGTGCGGGCCTGGCGGGCCGTGCATCCCGGCTACTGGCGCCGCAGCGCAGCACAAACGGGCTCTGCGTTACAAGAGGTCTGTTCGGCGCAAGCGGTTGAAATAGCGAATGAATCAGAGCTCTTAACGCAACCCGCGTTACAAGATCTCTTCAGCGCGCAACCGATTGTTCTCATTGGGCTTATCGCGAACTTAACCGGTTCTGCGCTGCAAGAAGCGATGCCGCATGCGGCATAGCTTCTTTTATGCCGTGCGGGAAATTATGCCGCGTCAGCGCCGTCGGCCCGCGCTGCGCCGGACATTGCGGGCGGGCGATGCGGCATAGTTTCCTGGCCTCTCACCCAATCCTAAGACTGAGGAGAGGCCATGAGCGTGACCGAATTTTTCCGATTCCCCCGCGTGTGCCGCCGGATGACCGCCGGGCCGCTGGGTCCGTATGTCGATGCATTCAGCGAGCAGCTCGCGCGGCTGGGTTACGCCAAGCGTTCGATTCGCACCAAGATTCGCGTGGTGGCCCAGTTCAGCCACTGGCTTGGGCGCCAAGGACTTGGTGCCGCGGATGTCGATCTTACCATGAAACTCGCGGAGCACGTTCGCCCCCTCGCCCTCTGGGAGAGGGTTGGGGTGAGGGAACGATCAGGGGCGAGGTGACCTTTCATCGTCTGGGGTGGCTCGGCTCGCCCCATGATCGTTAGCCGAACAGCTGGCCTATCTGAAGCTGCCCTTCATGCAGGAGCAGCATGTGCCGCTGGCCCGCGAGGCGGCGCAGGCGCACTGGGATCACCTCGCCTATCTGACGCGCCTGGCCGCGGGCGAGGCGGCTTTACGCCGCGAGCGCAGCGTGCAGCGACGCATCCAGCAGGCAAGCTTCCCGGTGATCAAGACCCTCGAGCAGTTCCAGTGGACCTGGCCGAAGACGATCAACCGCCTGCAGGTGCAAAACCTCTTTCGACTGCGGGCACGGGCACGGGCACGGGGTCAGGTCTTCCTTTTTGCCTTTCTTGAGCTAAACTCGAAGGCATGGCAAGGCCACTTCGCCTCGAATTTGCCGGTGCGCTCACATGTGACGCCCGTAATGGACAGACTACGTCCCATGTTTTAGCAATGCGTCATGTATCCATGCGGGCGGGAGATTCATGTCGAGCAGTAGCCTCATTGCTGTCCGGCTGCTGCTTCCGCCTCCTCTGCATGCTAAGCCGCGTAGCTCAATCTCTGGCGGAGGTCACCGAGTTGGAGGTAGGGGTAGAGCCGCCGGATCTCGTATCGGAGGATCACCCCGAAGGTCATTTCGCTCATTCAAGCATCTCGTCTTGAACGACTGAAGTTTTGTACTTTCATTCGCCATTGCCGCTGATAGGTCAATACGACAATGGCGTGCAGTAAACCCGGACAGTAAACCCGGACAGATGTATTTATTCCCACTGTCTGCCAGCCCTTGCTGCACAAGGATCTTGCTCAGAAATGCGAGGTGTAGGATTTCTTGACACCCCCGGGGCGTGCCAGGCACATGTCCGGCTGGGGTCGGAACCGGAAATCCAACGGGCTCGCGCCCCCGAGTCCGGTCCCTGGGACCGGACTCGGGCGTAAACGGCCACTCAGCCCCCGTTCGGCGATCGTCCGCTTCGCGGCAAGACCGGTCGGTTGAGCACTGAGTCCCGATCGGCCGCAATCAGCCTGTTGCTGCCGCCGGACGGCATCGCACGCCGCCACGGCTCTTGGCGTTGGACTGTCGCCAAACCGCCCTCTGTCCGCAGCTCTCTGCGAGGCTGCCCCTAGGTTGATCAGGCGTTTAGCGCAAAGGGCCCCGGCAAGCCACGGCGACTCGCGGCCATCCGCATTTATGCGTACCATGCCGCTGTCGAGAGGGCGCCGGCCCTCGCTGTGCGGAGTGCGATCAGATGTGGCGGAATACTGACGACCGGTATGGTCTGATCGCGGTGATCCTGCATTGGACCATTGCGATTGTCGTCGTGGGGCTCTTCGCCCTCGGGCTCTGGATGGTCGAGCTGACGTACTATGATCCCTGGTACAAGCGCGCCCCGGACCTCCATAAGGGCATCGGTGTGCTGTTGGCGCTGACACTCTTGATTCGGATCCTTTGGCGCCTCATCAACCCTAAGCCGCGGCCGGAGCCGGGCCAGTCTGATCTTGAGCGTCGCGCCGCGCGGGTCGTGCACATCGCACTCTACGTCCTCTTGCTGCTCGTGATGACGGCCGGCTACCTGATCTCGACAGCCGATGGCCGCTCGATCGATGTCTTCGGCTGGTTCAGCGTCCCCGCAACCATCACAGGGATCCCCAATCAAGCCGATCTCGCCGGCGAGGTCCATCTGATTCTGGCCATCACCCTGATTGTGCTGGCCTCGGTTCACGCCCTGGCCGCGCTGAAACATCATTTCATCGACCGAGATGGCACCCTGCTGCGGATGCTCGGTCGCCGCGGTAAGCGGCGAGGGTCGATCGAGGCGGCCTGAGGCGGGGATGGTGGCCACAGTCTCAGACTGCGAGACCGTGAGACCAACTCGCTCCGCGGAACCGAGCGCAGCGGCCATGGTCCACGAGACTGCATTGTCATCCATCGATACACAGAGGAGCATGATAGATGAAGAGTACGAGCGTTATCGCCACCTGCTTCGCGGCCGCGTTGGCCCTGCCGGGTCTGGCCGCGGCCGATGAGTACGCGATCGACACCGAGGGTGCCCACGCCTTCATACAGTTCCGAATCCCGCACCTCGGCTATAGCTGGCTCTATGGACGGTTCAACGACTTCTCCGGTCGCTTCAGCTACGACGAAGATAACCCGGCCGCCTCCGAGGTCGCGGTCCTGATCAAGACGGCGAGCATCGACTCCAATCACGCCGAACGGGACAAGCACCTCCGCGACGAAGAGTTCCTCGATGTAAGCCGGTACCCCGAGGCAAGGTTCAAGAGCAGCTCGTTCACCGATCACGGTGACGGAACGGCGACCTTGGTCGGTGACCTGACGCTGCGCGGCATCACCAGGCCGGTGGAGATCGCAGTCGAGCATATCGGGCATGGGCCCGACCCCTGGGGCGGCTACCGCCGTGGCTTCCAGGGCACGACGCGTTTCGCGCTCAAGGACTTCGGGATCGAGCGGGATCTCGGCCCGGCGTCACGCGATGTCGAGATGATCCTCTCCCTTGAGGGGATTCGCCAGTAAGCGGACTGCCGCTCCCGCCACCGCCCACGCCGAGTCTCGGCCGTGGCATGCGGTGGCGGCGCGGGCGCCCGCGCCATCAGTCAGCCCTGACGTATGACCCCCGCCACGATACCTAGGATCTGCAGCTCCTCGTGCCGGAGGTATATGGGCTCCATCTCGGGATTCGCTGGCTGTAGGCGGATGCCGTCTCGCTCCACATAGAAGCGTTTCAGTGTCACGCGCTCGCCGTTGATCATCGCGACCACTGACTCGCCGTTCTCCGCCGTCTCGCGCTTCTCAACGATGATGATGTCCCCGTCCTGGATATGGTCGTCGATCATCGAGTGGCCGCGGACCCGGAGCGCATAGCTGTTTTTGCGCACCATGTGGCGAGGAACCGTGACGGTCTCGCGATCTTCCGGGATGTCGATGGGCTGCCCGGCGGTGACGTAGCCGAGCAGCGGAATCGCAACACCTGCCTCGGCAGCTGTGTCTAAGGGTTCAAGCGCTGGGCTCCAGGTCGTGTGACGGTGCTTGGGCAACAGATAGGCGACGCTCTGCATAGTGGCCTCCGGCATCGGTGGCGTGGGAAGGAACTATGTTCTCGATTTGTTCTTACACAGAGTAGCATAGAATTGGAGAAGTGACAGAAGATATTGCGCCTATGCGACTGACACGCCGCCAACAGGAGATCCTCGCCTTTCTGCGGGACAAGGCGCAGGACTTCGAGCACGCGCCGACCCTGGACGAGCTTTGCGCCATGCTGGGGCTGCGTTC
Source organism: uncultured Chromatiaceae bacterium (assembly GCA_964583605.1). GTDB lineage: Bacteria > Pseudomonadota > Gammaproteobacteria > Chromatiales > Chromatiaceae > CAZOWL01. The sequence goes on along the minus strand of CAZOWL010000059.1, from coordinate 23,549 downwards.
TCGGGGCTCGTTGCACAGGCATGTCCAGGCCCTGGTGGCGGCGGGCTTCGTGGAGCCGTTGGACGGGCAGCACCGCGGCATACGGCTCGTCCCGGAGGCCATAGCTGATGACGGCATACCGTTGCTCGGGACGATCGCCGCCGGGAGACCCATCGAGGCCGTACCGCAGCCAGAGACCATTCAGGTGCCACCGCAACTGCGGACGAATCGGCCCTGCTACGTCCTCAGGGTGCGGGGCGACTCCATGTGCGACGCCGGTATCCTGGACGGCGACTATGTGGTGATCGAGCAGCGCACGACGGCCCGCGACGGGGATATCGTGGTGGCCCTGATCCGGCGCGAGGAGGTCACACTGAAGCGGATCCGGCAAGAGCGGGGACGGACAATCCTCTACCCCGAGAACAGCGGGATGGCGCCGATCGAGCTCGCCCCGGATGACATCGAGATACAGGGCGTTCTGGTCGGGCAGATGCGCTCGTATCGCTAGCGCGTACCGGCGGCCATCGGCAGGGATGCGCAGTGCCCAATACGGCTCAGTGTCGGCGTCACACTCGAGCAAGGGGAGGACCAATGTTCCGCAAGGATCTCATCGACATCCTCAAGGCACGCTCGATCTCGCTGCACGAGTTGGCCCTGCTGCTCGACAGCAAGCCGCGTGACCTCGAGGATGACCTGCAGCACCTGTTCTCCGTTCCTACGCTGACGCGGGAAGGGCGATGAGTCCCGTGCGCTGCTAACGACGCCAGCGTTGGGCGAGGTCCCAAAGATGGGCCAGCAGTCCGGCGAGCAGCCATAGGGCGATCCATCGCCAATCGGCGTCGACCAAGGCCGCGCGGGCCGCGATCATCAGAGCGAGGCCGGCGGCGAGGTTACTCAGCGCGTCGCGTGGCGTCGGTCCGCGCCCCGTCAGGCGGTGGTAGGCAACCAGGGCGGCCCCCTCCACGAACACGAGCCCGATGATGATGTCGAGGATCAGGCCGGAATAGAACAGCTCGGCCATCACCGCGACTAGACCCGGGCGAGGCCGAGGAGGTGCGCGAGATCCTTGAAGAAGATACGCAGATGGGCTGCAGGCTTGGCGCGGACCAGGCGCTTGTTCATGTACGCGTCCCAGGTGATGTACTGGATGTCCGGGTCGCGGCACAGGCTCACGAAGCGCTCACGGCGCTTGTCGCTGTTGTACCAGAAGCGCTGCATCAACCCCAGAACCTGGAAGACGCGCCCATGGGCCTTCATGAACTGACGCCGGGCCTGGGCCAGCTCGCGCACATCACCCGTTCGGCAGTAGGCGGAAACGGCCTCGGCGGCCAGCTGTCCGCCGACCATCGCATAGTAGATGCCTTCACCTGAGGCGGGGGCCACGACGCCGGCCGCATCACCGCCTAGGACGACATTGCGCCCGTCATCCCAGCGCGACAAAGGCCGCAGCGGCAGCGGGGCACCCTCCCGCCGCAAGGTCTCGACCTCGGCCAAGCCGGTTTCGGCGCGCAGCGCCGCCACCGCATTGCGCAGTGAGAAACCGCTCTGGGCCGTACCCACACCGATGCTCAAGGTCTCCCCGTGGGGGAAGACCCAGGCGTAGAAGTCCGGCGAGAGCCGCCCTTGGTAGTAGACGTCGCAGCGACTCGGCTCGATGTCTGCGCCGCCGAGCTCCGGCGTGCGTAGGATCTCATGATAGGCATTAACGCTCGGGATCTCAGCGGCACCGGGGACGCATTGTCGACCCACCTGCGAGCGCGCCCCATCGGCGCCGATCACGGTCCGCGCCCGCACCGAGCTCAGCGCGGCCGTCTGCGGCTGCCCCTTCGCACGATAGTAGATGGTTGCCAGCCCTTGGTCGTCGCGATCCAGGCGCACATAGGTCCCGGACACCCGCTTGGCACCGCTCTGCTCGGCACGCTTGCGGAGCCACTCGTCGAAGACATCGCGATCGACCATGCCGACATAGCCACCGTCGATCGGCATATCGACGCAGCGGCCGGCCGGTGACACCATCCTGGCGCTTGTGATCCGCGCCGCCAGCAGGGACTCCGGGATCGCGAAGTCGCGCATCAGACGTGGCGGAATCGCCCCACCGCAAGGCTTGATGCGCCCGTCGCGATCGAGCATCAGCACCTCTCGCCCCGCTCGTGCCAGCTCTGTCGCCGCCGTTGCCCCGGCCGGCCCCCCGCCGACCACTACCGCATCGTATGTCACCGCATCTGTCATATTCACCACCCGCTCAGGCGGGCCTGTCTGAGTTTCGAACGGGCCCGCTCAGGCCATAGCCGCGGAGCGCAAAGCCCAGGCACTGATCATCATGCCGCTGACATACAGGGTCACGCCGGTCCCGTTGTACCAGGGCGCGAGCTCACGCGGCCGCTTCAGGAGCCGGACCATGGCGGCGAGCTGGCCGAGCAAGACCAACACGACACCGCCTGCGTGCCAAGGGTGCCCCCAGATCAACAGCAGGGAGACGACGACCACCTGTGGGGCCGCCATCACGACGCAGGCAAGCTGCGCCGCGCGACTCACACCGAGCTGAACCGGCAGCGAGCGCAGCCCGAGCTGGCGGTCGCCCTCGACCGACTTGAAATCGTTGAGGGTCATGATGCCATGCGCGCCGATGCTGTAGAGGCCAGCGAGCGTGAGGCTCTGCCAGCTGGGCATCGCGCCGCCCAGCATCAGCGCCGAGCCGGTGACCCAGGCGAGGCCCTCGTAGGTAAAGCCGACGGCCGTATTGCCCCACCAGCCATTGCGCTTCAATCGCAGCGGCGGCGCGCTGTAGGCCCAGGCCAGCGCGACTCCCAGCGCGGTCGCACCGAACACCCAAGGGCCCAAGAAGGCGCCCACGAGGAGCGTCAAACCACTCATCATCAGCGACAGGTACAACCCCCAGCGGCCAGCGATGCGCCCGGAAGGGATCGGTCGATCCGGCTCATTGATGGCATCGACATGCCGGTCGAACCAATCATTGACGACCTGACTATTGCCGCAGGCGAGCGGCCCCGCGAGAATCACGCCAATCGCCACCAGCCACCAGTTCCCCGAGAACGGGACACCGGAGGCCACCATGCCGCATGTGAAGGCCCACATCGGCGGGAACCAGGTGATCGGGTGCAGGACTTCGACGAAGGCCGAGAGGCTCGGCGGCCGCACGGGGGTGACGGGTGTCGCGAGGGGCTCATTCATCGGCGGAAAGTTACCTGTCTGCCTTCCCTATCGTCAACTCAAAGTTACACCCGAATCAGAAAAGGCTTGGGCCCGGCGGTGGTGTTGGACTAACTTGTCTACACAGACGCGATAAGAGGCCGGCGAGCTCGGCACATCCCGTGCGAGACGCCACCACTCGGCCATCTCATAAAGAGGCCAACACAACAATAAGGAGCGGCGATGGCGGCGCGCAGCTATTCGACAACTCCGGGCAACTGGAACCGTGCCGGCGCAGTGTTTACGGACGACGGCGTCAACTTCTGCGTGTTCTCACGACATGCCACGCGCGTGGAGCTGTTACTGTTCGAGCGCGAAGACAGCCTGACGCCGTTCCAGATCATCTCGCTCGATCCTGCTACTCACCGCACCTTCTTCTTCTGGCATGTGCTGGTCGAGGGACTGCCCGGCGGGACTTTCTACGCCTGGCGCGCCGATGGACCGCGGGATACGGAGCACACCGGCTGTCGCTTCGACCCCGACAAGATCTTGCTCGACCCTTGGTGCACAACGGTCACCGACAGACTCTGGGAGCGCGGCAAGGCCTGTCCTCGCGGGGATAACCTGGCCACGTCCATGCGCGCCCAAGCGGTGCGCGACAGCTACGACTGGGGCGACGACAAACCGCTGCGCCTCCCGCTGCAGGACGCCGTCATCTACGAGATGCATATCGGCGGCTTCACCCGCCATCCGTCCTCCGGTGTGAAGCACCCCGGCACATTCCTCGGTCTGATCGATAAGATTCCCTACCTCCAGTCGCTCGGGATCACCCACGTGGAGCTGATGCCGGTGATGGCCTTCGATGCCCAGGACGTGCCGCCACACACGGCCGCCCTGGGGCTCGAGAACTACTGGGGCTACAGCACACACAGCTTCTTTGCCCCACATCCTGGCTACAGCGTCGATCCGTCACGGGCACGCGACGAGTGCCGCGACATGGTTCGCGCGCTGCACTCGGCTGGGATTGGGGTGATCCTCGATGTCGTCTTCAACCACACCTCAGAAGGCGGCGCCGATGGGCCAACCATCAGCTTCAAGGGGCTCAGCAACGAGACCTACTACCACTTGGATTTCCTCGATAAGCGTCGCTACCGGGATTACACTGGCTGTGGCAACACGGTCAATTGTAATCACCCGATCGTCACGCGTTATCTGCTCGACTGCCTGCTCTATTGGGTGCGCAGCATGCATGTGGATGGCTTCCGCTTCGATCTGGCCAGCGCGCTGGCCCGCGGCGAAGACGGCCGCCCTCAGTACCACGCCCCCGTTCTGTGGAGCACCGAGCTGACACCGACCCTAGCCCACACCCACCTGATCGCCGAGGCCTGGGACGCCGCCGGCCTCTACCAGGTAGGCGATTTCCCTGGCTTTCGCTGGGCCGAGTGGAATGGCCGCTACCGCGACCTGATTCGGAGCTTCGTACGCGGCGAGAAAGGATTGATCTCTGAGGTCGCGACGCGCATGGCTGGGAGCAGCGATCTCTACCAGCACCGCGGCCGACTCCCGTGCAATTCCGTCAACTTCATCACCTGCCACGACGGCTTCAGCCTGCATGACCTCGTGAGCTACGATAAGAAGCATAACCTGGCCAATGGCGAAGACGATCGGGACGGGCATGACCACAACCTGAGCTGGAACTGCGGTGTCGAGGGCCCGACCGATGACGCAGAGATCCTGGCGCTGAGGCGACGCCAAGCGATGAACTTTTTCGCCATCCTGATGCTCAGCCAGGGCGTACCGATGCTGCTGAGTGGCGACGAAGTCCTCCGCTCGAAGGCCGGCAACAACAACACCTATTGTCAGAATAACGAGATCTCCTGGCTCGACTGGGGCCTGCTCGAGCGAAACCGGGACATGCTCGATTTCGTGCGCGGGATGATCGCGCTGCGCCGCCGGCATCCGAGCCTGCGGCGCGCGCGCTTCTTGACCGGTGCACCAGCGGAAGGGCAAACCCTGCCGGACATGCAATGGCACGGACAAGAGCTCGAGGCTCCCCCGTGGCGCGATGCTGAAGCCCAGACGCTCGCCTTCACGCTGGCGGGCACGACCGAGGAGGAAGCGCCGCTGCACGTCATGGTGAACATGTCCGATGCCGAGCTTGCGTTCGCCGTACCGACGATCCCCGGGCAGCGATGGCATCTGGTGGTCGACACCCACAATCAGCCGCTTCCGATTCCACCGCCCAACCAGCGCGCGCTCGATGGCGACCGTTATCCGGTCCACGCCCGCAGTGTGGCGGTGCTCGAGGCACGACCCAATGTTTCCGTTTAATCGACCCGAAAAGCGACCTGACTGGAGGTTCCTGTGAAGCGATTTATGCTGCTCGGCGCATCGCTCTCGCTCGCTCTGTCCGCGCTCTCCGCGATCCCTGCACGGGCCGAGTTCGGGCCCGGTGACAGGCTACCGACGCTGGAGCTGCGCGATCAGCACGAGCAGGCGCAGACCATCCCTGATGGCACACGGATCCTGCTCTTTGCCCCCGATCGCGCCGCCGGAGAGCTCGTCACCGAGGCGCTGGAAGACCAGGACGCCGACTCACTGGCTGCCCGTGACATCCGCTATCTGGCCGACATCAGCGGCATGCCGGGCATCATCACGAGCCTGTTCGCGCTGCCGAAGCTCCGCGAGCGCCCTTACCCGATCCTGCTCGGCGAGGAGGCCGAGCAGACGCAGGACTGGCCCCGCCGCGAGGATCAGGTCACCTGGCTGCGCCTCGAGGACGGCCGCATCGACGAGGTTCGGTACTTCGACAGCGCCGCGGCGCTCAGGGAAGCGCTTGGCCTGGGTGACAACGAGCCGTGAGTCCTCATCGGCGCGGCGGCCCAAGAAGCGTGCGCTAGCGCTGGCCCCGCGCGCGATCACCCGGATCGCCGTTCTCCTCGGCGCGTTGCTGGGCGCTACAGGCTGTGCTCCGCTGGAGCCTCCCGCCGATACGCTCGTCGTCGCCCAGGTCGCCGAGCCGCGTGCGCTGGACCCGCACGTCACCACGGCCCTGAACGACTTACGCATCCAAGTCAATGTCTTCGAGGGCCTGGTCCGCTACCGGCCTGGCACGCTGGAGCCGGCACCGGGACTGGCCGAATCCTGGTCGGTGTCCGACGACGGCCGCACCTACACATTCCGGCTCAAGCCGGGCGTGCGCTTCCACGATGGCTCGGCCCTGGACGCCGAGGCGGTGCGCTTCAACTTCGAGCGCCTGCTCGACCCCCAGCATCCCTACCACGACACGGGGCCCTTCCCGCTCGCGTTCTTTTTCGAGGCCATCACGCGGATTGAGGTCCTCGGCGCATTGACGGTGCGCTTCGAGCTCGATGAGCCCTTTGCCCCCTTCCTGTCCAATCTGGCCTATCCGGCCGGATTCATCCTCTCACCGGCCGCCGTCCGCCGTTGGGGCGATCGCGTCGGCCGCCATCCGAGCGGCACCGGGCCGTTTCGCTTCGTCGATTGGCGACCCGGCGAGCGCGTGCGGCTGCAACGCTTTGCGGGCTATCATGGCCATGCGCACCGGGAGGCATCCGGTCTCGAGGAACGCGCGCCGATCGAGCGGCTGATCTTCCGCCCGATCACGGACCCGATGACCCGTATCGCCGAGCTCCTCGCCGGCGGTGTCGACCTCGCCTTGGAGCTGTCGCCGGACAATGTCGCCGCATTTCGCGACCGCCCTGATTTCCAGGTCCTCGAGGCAACGGGCCCGCACCTCTGGTTCCTGATCCTGAACACGCGCGACGGCGCATTTGCCGATGTGCGCCTCCGCCGCGCCGTGAACCTGGCCGTCGACAAGAAGGCTCTTGTCAAAGACGTCCTGCGCGGCACGGCCGAGGTCGCCGCTGGGCCGGTGCCGAGGGCCTTCGAATGGGCATTCCCCCCGGCGCTCGAGCCCTATCGACACGACCCCGAAGCGGCCCGCGCGTTGCTTGCCGAGGCCGGCCATGCCGCCGGGCTCGAGCTGACGCTCCTGGTGCCCCGCGGCGGCTCAGGGATGCTGGCCCCGCTGGCGATGGCGACAGCCATCCAGGGCGACCTGGCCGAGATCGGCATCAAGGTCCACATCGAAAGCTATGAATGGAATGCGTACCTCGCCCGCGTCAACAAGGGACTCGACGCCGAGGCCGACATGGCCGAGATGGCCTGGATGACGAACGATCCGGACACGCTGCCGTATCTCGCGCTGCGCTGCGACGCCACCCCGAGACACGGCGGCTTCAACTCGGGCTGGTACTGCAGCCCAGAGGTCGATCGTCTGATCGAGCAGGCCCGCCGCGCCACCGAGCGCCCCGAGCGCGCACGCCTCTACCACGAGCTCGCCCGCCGAGTCCACGCCGATGCCCCTTGGGTCGTCGTCGCCAGCTGGCGCCAGAACCTGGTCGCCCGAGAGGGAGTCCAAGGCCTCGCGCTCGAGCCGTCGTTCTTCTTGTTGCTCGACGGTGCCTCCCGCATGGAGGCCTCCAACCCCGTTCGCCGGCCCGGAACATAATGGACTCGATCCGTTTCAGAAAATTGACCCGATAATTTCTGTCGCATGCGGTGCATTCGCGTGCAGCGCCTAATGCCAATCCCGAAAACGCCGAACCGCCGGAACCCAATATGACGACCATGATTGCCGAGGTCTATGACGCCCTAGTCAGCGCGGGCGCGGATGACGAGAAGGCCCGCGCCGCGGCGCAGGCGATCGCCGAATATAACCGCGACGTCGCCGAGATACGCGGGAACCTGGCCCTGCTTAAGTGGATGATCGGCCTCAACCTGGCGTTTACGCTGGCCATCACCTGGAAGGTGTTTGCCTAGCAGCTTACCAGCGTAGGGTGCGCATCGCGTACCCCCTCACGCCGACGTTCATCGTCCGAGGTATCCCGTCCGCTGCGTGATCGTGAGAGGACCATGACCGCCTACATCATCAAGCGCCTGTTGCTCCTTATCCCGGTCTTGCTCGGTGTCTCCCTGGTCGTCTTCGGGGTCATGAGTCTAGTGCCCGGGGATCCGGCGCTCGCGATCCTTGGCCCTTATGCGACGCCGGAGCGTCTGTCAGAGCTGCGCGCCGAGCTCGGGCTGGATCGGTCCTGGCCGGTCCGCTACCTGATCTGGCTCGGTGGCCTGCTGGAGGCTGACATGGGGCGCTCGGTGTCGTTGGAGCGGCCGGTGCTGGACGCGGTCCTCGAACGGTTGGGCCCCACCCTGTTGCTCGCCGGTACCGCGTTGTTGCTCGCTACGCTGCTCGGACTCGCCGCCGGGATGCTCGCGGCGCTCCGTCACAACCGGCTGACGGACCGGCTGGTTACGCTCGGCGTGCTGCTCGGGATCTCGATTCCGTCTTTTTGGCTCGGCCTGCTGCTGATCCTGATCTTCGCGGTCTGGCTCGGCTGGCTGCCGGCCAGCGGCATGACCACGGTTTGGCTCGACGCGGGAGGCCTCAGTGCCCTGCTCGACGTCGCCCGACATCTCCTGCTCCCGGCGCTGAGCCTGGCCTTGGTCGCAGGCGGCGTCATCGGCCGGCTGACGCGCGGCGCGGCCATCGACGTGCTCGCTGGCGAGCCGATCCGTATGGGCCGGGCGCGCGGCATCGCCGAGCACCGTGTCCTACTCGTGCATGCGCTCAAGGCCATCCTCGCGCGCATGACGCCGGTGATCGGCCTCCAAGCCGGCTTCCTGATCGGCGGAGCCGTCTACATCGAGACCATCTTCCAGTGGCCCGGCCTCGGCCGACTGCTCGTCGACGCAATCGCCGCACGGGACCTGCTCCTGGTTCAGGGTGGCGTCCTGGTGCTCGCCAGCGCCTATGTCTTGGTCAATCTGATTGCCGATTTGGTGCAGCACGGGCTGGATCGGCGCACGCGCGCGGCCTGATGTGCGGCGGCTGAAGATCATGGGACGAGGCGCACCACCTGACCTGAGCTGATGAGCCCGCGCCTCAGCCCTGACCGCTCGCTCGTCACGACTCTCGCCCAGCGGTCGCGGGAGCCAACCTGCTTGGCGAGCTTCATTCGCAGAGGGACGGCGACGGCATGAATTCGGTTGCTTCCTACTCGGCTCGGCTCGCGCGGCACCCAGGCGCCATCGCCGGTCTCATGCTGCTCGGGCTCGTCCTGCTGCCGGCGCTCGCGGCACCGCTGCTGCCCTTGCCGGACCCGGCGCTGACCGAGCCGGCGCGGCGCATGCTGCCAGTGGGCATGGCGGGGCATCCTCTGGGCACCGACGCACTGGGCCGAGACCTGCTGGCGCGGCTCGTTTGGGGCGCACGCTCGAGCCTCGCGGTCGGCGCGCTCGCGACGCTGGCGGCGGCGCTCATCGGCACGCTCATCGGCCTCGCCGCCGGCTTCTTCGGCCGCATTACCGATGCGCTCCTGATGCGCGGCATCGACGTCCTGATGGCCTTCCCCTATCTGCTGTTGGCGCTCGCCATCGTCGCCGCGCTCGGCCCCGGCCTCGGCAATGCGATGCTGGCCATCGCGGTGGCCAATGTCCCCTTCTTCGCGCGGGCCGTGCGTGGCGCGGTCCTCGACATCCGTCATCAGGACTATATCGACGCCGCCCGACTCAGCGGACATCGGGGCCCTTGGATCATCGCCTTCGAGGTCCTGCCCAACCTACTGCCGACGGTCCTGTTGTTGATGACCACGACACTGGGCTGGATGGTCCTGGAGACGGCCGGCCTCAGTTTTCTTGGGCTTGGTGCCCAGCCGCCCCAGGCCGATCTCGGGAGCATGCTTGGCGAGGGGCGCGAACTCCTGACCACCTTTCCACGGGTCGCGTTGCTGCCGGGCCTGGTGATTCTCGTGCTGGTGGTCGGCATCAACCTGTTCGGGGATGCGCTGCGCGATCAGCTCGATCCGCGGCTCGCGACGGATGCCGGGGAGCGCGCCCCTGCCTCCCTGCCGACGAAGGACGCACCCCTATCAGACACGGATGCAGGTCAGTCGCCGCTGTTGTCGGTCGAAGACCTCTGCGTCCTGTTCCCGGGCACGGAAGGCCCCGTCGCGGCCGTCGATCGCGTGAGCCTGAGCCTGCGCCGCGGCGAGCGTATCGGCCTGGTCGGTGAATCAGGCTCCGGCAAGACGCTGACCGCATTGGCGCTGCTCGGTTTCGCGCCGGCCGGGGGCCGTTTGACAGGACAGGTCTGTGTGGATGGGATCGATCTGATCGGGCTCGATGCGCCGACATTGCGTGGGCTGCGCGGCCGGCGCATCGCCTATGTGCCGCAACAGCCGCTCGTCGCGCTCGATCCGCTGTTCCGCATCGGCCATCAGCTGACCGAGACCGTCCGTGCTCATCCGAGCCACGTCTCGGAGGACGTCGATAGAAGGGTTACCGCGCTGTTGGAGATGGTTGGATTGGATCAGCTACCTGGCGTGCGCCGACGCTTCCCGCATGAGCTCTCAGGTGGCCAGTGTCAGCGCGTTGGGATCGCGTTGGCTCTGGCCCATGAGCCGGACCTACTGATTGCCGACGAGGCGACCACGGCGCTCGATGTCACGGTCCAGGCCGAGATCTTGGATCTCCTCGAAGATCTGAGCCGCGGCCGGGAGCGAGCGCTGATCTTTGTCAGTCACGATCTGGCCTTGGTCGCGCGCCTCTGTGAGCGGGTGCTGGTGCTCTATGCCGGGCGCATCGTCGAAGATGGGCCACTGGCCCAGGTGGTGCGCACGCCAGCCCACCCCTACACGGCGGCGCTGCTGGCCTGCTCGCCGGAGATCGGCCAGCCGGAAAAGCCGCTCCCGGCGATTCCCGGCCAGCCACCTTCACCGGCCGAGGCCACCTACGGCGAGGCCGCGGCGGGTTGTCGCTTCGCCCCGCGCTGCCCCAAGGTCCAATCCGTTTGCCGTGACGGCGAGCCGGCGTTGGAGAGTGTCGGTCAAGGGCATCGTGTCCGCTGCCTGTTCCCCGAGCACCGCGACACAGGGTCAGCCCTTGAGTGCGGAGCGGCCGAAGAATGAGCACGCACTTGCTGGAGCTGGTGGGCGTCAGCAAGCGCTATCCGGCCTCGGGCGGTGCGGCTGGCTGGCTCGGCCAGCGCCGCTGGCAGACCGCGCTTGCGCCGAGCGATTTGAGCCTCGACCAGGGCACCTCGCTGGGCCTGGTCGGGGAGTCCGGCAGCGGCAAAACGACCCTAGCCCGGATCGCCGCGGGCCTGATCGCCCCCAGCAGTGGCCGCGTTTGCTGGCGGGGCCGAACGATCGACGCGCTCAACGCAGCCGAGCGCCGGCGCTGGCGCCGAGAGGTCCAATATATCTTTCAGAGCCCAGCCAACGCGTTGAACCCGCGCCGTCGCGTCGGACGCATCCTCGAAGGCACCTTGGCCGGGCTCACCGCGGGCGACGAGCACCGGGGGGATCGACGCGCCCGCCGCGAGCGCGTCGATGAGGTCGCCGATCAGGTCGGGCTCGGCCGCGCATTGCTCGAGCGCTTCCCGCACCAGCTCTCCGGCGGCCAGGCACAGCGCGTCGCGATCGCCCGTGCACTGCTCGGTGCCCCGCGGCTGATCATTCTCGACGAGCCGGTGTCCGCGCTTGATGTCTCGCTGCAGGCGCAGATCCTGAATCGACTCAGCGCGCTGCGTATCGAGCTCGGGCTGACCTACCTGTTCATCTCTCATGACCTCGCTGTCGTCGAGCGCCTCTGCGACGAGATCCGTGTCATGCGCAACGGGGAGATCGTCGAACAGGGCGTCACCGAAGAGATCTTGAGCCGACCGCAACGCGCCTACACGCGCACATTACTCGAGGCTGTGCCAAGATTGCCGGCCTGGGAAGACTGACGCGTGCGCTGTGGCGGCCCCGGATTGCGCTGCGCTGCATCCGGGCTGCATGGCTATTCGACTAGTATCGAGATTGACGTGCATCGGGCTGGATTCACGGCAATTTGCTGGTAAAGCGTGTCAACCGGGGATACAAGAGAGATCTCTCGTGCATGGCGCGCTCGTCAAGCTCTTACTATGAAATTCGCGCAGCACGTTCGCTCCCTCGCCCTTTGGGAGAGGGTTGGGGTGAGGGAACGATCAGGGGCGAGGCGGCATGTCATCGTCCGGGGTTGGCTCGACTCGCCCCATGATCGTTCGTGAGCGAGCATGATGCCTCGCAAGACGACCTACGAGAGCGACATTGTGGCTTGGTCTCACGAGCAGGCCCGGTTGTTGAGGACCGGCCGATCTGATCTGCTTGATCTGGACCATATCGCCGATGAGATCGAAGACGTGGGACAGAGCGAACAAAGAGAGCCGGCGAGCCGAATGGCCTTGCTGCTGGCTCACCTCCTGAAATGGACTTACCGGCCCGAACTCAGAGGAGCATCTTGGGAGATCAGCATTCGGAATCAGCCAGCGAACCTCGGGCTGCCGGACGATCAGACGTCGGATTGACCCGGTTGGACGTCGAGCCGGTCCTCGGTACCGGCGATCAGATTGCGGATGTTGCTGCGGTGCCGCCAGAACAGCAGCAGGCTGATCAGGACCTGGGCGGCGACCAGCACCGGCTCGGGCCAAAAGACCCACACGACGACCGGGGCCAGAGCCATCGAGACCAGGGCCGAAAGCGAGGAGATCTTGACGACCTTGGCCATGAACAGCCAAATGACCGCCACCGTGACACCAACGGGCCAATAAAGCCCGAACTGGACGCCTAACGCCGTCGCCACACCTTTCCCGCCCTGAAAGCCGAAGAAGATCGGGTAGAGGTGGCCCAGGAACGCAGCGAGACCGGTCATCGCCAAGCCCTCGGGCCCTAGCCCGAGCAGGTGTCCAGCCGTCATCGGCAACAGGCCCTTCAGACTGTCACCAATCAAGGTCACCGCAGCCGCCTTTTTGCCGCCGATCCTCAGCACATTGGTCGCCCCCGGGTTGTTCGAGCCCTGAGCGCGGGGGTCCGGCAGGCGCATTAACCGACACACGATGACCGCACTCGAGACCGAGCCGAGCAGGTAGGCGGCAACGACAACAAGGAGGTGGGTGATCACGGGCGAAGCTCAGAAAGCGTGCAGTGCTCTGGGTCCAACGGCGATGCTGCGCCGGGCTTGCAAAGGCAAATTACCACCATAATTTTGCGTGGACAACGGGGTATTTCATGGGGCGAGGCATGGACATCGTTTTCCTGCGCGGGCTGCGCATCGAGACCGTGATCGGCATCTATGATTGGGAGAAGGAGATCAAACAACCGGTTATTCTCGACATCGAGATGAGCACCGACGTCGCCTGCGCCGCGCGCACCGATCGTATCGAGGACGCTGTCGACTATAAAGCCGTCTCCAAACGACTCAAGCAGTTCGTCGGTGAGAGCCGCTTTGAGCTGGTCGAGACACTCGCTGAGCGCTGCGCCGAGATCATCCTTGCGGAGTTCAATATCGGCTGGCTGCGGCTCACGCTTAACAAGGTCGGTGCCGTGACCGATGCCGGTGATGTCGGCGTCATCATCGAGCGCCGCCAACAACCGTAGCTCGGCCAACTGATGCCCTGGGTATGGATCAGCGTCGGCAGCAATGTCGATCGAGAACGGAGCATTCGCGGCGCCGTAAAGGCCCTTCGCGACCGATTTGGAGAGCTTGTCCTGTCATCCGTGTATGAGGGTCCATCGGTCGGAAGCTCGGGTCCCCGCTTCTACAACATGGTCGCCGGGTTTGATACCGACGTGAGCATATCCGAGCTTAATCATTGGCTACACCAGACCGAGACCGCCTTCGGGCGGGTGCGCCAGCCGGATAAGAATGCCCCCCGCACCCTTGACATGGATCTCCTCACCTATGGCGACCAGATCGGCGTCATCGACGGGTGCCGGCTGCCGCGCGACGAGATCCTGCGCTATGCCTTCGTGCTCGCGCCGCTCGCCGAGGTGGCCCCAGACAAGCGGCACCTTACAGACGGCCGCCGCTACGCCGAGCTATGGGCGGGGTTTCCGAAGGCTGCGCAGCCGATCGAGCGCCTCTCGATACCCCTCGACTGATCGCGACGCGCTCGCAGGCCTGTCTTAGGGTGTTCGACGCACCCCTCCTCCCCCGCGACACATCGGCGATAGATATCGCCCTCTGCAATAGTCCGCACAGCGGACTCCGCGGCTCATCGCCTCGCCCGTCATCATCCTGTGTTGGTTCTTGACAAATCTCAGGTGCTTGGGCGCTGGCAGCCCTCTATACTGCCCGGGCGCAATTCGTCGCTAGGCCTGGCCAGAGCAATGGTGCGGACATGCCGAGCCCCGCAAGGCTTTACGAGGCACCCATTTGTGTCGCGCTGAAAGGCGACGAACCTGGTCAGCCGGCCTGGCGCGCTGGCCGGAGTGTCGCCCTCCAGGGCGACACGGCTAGGCACTGGCTCAGGTACGATTGCGGAATCTCCGCATCGGGAGACGATGGAGCTTCGCCCTGCCCTTTCCGGCATCGCTGCGCGCCCGGCTGGCGGCAAGCAAAGATCGCGGCGCCAGCCAGTCTGGCTATCGGTTTGCAGGAGCTTGCCGGTCGCACACGAAAAACCTTCTTCGACCGGCGCTGTCAACCTGACTAAATGATCCATCGGCAGCTTCTCTCGCGGCAATGGTAATGGCCGCCGCCCTGTTCGTCATGGCCCTGCTCGGCGTCGCGGCGGGAGCCCCGAGCGTCTCCGCCTCACCGGAGCCGCCTGAACCGCCCGTCGCCTCAGCACGGACCTGCCTGCGCTGTCACGCAATGTCCACACTCGGGTACCGCGACCCGCAAAGCGGCGAGATCATCGAGCTGTTCATCGCTCCGCAGGCCCTCGCCCATTCGACGCATGGCGAGCTCGCGTGCTCGGAGTGCCATGGCCAGCGCTATCGCGACTATCCGCACCCGGACCCGGACCCAGCAGCGGACGGGATGCGTGGCTGCGTCCGCTGCCACGAGGACGACGAGACGGGATCCAGCTATCGGCTCGATCGGATTCAGGCCGAGTTTGAGCAGAGTGTTCACGTCACGGCCGTCGAGAGTCCCCGCGACCGCCCGGTTGGCTGCGAGTCCTGCCATGATCCGCATCGCTTTCGCCCGGCGCAGGTCGGCGACCCGATCGAGCAGATCGTCGGCGAGCACAATCGCGTGTGTCTCTCCTGTCACGAAACGATCAGGGATCCGCGACTCGCGAGTCACGCCTGGCTGCCGAATCCCGAACGGCACTGGCAGGCCGTACGTTGTATTGACTGCCACACCACCGGCCTCGGCGAGGCCAGTCACCAGATCCTGCCTGCCGATCAGGCCGCGCGCCACTGCGTCGGCTGCCACTCGCGCAGTGCCGAGCTGTTGAACCGGCTCTACGACTATCGGTCCGAAGAAGAGCTCGCACGCCATGGCTGGCTCTCGAAGGCTGTCTTCAACGAGGCCTATGTCGTGGGCCTAAGCCGCAACCCGGCGCTCGACCGGCTGAGCCTGATCGTGCTCGGCCTGGTCGCCTTGGCGCTGGCCGCGCACGGTGCGGGCCGCTATCTCGCCAGTCGCAGAGGACGAGACCCTTCATGACAGCGCTGTATCTATACTCCGGCTGGGTGCGCTCGTGGCATTGGCTCAACGCCGGCCTGATCCTCGTCCTGGTGGTCTCCGGCGTCAGCATGCACTACGCCGGCACGAGCTGGCTGCTGTCGTTCGAGACCGCTGTGCCGGTGCACAACACCGCCGGCATCTTGCTGACACTCGGCTGGATCGGCTTCGTCCTCGGCAATGCCCTTACCGACAATGGCCGCCACTATCGAATTCGGCTGCGCGGGCTCGTCAGGCAGGTGATCGAGCAGAGCCGCTACTACGCCATCGGCATCTTCCGCGGCGACCCGCATCCCTTTCATGCCAGCGAGTCGCTGAAGTTCAACACCCTACAGCAGCTGAGCTATCTCGGCGTCATGTATCTATTGATGCCGTTGCTGATCCTGAGCGGCTGGGGATTTCTATTCTCGGTCTATCTCCCCGAGACGCTCTTCGGTCTAGGCACCATTTGGATCGTCGCGATGACCCATGTCGTAGTGAGCTATCTCGTTGTCTTGTTCCTGCTCGTGCACATGTACGTGATCACGACGGGCGAGACGGTCTTCACGAACCTGCGCGCCATGCTCACCGGCTGGCACCACGAAGAGGGCCGCTGACATGCGCGGCTTGCCGCGCGCGCTGTTCGCCACCAAGGTCCGGCGCTGGATGAGCACGGCAGTCCTCACGCTGGTTGCCCTGCTGGTTGCCTACAAGGTGCTCTACCCACCGCTGTTCGAGGCCTATGTCGGCAAGGCCAACGCGCCGCTTGAGTATCCGAATAGCGAGGCCCTGAGCGATCCCGAGCTCGAGGCCCTCGCCGCGCGGCTCACCGAAGCCGCGCGCCGCCGAGCCGCAGCGGCGATCGTCCGCGAAGATCAGGATCCCTTCGCCCGCCAGGTCAAGATCGAGCTGCTGATGCAGACGCCCTCGTTCGTGCGCGAGCACGAACCGTCGCACATCGCCTATTTTCGCGAGGCCGGCATCCGACGCTACGAGGGCCCGCAGACCTGCCTGCGCTGTCACGAGACGATTCAGGTCACGCGGGAGGACGGGGAGACGGTGCAGGTCAACACCCTCGCCGACTTGGTCGAGTCGGTCCATTTCAAGTTCCAAAGCGATGCCAGCGGCGCCTTCTCGACCGTCGGCTACGACGGTCGTGTTGTCAACGCCGAGGACGCGCGGCAGATCCCGGTCGGCAAGATCAACCGCGCCTGCGGGATCCCCGGCAGCTTCTCCTGGACCGGCTGGGCCGCCTTGATCGAGAGCCGCCCACAGCACCCCCCAGGGCACCCCAAAGCAACCGTGGAGATCCGCAGCGAGGGCTGCGGCCAATGCCACATCGGCGGCAATTACCAGCCAGCGACCGAGAAGATGATGCCGATCGGCGATGTACCCGACGTGGCCAAAGGCGGGATCGACTGCCTGATCTGCCACGCTGCCGACTACGACATGAATCAGCGCTATGTCATCCGCGACGAGGTCGGCCTGCGCTGGAACCAGGACCGCAGCATGCGGGCTGCGTTGACGGTCGGCCGCGCGACGAGCGAAACCTGCCTACGCTGCCATCAGCACAACATGGGCGGCGACGCCTATCGTCACAATCAGGCGGCCCAGGCCCTCGGCGAGCGGCACCGCCGCCTGCTGCACAAAGGCGCCAAGCGCGGCAACCCTTTCAGCCCGCAGGACGACGTGCACGCGGCAGCGGGCATCCAGTGCACGGATTGCCACCGCCCTGAGGGCCACAAGATCCCGCGCGGGCGCATGGGCGTCGACCTGGTCGCCAACGATTTGCCCGGCAAGGAGGTCTCCTGCGAGAACTGCCACTCGCTCGCACCGCACAACGCCTCCGAGCACAAGGCGCTCCTGAACGGGCACATCGCGCGGCTCGCCTGCGAGACCTGTCACATCAAGGCGCTCGAGGACACCAATGTCGTGCTGCGCGACTGGGTCCACCCGACCTGGGATCCGGAGGAAGGCATCTACGAGCCGACCGATATCTACCGCTCCGGGGAGGTGAACCGGGGCTTCACCTTCCTCTGGTTCAACGGCAATGGGACCTTTCTCGCGAATGCGCTCGGCAATCATCCGAATCAGCCAGACGATTACAACCCGTTGATGGATCAATTGGCCCAGATACGGGACCCCGAGGTCATCGAGGCCGTGCGCATGCAGGCCCACAGGCTCAAGGAGCGCTATCCGGGGCTCGACGTCGAGGCCTATGTCGAGGCCGCGACCAACCCACTCTCTCAGCTGTCCGATGAGCAAATCGCGCGGCGCCGAGCCATGATCGAGGAGAATCTGCGACGCCATATGAACGACGGCGAGAGCCGCATCTATCCGTTCAAGCTCTTCAACGCCCTCATGTATGAGGATCTCAACAACCAAGGGCCCTTCGGGGCCATGATCCTCCCCTTCGACTATGCTACCTACTACAAGACGGGCGATGCGCGTCGCGCGGTGAAGCAGGCCGTGAGGGATCCGATTCTGATACGGATGTACCAGACACCGTTCAAGCTCTACATGATGGATGAGTTCATGGCCTATTTCGGCGTGACCGATGGCTGGCGGACGGACTATCCATTGGTCGACGGCGAGCTCAGACAGGTCGAGCCGAGGTGGATGCGCCAGATGGGCACCCTGATGGTCAATCACGGCATCCAGCGCGCCGGGCGCACCTGCCAGGAGTGCCACTCACCCGGCGGCGTCATGGACTACCGGCTGCTCGGCTATCCCCCGGAGCGGATTGCCGAGCTTCAGAATCTCGACCTCTTGGATCTGCGCTCGATCGCGCCGTAGGTGGCTGGTGGCTTCGCGGCCGCCGAGCCTCGTGAGATTGCTCAGTTTACCCTGGCCGCGGCTATCGTTAAGATGCGCGGCTCACTCAGCCATCGCAGGAGCAGTCGAGGGGATTCTTGAGCGCGGACGCTACGCGAAGTCGGTTTCTCGTGTCACCGGGCGGGGCGCTGCGCGGCCGCCTGCGCGTGCCCGGCGACAAGTCGATCTCGCATCGGGCGATCATGCTCGGCGCCATCGCCGAGGGCGAGACCGCAGTGACCGGCTTTCTCGAAGGGGACGACGCGCTGGCGACACTGCGGGCCTTTCGCCGCCTGGGCGTGCCCATCGAGGGCCCGTCACAGGGCGAGGTCCGTATACAAGGCGTTGGCCTCCATGGCCTGAGCGCGCCGGAGGGCCCGCTCGATATGGGCAACTCCGGGACCTCGATGCGGCTGATGTGCGGGCTGCTGTCCGGCCAGCGCTTCGCCACGACCTTGCTCGGAGACAGCTCGCTGTCGCGTCGCCCGATGCAGCGCGTGACGCTGCCACTCGCGAGGATGGGGGCGCGGATCGGCACGGCCACCGCGGGCACGGCGCCCTTGCAGATCGAGCCGGCGGCGACGCTGAGCGGGATCGACTATGTCCTCCCGGTCGCCAGCGCCCAGGTCAAGTCGAGCTTGCTCCTCGCCGGGCTCTATGCCGAAGGCCGCACCTGCGTGACGGAGCCGGCGCCAACCCGCGACCATACCGAGCGGATGCTGGCAGCATTCGATTACCCGGTATCGCGCGATGGTGCCCGCGTCTGCCTACAGGGCGGCGGCCGGTTGCGGGCCTGTCGTCTACCGGTACCGGGTGATATCTCGTCGGCGGCCTTCTTCCTCGTCGGCGCAAGCATCGCGCCAGGCTCCGATCTGACCTTGGAGGAGGTGGGCATCAACCCAACCCGCACCGGGATCATCGAGATCTTGCGCCGGATGGGCGCGGATATCGAGGTAATCAATGCCCGCGAGCTGGGCGGTGAGCCGGTCGCCGATCTGCGGGTGCGGGCCGCGCCGCTGGCGGGGATCGACATCCCCGAGGATCTCGTGCCCTTGGCGATCGATGAGCTGCCTGTGGTCTGCATCGCCGCCGCTTGCGCGCAGGGGGAGACACGACTGACGGGTGCTGGCGAGCTGCGCGTGAAGGAGAGCGATCGCATCCAGGTCATGGCCGATGGATTGGCCACCCTTGGCATCCGGACGGTAACCTGTGCCGACGGCCTCGCGATCCGCGGGGGCGAACTTGGTGCCGCGGTTGACGGAGCCTCGGTCGCCTCGATCGCAAGCCACGGGGATCACCGCATCGCCATGTCCTTCGCGATCGCCGGCCTCCGCGCGAAGACCGCGATCGAGATTTGCGATTGCGCCAACGTCGGGACCTCGTTCCCCGGGTTCGCCGCTCTGGCGGCTGAGGCCGGACTCCGGGTTCGGGAAGCCTGATCGTGATACCCGTGATCACGATCGACGGCCCGTCCGGGACCGGTAAGGGCACGATTGCCGGTCTAGTGGCGAAGCGCCTCGGTTGGCGCTGCCTCGACAGCGGTGCGCTCTATCGCGTGCTGGGTCTGGCCGCCGAGCGGCGCGGCCTGGACCTCGATGATGCCCAGGCGCTGGCCGAGCTGGCGGCGGAGCTTGACGTCCGCTTCGAGGGCAACGGCGAAGTCTGGCTCGAGGGCGATGACGTGACCGACGCGATTCGCAGTGAGACTGCGGGCGTCGCCGCCTCCCGCGTCGCCGTCCATGGGCCCGTGAGAGAAAGGCTGCTGGACTGGCAGCGCCGCGCCGTTCGGCCGCCGGGGCTGGTCGCCGACGGCCGCGACATGGGCACTGTGGTCTTTCCACACGCGCCTTTGAAGGTCTTTCTCGATGCCAGTCCTGAAGCGCGCGCGATGCGCCGCTATAAACAGTTGAAAGAAAAGGACTTGGATGCTAGCCTTACAAAGCTCATGGACGAGATTCGGGAACGAGACCAGCGTGATCGCGCTCGGCGGGTGGCGCCATTGCGCGTAGCGGAAGGAGCCTTGGTGGTGGATACGACCCAGCTATCGATCCAGGAAGTTCTCGAGCGTGTTCTGGAAGCGGCAGAGCACATCTTCCCAGATCTGGCCGTGGGAAGGCACGATTGATCTGCAGGCGGTGCATGCCGTCCGCCTAGACTCGGGTTACAGGTCGTGAGCCCGAGATTCTGCGCACACACCTGCTATTCTTAGACAGTTGCTGAGGAGATGCTGATTGTTGGCCATCGAGGCCGATATGCAGCTCGCGATGCGAATCGGTGGTCGGCGACCGTGTCGTTGGCCGTATCTTCACTTAACCCCTCGTTCCGGAAGGAGCGACTCTATGCGCCACGGCGGGAATATTGGATCTCATGAGCGAAAGCTTTGCTGAACTGTTTGAACAGAGTCTGAACACCACGCAGCTCCAGCCTGGGACGATCGTTACCGGGCAGGTGGTCGAGATCACGGCGGATGCCGTCGTCGTCTATGCCGGTCTCAAGACCGAAGGCATCATCCCGAGAGGGCAGTTCCTCGATGCCGAAGGCCAGCTCGAGGTGGCCGTCGGGGACGATGTTCAAGTGGCGCTCGACGCGGTGGAGGATGGCACCGGCGTCACCCGGCTCTCGCGCGAGAAGGCAAAGCGCTTCGCGGCTTGGGATTATCTCGAAAAGGCCTTCGAGGCCGGCGACACCGTCAAGGGCATGATCAACGGCAAGGTCAAGGGCGGCTTCACCGTCGAGCTCGGCAGCGTCCGCGCTTTCCTGCCCGGCTCGCTCGTCGACGTGCGCCCAGTGCGGGATACGACCTACCTCGAAGGCAAGGAGCAGGAGTTCAAGGTCATCAAGCTCGATCGTCGCCGCAACAATGTCGTTGTGTCGCGCCGCGCCGTCGTCGAGGAGGAGTACAGCGCCGAGCGCGATGCGCTGCTCAGGAACCTCGAGGAGGGGATGGAGATCAAAGGCGTCGTCAAGAACCTGACCGATTATGGCGCATTCCTGGATCTCGGCGGGATCGATGGCCTGCTGCACATTACAGACATGGCCTGGCGCCGCGTCAAGCACCCCTCCGAGGTGGTCGAGATCGGCGACGAGGTCGTCGTCAAGGTCCTCAAGTTCGATCGCGAGCGCCAGCGTGTCTCGCTCGGCCTCAAGCAGATGGGCGAGGATCCGTGGATTAACATCTCACGTCGCTATCCGGAAGGCACGCGGGTCTTCGGCAAGGTCACGAACATCGCCGACTACGGCTGCTTCGTCGAGATAGAGGAAGGCGTCGAGGGTCTCGTGCACGTCTCGGAGATGGACTGGACCAACAAGAACATCCATCCCACCAAGGTTGTCGCCCTTGGCGATGAGGTCGAGGTCATGGTCCTCGACATCGACGAGGAACGGCGCCGCATCTCGCTCGGCATCAAGCAATGCCAAATGAACCCCTGGGAAGAGTTCGCCGCCAATCACAAGAAGGGCGACCACGTTTCCGGCGAGATCAAATCGATCACCGACTTCGGCATCTTCATCGGGCTGGAGGGCGGCATCGATGGCCTCGTCCATCTGTCGGACATCTCCTGGGACGAGCCCGGAGAGCAGGCACTGCGCCGCTATAAGAAGGGTGACAGTCTCGAGACGGTCGTCTTGTCCGTGGATTCCGAGCGCGAGCGCATCTCCCTGGGCGTCAAGCAGCTCGACAAGGATCCGTTCTCGTCCTTCGTCGCGGCCAACGAGAAAGGCAGCGTCGTGCGCGGTACGATCATAGATGTCGATCCAAAGGGGGCCACGATCGCTTTGATCGACGGCGTCGAGGGCTATCTGCGCGCCTCCGAGATCTCGCGTGATCGCATCGAGGATGCCCGGGCCGTGTTGAAGGTCGGGGACGCGGTCGAGGCCAAGTTCATCGGCGTCGACCGCAAGAACCGCACCATCTCGTTATCCATCAAGGCCAAGGACGTCGAAGAGGAGCAGGCGGCGATCAAGGGCTATTCACGCGATGCTTCAATGGGCACAGCGACGCTGGGTGATCTCCTCAAAGAGCAAATGGAAGAGGCCAACCGCGATTAGCTTCCTAAACGCAACCAGCCCTATTTGTGGCCCGGCGCGCCGGGCCGATCAATCCATGAGCCGGAACTCACAGCCATGACGAAATCAGAGCTGATCGACCTACTGGCCGCTGGACAGACCCACCTGGCCTATAAAGACGTCGAGCTCGCGGTGCGCTGCATACTGGATCATATGAGCAACGCCTTGGCCTCCGGCGAGCGCATCGAGATTCGCGGCTTCGGCAGCTTCTCGCTCCACTACCGCCCGCCGCGCATCGGACGCAACCCAAAAACGGGTGACGCGGTCTCCCTATCCGGCAAGTACGTTCCCCACTTCAAGCCGGGCAAGGAACTGCGCGATCGTGTCAATCGGGCCTACCAGGAAGAGCTGGAGGCCACCACGGCCACGGCCGTGGAGGATATCCCGACGCGGATGGTCGGCGCGCGCTGAGCGGACTCAGAAGGTCCCGCCGTTCCAGCCAAACATGTGCCGGGGTGGATTGGCGAACTCGATGTAGACGCGATCAGCCGGAATGCCGAGCGTATCGGTGAGCAACGCGCACAGCGTGCTGGAGTATTCCGGCGTCGCGGTTTCCGCGAGCCCCAGGCTCTTGAGCTCGAGATAGGCCGCGGGGGCTGAGGTTCCCGCGAAGAGGAGTTCACGCCCAGGCTCTAAGATCACCAGCACATAGGACTCGGGCTTCCCGAGCATTTCGGCAACGGCCCGCGATGCCTGCGCGAGTAGCTCGGTACGGGCGTCGGGCGGGACCTCGGCATTCGTCAAGATGCGGAGCGTGGGCACGGGTCCTACTCCCTCTTTGTTCCGGCGGTAGACAGCATGATAGGCGAGGCGAGCCGGCATGTCGCCAGCCAACGAGAGATCGGTTGCACTCAATTAGAGGTCGCCGACATTCTCGATTCCGTAAATGTCGTAGGCGGTGTCTTGGAGGCCTCCCATCAACTCCTCGACATAGAGAATGCGAACCTTATTGCCGGACAGCATGGCACGTCTTGCGCAGTCAAGTAGCTGCGTAACCGTTCACGGGCGCAGATTCAGCTGACCCTACCGGTGCTGGACTCAGAAGT
>CAZOWL010000058.1:0-28319 GCA_964583605.1 uncultured Chromatiaceae bacterium | reverse complement strand
CTCGGCAATCCGGTCGCGCTGGTATGACAATACGAGGGCGGCGCAATAGGGGTTGGCGCGGACGTGAAGCAGTCCGTCGATCTGCCTCAGATGCTCCTCGATCTCGCGCCCGAGATGCGGGTTGCGAGTCAGGGCCGCGATGCGCAGCCGCAGTCGACCCGGAACCCGATGACGGATCTCGACCATTGCCTCACCTCTTGGCCCAACAGCTAATAGGCTAATAGTGATACGAAGCATTGCTTTTTATTAGAGCTACGTCATTGATGCCCGTCAAACGCCTGGCGCGCAGGCGAGGCTGGGTAAAGGGATGCAGGCGCGGACCTAGGCGGCTGAACGGCGGAAAGCGGCGATGACGACACGCCCGGGCCGCACGATCTCAGATCGACGGAACACGCAACTTTGCTAACGATCATGGGACGAGGCGAGCCACCCCAGATGATGAAATGCTGCCTCGTCCCTGATCGTTCCCTCACCCCAACCCTCTCCCAGAGGGCGAGGGAGCGAAGGTGCTACGCGATTTTCATGGTAACGCGATGGAGTACAAAGTCGAGGGGACCGTCCTGAAGGAGATGGTCGTCGAGAAGAGCTGTCCCGACGTCACCGTGACACTCAATCACACCGGCAACCTGCCGGAAGTCGCGATGGGCCACAATTGCGTCATCGCGGAGACAGCCGAGATGCAGGGCGATCTCGTCGTCAGACAGGCCCCCCGAGGCGGTCACGATGAGGCGCGTCTCACTCGAGCTGAAGCGATCCCTTCTCACCGCGTCCGCCGCTGAACCGCAAGCTCGAGCGTCTTTCGCGTGTCCCAACTTCAGCTCGCTGGCGGGGTACCGCCCCATGATCGTTAGCGGTCGCCGGAGCGACTAGAAATGTTATCTTATTGCATCCGTGCGGTGTCTGCCGGCGCCGATGCTCTGGGAGCCACGAGAAGCCTCGATGCGAAGGCTCCTGTCGGTGTTGACCTTGTCGCTAGAGTGTTGTCAATCCCACTGAACAGGAGACGTTGAGCATGTGCCTGAAACAGATTGTCCTCGGTGCTTCTCTGCTGACTCCCCTGGCGCTCGTCGGCGCAGGGGCAGCCGCGGATGAGAAACACGAGCATGATCCCGGTCATCGTCAGCACGGCGCTCACGTGCACGGCATCGCCGCACTCGACCTGGCACTCGAAGGCCGGGAGGTACAGGTCGAGCTCGATAGCCCCGCGGTGAACATCCTGGGCTTCGAGCATGCACCCTCATCTGAAGCGGATCACGCGGCCCTGGATGAGGCGGTCGCCAGCTTGCAAGACGGCGACCGACTCTTCAGGTTCAACGAGGATGCGGGCTGCCGGATGGAAGAGGTGAAACTCGCCTCCGAGTTGCTTGACGAGCAACACGGTGGGCATGCGGATCGGCAGCCGGGCGAGCACTTACAGGAAGAGCAGGACGGGCACGGGTATGAGCAACAGGGGCACGAAGGCGAAGTCCACTCGGACATCGAGGCCACTTATCACTTCGAATGCGATCAGCCGGGCAAGCTGACGCAGCTGACCGTTGAGCTGTTCGAAGCCTTTCCGGGCACGGAAAGGCTCAAAGTGCAGTACGTCATTGAAAGCAAACAAGGGGCCGCGGAGCTCACAGCGACCGACCATGTCGTCAAGTTCTGAGCACGGGATTCCGTGAGGAGCCCGGTTCGGTGCCGCGCTCTGGACTGGGCTGCGCTTGATAAGGAGAGATCGACAAATTGATCATCGACGTACAGGACCTGGAGTTCCGCTGGCACAAAGACGGACCAACGGTGTTGTCGATTGAATCCTTGCAGGTTGCGGTCGGGGAGAGCCTGTTCATCAAGGGTCCGAGCGGCAGCGGCAAGAGCACACTGTTGAGCCTGCTCTCGGGGGTCACGACGGCTGGTGCGGGAACGGTGCGCGTCATGGACCAGGCGCTGGAGCGGCTCAGCAGCGTCCAGCGCGACCATTTCCGTGCCGATCACATCGGCTATATCTTTCAGATGTTCAACTTGATCCCCTATTTGTCGGTGGTCGAGAACGTGGTGTTGCCATGTCGCTTCTCAGCACGCCGGCGCGCGAGGGCGTTGGCGCGTGGCGCCGACCTGGACACCGAGGCGAGACGCCTGCTGCGTCATCTCGATATGGACCACCCCGACCTTCACCGCCGAGCAGTGACGACGCTGAGTGTCGGTCAGCAGCAACGTGTCGCCGCTGCGCGCGCCCTGATGGGCGCTCCCGAGCTGCTGATCGCGGACGAGCCAACGTCATCGCTCGATGCCGATCGCCGTGAGTCCTTCATCCGGCTGTTGTTCGACGAATCCCGGCAGGCCGGCTCGACCCTGGTGTTTGTCAGTCACGACCCCGCCCTCGAACGCCTGTTCCACCGTACCGTCGATCTGGCCGAGCTCGAGCGGCGCCCGGAGGTTATCGGAGCGGAGATCTGATCCATGCCGATCCTTTCGCTGGCCTGGAAAAGCCTGCTCAATCGTCGATTGACGGTCGCGTTGACGGTGATGTCGATTGCGCTCAGCGTTGCCCTGCTCGTCGGTGTTGAACGGCTGCGAACCGAGGCGCGGACGAGCTTTGCCAATACCCTCTCAGGCACGGATCTGATCGTCGGTGCGCGCAGCGGACCGGTGCAGCTCCTCTTGTACTCCGTCTTCCGCATTGGCGATGCCACCAACAACATGTCCTGGCAGAGCTACCAGGACATCGCCCGACATCCGCGGGTCGCATGGACCGTACCGCTCTCGTTGGGCGATTCCCACCGCGGCTTCCGCGTGCTCGGCACTACTCAGGCCTATTTCGACCGCTACCGGTACGCGCGTGAGCGCCGATTGGCCCTGGCCAAGGGCGAGCCTTTCTCCGATCTCTACGACGCGGTGCTCGGCGCCGAGGTTGCCGCCGCGCTCGGTTACCGGATCGGCGATCCGATCGTCGTGGCGCACGGCGCCGGTGACGTCAGCTTCGCCCGGCACGAGGACAAGCCCTTTCGCGTGTCCGGCATCCTGGCACGCACCGGGACGCCGGTGGACCGCACGGTGCACGTCAGTCTCGAGGCGATCGAGGCGATTCACGTCGATTGGCATAGCGGAGCGCCGATTCCCGGTTTCTCGGTCTCGGCGGAGCAGGCGCGCGCCATGGACCTGACCCCGAAAGCCATCACGGCCGTGCTGGTGGGGCTGAGCTCCAAGGTCGCGACCTTTTCGGTCCAGAGGTTCGTCAACGAGTATCCCGAGGAGCCCCTGTCGGCCATCCTCCCAGGCGTCGCGTTGAGCCAGCTCTGGAGTCTGATCGGAGTGGCCGAGAATGCCCTGCTCGTGGTCTCAGCCTTCGTGGTGGTGGTGGGTCTGTTCGGCATGTTGACCGCGCTGCTGACCAGTCTCAACGAGCGCCGGCGCGAGATGGCCATCCTGCGCTCCGTAGGCGCAAGGCCCGGGCATGTGTTTGCGCTGATCATTGGAGAGGCCGGATTCCTGACGCTGATCGGCATTGCCCTCGGCCTTGGGCTGCTCTATTTGTTGCTGCTCGTCGCCCAGCCGTTGATGCAGGGCATGTACGGACTCTCCATCAGTATCGGCGGTCCTTCGAGCGACGAGCTCCTCCTGCTCGGCATACTCGTGTTAGCGGGGTTTGCCGTCGGCAGCATTCCGGCGTACCGTGCCTACAGATACTCGCTCGCCGACGGCCTGTCGATCCGCATCTAGAGCGATTTCCCGCGAATTGCCTCATTCCCGCGGTGGCTCGATGACATCAACCTCTGTCCGACGCCGTGACTGAGCTGGAATGGAATGCCCTGATTCCGGACGGTTGGCAGCCTCTCACGATAGTGGCCCAGCGCAACGCGGCCGCCTTCGAGGGCGACGATGCGCGTGCCCAAGAGCTCACGGATGAGCTTCAGGCGCTGTGGAGGAATTCACCCGTGGTAGAGGAGCTCGACGGTAAACGGGTGAAGCTGCCCGGTTTCGTCGTCACGGCCGTTACACCGGGCTCGACGAGGGTGCACACTGTGCGCAGGTCCCGATGACTTCGACGACCGATCGGCGCGGCTGGAAGCCGGAGTCCTTCGCGAGCGAACGCAGGCTGCCGGCGACAGCGGCGCTCTCGGCCTCCTCGACGCGGCCGCAATCATGGCAGATGAGAAACTGGCAGACGTGAGGATGCTCGGGATGGGTGCAGCCGACGAAGGCATGCAGCGTCTCGATCTTGTGCACCAGCCGCTGCTCAAGCAGGAAATCCAGTGCCCGATAGACGGTCGGTGGTGCCGCTCGCGCACTGTCCCCGAGCTGTGCCAGCAGCTCGTAGGCGCCGACCGGCCGGCCGGCCCGGCAGACAAGCTCGAGTATCTTCCGGCGCTGCCGCGTGAGGCGCACGCCGCGGTCGGCGCAGAGCGCCTCGGCCTTCGTCAACGCGCGCTGCAGGGTGTCTTCGTCCATCGTGGGCCTCATGATCGGCTAGGGCTTGACCCGCTCGGACTCATCGGCGCGTGCGTTGGCGCCGACGATCAGGCGAGCGAAGCGACGCAGGTTCTCGGCGTAGTCAGCGGCGAGCGGGTCGGCCGTCTCGACCCGTCCGCCGATGGCGCGCGCGACCTGCTGCGCGGCGCGCCGATCGAACTGCGGCTGCACGAAGATCATCTGAGTGTCCCTCTCGCGCGCCTGGCGGATCAGGGCATCTAGGCGGCGCGGACCCGGGGATTTGCCCTCGCGCTCGATCGGGATCTGCTCGAGCCCGTAAGTGTCTGCAAAATAGCCCCACGCCGGGTGGTAGACCAGAAAGCGACGCTGGTCCAGGTCCTCCAGGATCGCTTTGAGGTCTGCGTCCAGCGCCGCAAGCTCGGCATCGAAGGCTGCCTGGTTGGCCGCATAAATGTCGGCGCCGCTAGGGTCCAAAGCACTCAGCCGGTCGCGGATCGCCCCGACCATCCGGCGCACGAGGGGCGGGCTGGTCCAGATGTGTGGGTCCATGCTGTCGGGATGCGCGTATGCTTCAGCGTCCATATCATGAGCATGCTCCGTCTCGTGCGCATTGTGCGGTTCATCGGCCTGTTCCTCGTGGTCATGGGCCTCGATCTTACGCATCGGCAGCCCGTCGCGCAGGTCGAGGATGGCCATGTCCGGGCTCGCGGAGCGGATGCGCGGCATCCAGGCCTCCTCGAACGGCACGCCGACGCGCACATAGAGGTCGGTCTTCGCCAGCGCAGCGACCTGCGCCGGTGTCGGATCGTAGGTATGCGGACTCTGTCCGGGCAGCACCATGACGCGGGCATCGACCCGCTCCCCGCCGACCCGCTCGACGAAGGTCTGGATCGGCAGCACGCTCGCAAAGACCGTCAGCGGCTGATCCGACGTGGCGGCACGCGCGCCCGTTATGCTCAGGAGGGTCAGCAGTGCGCTCAACAGCAGACTCGTCAGCATCTTGGTCGCTCCCGCGGTCAGCGAAATATCGAATCGTAACGATATAACACCTTTATTGGAAGCGCCGCTTGCCTGGCCTGTGGACCTGTGGGCCTGTGGACGAGCTCTTCGGTCCGGCCCGCGCCCGGCGGGACGTGAGGACCAGCTGCTCACCGTGGTGTTCGCGAGCGGGGCGAGCTGGCCGAAGGGAAAGGTGAGCCGGCTCGACACGGAGAGGTACCGACTGCCGTCCGCGGAATGGGTACTCTATACTGACGTTGTGCCCAGCGTGGCAAGCTAGATCGCGCGGAGGCTACCGGCAGGCATGGCTGGCGACATCGAGAATCGGCTTGATTTGGTGAAGACTTGGGCAACCATGATTCAGTTTACGGGCCTAGCGGCTGCACCCTTCTCGGGGCGCATCGACCTCGTCATACCGCGGGCGATGCGGCTGGACGACGATCTGCTGTTCGCCTTTTGCGCGGCCAATCGGGATCTGCGCATCGAGCGCAACGCCCACGGAGACTTGGAGATCATGGCGCCCGGCTCGGCTGGCTGATCCTGCCCGACCAGCGCCGGGTGTGGCGCTACGCCCAGGATGCCGAGCCGGAGCGGCTGGATGCGCCCGAGGCGATCAGCGACGCCGATCTGCTGCCCGGCCTCGCGCTCCCATTGGCGCACATCTGGGAGCCCGCCCTCTAACCCTACCGGCCTGCCCGACCTCTTCCGCTATTCGGTACAGAGGTGGCGCGAAGTGCGATGTCGAACCTATGTGAGGCATGTCAGTGAGATTAGTCTTCGTGAAGAGCGTCGTTGTCTTCAACGCCTCGATCCTAATCCCCTCCGGCAGGGCGGATGCCGGCGGGGTGATCCGCCATCGATGCCAGCCGCCACGCCGGTCGACCCGCTCCCCGTTCCACGCTACAGCGGTGCGTCGTGCAACCGCCGCAGTCATGACCAATACCTTCCTGATCACCCTCGTCACCCTGATCGCCTTGTCGGCGGTGCCGCGATCCTCTGCCGCGGGGCAACCATCGGGCATCCCGACCTGGCTGGCAATCCATGTCGGAGAAGGAGAGGGGCAAATCGCGTCGCTGGTCCTGCAAAGGGCGCGTGCGCTCTACCTGCGCAAAGTGGGCGAAGGTACCGTTCGGAACCCTTGCTACTTGGCCATGGACGCGACGCGTCCGCACACGTTACGCGATGGCGGACTGGGGCGGCGATTCTATATCATCTGTGAAGCCGAGCGGTCGTTTCGCGCGGTCTCGTCGGGCCATGGCGGCGGTCGTACGTTGAAAGACATCGCGGATTTCCGGAACGGAAGACGCTGCGCGCAGCATTTCAGCAATGCGTTGGGCTCGGGACTGACGGCCGGCGGAGTCTATGTGACCGGCGAGACGAGGACGTCGTTCAAGGGCTACTACCGGGTCTCGGCGAACCGGAAAGCGGAGCTGATGCGCCCCTTCGTTCCGTTCGACGGCGAAGGCGAGACCGCGAACGCCGAACAGCGCGCTATCGGGGGCCATGCGGCGGTCTTGATCAAGGATGCCTGTCTGCTGCGGGAACCCGGCAGCCCTTACGCGAACGCCAAAGGTTACGTCCCGCTGGGAAGGCTGGTGGACTACTCTGGCGGCCGCAGCAACGGCTGCACCAGCTGGTCGCCGTCGGACGCCCGGGAGATCGTTGAGATCACGTTTGAGGATCCGACCACGCTGTACATCTATCCCGAGGCAGCCGACATCGACGCCGTCGCGCGAGCGGTGGCGGCCGGCCGGTCCTTATCGCGGGCGGGTCTGTACTGGAATGCGTCCTGCTTAAAAGAGATCGGCGCTCCGACATATTGGCCGAAGGACCGCCTCGGGCCGAGGATCGCGCAATACGAGCGCAAACATCCCGCGCCTCGGCGCTCCCCAATGCCGCTTTGCCCAGATCAGTGATCCCAAAATCAGTGCTCCCGAAACCGGTGGTCCCGAAATTGGTGATCCCAAAACCGGTAATCAGGTAGCAGTCACTGCCGTGATCGAGGTGGATAAGAGTGTCGACGCACTACGATCAGGATTTCTTCACTCGGACCCAAGAGCAGGCTAAAGCCCTGCGCACCAAATTTGCGCAAGAATCCTGGGCTGAAGAGTCCAGCGGTCTTGAGCGAGGTCTTGGAGTCGGCTTGGGACGATGGGCGTGATTTGGCCATTCGGGAAACCGGTCTCGACCCTGACCGTTCTCCTGTCGCGCTCCTCTGCTCGCTGGACCAGCTCATCGACGATACCTATTGGCCGACGGTCGATCATGATGAGGAAGGCGCGCCCCTCGCGCGGAGCTCTGCAGGGCCCCCAAGAGACAAGTCCGCTGAGACTGGCAAGGTTCCTGAGCGTCAGCGAGGCCCAACTGCGCGACCTCGAACGCCGAAACAGCGTGCGCTAGCCGCTTACAAGGCCGCCGTATTTACTGGTCTAGATGGGGTCACTCCACGCGGTCCTGTCCTGTCCAAGTGTGACACCAAGGCAGCTTCCGATCCTTCTGTTGTCGCCGGGCTTGTGGCCGGGATCCTCAGCTTAGGCGGCGATACTTGAGCTGCCTTCGTAGTCCTGCGCTTGCTGAGACGCATCATGTCTAGATCCCCAAGATCTCAGGCGCACTTGAAGGCGCCGAAAGCGTCAAGGTAGACAATTTAAGAACTTAGAGCGGGTGCGCTTTGAAGAATTTCCAGAACCGCTCGACGAAGTCTCGATTTGGCCGATAGGACGTCGCAGCCCACCAGGCATCTAGCTTCTTGGTCAATTCCTCGACCTTCTCCAGCTTCTCCTCAGCCAGGTTCTTCTGCTCGTGGGGGTCGACTGCAATGTGGTATAGCTGCACCGCTTTGTCTTCCGCGTTCCACGCATACGCTGAAGTCTTCACTTTCTCCGTTGGCAAAATCAGTTTCCAGTCTCCGTCGACAATCCAACGGAAGTACAGCCCTGCGCTCGGATCGTGTAGGTCCGGAATATCGTGCCGGAAGATTTCACCATAGACTGCTTCTCGCTGGGGGCCTTCCATGGCGGCGACTGCGATCAGGTCTATGCCTTGCATCTTGTCAGTCGGTTCCAGGCCAACTGCATTGAGGATCGTCGGCATCAGGTCGATGCTGCTGGCTAACTCCTGTCGTTTGCCTGGCTTCACGTGGTTTGGCCAGCGGATGATGATTGGTGTGCGCACGCCGCCGTCTTGCGGCGCTCGCTTGCTGCGTGGTGCGAACGATTGATTCCAGCCTGTCGGGAGCTCAGTGTCCTCGGTCTTTTGAATCCAACCGTTGTCGGTCACGTAGAGCACGATCGTATTATCGGCGACTCCAGCTTGATCGAGGTGGTCGAGCAGCTGGCCGCACGTTTCGTCGAACCACTCAACCATCGCGTAGTACTTGGCCAATGCCGGATCGCGGCCTTTTGCTTGATACTTCTGCAGGATTTGCTGCGGCGGATTGTGCGGCGTGTGGGGCAGGAACGGAGCGTACCACACGAAGAACGGCTTGCCCTCGCCAATCGCCTTGTCGATGAAGTTGGTGACTGGATCCATAACGTCGCGTCCGATCTTCAACCCAACGTCGCCGTGGCGGCCGCCGCGGGCCGGGTCGCCATGAGTCATGCCCTCGGTAAAGCCGCCGTTGGCATAATTGCCTTCCCACCACTTGCCGCTCTGATGGCTGACATAGCCGAGCTTGGCGAGCTCGCGTGGAATCGTTGGATTAGAGGCAACACCGTTTTCAATCAGCGCTTCATTTGCCTCCTTCCACCCGGCGCGACCTTGTTTACTGGCCGTCGGGTCGTTCCCGGTCACGCCATGTTGATGCGGATAGAGGCCGGTGATTATGGTGGCCAGCGAGGGCCGGCAGAGACTGGTCGGCACATAGCCTCGAGTAAAGACCGCACCCTCGCTAGCGAGCCTGTCGATGGAGGGGGTCTCGATCACGTCGTGCCCCATGAAACTGTAATCAGTCCAGGATTGATCGTCGGAGATGATCAGTACGATATTGGGTAGCTCAATATTGGCGGGTCGCGCCTGTAGTGTTTCGTCGGCAACCACCGTCCCTGGAAGCAGCAGGGCGAGACAAATCAATCGCCAGCGCATGTTTCTGAAGCCGATCTTATGGCGAGATGGGTACATGAGCGTTTAGCTGTGAAAGAGAAACCGCCATTCAGCCGCTAAAGCCGACCTAGCGCGTGTCGACTCCTGCGCCCACGCGTCTTGCATCTGACCCCTTCGCGCCCCGCTGAGAACGCAAGATAAGGTGAAACAGGGTACTAGGTAGGGCGGCTCGGCGTCTCGCTTGCCCGAAACCCATCCGTGGCGAGTCTATGCGGAGGCGGCAGCGGTCTGCCCCAAGATTGTGATCTCGAGCTCCGTGAGCCAATCCGACGGCTGCGAAGATGACCCCGCGACGGTCATCGAATCCGTTCCTCGAGCGGGCGCAGCTCGAACATGGGCCGACTCTCCGGGCCGACGCGGTGAAGCCCCGGATCGAGCACGGTCAATGGCAGCGTCGGGCGGATCTTGAGCGATAAGAGAGCCGGGTCCAGGTAGCGTTTCATAAGACGCCGCGCATCCCCCCGGCTCGTGGCTCGGCGCAGCGTCGCGACCTTTTGCAGGGCCTGCTCGGTCGGCTGAGTGCCGCCATTGCGTCGATAATTGCGGATCACAGCGACCGTGTAATCGAGCGTCTCCTGATAGGTGACATTGCTGTTCGTGCGGTCGACAACACCTTCGCCCGCGTTATAGGCCATGATCACGCGACCGTAGTCGTTATCGTACTTGCCGAGTAGTCGCCGGAGGTGACGCATGCCCGTCTTCACATTGGTCTCGGGGTCGAAGAGCCGCTCGGGGTCGGTGACGCCATAGTCGGCCGCGGTCGCCGGCATCACCTGCATCAATCCGATGGCCCCTGCGCGCGAGACGGCATGCACATCGTAAGCGGATTCCGCAGCGACAATCGCATGCGCCAAGGCCAGCTCGACACCCTGCTGCCCGGCGATCCGGTCGACTAGGGCCCGCACCTGCGCCTTGCTCGCCACCGAGCGGTCCGGCGGCCGCTCCGCTCGGCCTGAGATCGCCTCTGAGCCGTCTGATATCGGACCTACCGATTTCGGCGACCCGGACTCCTGAACAGCCGGGGCGGTCGCGGCGGCCGGGCACGGTAATGCGACCAGCATCCCGATGAACACCAAAAGATGGGCCTGTTTCATGGCTGCCCCTCCCCCGTATAGGTCGCCCCCAGATCGCGCTCGAGAAGGCTGCGTTACATCTTGGCCGCGCGTAGAGGGCAGCGCCCCGTCCGCATGTCGGCCCGTCTTTGTCGAGCACACGCAATCCATCAGTCTTCGCCTTCGCCCTGCAGCCGGTCTTCGAGACGGAAGCCGAGCAGCTCGAGGATGAAGCCCGTTACTGCCCCGCCGAGGGACCCGCCGAGCGCCCCATCCGGAATCTCGGCGAAGATGCGATCGAGGGCGCTGCGGGCCACCGCATCGAGGGCCCCGGATGTGGTTCCGGTCATCAGCCAGATGCTCGCCCCGACGACACTGGCGATCAGACCTGCCACGAGAGGGGCGCTGATCGCCACCGGGACCACCCCGGCGATGGTACGACCGATCGGCTGCTCGGTGATCTGATACAGGGTCCCAACCAGGGCCACAACCCCCGCCGCTAGGACGAACATGCCGGGCGAGCCATCGTAGACCGTGAGCCCCAGCGCCAGCAGGCCGCCGGACCCGAGACCGGCCAGGACGCCGGTGAAGGTGCCGGTCAACGGCCTTGGATTGCCACGGATCGTCCATGCATAGAAGCCACCAATGACAAAGCCGGCGATGGTCGCTACGACAGTGATCGCCGCCAGGTCGATACTCCGACCATCAAACAACAGGTAGCCGATCGAGGCCAGTACGCCTGCCATGGCCCCGACGAGCGCGACAGGCATCGCCCCGTAGAAGGTTGCTGTGGTCATCGACGCGATCGTCGCCGCTATGACCGGCAACAGCCAACCCTCGATGCCAAGGATGACAAGCACCTCGTGCAGTCCGGCGAACAGACCGCCGAAGAGCGCACCCGCCAGGCCCCAGACGACGATGGCCAGCGCCACGGCGGCGGGTCGACCTGTATCTACCATAGCCTGCTCCGCAGAGGACAAGTCCTGCCCATTCTAGCTCGAAATGGCCCACTCAGGAGTCGCGAATCGGCTGATTAGAAAAGGTATCGGTCCTGTTTCGGCCCCGGCCGGGCCGCGGGCGCACACCGACTCGCCGCAGGACCCACGAGACCAGGCTCGCGATCTCCAGCAGCTCCTGCTGGCCGCCTTAGGACGGCTCTGCTAGCCTTTTGTGCTCTGAATACATACGGTGAGGAGTCTTCCCCAAATGCCGCTCATTAAGCTCGGGATCCCCAAAGGCAGCCTCGAAGAGGCCACCATAACCCTATTCGGGCAGGCGGGTTGGCAAATCAAGCCTCGATCACGGCACTATTATCCAGACATCAACGACCCGGAGCTCTCCTGCGCCTTGGTGCGCGCGCAGGAGATGGCGCCGTATGTGGCCAACGGCACCTTGGATCTCGGACTCACAGGGCTCGACTGGATCCTCGAGACCCAGGCCGAGGTCACAGAGATCTGCACGCTGACCTATTCGAAGAGCTCGGACCAACCCAGCCGGTGGGTGCTGGTCGTCCCGCAGGAGTCGCCGGTTCGCGACATTGCCGACCTCGATGGCAAACGGATCGCTACCGAGCTCGTTGGCTTCACACGGCGGTTCCTCGCCGAGCGTGGCATCGTGGCGACCGTGGACTTTTCCTGGGGCGCAACGGAGGCCAAGGTCGTCGAGGGCCTTGTCGATGCCGCAGTCGAGATCACCGAGACCGGGAGCACGATCCGCGCTCACGGTTTGCGCATCGTCGCCGATCTGCTGCACACGGAGACCCGGCTGATCGCCAACCCCGCGGCGATGGACAACCCGGCCAAGCGGGCCAAGATCGAGCAGATCGCCTTGATGCTACAGGCGGCCCTCGCCGCGCGGCATAAGGTGGTGCTTAAGCTCAACGTCGCCGCCGAGCATCTCGATACCGTCGTCGCACTCTTGCCCAGCCTGCACGCCCCAACCGTGAGCCATCTCTACGACCGACGCTGGCTGGCGGTCGAGACCGTCGTCGACCGTGGCGCTGTGCGCGAGCTGATCCCCCAGCTGCGCGCCGCCGGCGCCGAGGGCATCCTGGAGTTCGAGCTACGCAAGATGATCTAACGAGGCGAGCACCCTGTTATCGGCGCTCGAAGAGATAGTGGCCGACCCACCATTCCTGGCCGCGGCGGTAAGCAAAGAGCTCGGCGCAAGCGAGGAAGAACAACCGCCACCGCCACCACCAGATCTCGACCTGATCGGCGCCGTAGACGCGGCTCAGGATCGGCCGGACCTCCTCTCGCGCCTGGTCCATGCGGGCCAGCCACGCGTTCAGCGTTTGGGCATAATGCTGTCCGTTCAGGGACCATTGGTCACGCAATCTGAGGGCGTCCTGGAAGTAGATTGGCAGATCCGAGCTGGGCATCATGCCGCCAGCAAAGAAGTATCGCCCCATCCAGTCGGTCGGCCCCTGATCGACAAACAGGTAGGGATGGGCTCGATGACAGAAGATATGCATGAAAAACCTGCCATCCGGCTCGAGCCAGGCACCTATCCGGGCCATGAGCTCGCGATGGTTGCGCATGTGCTCGAACATCTCCACGGAGACGATGCGGTCGTACCTGGCAGGGGCCTGGAAAGCATTCATATCGGCCGTGATCACCGTGAGGTTGGAGAGCCCCGCGCGAGCCGCTTCGGCCTCGATGAAGCCGCGCTGGTCACGCGAGGCTGAGACCGCCGTCACGTCCGATGCCGGGAAGTGCCTGGCCGCCCAGAGGCTGAAGGCGCCCCAGCCGCATCCGAGATCAAGGATCCGCATCCCGTCCACAATGCTGGCGCGCTCGGCCGCCAGCTGAAGCGATGCTTCCTCAGCGGAGGCCAGTTCCTTGGTGCCGGCCGGCCAATAGCCGCAGCTGTACTTGCGTTGTGGTCCTAAGATCGCCACGAAGAGCTCCGGAGGCAGCTCGTAGTGCTGCCGGTTGGCCTGATCGGGTAGGTCGGCGATCGGTGCGGCATCCATTCTCGCAATCATCTCCCACTTGCGGCGCTGCGCCTCCTCGCAGTCATTGGTCGGGAGCTCGGCGAGCTGCCGGCGCAGCAGCGTGCGAATGCCAAACCGAATGGCGGGATCCGGGAATACACCCCGCTCTGCCCAAGCAATGACTCTAGCCATCGGATGCACGTAAAATTCTCCTTGTCGTCATGTGGTTTGATCGAGCGGGGAAATAGGGCCTGCGCGCAACCAACGCAAGCGGCGCCAACTGTTCGCTGCGTGGAGACTAACCCGTACTGCCGCGCGCCAGATGAGTCAAGACGAGGCGCAGCCGGACTCGCTCCGGCGCGCTCAGCCCGGGTCGATGTGAAATAATTGCGCGCGCAGCACCGGGTGACCAGCGGCCGAGCGGCTTGGATCGCGACGGACCACTCGGACGCCTGCCCTTCGGACGGCAATCTTCCA
This sequence comes from uncultured Chromatiaceae bacterium, assembly GCA_964583605.1. Classification (GTDB taxonomy): domain Bacteria; phylum Pseudomonadota; class Gammaproteobacteria; order Chromatiales; family Chromatiaceae; genus CAZOWL01. The sequence continues at coordinate 14,345 of CAZOWL010000058.1, read as the reverse complement.
CACGTCGCGGAAACCGGCAATGATCTCAGCGCTCCTGATATTGGCAATCGGCATCATCATCGGTTGGAATTGGCCGCAGCCGGCCTGGGCCAGAGAGATCCAGGACAAGGTCGTGGACTGGGTGCGCTCGCTGACTTCGAAGTAGCGCTGCGCTGACCTCGGGCGCGAGACATCGCCACGGGTATCGGTCCGCGCAGCGGACCCGCTCATGGCTTCGGGGTGCTCACCCTGCGGCGTGACCTAGGGCCACGCCACGATCAGGCGCGCACTACCCGGCCGGTCGCGCCGTCGCGGATCGCCGTGGGGCGTGCCAGCGTGCCGCAGGCGCCGACCAGGATCAGATCCGGTCTCCGCCGCAGACGCTTGCGCAGCGTGAGCGCCGTTCGGGCGGGCCGCCGGTTGCTGACGTTGGCGCTCGTGGAGACGAGCGCCCCGCCCCATGCGCGACAGAGGGCGGCGGCGAGCGGATGCGCCGTCACCCGAACCGCCAGCGTGCGATGATCGCCCGTGAGCCAGCCCGGTGTCGTCGCCCGGGCCGGGAGCAGCCAGGTGCTCGGCCCCGGCCAGGTGGCAAGGATCTCGGCCATCCGTGTTCCATCGAGATGTTGGATGAAGGGCGCGAGCTGCGCGTAGTCCGACGCGATCAGGATCAATCCTTTGCCAGCAGGCCGTCGCTTGATGGCGAGCAACCGTCGCACGGCGCAGCGGTTGTTTGGATCGCAGCCCAGGCCGTAAACGGCCTCTGTCGGATACGCGACGACGCCTGCGCTGGCGAGCGTCCGCACAGCCAGGCGAATGCCGTGCGGGCTCGATGCGCTCGCTGAGCGGCCGGGCACGTCGAGTAAACCGCTCGGCGCCGTCAATGGCGCCGCCCGCCGGCTTTGGCCCATGGTCTGGCCGGCCAGTCTTTACTATGAAATTCGCGAAGCACGTTTCCTCCCTCGCCCTCCGGGCGGGGGTTGGGATGAGGGAACGGTCACGGGGCGAGGCGGCATTTCATCATCTGGGTTGGCTCGCCTCGTCCCATGGTCGTTAGTCGCGGCATCACCGCCGGGCTCCGCGGGCGCCGCATAGCTGCAGTCGCGCTGCGGACAGACGACCTCCTCCTTGCCGCGCCCGCTCTTCTTCGTCAGGACGCCCCAGCCGCATTCGGGGCAGGTCTCCGCGAGCGGCTCATTCCATACCGCATAATCGCAACTGGGGTATGTGGAGCAGGAGTAGAAGACCTTTCCGCGCCGCGACTTCTTGCGCAGCAAGGTCCCCTGGCCGCACTTCGGGCACCGCACCCCGGTATCCTCCGGTCGCTCCAAGGGCTCGATATGCCGGCACTCCGGGTAGGCGCTGCAGCCGATGAAGCGGCCGAACCGGCCGCGCTTGACGAGCAGCGCCGAGCCACACTTTGGGCAGGCACGCCCGTCTACGACCTCGGGGGTCTCGGTGTCGGCCTGATCGCCACCCAGGTCACGTGTGTAGTCACAGGCCGGAAAATTGGTGCAACCGATGAAGCGACCGTGTCGACCGAGCCGAATCGACAGCGGGGCTCCGCACTTGGGACAGGGCTCATCGGTGCGTTCCTGCGTCACATCGCTGCGCTTGACATTCACCTCCGTGTGGTCGATGCGCTCTTTGAAGGGGCGCCAGAACTGCTCGAGGAGAGGAACCCAATCCTCTTCCCCACGGGACACGGCATCGAGCTCATCCTCGAGCTTGGCGGTGAAATCGTAATCGACGTAAGAACGGAAGTAGTCGGTGAGGAAGCGGTTCACAACCCGACCGACATCGGTCGGATGGAAGCGCTTCTTCTCCAAGCGCACGTATTCCCGTTCTTGCAGCGTGGAGATGATGCTCGCATAAGTCGAGGGTCGGCCGATGCCGAACTCCTCCAAGGCCTTCACCAAGGAGGCTTCGCTATAGCGCGGAGGAGGCTCGGTGAAGTGCTGCTCCGGGCGGATCGCCAGTAGATCGATCCATTCACCCTCCACCATCGCCGGCAGCATGTGCTCTTCGTCATCGTCGGCCTGTTTCGCATCATCCCGGCCCTCCAGATAGACGCGCATGAAGCCCGGCTCGGCGACCGTGGAGCCCGTCGCGCGAAAGTGGTTGCCTGACCCGGCCGAGAGGGTGACGGAGACCGTGTTGATCAGGGCATGGGCCATCTGGCAGGCCAATGTGCGTTTCCAGATCAGCTCGTAGAGCCGGTGCTGCTCGTTGCTCAGATGGGCCTTCATGGCTCCCGGCTCACGTCGGATCGAGGTCGGGCGGATCGCCTCATGGGCCTCTTGGGCGTTCTTCGCCTTGGTCTTGTACTGACGCGCCTGAGGCGGGAGGTGATCCTGGCCGTAGCGCTCGGCGACGTAGCTGCGGATCTCGGCGATCGCCTCTTGCGCCAAATTGACCGAGTCGGTTCGCATGTAGCTGATCAAGCCGACACTGTCACCGCCGACATCCACCCCCTCGTAGAGCTGCTGGGCGATGCGCATCGTGCGCTGGGCCGTGAAGCCGAGCTTGCGCGCCGCCTCCTGCTGGAGGGTGGAGGTAATGAAAGGCGGCGCCGGGTGTCGCTTGCGCTGTTTGCGCTCGATTGCCTCGACCCTGAGCCGGCCATCTGCGGCCCGTTCCAATCCGCGCGTCACGTCGGTCGCGCGTGCCTCGTCGGTAATCGTGAACTGCTCCACCTTCTGGCCGGCGAGCTCGACCAGCTTGGCGCTGAAGGGCTGTTCCTCCTTCGAGGCATCTGCCTCGATCGTCCAATACTCGCGCCGGACGAAGGCCTCGATCTCCTGCTCGCGCTCGACGATGAGGCGTAGCGCCGGACTCTGCACGCGCCCCGCGGAGAGCCCGCGCCGGACCTTCTTCCAGAGCAACGGTGAGAGGTTGAATCCGACCAGATAGTCGAGGGCGCGTCGCGCTTGCTGGGCGTTGACCAGATCCACCGAGAGGCTGCGTGGATGGGCCACGGCGTCTTGGATGGCCTTCTTTGTGATCTCGTTAAAGACGACGCGATGCACTGGCTTATCGTCGAGCTGGCGGCGAGCGCGCAGCAGCTCGTAGAGATGCCACGAGATCGCCTCGCCCTCACGATCCGGGTCGGTGGCTAGGTATAGGGCGTCGGCCCGCTTGAGCTGCTTGGCAATGGCCTGAACGTGGCGCTCGTTCCGTTCGATGATCTGGTACTGCATCCGAAAGCCCTGCTCGGGATCTACCGCCCCTTCCTTGGGCACCAGGTCACGCACATGCCCATAGGAGGCGACGACCTCGAAGTCTGGGCCGAGGTACTTCTTGATGGTCTTCGCCTTGGCCGGCGATTCGACGATTACCAGATTCATGTTGACCCGCGCACCGCTTGAGGGGGGGCCTAAGGAGATACGATCCGAGCCGGCGCCGTCAAGGGTGCTCTGAGGAAGTCGGGGCGGGGGGTCGCAGGCGACAAGCCGGCGCAGCAGTGGCGATCAGTCAAGGTGGCGTGCTGATCGCAACATGGCCGCAGACGGCCGGACCGGCGCGGAGATCATCCGCCGAGGCACCGCCTGCCGGTCAGAGGCGAGCCGTGTCAGTCGCCCCACGTCCGCTGCTGCGTTCCGAAGCGATTGCGGCTAGGAATCAATGCAGATAGGCGGGCGTCTCGCTGTAGACGAGCTCTTCCATCTGGGAGAAGGCATCCTCCTGTCCCGGTCGATTCATCAAGACCAGCAGCACGACCCACTTGAGCTCTTCGAGCGTCATGCTCGACTGATCGATTGCCAGGGCGCGCTCGATGACCAGCTCCCGGCTGGCCGGATCCAAGATATCGGCCTGCTCCAAGAACAGCAGCAGACCACGGGCGTCGATGTCGAGCTTGGCGACCTCTGAGGCGGTGTAGATCCTCATCGAGCCGTGATTATCGGCGAGTGATGGCGACAGCCGGGAGCCGTCGGCGAGCTCATCGAGCCACCGCAGCGCCTTGCGGATCTCGCCATGGGTGAAGCCGGCCTGCGACAGCTCATCCTCGAGCTCATTCTGGTCGGTAGGTGGCTGGCCCTCCCCGTCCATGTAGTTCTCGTACAGATAGATGAGCACATCGACCATATTTTCGTACATCAGCCAACCTCGAAACGACACTCCCCAACGCGGTCTCCCAGGAAACTGGCACAACAAGCTCGCTCCGTGCCCTCCGGGAGAGGGTTGGGGTGAGGGAACGATCAGGAGTGAGGTGCCATGTCATCATTCTGAAGTGGCTCGACTCGTCTCCTGATCCGAAGCGCGATAACCCGGCGCCGGCAGTCGCGTTGCGTCTTGCGCCAGGACGGGTCCGGGGGCAGCGGTCGGGTCAGACACCCGGCTCCTCCAGCACAGTCGGACAAGACTTATGCCGGCTGCTCTCCACCCCGGGCCGCGCGACGGTATCGGCCGCCGGGACAGGATGATACATAACCTTGCAGCTCTAGCACCAATAGCATCGATGAGACGCTCGCTGCGGGGAGCGCGCTGCGCGCAATCAGCTCGTCGGGCGCGGCCGGATCGTACCCTAGGCATCCGAGCAGATGCCGGTATTCGGCATCTAGGGCGTCGTTCTCTGGCTCGCTCAGCGGGTCGTCTCGCGGCATCGGGTTGGGCTCGCCAGCGGCGAGGATACTGCGCAGCGATGGCGCCAGCTCCGCGAGGACATCCTGGGTGCACTCGACGAGCTTGGCGCCCTGGCGAATGAGGGCGTGGCAACCGCGTGCGCGCGGGTTCCGGATCGAGCCAGGCACGGCAAAGACCTCGCGACCCTGTTCAAGTGCCAGGCGCGCTGTGATCAGGGAGCCGCTCTGCTGGGCCGCCTCCGTGACGAGGGTGCCGAGACTCAAGCCGCTGATCAGGCGGTTCCGCCGCGGGAAATGGCCGGGGCGAGGGTCTGTCCCCGGCGGGTACTCGGTGACGAGCGCGCCGATGTCGGCGATGCGGTGGGCTAAGACCTGATGGCGTGCGGGGTAGATGCGGTCCGGCCCCGTGCCGAGAACGGCGACTGTGCGCCCGGCCTCGAGCGCGCCCTCATGCGCGGCCCCATCGACACCCAGGGCCAAGCCACTCGTGATCGTCAGACCACTGCGCGCGAGCTCGCGGGCGAGGATCGCCGTGATCTCGAGGCCCTCTGGCGTCGGGCTACGACTCCCAACGATCGCGACCTGCGGATCACTCAACACCTCGGGGTCGCCCTGCACGAACATCAGTATGGGGGGATCCGCGATCTCCGTCAGCTGCTTCGGATACGCGGGATCGGCACGGGTCAGGATGTGCGCCTGGGGTCGGTCGGCCCAACGCAGGGCCGCGATGATCGCGGCCCGGTCGGGTTGCGCAATGGCGGCGCAGGCAGGTGCTGGAAGGCCGGCCGCGCTAAGCGCTGGCACGCCGGCGGCGATGATCTCCGCTGCGCTGCCGAACCGCGTCAGGAGGCGATCGAGCCCCTTCGGACCCAAACCGGGTGCCGCTGCGAGGACGAGCCATGGATAACGCGGGTCTGTCGCCAAGTCCGGACGGGTCAAGGCCACGCTCAGGCGTCGGGAGCACTGACGGTATCCAGCACACGCATCGGACGTACCGCGCTCATCACCAGAGCAAAGCTGACCCGGGGGAAGGTACGAAAGACCATCAAGATCCCGGAGCGCTCGAACGGCGCGACAAAGATTCCCGCCGGCGGGCGCACCTCGACATGGGGCGGGAACGGCTCGTTCGCATCGGGCTTATCGGTGCGCCAGCCGATGACGCGATGCTCGCCGTACCAGAACTCCGTATTCAGTGGGCTCTCGCTCCGCCAATCGCGCCAGTCACTGCGCGCCTGCACCGGGTCGACACGCACGTCGCCGCCCTGGTAAGCGCCTAAGACGTGGCCGGCGACGAGTCCATCGCGACTGCCGCGGTTGATCACGACGACATCGTACTGCCCGATCTGGGTCACGCCATCGAGCACGGCGATGATGCGACCGCGGATCTCGTCCGGCGCCGGGGCCGGGGTGAAGTGCCGCAGCGGCTCGGCATCGGCAGCGGGGATGAGCCGGTCCCCGATCGCCACCTCGATCTCTGAGCGATTGATCCGCAGCTTCGCCGGATCACCTGGTCTCGCCAGCGCGGCGTCAGCGACAAAGGACGCCTCGTAGCCGAGGATCTCCTCCGTGTCCGGATCGCGATACGCCGGCCCGGGACGCACGATCTCGAATTCCCTGCTCGCTCCCGGCGGGATACCGCGGGCGTAGATGGCATCTCTCAGGCCGGCGACGAGCCGTTCATCGGGAAAGCCTACGACATAGGGGGCATTGTCCAGCTCTTCGCGACTCGCGACGTACGGCTGCGTCAGGAACGGCGCGATCACCCCCGCCGGGATGACCGGTATCGCGCGATCCAGGGCCTCTACGCGTACGCGCGGCGTGAGCTTGACGGTGCGCATCCCCCCCCGCTCGACGCTCAGGCGCGGCCGGCCGCCGCGATAACTGAGTGCCAGCACATCGCCGGGGTAGATACGATTAGGGTTATCGATGCCGGGGTTGGCGTCCCATATCTCGCCCCAGTGCCAGGGCTCTTGCAGGAAACGCCCCGCAATGTCCCAGAGCGTGTCGCCGGGCTGCACGACATAGCGCGTCGGATGGTCAGGATTGAGCGTCACCTCCGCCCCGACCCTGATAGGGGCGAGTAGTATGAGCAGCAGAAGGAAACCGTTAGCGGGAAAGAGAATTCGCGGGGTCATACGGACTCCGACAAGATCGAAAGAGGATTCACCCGCCCCCATTTTGGGGTGTACCATGCGATGGTAGTCCGGGCATGGGTACGGGTTCCACCGTTTAAGATAATCGATCGTCACTATGGCAAAGCTCGACATCCTCACATTTCCAGACCCGCGCCTGCGCAAGCAGGCCACGCCCGTAGAACAGGTCGACGACGCCGTGCGCCAGATGGTTGACGACATGCTCGAGACCATGTACGCAGCCCCGGGGATCGGCCTCGCCGCGATTCAGGTCAATCTGCCCTGGCGAATCATCGTCATCGATATATCGAGCGAGAAGAACGATCCCCTGTGCCTGATCAACCCGCGGCTCCTGACAAAGGAGGGCGAAGAGCAAAGGGAAGAAGGCTGTCTCTCGGTGCCAGGCTTCTATGAGCCGGTCACGCGCGCCGAGCGGATCCGCGTGGCGGCCCTCGACCGCAGTGGCGAGCCTTTCGAGCGCGATGCCGACGGGCTACTGGCGGTCTGCATCCAGCACGAGATCGACCATCTGGATGGCAAGCTGTTCGTCGACTACATCTCCAGCCTCAAGCGCCAACGGATTCGCAAAAAGCTCGAGAAGGATCGGCGCCAGCAGCGGCCGCCCGCGCTCGATGAGCACCGCCAGGCAATCTGACCGAATCGGCCGCGAGAACTTGCCGACCGGGGCCACACCGAGCGGCGCCGTGGTGGGTTGGACGGGAGGCGGTGGACTGAAAGGTGCTGGCGGCGGTCATGCCCCGCAGGACGGACAAGGCTCTTCACTTTCTTCACTTATGAAATCCGCGAAGCACGTTGGCTCCCTCGCCCGATGGGAGAGGGTTGGGGCGAGGGAATGATCGGGGGCGAGGCGACCTTTCATGTTCCGTGGTCGCTCGCCTCGCCCCATGATCGTTAGACCGATGCGCGAGACGAAGGTCATCTTTGCGGGGACCCCCGAGTTCTCAGTACCCTCCTTGCAGGCCCTCATCGCCAGCCCAGCGCGGGTCATTGCCGTCTACACCCAACCGGATCGCCCCGCTGGTCGAGGTCGCCGGATCGCCGCGAGTCCGGTTAAGGAGGCGGCGCTCGCGCACGGCTTGCCGGTCCGGCAACCGGCGAGCCTGAGGAGGGACGCGGCCGCGGTCGCGGCGCTGGCCGAGCTGAAGGCCGACCTCATGGTGGTCGTCGCCTACGGCTTGATGTTGCCACCTGAAGTCCTGGCGGCTCCGCGCCTCGGCTGCGTCAATGTCCACGCGTCCCTGCTGCCGCGCTGGCGCGGTGCCGCACCCATCCAGCGCGCCTTGCTCGCTGGCGACCAGGAAACCGGCATATCGATCATGCGCATGGAGGCCGGACTGGACACCGGGCCGGTCTATCTGGTGCGCCCACTGCGGATCGCGCCGCGAGAGACCGGTGGAAGCCTGCACGACGGGCTCGCGCGTCTCGGCGCGGAGGCCCTGATGGAGGCTCTGCCGGGCATTGTCGAAGGCAGTCTCCACCCCGAGCCTCAGGATGCCAGCCAAGCCACTTATGCCAGCAAGCTGAGCAAAGAGGAGGCATCGATCGACTGGCGGCGCTCGGCGGAGGAGATCGACCGTCAAGTTCGCGCCTTCAATCCCTGGCCGGTCGCGGCGACGGACATGGACGGTACGACTCTGCGAATCTGGGAGAGCCTCGCCCTCGAGCGGCACGTTGACGCCGCTCCAGGCACCGTCGTGGCGGCCACCAGAGAGGGCATTGACGTTGCCACCGGCCTCGGGCAGCTGCGCCTTATCCGTATCCAGCCTCCAGGCAAGCGGCCGATGACGGCGGCCGACTTTCTCAATGCTAGGAGCTTGGATGGTGCCCGATTCGCTTGAGGCGGCGCGACAGAGATCCGACGGCGGAGAAGTACGTGCGACCGCAGCAAGGGTGGTACAGGCGGTCCGCGCTCGGGGCCGATCCCTCACCGAGGCCGTCAAGCAGCTGCAGCCCCTCGATGACGAGCGCGATCGCGCGTTGGCCCAGGAGCTCAGCTTCGGCGTGCTCCGCACGCTGCCGCGACTCGAGCTCCTGCAGGACCGGCTGGTGCATAAGCCCCTGCGCCCCGCAGATCAGGACCTGAGCGCCCTGATCCTTGTCGGCCTCTACCAGCTCGCCGAGACCCGCGTCCCGGCCCACGCGGCCGTCGCGGCAACCGTCGCCGCGACACGCCAGCTCGGCAAGCCCCACGCTGCGGGTTTCGTCAACGCCATCCTCCGCCGCTATCAGCGCGAGCAGGTCAGCCTGGAGGCCCTGGTGGCGCAGCGGCCAGAGGCGCAGAGCCTGTTTCCTCTCTGGCTGCAGCAGGCCATCGCCCGGGGGTGGCCCCGGCATTGGCCCGAGATCCTCGCCGCGAGCAACACGCGGCCTCCGATGAGTCTTCGCGTCAACGTCATGAAGACCAGCCGCATGGCCTATGCCGCGCGGCTCGCCGCCGCCGGTCTCACGGCGCGCCCGCTGGCCGGGACTGCCGCCGGTCTGATGCTGGATCGTCCGATACCGGTCGCCGATCTCCCGGGGTTCGACGCTGGCTTCGTCTCGGTCCAGGACGCCGGTGCGCAGTTCGCCGCAGAGCTCCTCGATGCCCAGGCTGGTGAGCGAGTCCTTGACGCCTGTGCCGCGCCGGGCGGCAAGTCCGCGCACCTCTTGGAGCGCAGCGGCAACGCCATCGAGCTGACCGCGATCGACCATGATCACGAGCGCTTGGAGCGAGTGCGGGCGGGATTGCTGCGCCTTGGTCTGACGCCTGCGCATGTCATCCTCGCGGATGCTCGTCATCCGCGAGGGACTTGGGGCACGGGCCGCTACGCTCGCATACTCCTCGATGTGCCCTGCTCAGCGACTGGCGTGATACGCCGCCACCCCGACATCAAGTGGCTTCGCCGCGAGTCGGATCTCGCTTCGTTGTGCGCGGCACAAGCCGAGATGCTGGATGCCGCCTGGCCACTGCTCGAGGCCGGTGGGCGGCTCCTCTATACGACCTGCTCGCTGTTGCCAGCAGAGAACGACGAGCAGATCGCGGCCTTTCTCGGTCGTCATCGGGATGCCCGGGCCGAGCCGATCGAAAGGGATTGGGGCGTACCGCTTCACCACGGCCGGCAGACGCTGCCGACAGCGGACGGGCCCGATGGTTTTTACTATGCCAGTCTGCGGCGCGCCCAGCCATGAGGGCACCAAACCCGTGGCCGGCCCTTGCCTGTGCCTTGCTGCTGCTCGGCGCGAGCTTGGCGATTCTCGCCGACGATTTTAGGGTCCAGGACGTCGAGATCCGACTCCAAGACGGCGCCTACTGGATGGATGCCAACATCGACTTCACCTTCAGTGAGACCGCGTTGGAGGCCCTGGACAACGGTGTGCCCCTAACCATTGAGCTGCACGTGCGCCTGCGACGTGAAGGCTCCTGGGTCTGGGAGGGCAGCCTCTTTGACTATCAGACCCGTTACACTATCCGTTACAAGCCCCTGTCCGAGCGCTATTCGATCAGCCAGTCCGAGGACAGCGATGGGCAGAGCTTCGTCACGCGAGACGCCGCCATCGCAGCCTTGGGCACGATCCGCGACCTGAGGCTCGTCGCGCAGGACCGGCTCGAGCCCGAAGAGACCTACCGGGTGCATCTCCGCGTGGCGCTCGACATCGACGAGCTGCCGCTGCCGCTGCGGCCCATCGCCTATCTCCGTCCGTCCTGGAAACTGCATAGCAAGTGGAGCAAGTGGCCGCTCGACCCCTGAAGAGTCTGAGCCGCCTGGGTATCCTGCCGGCGGCGGTCCTCTTGGTGACCCTCTTCATCGCGTTGACGCTGATGAGCGACGCGGTGCAGAACTCCGAAGAGCTCAGCCGTCTCTTTGTGCCCTTGCTGATGATCGTGCTGGTTGGACTGCTGGCTTTGGCGACGATGGTCGTGACGCACGTCTGGTGGCTGGTGCGACGCTACCGCCGCCAAGCGGACGGCTCGCGTCTCACGGCACGTATCGTGATGCTCTTCGCCGTCATCTCGCTGCTGCCGGTCGGTGTCGTCTATTACTTTTCGCTTATCTTCCTGCTGCGAGGCATCGACAGCTGGTTCGACGTGGAGATCGGCCAGGCCATGCAGGATGCGTTGGCGCTCAACCAGGCCTCCCTGGATCTCCACCAGCGAACGCTCCTGAAATACACAGAACGCCTTCTTGCGGGCATCGAAGACCGCTCGGCGACAGCGCTGGCAATGAGTCTCGGCGGTCTCAGGCGACAGGCTGGGGCCATCGAGCTGACGGTTCTCGGGCCGACTGGTCAGGTCCACGCCACCGCCAACGAGGACCCCACGAAGCTTGTCCCGGACTACCCCGAGCGCGAGATCATGCAGGCGGTGCGGGCTGGTACGAGCCATGTCGGTCTCGAGAACCGTGGACGCGACGGCGAGCTGATCGTCCGCGTGCTGGTCGAAGACCCCGGTGGACGTCCGTTGCTGCTACAGGCCATCTTTCCGACCTCGGAGCGGATTGGCGAGCTCTCCTCGCACCTCGAGGAGGCCTACAACCGCTATACGGAGCTGGCCTATCTGCGCCAATCGCTGAAGCTCAGCTTCTCGTTGACCTTGTCTTTGGTATTACTTTTCGGCCTGATGGCCGCCCTGATCATGGCCTTCCACACGGCCTCCCGACTCGTTGCCCCGGTCGCCGATATCGCCCGCGGGACGAGGGCTGTCGCTGCCGGCGATTATGAGCAGCAGCTGCCGATGCCGCGGCACGATGACGAGCTGGCCTTCCTCGTTGCGTCGTTCAACGACATGACCCGCCGCATCGCGAGCGCCCGCGATACCGCATTCCGTAGCCAGCGGGCCGTCGAGGCGCAGCGCGCCTACCTCGAGACCGTGCTTGGGCGCCTGTCCTCCGGCGTCATGGCGTTCGACGCCGAACAGCGCTTGCGCACGGCGAATCCGGCGGCGCGCCAGATCCTCGGCCTGAGACTGGCGCCCGAGGCCGCACCGACACCAACCGAGCTGGAGCATCAGCATCCGAGTCTGACCCCTTGGGCCGAGACAGTGCGTCAACATCTTGAAGCAGACGAGGACTGGCGTACGGAGATCACGCTCTACAAGGGCGAAGGGCGCCAGGTGCTGATGTGTCGCGGCAGTCCTCTGCGCCATCCCTTCGGGCAGGCCAGCGGACACGTCGTCGTCTTTGACGACATCACCACGCTGATCACCGCCCAGCGTGATGCCGCCTGGGGCGAGGTCGCGCGACGACTTGCCCACGAGATCAAGAACCCGCTGACGCCGATCCAACTTTCAACTGAGCGGATGCGGTACAAGCTCTTGAGCAAGCTCCCGGAGCGCGAGGCTGACATCGTGGATCGCGCTACCCGCACGATCGTTCAGCAGGTCGAGGCCATGAAGGAGATGGTCAACGACTTCTCGAACTACGCCCGATCGCCGGAGATCCAGGCTGCACCATTCGAGCTCGATCGGCTCGTTGCCGATGTCTTGGACCTGTATCGCAGCGCGGCCAGTGGCACACGACTCGAGACAGACCTCGACACGCAGCGCTCCTTGGTCAAGGGCGACCCGTTGCGACTGCGTCAGGTTATACACAACCTGGTCAAGAACGCCCAGGAGGCGCTGGACGGCCGTGCCGACGGGCTGATCCGGGTCATGACCCGCTGTGTCGCTGGACAGGATGGGGCTATGCTCGAGCTCAGCGTCGCCGATAACGGGCCGGGTATCCACGCCGACGTCCTCGAAGGCCTGTTCGAGCCCTACATCACGACCAAGGCGAAGGGCACTGGGCTTGGGCTGGCCATCGTGAAGAAGATAATCGAGGAGCACGGCGGTATCATCTGGGCGGAGAACCTGGTGCCCGGGGCGCGCATCATTGCGCGCCTCCCGGCCTGGCAGGACGCTGACGAGAAGGCGGCGATGGCCTAACGGGCATGGGGCGAGCCGAGCCGCACCAGACTATGAAAAGTCGCCGCGCCCCTGATCGTTCCCTCACCCCAACCCTCTCCCGGAGGGCGAGGGAGCGAACGTGCTGCGCGGATTTCATTGCAATCGGGCAGACCCTGATCGATGGCTACCCGATTTCCGTTGCCGTAACGCGCTGCGGCCGGCTCAGCGCCTCACCCTGCTCGGGACCGGCCCGACCATGACAGTCATGACGGAGAACCATGAGCGCTACCCACATCCTGGTGGTGGATGACGAGCCCGACATCCGGGCCTTGGTCCAAGAGATTCTCGAGGACGAGGGCTACGCCGTGGTCGTGGCGGAGAACGGAGAGGCGGCCCGCCAGTCGCTGCGGGAGCGCCGCCCTGACCTCATCCTGCTCGATATCTGGATGCCGGATCGTGACGGCATCAGTCTACTCAAGGAATGGGGAGAGGACGAAGGCCTGCCTTGTCCGGTGATCATGATGTCGGGACACGGCACGGTCGAGACGGCGGTGGAGGCCACGCGGCTGGGGGCATACGATTTCCTCGAGAAGCCGCTGTCGATGGCCAAGCTGCTGTTGACCATCGAGCGCGCCCTGCAGGCCGACAAGCTGCAGCGTGAGAACGTCGGTCTCAAACGTCGTGCGCCATTGGTACAGGAGCCGGTCGGTCGGAGCGCCGCCATGCTGCGGCTGCGCGAGCAGGTCAAGCGCATCGCCCAGCACGACACCTGGGTGCTGATCACCGGGGAGGCCGGCAGTGGGCGCGAGACGCTAGCCAGGTATCTTCACGCCCAGAGCGCCCGACGCGAGCGACCGTTCGTGGATCTCAGCGTATCCGGTCTGACCCGGGGCAACGCCGCCTGCGAGCTGTTCGGCAGCGAGAGCGACGGCCATATCCACTACGGCAGCCTGGAGCAAGCGGCCGGTGGTACCCTCCTGCTCGACGAGGTGGCCGATATGGAGCTGGAGGCCCAGGGTCAGCTGCTCGGTGCGTTGGATACCGGTTCCTTCCTGCGCGTAGGTGGCGCTGAGCCGGTGCGCGTCGAGGTGCGGATCGTGGCGATCACCCAGTGCAATCTGGAGGAAGACGTCCGTGCCGGGCGGTTCCGTGAAGACCTCTTCTATCACCTGAACGTTGTCCCGCTGCATGTCCCCCCGCTGCGCGAGCACAACGAAGACGTCCCCGAGCTGCTCAGTTTCTACGTCGACTATTTCGCCACGCACGAGAAGCTACCCTATCGACGCTTCAGTGTCAGCGCTCAGAATTTCCTCCGCAACTACCCCTGGCCCGGCAACGTGCGCGAGCTGAAGAATCTCGTCCAGCGCGTGCTGATCCTCGGCGCCGGCGATGAGATCACGCAGAACGAGGTCGAGACGGCGCTGGGCGCCCCGCCACCGGTCCAGACTCAGCCGCTCGAGGGTCTGGTCTCCTTCGATCAGCCGCTACGCGATGCCCGCGAGCTGTTCGAAAAGGCCTATCTCGAGTACCAGCTCGAGAAGCATTCCGCGAACGTCAGCAAGATGGCGAAAGAGGCGGGCATGGAGCGGACCCATCTGTACCGGAAGCTGCGCTCGCTGGGTATCGAGATCAAAGAGCGCCGTTAGCCATGTCTCGCGAGCCGCCAACGAGCGTGGCACCAGCGATGCGGCCCCCCCTTACGACGAGTTTCGCGAAGCACGTTCGCCCCCTCGCCCTCTGGGAGAGGGTTGGGGTGAGGGGACGATCAGG
>CAZOWL010000057.1:0-28957 GCA_964583605.1 uncultured Chromatiaceae bacterium | reverse complement strand
CGCATCATGGATCTGGCCAAGCGCGGGCGCGAGACCCCGGATGTCCCGTGCACGGATCGCCGGCTGCGCCGCCAATCGAGTGTTCCACGATGGCGAGCACCTCTTGCGGGAAGGTGACCCGGCCGACGTCTTCTTTCTCGTGCGGCATGGCTCAGTCGCCCTGGAGGTGGACGCGCCGGGCCGGGCCCCGCTCGTGCTGGAGACGCTGGGTGGCGGGGATGTGATTGGCTGGTCCTGGCTGGTGCCGCCCTATCGGATCGGTGTCTTCACGCTCGGCTTGAGCCCGGTGGATCGGCCGAACGGCTACGACTTTCCCCCGGCCAGTTCAATATGCTCTATCAGTTCGGCGTCGGCGAGGTGCCGATCAGCATGAGCGGTGATCCGGCCCGGCCCTCGCGACTCCTGCACACGATCCGCGCCGTCGGGAGTGTCACCAACGCCCTCCAGCGCCTGTCGCTCGGCACCATGCTTGGGATCCGTGGGCCCTTCGGCACCAGCTGGCCGACGGCCGACGGCCGTCGCCGAAGGTGCGGATTTGGTGATTCTTGCCGGCGGCATCGGGCTGGCGCCTTTGCGCCCACTGATCTATCAGGTGCTGGCCAATCGCAGCCGCTACGGTGCCGTGTGCATCTTCTACGGAGCCCGCACGCCGGATGACATCCTCTACCGCGATGAGCTCGAGCAGTGGCGGGGCCGCTTCGACCTGACCGAGGAGGTGACGGTGGATCGGGCCGGTCCAGACTGGCTTGGCCGTGTCGGGGTGGTCGCCAAGCTGCTGTCAGCCAAAGGCTTTTCTCCGCCGGACACGGTTGCCTGCCTGTGTGGGCCGGAGATCATGATGCGCTACGCGGTGCTGGCCCTGCACGACCAGGGCGTTAGCGAGCGGCAGATCTACGTCTCGCTGGAGCGAAACATGAAATGCGCCGTGGGGCTGTGCGGCCATTGCCAGATGGGCGCGTCCTTCGTCTGTAAGGACGGTCCGGTGTTCCGCTTCGACACCATCGCCGCGCGCTTCAACATCCGGGAGATCTAGCCATGGCGACGACGCGACCCAAGCTCGCGGTCTGGAAGTTCTCCTCGTGCGACGGCTGCCAGCTTAGCCTGCTCGGCTGCGAGGATGAGCTGTTGGCGGTGGCCGACTCCGTCGAGATCGCCTATTTCCTCGAGGCCAGCCGCGCCGAGATCGCGGGTCCCTACGATATCTCATTGGTCGAGGGCTCGATCACCACACCCGACGAGGCCGAGCGCATCCGCCGCGTGCGCGCGCAATCGCGCAAGCTGATCACGATCGGCGCCTGTGCGACCACCGGCGGTATCCAGGCACTGAAGAACCTGCGACCGCTCGACGAGCTCATCCATGCCGTCTACGCGCATCCCGATTACATCGAGAGCTTGGCCACCTCGATCCCGGTGCTCGACCACGTGCGGGTGGATTTCGAGCTGCACGGCTGTCCGATCAACAAGTATCAGCTGCTCGAGGTGATCAATGCGACGCTGAACGGCCGCCGGCCCAATGTGCCTTCGCATCTACGAGCCCCCGAGGTTCTTCGAGGCCCTGTTGCAGGGGCGCGACTTCAGCGATGCCCCGGATATCACGGCGCGCATCTGCGGGATCTGCCCGATGGCCTATATATATCTTCAGCGCCTGCCAGGCGATGGAGGAGGCCGCCGGCGTGAGTGTCACGGGGCCCCTGCGCGACCTGCGCCGCTTGGCCTATTGCGGGGAGTGGATCGAGAGCCATGTGCTGCACGTCTTTCTGCTCCATGCGCCGGACTTCCTCGGCTACGAGGACTCGATCCAGCTGTCGAAGGATCACCCAAAGGTGGTCAAGAAGGCGCTGGAGCTGAAGAAGCTCGGCAACGAGATCCTGGAGGTGATCGGCGGACGGGCCGTGCATCCGGTCAACTTCCGCGTCGGAGGATTTTACGGTCTGCCGCGCCGTGCGGCGATCGAAGCGCTCGTGCCCAATCTCGAGCGGGGCCTGGAGATGGCCGTCGAGCTGACCCGCTTCACCGGTGATCTGGACTTTCCCGATTTCGCGGACGATTATCTCAGTGTCTCGCTCCGCCATCCGGACGAGTATGCGATCCATGAGGGCCGGATCGTCAGCAGCGACGGGCTGGACATCCCGGTCAGCGAGCTCGAAGACCATTTCGACGAGGAGCACATCGCCCACTCCAATGCGCTGCACGGCCTGCGCAAGGGCTCGGATCGACCGTACCTCGTCGGTCCGGTCGCCCGCTACAACAATAATCAGGACCAGCTGAGCACCCGGGCACGCACCCTCGCCGCCGAGATCGGCCTGGGCCCCGTCGTCACGAACCCGTTCCGGTCCATCCAGGTGCGGATGGTCGAGACGGTCTATGCCTTCGAGGAGTCCCTGCGCCTCGTGCAGGGCTACCAGGAGCCGGAGACGCCT
The DNA here is from genome assembly GCA_964583605.1 of uncultured Chromatiaceae bacterium. Lineage (GTDB taxonomy): Bacteria > Pseudomonadota > Gammaproteobacteria > Chromatiales > Chromatiaceae > CAZOWL01. The sequence continues at coordinate 26,537 of CAZOWL010000057.1, read as the reverse complement.
GCCATGATGGTCGCCCCTCGCTCCGCTCGCGGGACCGGCTGCACCGAGGCGCCGCGCGGGATCTGTTATCACCGCTACGATCTGGACGAGCACGGCCGCGTCCGCACGGCGCGCATCGTCCCGCCCACGGCGCAGAACCAGCGCCAGATCGAGCGCGACCTCTGGGGTGTCGTCGAACGGCATATGTCTCTGCCGGATGAGCGGCTGCAGTGGCTCTGCGAGCAGGCGATCCGCAACTATGACCCGTGCATCTCCTGCGCGACCCACTTTCTCAAGCTCACCGTCGAGCGTGTCTGATGGCGGCGCCGTGCTGATCCAATGCATCGGCAACCGACTGCGCCGCGACGACGGCGCGGCCCTCATCGTCGCGGATCGTTTGCGGGCCAGCGGTCTCGGCCTACCCGTCCGGGATTATTGGGGTGAAGGGACGGAGCTGATGCAGGATTGGGACAGACCCCGGCGCATCCTGATCGTCGATGCAGCGCGCTCAGGCGCCACACCGGGCACCATCCATCGCATCGATGTCCGGGCTCAGCCGGTTCCGAGGGATTTTCTCTACTACAGCACCCACCGATTCGGCGTCGCCGAGGCCGTGGAGCTGGCCAGGGCGCTCGGCACTCTGCCCGAGAGCTTACAGCTGTACGCCATCGAAGGCGGCTGCTTCGACGCGGGTGAGGGCCTCACCGCGCCGGTTGCGGCGGCAGTGGTCCAGCTCGCCGACGAGCTGTGGCGACTTGCTCAGACGGGGGAGCTCGGCGCGTCGGCCTCCCAGGGCTGAGCGCGAGCGAAATGGCTCGCGCCCGTCTTGGCCTTCCCGAAGCGGTCAGCCCGCGCCGTTCGGAAAGCTCCCGGTGACGGCGATTACCTACTCGCGTTGCGGTCGGAATACGTCGGGGCCGCATGGTCTTTGCGCTCCAGGCGCTGACGGCGTGTGAGGCGCCGTTCCGTCATGGGGTCGGCCAAGGTCGCGCGTTCTCGCTGCGTGCCGGCGTTCCCGCGCGCGGATGCCTGGTACAAGCTCGAACGGCTGTGCCACGACATCAGCCGCCCGACGATGGCCGAACAGCGGCAGTCGCTCGCTGTCACCGCCGGCGTCATTCTGCACCTAAACAGCCAGGTCGAAACTGTGGCGGGAAAGCTCGAGGGCCTGTTTGGGGCGCCCGCGGCACATAGCGGGGCCGGCGCCGGCGTGCCCTGAAATCCGCTGGAGATCAGCGCTTGCGATCGCGGCCGATCCGAGGGAGGTGCCAGTCGAAGCGATCCCTGCGCGCCAAAGCCACGGGATTTTGGATTGCCTCGTCAAATTACTCTTCGATCTATAAGGGATATTTAATACCCTTCGACCATTCGGACAATCCCGATTTGGCGATCACGACGTTCGGTGGGCGTTGGGGTATCCCGTCCGCCGCGACGAAAATCGGCTGACGGCAGTTGATTGTGTATACGGGCCTCTGCCCGCCCCAGAGCTAGTGAAGTTTCCGTGCTCTGCCGGCTCGCAACGAATGGTCATAATCGAGAGGACGGTTTCAGTGTTTAGAGCAAGAACGGGCCTCGTTCACCTCGCGTTTTTCGTCGTCTTCTTCATCCTACCCGTGACGGCGCCCGCGTCGGGCTTCTCTCTGTCTTGCCAGCTGCTCGATCCGGTTACGATGCTCGAGCGCACTTCTTTTGCGCCGGGCGAGACCATGGCAGTTAGCTATGTAGTCGAGATCCCGCGCGAGGCGGGGGATAGGGAAGTCGTCATCAAGCTCAGCAGTCGGCTGAGTGTCGGCGGGATTGCTGTTCCGTTCACGCTCGATGAGCTGAGGCTGAGCTTTCCAAACGAAGACTTACTGCCTCCCGAGGCCGACGAAGAACCGGGGCTACTGGATCCCGGCTATCGTTCTGAGCTCCGGACCATCGAGATTTCCAGTGATTTCCCGCCAGGATCAGCGATGCTTCGGGCCAAGGCCAGTATCGAGGGGGTTGGGACCCAGACTTGTGAGCTTCAGGCGCAGATCATTGCGCAGTGAGTTCTCATCCGTCGGCGATCATTGACTGATCCACAACTAACAAAGCTTCGCCTCGGATCGGCGAAGCGTGGACAAACTTGACTCCATCGCAACAAGTCGTCGTTCGCAAGGAATCCTAGAGCGCTCTCCCGACTATCGCTCCGACTTCGCGCAAGCAAGGGATAATGGATCGGTTTTCGTCCTTTCACCTGTCGACCTGGCTTGCTCGAATTAACAAGGTGACTGCAATGCGGAACCGCGTCTCATCGCGCTCCATGGTGGAGTTGAAGCGGCGGCCGTCGGCGCGGCCAGGCGAGGCCCATTTCTCTTGGCCTCTTGTCTGTTTTTTGCTGGCATCTTGTTTCGGCGCTCAGGCCGTCAACGCAGACACAGGCCTAGGCGTGCTGACCGCGCTGACCGATGAGGCGCTATCCGCACCTCAGGCCGTCGTATCCAGTCCCGAAAAGGGCGATCTGTATGTCATCGCGCAGGACGCACTCGTGCATCTGCGCCGTGATCCCTCTACGGGGCTCCTCTCCGTCGAGGAGGCGCTTGAAGACGGAATCGGTGGGGTCTCCGGGCTCTTCTCGGGGATATGTTTGACGATGGCGCCGGATGGGAGCAGCGTCTACGCCGGCACCGCACGCGGCCTGCTCGTGCTCGCGCGCGACCCGAGCTCCGGGTCGCTTACTTTCCTTCACATGCATCCGTTGAACGGTGTGAGCGGGATCGCGGTCAGCCCGGACGGCACCCAGGTCTACGCGGCCGTCTTCTGGGACGATGCGGTCGAGGTCTTTGCCCGAGACACGGCGACAGGCGCACTGACCTTCCTTGAGCGTGAGTCCCAAGGCGTCGCTGGGGTGAGTGCCCTAGCCGGCCCCCGGGCCCTGGCCGTATCTCCCGATGGCTCACACCTATACGCGGTCAGCGAGTGGTCCGATGCGGTCGTGGTATTCCAGCGCAATACGACAACTGGTGCGCTGACGTGGGCGTCCGCGCTGACAGATGGCCAGCCTGGCACTGAAGGCCTGGTAGAGCCCCACTGGCTCAGCCTGAGTGACGACGGTGCTTATGCCTACATCACCAGTCCGTGGTCGGACTCGGTCAGCGTCTGGGCACGCGACTCAGCGACGGGCGAGCTCAGTTTTATCGAGGACTGGTCGAACGATGACCCGGGCGCGGAGGGACTCGATGGGGCGCGGTCACTCGCGATCACTGCCGATGGTCTCACGGCCTTCGCGACCGGAACCGATACGCTCGTCCGGTTCGATCGCGATGCTGTCAGCGGCGCCCTGGTGCCGGTTCTGGGGTATCGCGACGGCGAGGGCGGGATCGGCGGACTGGCAGGTGATGGTCAGGCGCTGCCGATCACCGATCAGGTCTACCGCACGAGCGCTTGGGATGATGCGGTGACCCTACTCAGTCCCCTCGACCCGGGCAACGCTCGCATTGAAGGTCGCGTCACCTCCCCCGAAGGCACGCCTCTCTCAGGCATTCGCGTCGAGGTCCTGGTGGACAACGCCGGCACGACCGCGTGGGAGCCGGCGCGTACAACTTGGACGGACAGCGCCGGCGAGTATGAGGCTGCAGGTCTTCCCGGCGGCACCTACCGTGTCTGTTTCCAGGACGACAACACGGGCCGTTATCGGCCCGAGTGCTACGACGACGCCCCCTATGTCTCCTCCGCAGTCGACCTGGCCCTGGCGCCGGGGGCGGTTCAAACCGACGTCGACGCGGAACTCGGGGTCGTGCCACTGTCGGGCACCGTCACGGGGCCGGCTGGCACTCCGCTGCCCGGGACGCGTGTCTGGGTGGAGCGATGGGTCGAGACAATCGCAGGACCTTACTCCTTCGGTGGCGCATGGGAGCCGGTGGCGGAGGAGCAAGTAACGGATGGGGATGGCGGGTACAGCTTTGCCGATCTGTCGGATGGGGCGGTCCGGCTGCGCTTTGCCCATCCGGATTATGCGCTCGTCTGCCGAGAGGGCGTGCCGAGCCACGGGGTCGTGGACCCGCAGCTGAGCACCCCGGCTGGTTATCTGAGCGGCGAGGTCCGTGGGGCCTTGAATGAGCCGCTGCAGGAGATCACGGTGGGAGCCTACGCTTGGACAGATTGGGGGTATCAACGGCTCATCTCCACCGAGACGGGCTCTAACGGGGAGTACCAGCTGGGCAGTCTGCCAGAGGGGCACTACGTCGTTTGTTTCGATGGAGAGTACTACCTGGACGAGTGTTTCGACGATGTGGCTGAGCCGTGGGGCGCGCAATGGCATTGGGTCGGCGTCGGCGAGAGTATCGGCGGCATCGATGCTCAGCTCGCACCGGCTGGCCGCATCGAGGGAACTGTGACCGGCAGTTCCCCGCCCTTCAATGAGCTTGGTGGCATCAGCGTTCAGGCCAGTCGACAGTATGGCGACTGGTACTGGGACTCGGTGATCACGGACGAAACGGGTCACTACAGTTTGAAAGTCCCAGCTGGCACCTATAGTGTATGCTTGAACGATCATTTTCAGAACAATTATCTATACAGATGTTACGACGACGTGCTGGTGACAACCGGCGCTACCACGTTACACACAGGCCAGCTGACGTTGGCCGGTCGTATCGCGGGCGTCGTCACCGAAGCCTGCTCCGGCGACCCGGTCGCTTGGCCCGGTGTTGAACCGTGGCGCTGGGATGGTGGCGAAGGGAGATGGGTGCAACCAAGTTATAGCAGCAGTTCTTACTACGACCAGTACACCATAGAGGGCCTGCCGTCGGGGACATACAGCGTCTGCTTCAAGGACTGGTCCGGCATCTATCGCTATGAATGCTACGATGACGCCTCCGGCATCTCGGAGGGCGATGATGTCATAGTAGTTGGCGGCAGCACCACCGCCGGCGTCGACGCCTCGCTCGTGCGATTGGACGATGTCGATTTTGACGAAGATGGCCTGTTCGACCGCGACGACAACTGTCCGTGCGAGCCCAATCCCGATCAGGCCGACAGCGACGGCGATGGGATCGGTGACGTGTGCGATGACGATTACTTCTGCTGGCCATGCTTGCCGAATCGCGGCGGGTGGCGTGCCATCCTCCGCTGAATTCGGACTTGACGCCGCTCGACTGGATGTCTCGATGCCGTTTACCGTGAAAGCCCTCATTGTGCGGTGCCGTTGAGGAACAAACCGCACCGCGTTCGGCCGGCGCGCGAACGGTGCGGTTCGCGAGCTCATCGCACCGGCTTTTATGCTCCGGGACGGTCCAGATCGCCATGGCTCAGACAGTATCCGTTCGCCCCAGCTCACCGAGCTCGCGAATCGCCTAACGGAGCCAACCGATGCCGCAGCCAGCTCCCGAATCGCGCTTTGACCCCAAGGCTTACCTCGCGTGGGAGGCGGAGCAACGCGGCAAGCACGAATATGTCGATGGCGAGGTGTTCGCTATGGTCGGCGCGCGGCGCGAGCATGTGGTCGTCGCCGGAAACCTGTTTGCCGCCTTGAAGCAGCGCCTGCGCGACGGCCACTGCCAAGCCTACATCGCGGATCTCAAGCTGCGTGTCGCCGCGGACAATGCATTTTTCTATCCCGATGTCATGGTTTCGTGCGATCCGCGCGACCAGGTGGCCGAGCTTTACATCGAGCACCCAACCCTGGTCATTGAGGTTCTCTCCGAGGCCACCGCCGCTTTCGATCGTGGCGACAAGTTCGCGGCCTACCGTCGCCTGCCTGCGCTGCAGGAATACCTATTGGTCGACATCCCTGGACGGCGTATCGAGAGCTTCCGGCGTACAGCGGAGGATGAATGGCTCCTGCACGACTACCGCGCCGAACAGGGCGATATACGCATCGCCTCGCTTGACCTGGCACTTGGTTTCGATGAAGTCTTCGAGGGTGTGCACGCGAGCGAGAAGTCGGGCGACGAGCCGCGGCCGGGCGCACCAGAAGATATCTGATCGCGCGTCGCCAACGATGATGGGGCGAGGCGAGCCACCCCGGACCATAAAGTGTCGCCTCGCCCCTGATCGTTCCCTCACCCCAACCCTCTCCCGGAGGGCGAGGGAGCCAACGTGCTGCGCGAGTTTCATCGTAAAGGCTGGCCCGGGGGCCGCGAACCGGGCTGACTCTCAGAGGGGAACTCGACCCTACGCCGTGCTCCGGAGCGCTAGCGGTCCCTCAGGATCGCCCGCCAACCGCCTGAACTCGGCAGCGCCTCGAGCGGGATCGGATTCATGCGGTCGAGCGGATCGGCGTCGGCGCCGTCAGGGTGGCGGTCACCGTCGGTGTCGGCGTTGCCCGGATCCGTCCCGGCCTCATGCTCGTCGCGGTTGGTCAGCCCGTCCTGATCGCCATCGAGCGCGGCGTCGCTCGCATCGAGCGGGTCAAGGCCATAGCCGATTTCCCAGCTGTCGGGCAGGCCGTCATCATCGTCATCCGTGTCCGTGAGGTTTGGCTCGCCATCGCCGTCCGTGTCAAGGTCGCCGTAGTCGACGGCGGTCACGGGCGTGGCTGGCCCCCATTCGAGCGGCGGATAGCCTTGCCATAGGGACGCGCGGGCTTGCAGTACGTAATGGCCTGGCGCCTCCGGTGAGAAGTCGAAGGAGGTGTCAAGGCCTAGGTCTGTGATGTGGTCGTCGGTGACCCGCATGACATCCACCAGCTCGATGTCATCCACATAGAGGCCGACGACGCCCTCGTCGGTGGTTGGATACCATGAATAATTGCCCTCTGCCAGGACTGCGTAGCGGAAGCGAACCATCACGACCTGATCCGCGTAATCGGCGAGCGAGACGCTTCGTTGCGAGAAGCCGGTCTCACCCTGGCCGCCGGCGCCGGACTGTCTGTAGAGATCAATCCAGGTATTGCCGTCATCGACCGACACCTCGGCAAGCGCAATCTGGTCGGACGTAGCCCAAGATAGCCGGGTCTTGAAGCGCAGTGACGCCGCGGCGCCGATGAGAAATTGCTCGGCGAGGGTAATGGTTTGATCCGGGGGTGGGCTCTCGTTGGTATGCGCCAGGTGGAAGGCGTGCGAGCCATTGGCGTGGATGGCCGAGGAGATCAGCGGATAGGACGGATCCGTGCCGTCGAGGATCCCGGAGTAGCCGTCTTCGGCGCCCTCGATGCCGACGTAGGCCTCCGGTTCCAGCGTGCGCAGCGCGTAGCCGATGGCATGCGGCACAGGTGCAATCGCGTAAGCCGTCGAGGCCAGGGTCTGTGCCTGGGCCGGGCCTGACACCAGCGGGCGGGCCTCGTCCGGGGCCCGCTGTAACGGGTCGATGATGGTGACCGTGTAGTGAAAGCTTCTGGGTTGCCCGCCGATGACGACATCCTCGATCGTGACCTGGTAGGCCATGTCATCAGTCGGTCGAGGCCAGTTGGTGCTCGATGCGTCGGCATCCAATCCGGCCGGCACCCAAACGAGGGTATTGTCGCCGATGAAGCTGCTCGAGCCGGGTGGCGGCGTGACCGTCTCCTGCGTCACGGCAACCGGCAGGCCCGCTTGACTCATGATAACGGTGGCGGCCCCGAAGTCGGCCCCCGGATAGGAGAACGACCAGCGTGCCGGGACGATCGAATAGGGCACATAGCCCGGTGGCGGCCAGGCGACGAACTCCTCGCGCGTCGGCGGTCGCGGGTCGAACAGCCGGCCATCGTTGATCCATAGGGCGTTCGTGGCGCTCTGTGCACTCCCAGAAGGAATGTCGCCGGTTCCCATCTCGGCGATCGGCGGAAAGAGGATCCAGCGACGATGGCCGACTGCGGCGTTGTTCGCCCCATTGTCCCGCATCTGCCCGTTGACTGCGTCCCAGCCCGTGCGTCCGAGCGAGAGGTTCGAGCTGGCAGCGGCATCCGCGCCGACCCCGGTCCAGCAGGACCAGCTATCCGGTGGATGATGATTGATGCTGTTGTTGGCGCTCATGATCAGGGCCGCCTGCTGCGCCGCGACATTGAATTCCGACCGTAGCGCGATGGATGCCGGCACCCCAGCCATGGCCCGAAAGTAGTTGACCCTCGCGCGAACTGCCTCCTTGAAACTGGTCGACGTGGTCCCCGGCGCGCAGGTCCCGACGTCGCCCGTCCACTCGATCGGCGTGCCTTCCGAGGCGCGGTAGACGACATTGTAGAAGGACCTAGCCAAGAACCGATCCTGGGGGTCGATCGCGAAGCCGCCAGCGGGTCGGTCTGCAGGCCAGGTGGAGGCGCGGGCCGTGATGCACGGGGCAGCGAACAGCGCCATCGCAACTACGGGATAGATGGCTAAAGCCCAGCGGTTGGGTGCCGACGGTTTCATGTCATATCGTGCGCAGTGTGGGCTGGCGGCTGCTTTGTCTGCCTGTCTCCGCCAGCGGGCATCGCTCAGCATACCAAGCGCGGTTTGTCGCGGCCTAGACCAGCTTCACGTGCCCTGGCGCGGCTCGTACTGTGAAGCTCGCGAAGCGCGTTCGCTCCCTTGCGCTCTAAGAGAGGCCTGAGGTGACGCAACGATCAGGGGCGAGGCGACACGTCGTGATCTGGGGTGGCTCGCCTCGCCCCATGATCGCTACGAGTAGCGCAACGACAGGGAGGACGGAAGAGAGAATTTCTGTGACATCGTCCGCAATTCTCTCGAGGTTCTTTTTGATCTAAGTCAATGTAAGCGCGAAATCCGCGACAGGCACTGTAACGATCGATGGCTAGACTCTGCGTAAATAACAGGGCTCGCGTAGGGAAAAAGCATAACGGGTTTGGCGCCGGGCCGCTGGCGCCAATAGATCTTCATCGGACCACAGCGAAGTGCGACATGTCTGACGAGGTCTACGAGTTCCTGGGCGGGAACTGGTGCGATTACAAGCGCAGGCTCCACCGTGTCTGCATGCTGACCCATGCCCGGGCACTGTTAGAGGCGATCTGTCCCGAACCGGCCGGCTGCGACTCATCCGATCTGGCCCAGGTTGTCGAGATTTGGATCGATCGGCATGTGGGTCGGGACCTGGAACAGCGTATCCTTGCCGCATTGCGCAGCCCAACAGGCAGGCCGTGCGGCGCGGACTCGCCCTGGTCGCAGGTCTTGCGCCTATTCCACAGCCCGCATCGGATGGCACAGCAGCTGAAACGCAGTCACGAGGACATCTGCACCGCCTGGACGTCGGGAGACGACGACCGGGCCCGGGCGATCCTATGGACGGCCCTTTCGCATTACTTCTACGAGGCCAAGTTCGAGATCGATGGCCCCACGGGACAGCATCGGCTGCGCAACTGGGCGCGTATTCGCCACCTGATGCAGCAGGTCAAGAGTGACTGGGAACGGCAGGCCATAGGACTCTCCGGCCCCGAGCGCATCTGGTCGTTGCGCAGGCTCGACGACCCGGCGCAGCTTGCGGCCGCGATCCTCGCCGAGTCACAACGGCCGAATGCGCGTTATCGACTCGATGACGTGTCCTCGGTCGAGGGCGTCCTCGCCTATCTTTATGCCTTCCTGCCCCACCTGAATATAGGGGATGTGGAGAATGACCCGGCGCTGGTCGCCCACCTGCCGTCCGATCTGCAGGAGACCATCGACTATTACATCGATGATCCGGGCAGCCCCGCCGGTCTCACACCTGATGAGCGTGCGGCGCTGATCCTCGAGTATCGGGAGGGCGTGCCACCAATGTCCGACGGTGCGTTTCGAGAGACCTACGGCCATACTCGTCAGACCCATCGCAACCGCGTGGCTGCCGGAGTGCGCAAGATCGCGCCCTGGGTACGCCGCGACCTGGAATCCTGAGGTAACGATTGAGCACAGGGCACGGCCGACTGATTCAAGCGATCCTCGAGACCATCGCCATGGAAGACCATGACGATGAGCCCGGGCTGACCGACGAGCGCCTCCGTGCTGCGATATTCGGCCTTGAGCCATTGACTTCGGAGGAGAGGCGTCTTCTCGCCCGCTCGGCGGCGACGCGCGATCGGCTCGCCTGGCTCCGCCACCTCGAGCACGCTCGTGCGCTAGCCGCGTGGCAGACGCAGGCAATCGAGCCGCGCCCGCTTCAGCTGCTCGCCGCGGCCGACAGGACTCCCGCCGTCGGCCCGTTGCACCTGGCTGGAGAGGGCTACAGCATCGCGCTCACCCCCGTCGATCTAGATGGTCGAGAATGGCACATTGCACTACAGATCATGCCGGCTCTGGTCGCTGCAACCCCGAGCGGTTTTCAGCTGGTGGACAGTGAAGGATGGGTTTGGCTATCTGGACATCCGGACGTCGACGGGATGATTTCGGGCTTCTGGGACCACGACGAGCCGCTATGGGAAAGGGTCCACAGGGTGCGTCTGCAGATCCTGCCGATATAGCCGAGCAGGACTGTGTTCGCCAGGCATCCGTTCATTTCCCGCTGGCCGGCAACTGCGACCAGGGCTTAAGGACGGTGCGCGTCATCGACTGGGGACGAGCCGGCTTACACGCCCGGATGACCCTGACCGGTCCGGTCGCCCACAAGATGGGCGCGGACGAAGAGATCGAGCGCACGATTCGTACCGAACGCCTGTGCGGCGGCTGCCATCCAGGCGCAGCGGATGGGCCGCTCATGGTGGAGCTCGTGCTCAACGAGCGCCATCAAGTCTCTGGTACGAGCTACACGCTGGCCTTGGCGATCGCGGACAAGATCACCCGTGGCTGCCTCCCGCGGCTCAACGGCCGCCCGGTCGTCGCGACCGGTCAGGTTCAGAGCGATGGTCGGATCGCTCCAGTCGGTCGGATCGCCGAGAAGCTGGAGGTCATCAAGCAGGCGCTCGCAAGAGAGTCGCTCGTCACACCGCTGCTGGTTCTACCGCGCGCCAACCTGGATCAGCTGACAGAAGCAGAGCAGCGACTGCTGGCCGATCTGATCGCAGCAGGTACCCGCTGCGAAGGTGTTGCGGCTTTAGCGGACATGGGCGCAGCCTGGCCGCCTGAGCCTATCTCGGAACCGGATCGAGCGGTGATAGCGCGAGCGCTGCTCGGGAACGCCTGGCTAACGATCATGGGCCGAGGCGAGCCACCCCAGATGATGAAAGGTCGCCTCGCCCCTGATCGTTCCCTCACCCCAACCCTCTCCCAGAGGGCGAGGGAGCGAATGTGCTTCGCGAATTTCATAGTAGTGCTCTTGGTGATTGCAGGGCTTAGTGTGCTTGGCGGCGCCGTGCTTTACCGGATGCAGGCAACGCCAAGCCACTGTGGCGAACTGTCGGCGGATCGCGACTTGGTGGCTCGTTGCTGGCGACCCTTGCCGCTGGCGCTGGGTGCCGAGTGCCGAGTTGCGCATCAGGGCGGCTACCGCCCCTGGCGGCCCTGCGAAACGGGCACCTGTCTAGCTGGCTCGGACCAGTTTCGATTGGTATTGGAGCCCGTAGCGGACGGTTGGCTTTACGCCTTTCACCTGGATGCCACTGACCAGGTGCTGGAGGACCTGTGGTCGGAGCAGGCACCACGGCGGGTGCGCTCGGGCGAAACGATCCGCCTGCCCGCGGCCGGTCGGAGCTATCACATCGACGGCCGATCCGCTGAGGAGCGCTTCTTCGGATTGCTGACACGCCGACCGTTGCCGGAACCGGCTGCGTCCGAAGCAGGCGGGGCCATGCTCACAGAGCTAGTCGGGCGCTGGGCCGAGCGATTCGCGATCTGCCGTGATCCCGTCGCATTTAGGCACTGAATAGGCGACTTGATTGCGTCTGACCCGATTCGACACGGCTCCGACTCAACAGCTATCAGGAGGTATGTGCCATGCCCGGCCGACTTCACTGCCAGATGGTCGCGATGATGCTCGTCATCGCCCTCGCCGGCTGTGTCAGCAAGCAATCACTCCGTCTTGACCCCGCATCGGCTCCAGTCTCAGTGGAGCCTGGGCCGCGCCGCGGAATCATCGAATGTGAAACGGATCGTCCGTGCGGCGCACCGGCGAGATTCAGCGTCGAGACCCGGCCGGCGCCGGTCTCGGCGAACGACGTCGCCATCCAGTTCCTGAAGGTCGGTGCAGAGGGACAGCGGTGGCCACTCCCGAACGGGAGCGCATTGGCTCCGGGCGAGAAGTTCGCCATCCGCATTGAGACCGACCGCGATGCTCACGTCTACCTTTGGCATCGCGACCCGCAAGGGCGATTCACCGAGCTGCTCGGGGCGTCCAGAGCGCTCGGCTTACGCGATTGCACCAGATCCAACTGGGTGCGCGTCGGGCAGCTTGTCGACCTCCCTGCCCCCGGCGCGCATTACGTACTCGATGCAAGCACTGGCACGGAGCGCATCCAGCCCTTCGTCTCGCCAAGTCCTCTGTGCGGGACTGATGAGCTCCCGCCCGGATGGTTGTCCGCGAGTGCCGGATCCGATTGCTCAGATGCGGGCGGTCGCTGCGGCGAGATGTTCGTGATCCATCACTTGAGGAGCATCTGATCGGTCGAGTAGGGATCATTGGCCCTTCTTGAGCCGCCACGCCCTATCGGAGGCCCTGGTAAGGACGAAAATGAGATTCTCTCGGCACACCGCGCCCAAGCGCTCGACAATAGGATCCAAGCTCCTCCTGATCTGTTCCTGCCTACTCGGCACGGGGCCGGCGGTCGCTGAGATTGCCACCGACGGCACGGTCGGCCCCATCCGCGGCCTGAGCGGAGCCATGATCATCGACGAAGGCCTGGGCACGCGCGCCGGTGACAATCTCTTTCACAGCTTCCGGCTCTTCAACATCGCGACGGGCGAGAGCGCTACCTTTACCGGCGCGCCGAACATTGCCAATGTCATCAGCCGGGTCACTGGAGGCTCGGCCTCGACGATCGACGGCCTGCTCAAATCCGAGATCGGTCATGCCGGCTTCTTTATGATCAACCCAGCCGGGGTCGTTTTTGGACCCAATGCCAAGGTCGATGTCCCTGGCGCCTTCCATGTCGGCACCGCCGACCGGGTCAACTTTCCGGACGGCTACTACAGCGCAACCGATACCGCCGGCAGCACGCTGAGCCTGGCCGCCCCTGAATCCTTTGGATTCCTCGCCCGACAGGCCCCCGCGGACATCAAGGTCAGCGGCAGTGAGTTCGCATTCGAGGCCGGCGAGACCGCATCCTTCGTCGGGGGAAACGTTCAGGCCACGATCGATTGGGGCACCTTCAGCTTCGCGCGCATCTCCAGCGCCGGCGGGGATATCCGGGTGATTGCCGTCGGCGCGCCCGACGCGGAGAGCCGGGTTGCCTTCGCCGACGGATCGAGCAGCGCCGCCCTCGAGGGGGAGGTGGGAGTCAGTTGGGGAGCCGAGATCGATGCGCGCGGAGCCGCTGGACCCAGGTCGATCGCGCTGGCCGGTGGGACAGTCGACGTGTCTTACTACTCCTGGCTCAACGCCCGGCATTCCGGAGACAATGATTCGGCGGGCACGATTCGGATCGACGCGGATTCGATCAGCATCGCGGACAGCGAGATCGATGCCGGCGTCTCAGGGCAAGACCGGCCTGCGAGCATCGAGCTTGAAGCGACCGGAAACCTGAGGATCGCGCGCTCCACCGTCTCTGCAGACAACCTCGGCCATGGCTCGACGACCGCGCCGATGCAGCTCCGCGCCAAGGAGATCGAGATCATCAACAGCGATGTGCGGTCTCTCGTCTCAGGAGCCGGATCCGGGGCCGATATTGAGGTCAGCGCGGACAGCTTGACGATTGATGCCGGGAGCGCCGCGGACGGCTTCTCGCGCCTGAGGACCCGCGTTCTCAAAGGCGCGACCGGGACCGCGGGCGACATCCGCATCACTGCGGAACGGGTCGCCCTTATCGGCGGCGGGCAGATCAGCTCGATCGTCGATGAGGGAGGCGGGGGCACCGGCGGCAACCTGCGGCTGGAGGTCGGCGGTTCACTGGTCGCGGATGGGTTCAACATCAACGCCGGCAGTCCCGTGCACAGCGGAATGATGACGACGGTGCTCTCCGCCGACGGGATACGGGGCGGAGACATCATCGTTTTGGCCCCGGATGCGGCCCTGACGCTGGCCAACGGCGCCCTCATTCAGGCCGGAACCGCCGGGGGCGGGGACTCCGGTCATATCGACTTCGCCGTCCGTAGCTTTTCGGCGGACGGCTCCTGGATCTTTGCGCCGACGATGGGTGCAGGCGCGGCCGGGGACGTGCACATCGAGGTTGCCGAGTCGCTGACACTGCGCAGCGGCGCCAGCATCGAGTCCTGGTCATGGCCCGAAGGCGCCGGCTCAGCAGGTACCGTGAGCCTCGAAGTGGGCGGGAACCTGACCCTGGATGACGGCAAGATCGACACCTCGACCTCGAGCGAGCAAGCGGCCGGAGATCTGTCGCTCAATGTCGCAGGCACCTTCGACATGACGGCTGGATCTTGGCTGGACAGCTCGACCTATGCTAGCGGTGTGGCAGGGGGCACAGAGATCCGCGTCGGTGGGGCCATCACGCTCGCCGGCGGGGCGAGCATCAACGCCTATGCCTATTCACTCGACCGCCGCGATGCGGGCAGGCTCGGCGATGCCGGTCGCATCGACATCGAGGCCGATTCGCTCAACCTCGTTGACTCGAGCCTCGATGTCACGTCGAACACCGCTGCAAATGCCGGCGTCATCGACATCACAACCCGCGCGGATGTCCGCTTAGACTCGACGGGCACGATAGGCTCATCACGAGCGGGCTTGAGGGCCGGGAATACCGCTCCGCTCTCATCGCCGCCATTCGATCCCGCGCTCGTCGCCAACCAGGGCCGGTCGGGCGACATTCGGCTCGCCGCGAGAAACATCGTCTTGGATCATGACTCGTTGATCGATATCAGCACCGCCAGAGGGAACGGTGGGACTGTCAGGGTAGCGGCCGAATCGTTGAGCCTGCTCAATGGTGCGTCGATCAACGCCTTTGGGCGTGGTCCCGGCAGGGGTGGAGACGTCAGGATCGCGCTCACTGGCACACTCGCGATCGCCGGCAAGGACGCTGAAGGGCTTACAAGCGCTGGCATCACGACCTCATCGCTCGAGCTGGGTCCTCACTCGCCCGCGACTCACCTCGGCGCGGCCGGTGCAATCGATATCGAGGCGCAGATCGCGAGGATCGGCTACGGCGGGCAGATCCTGTCGGAGTCTTTTTCGAGCGCACCCTCCGGCGATATCGACTTGCGCGTCGGCAGACTGGAGGTTGTGGATGGTGGTGGGATTCTTGCGGGCGCTGGGGGCACGGGCGCCGCTGGGGATATCTATATCGAGGCCAGCGAGCAGATTCGTGTGGCCGGGATCTCCCCAGATCTGCTCACAGCAAGCAAGATCTTCGCATCGGCGGGCTTCGGCACCGAGAGGGGGCAAGGGATCTCGGGCAATATCCTGCTGAGTGCCCCAGACATCTTGATCGAATCGGGCGCGGAGATCAGCTCAGAACTGGGTAGCGGCGGCTTGCCTGGCACCTTATCGGTCCACGCCGATCGGCTGACGGTCCGTACCGGCGGCGTTATCTCGGCGAGCACCTACGCCGAGGGCGGCGGCGGTCTGGTCGATATTCGCGCCGACACCGTCACGCTGGACGGCAGCGAAGCGGATACGCTTCCCGCATTGCGGCGCGAAACCGGTGTCTTCAGCAAGTCCGCTTTGACCACGGGCGACGCCGGGACCATTCGTCTGGCAGCAGGTGGCCGTGTCGACATCCTGAACGGGGCGGAGCTCTCGACGAGCACCAGCGCTGGCGGACGTGGGGGCAACATACGCTTGGATGCCGGCTCCCTGTACATCGATGCCGCCACGCTTGCGAGCCGCGCCGAATCCGGCGCCACCGGCTTCGCTGGCAACATCGATATCACCGCGGGCTTGCTGGACCTGAGGAATGGAGGCGAGATCAGTATTGCTGCGCTCCAGACGGTGCCCGAAGAACGCCTGGCCACCGTCCCGGACAGCCGCATCCGCATCAAGGCCACCGAGCTTCGGATGACCTCCGGCGCAGCGATCGGCGCCGAGAGCACCGGCAACGTCCCGGCCGGCGCGATCGACATCGCCGCCGCCGACACCGCGCTGACGGACTTGAGCCGTATCACGACCGAGTCGACGAATGCCGACGGCGGGCCGATTGCCATTGCTGCCCACTCGCTCTGGCTGACCGACAGTCTGATCACGACCTCGGTGCAGGGCGCGGCCGGCGATGGCGGTGATATCGCTATCCGTACCCATCGCCTGGGTATGAACGGTGGCTTCATCCAGGCCAACACGGCCGCGCAGGACGCGGAGGGCGGGGATATCGCCATCCTGGCGAATGAGGTGTCGCTCAGTCGCGGTTTCGTTCAGATTGGCGGCAACGACCGACTCCGCTTCCGGCCCGGATTGGGGCTCAATGTGATCCAGGCCGCCGCCCCGGCCGGCGTTCAGGGGAACATCTCGACGACCGTGCCGCAGCTCGATGTTACCGAGGGCCTGGCCGAGCTTGCAACGCCGATCGGGGATCCGGCCGCGCTGGTGCACAACCGCTGTCTGGCCGGCAGCCCGCTCGCCGGTTCGTCGTTGCTCGAGCAGTCGGTTGCCGGCATCCCGCCCGGTCCCGCAGCGCCTGCGACAGTCTCGTTCGCCGGCGAGCGACTCGATCGGTTGCTGGCGGGCGGCCGTTGAAGGGGCGATCGAGCGGATACTGATGATTACGCGTGCCGGCATGCGCCTCGGGCTGTTCGCGGTCTGCGCGGCGTGCTCCTGTGCCGTCCCGGGTCTGGAATCCCTGTCGCCGACGCGCCCGCTGCCCGGGTCGGGTACCCCGGGGTCCAGTCCTGCCGAGGTCGCCCCCACCCCCCAGGCGCCGGCACCCGATATCGGGGCCCCCGGCACGTCTGGGCCCCGGAGCTGGCCCGGCGGGTCTAACGCGCCCTTGTTCGTGCTTCGCGAGGTGCGCTTCGAGGGTGGCGAGGGCCTGCCTCAGGCTGGTCTCGATGAGGTCTGGCGCCCCTATTTGGGCCGCTCGATGCCCCTCTCAGACCTCGAGCAGCTGCGCTACGAGCTGACCAGACACTTCGTCGACCTCGGCTACCTCAACAGCGGCGTGCTGGTCAAGCCAGGGCAAACCGTCACCGAGGGCGTGCTGACATTCCAGATCGTCACCGGGCACCTCACTGAGGTCAGGATCAGTGGCCACGGTGGGCTGCGCCCAGCCTATATCCAGGACCGGATCCTGCCGGACCCAGGTGAGCCGCTCAACCAATCGCTCCTGCAACAGCGATTCCAGCTGCTGCTCGATGACCCCTTGATCGAGCGCCTCGACGGCACCCTGTTGCCGGGACTCTCGCCGGGCAGCGCGATGCTCGACCTGGAGGTCGTGCGCGCGCGTCCCTGGGACCTGTATGCCCGCGTGGACAACTATCATCCGCCGAGCACAGGCGCGGAGTTGTTCTATCTGGGCGGAGTGCTGCGCAATCTCACCGGACTCGGTGACCTGCTGGAATTCTATGCTGGACTCGGTCTTCAGGGCGGCGACGGATTCCACGATCGCGGCCACGAGGGCTCTGTTGGCTGGTCCGTGCCAGTGAGCGCGCGAGACACCCGGGTCTTCGCCCGCTATGACTGGACCAACGCCTCACTCCTCGAAGAGCCGCTGCGCGGCCTGGACATCAAGAGCGATACCGAGCGCTTCGAGATCGGTGCCTCTCACCCCCTCTGGCGCACACCGCGGCGTGTCTTCAACCTGGGCCTCCAGTTCGGCTGGTCGCGCAACACCACGACCCTACTCGGGGAGCGCTTCTCCTTCTCTCCCGGGGCGGTGCGCGGTGAGAGCCGAGTGACCGCGGTGCGTCTCTACCAGGAGTACCTGGACCGTGCGAGCACGACTGCGCTCGCGCTGCGCTCGGTCTTCAGTCTCGGCATCGACGCGCTGGACGCCACCACCCATGGTCCGGGCATTCCGGACGGCCAGTTCTTCGCCTGGCTCGGCCAGGCCCAGTATGTCCGCAATCTCGACTGGCAGGAGACGCAGCTGGTCGTGCGCGCCGCCGTCCAGCTGACGCCGGACCGTCTCCTGCCGCTCGAGCGCTACGCGGTCGGTGGGGCGCATACCGTACGAGGGTATCGCGAGAACGAGCTGGTGGGCGACGCGGGCTATGCGGGGTCGCTGGAGCTGCGCTATCCGCTCTGGCGTGGGGCCGTCTGGGGCGGCAAGGAGGGTCTGCTGCAGCTCGCCGTCTTCACCGATGTCGGCAGCGCCTGGACGCACGGCGAATTCGACCGGCGCGAAGACCTGTTCTCGGTCGGCGTTGGCGCACGCTGGCGCATCGGCGAGCGGCTGCGCGCCGCGCTCTACCTGGCTCATGCCCTGTCTGAGCCCCTGCCAAAAGACACCTACGACTGGCAGGACGACGGCATCCACTTCATGCTCGAGACGCGGCTGTAGCGCTCATTCGCGATGTACGGCGAGACTCCAAAGTGGCGCCTCCTGCTGGTTCTCGGGCTGGTGCTGGTGCTCGCAGGCTTGTCTGTCGCGGATGCCGCGCGCTCGCCCGGTGACCTTGCCGCCGACCTGGCCGGCTGGAGCGCGGCCATCGAACGTGCGGATACACCGGCCTACGAGCGTGTCGAGGCGCTGATCCGGCGCGGCGAGACTTACCGAGGCCTGGGCCGCCGCGATGAAGCGGAGGCGGACCTGCGCCTGGCTCTGGAACAGGCGCAGGCCAGCGGTGCCGACCTGTTGCAGGGCGTCGCCTCCTATGCGCTGGGCGAGCTATATGCCCAGATGCAGCGAGGGCCGGCGGCAGAGCGGCTGCTGCGCGCGGCGCTGGCTCAGGCCGAACGTCTCGACCGCCCGCTGCTGGCTGGCGCGGCGGCCAACAGCCTGGCCGTGGAGCTGGCCCGAACCGGCCGGACCGCCGAGGCACGTGCGCATTATGCGCGGGCACTGGATCTGGCCCAGGAGGCCAGCGACCAGGGACTGGCCGCCGCCGTCCACCGCAATCTGGCACACTTGGATCTGGAGACCGGGCGCGGACGTGCCGCTGCGCTGGTCGAGCTGCAGGCGGCACGGGCGGCTGTGCGGGAGGTCGCAGCGCCGGGCGAGCGCGCCGAGCTGCTGCTGGGGATCGGCACCGAGGCATTGGGCGCCGGCGCGGCTGGACGGGCGTTAGGGGTCGAAATCCTGCGTGAGGCCGCGTCCGCAGCCCAGCGCGTCGGGCTCGCGAGGGTGCATGCCGAAGCGCTCGGCCTGCTCGGGGGCTTGAGTGAGGAGCGCGGCGAAGCGGCTACCGCCCTTGCCCTCACCGAGCACGCGGTCCAGGCCGCTCCGACCGATGCACACGAATTGCTCCACTTCTGGGAGGGGCGTATCGGGCGCCTGTATCGCGAGCGAGGCGACACCGAGCGCGCGATCGCCGCCTATCGGCGGGCCGTCGACCACCTGGAGCGGGCTCGCCCGATCATCCCTGTTGACTATTCGTCCGGCGCCTCCTCGTTCCGCGAGACCTTCGGACCACTGTACCTAGAGCTCGCCGACCTGCTCTTGCAGCAGGCGGCGGACAGCCCAGCCGGCGATCGGGAGCAGTCCCTGTTGCTGGAGGCGCAAGCCCGGGTCGAGCAGATCAAGCTCGACGAGCTGCGTGACTATCTGCGCGATGCCTGTCTGCAGCCGCTCCGTCGAGGCGTCGAGACAGTGGCGCCCGCAACGGCCGTGCTCTACCCGATGATCCTCCCGAAGCGCCTCGAGCTGCTGGCTCAGATCAGCGATCGGATGTACCGGTTCACGACTCCCGTAGACGCCACCGAGTTGGCGCTCGCGGCCTCCCAGCTGCGCGCTGCGCTGAGCCATCACCGACCAGTCTCGGATGTATCGCAGGCGCTCTACGATTGGCTGATCGCACCGATCGCACCCACGCTCGCCGCCCACTCGGTGACGACCCTGGCGGTCGTCCCCGACGGGGTGCTGCGGACCATCCCCTTCGCTGCCCTCTCCGATCGGGGCACCTATCTCGTCGAGCAGTTCGCGTTGGTGACGCTCCCAGGGCTCACGCTCATCGACCCCAAGGCGCTGCCGCGCTCGGGACAGCCGGCCTTGCTGGCCGGGCTCAGCCGTCCAGGCCCAGTCGTCGGGGAGCTGCCGGAGTGGTGGGTCGACGCGTTGGTCCGGCAGTATCGCGGCCTGGAAACGGATGGAACCGGATCGAGCCGGCGTGGCGCAGTGGTTGCTAGCAGCCCTGATGGTGGTCAGCGCGGGTTCACAGCCTCCGTGCCTCCACCCGCAACAAGCGCGGCCGGTGCTGCAGGCACCCCAGATGCCGTAGCGGCCCTGTCACTGCCCGGGGTCCGGGCCGAGTTCGGCGACATCGCCGGTCTGATGCCATCCGAGACGCTGATGGACGAGGGCTTTCGGCTGGATCGCTTCGTCACGGAGCTTGGGACTGGGTCTTTCCGGGTCGTTCATATCGCCTCCCACGGATTCTTCGGCGGTAACCCGGAGGAGAACTTCATCCTCACCTATGACAAGCGGCTCGATATGGGCACCATCGCCGAGATGCTGAGACCCAAGGAACTGAGCCAAGCACCCGTCGAGCTGCTCGTCTTGAGCGCCTGTCAGACCGCCGAGGGCGACGACCTCACGCCATTGGGACTTGCCGGTATCGCGCTGCAATCCGGTGCCCGTGGGGCGATCGGCTCGCTCTGGCCGGTCGACGACGCCGCGACCCAGGTCCTGATGCGCCGCTTCTACGAAAACCTGCGCGATCCCGGCGCGTCCAAAGGACAGGCCTTGCGGGCGGCCCAGCTCACGTTGCTCCAGGCGCCCGCGTGGCGCCATCCCTACTACTGGGCGCCTTTCATCCTGGTGGGCAACTGGCTGTGAGCCGCCGGCCGTCGGTTCTACTGCCGAGCTCGCTACTGGGTCTGGCGACGCCGAAACAGCGCCCATGGGTCGCACACACGACCCTTTTTGGGGGCTACTTCGCCGTTCGGGAGCACGCGGGCAATCCGACGCCGTAGCGCATTGCCGCGAGGGGGAGAGCATTTCCCCTGCCGGATGTCTTACCTTGTCCCCCGTTCCCAAGGTCCCCTTGGGAACGGGGGCCCGGAAGCTCTGCTTCCAAGCCCCGCGATCCCATCCTCAAGCAGCGTCTGAAATGGGCGACGCGACCTCAAACGGTCAAGATTCCCTTTCGCTTGCCGGGTGCCACGTGTCCCAGACTGCGTACGCGTGGTTCCCAAGTGGTTCCCAATTGGTTCGCAACGGAGACCTTGAGAACCAGGGAGACAGGGACCGGGGGTCCGAACCGCGAGCCAGAGCCTGTCGACGACTCACCCAGGGAAAAACTCTTTCGCCAGGACCTCATCCATCGGCCATGGGCAGTGGTCCGGGAAGTCGGTCAGACCCGTCTCATCGGCGGCCTTGGCGACCGCGTCCGCCCAGACCCCATCGATCCAGGCGAGATCCGACAGGGATGTTTGGAGATTAAGCGTTTCCACAAGGCGACCGGCGATGGCACGGCGCTGCTCCTTGATGGTCCGCTGCCAGCTGCTGCCACGCCGGCCCGGCTGAAACTGCCACTCGAGCAGGTGCGCCAGTAGCAAAGGCATCCTGCGCGCCAACTCGCGGCGCTCGCTCTTGCCCACGTCTTCGATCTCCTCGGCGAGATGCTCGATATCCAACTCGTCGAGCCGCCCAGCCCGCAGGAGGGCGGCCTGCTTGTCCGCCCAGGCGATGATGTCTGAATGGTAATCGGCGCTCATAGAGAACAACCCATCGAAGAATCGCGGGGTGTCAGACCCGTGTCACTCTGGTTGGCGCGGGGCATTCGGGACAGCGGTGGAGAATCACTGCGCCCACAGATCTTCAAGGGCAAGGCCGATTGCATCGAAGGGGGCGGCACGCACGGTGTCCGCACCACTATACCGGCCAGTTTCCTGCCAAGCGCCGCCCACCAGATCGTAGGTCTCGAGCGTGCGTTTGCGCGGATCCACGAGCCAGGCGTGGACGACGCCGAAGCGGGCGTAGATGGGCATCTTGATCTCACGGTCCTTGCTCTCGGTAGACGCCGACAGGACCTCGCAGACCCAGTCCGGCGCCACCGTGAAGCGGTGCCCCTCCGGGAGGAGCGGCATCCGCTCGCGCCGCCAGCCCGCTATGTCCGGCACATCGACTTCCTCATCCACCAGGAAGTGCAGCTCCGGCTCGTCGATGATCCACCAGCCGCCCGGTCCGCCGCGTCCCTTGTCGAACGGCTGGGCCAAATCGGCGCCGAGCATGGACGCGGCATAGGCATGTGGACCGGTCGGTCGGGGCTGAGTGTGGAGCTGGCCGTCGAGGATCTCGCCGATCAATCCGTCGGGCAGGGCCTCCAATTGCTCGTAGAGCGAAGGATGCACGCGTGCATGCATGGAAGTGCTCCGATACCATTTTGTTACAATGAAATCCGCGCAGCACGCTCGCTCCCTCGCCCTCTGGGAGAGGGTTGGGGTGAGGGAACGATCAGGGGCGAGGCGACATTTCATCGTCCGGGGTGGGTCGGCTCGCCCCATGATCGTTAGCCGTGCATCGAGGTCGCCTCGGTCCATGGCGAGACCCCTGCGGCTCGGGTTCTCCGGCGCGCTCTACCACGTCATGTCCGGTGGCCGACGCCGCCACCCGAGTGCTGGTGCGCCCTTTCCAGGAGAACCTGCGCGATTCCCAGGGTCGCAAGGGCGAGTCTTGGAGGAGGCCCAACTCGAGTTGCTCCATACGCTGCCATGGCGCGAGCCTTATCACTGGGCGCCCTTCATCCTAGTGGGTAACTGGCTGTGATCCGCAGGCTCTGGGTCCTGCTGGCGGCGTCGCTATGGGTTGCCGCAACAGCGTCCGCGCAGGCTGAAGAGCTCGCGCAAAGCTTCACGGACTGGGCACTGCGCTGCCCAGAGCAGGCCGGGTGTGTGCTCCAGCAGCGGGTCCTGCTTGAGGATAATCCCACGCCACTGCTGCACGTGGCCCTTCACTACAGCGACGAGCCCCGCACCCTCGATGCGATCATCCGCGTCCCCCTCGGCGTCCTGCTCCCCCCTGGGCTTACCATCGTCATCGATGGCGGTCAGCCCATGACGATCCCTTTTCATCACTGCCTCCCCGAGGGCTGCCTCGCCCTGACGCAGGTCTCAGACCCGCTCGCGGACGCCCTGCGTCGCGGCAACCGCGCCGACGTCTCCTACCAGCTTGCCGACCGCCGCACACTCACCGTTCCGCTCTCCCTGCATGGCATCACGGCCGGGCTGCGCGCCTTGCGTGCTCGGATGGAGCCCTAGCTTCTATGTCGTCCGTACAAAGGGCTGGCTGCCCCGTTCCGTGTGATCACGTACCAAGAAGGCGACATTTCATGGTCTGGGGTGGCTCGCCCCTGATCGTTAGCGCCTTTTCTGCTGCGCAACGTATTCGTCGAGCAATTGCCGGATCATCTTTTGATATTGCGTGTGATGTCTTTTTGCCGCTTCCTTGAAAAATGCAATACTTTCAGAGCTCAACGAGATAGTGACCTTTGTTTGCTCATTCTTCAACGCCAGCTCTTCTGGGGACGGAAGAAAATCCTGCACTAGCTTGATCTCGCCAATCGGCTCTTCGCTATATTGAATTCGCTTGCTCATATATTTTCTTACCATTGCGCCAGTATCCTGCGCCAATTATTCGGATATGGCCAGAACGGTATGTGAACCGAACGGTGAGAATGCCGGTGCGTTCACGATTAGACCCAAAGCAGTAGTACCGCTTCTCTTTCTGGCTGTGGCTCAAGTCCTCGGCAATTACGCGCTTCGGATCGAGAAAAGCATATTGGGCTACGTAGAACGAAACTCCGTGTTTCCGCTGATTGGCGGTGTTCTTCGCCTCATCCCATTCGAAGCTCGATTCGTTCACGAAATGAGGATAGCAAAAATATGGCTGATTTGCCATACGTGACTATTCTGGCGCTCACGCCAAGCCTCAGCGGGGCGCGGTGCCTTCGGCGCGCTCGCTGGATGCGTGGGGCGAGGGGGGCAAGTCTTGATCCGTGCATCGAGGTCACCTCGGTCCATGGCGAGACCGCGCGGATCGGCTGGCGCTGCTCCGCGAGGTGTGTTGACTGACGTTTCAACTGGCGCTGCCAGGCCTGGTGGCAGAGGAGGAACCACTATCACGTCGTCGTCGGGATACCCGATGCCCCCCATCCCCTCCAAAGGGATGCGCCAACTCAACGGGATCCACACCCAGGCGACCAATCGCGGCCACGGGCTGGTAGGCCATCTCTTTCAAGGCCGCTTTACAATGAAATTCGCGAAGCACGTTGGCTCCCTCGCCCTCTGGGAGAGGGTTGGGGTGAGGGAACGATCAGGGGCGAGGCGACCTTTCATCATCTGGGGTGGCTCGCCTCGCCCCATGATCGTTAGCTGAGTCGTCCGCACCTCCTGCCAGATGGGTAACCACTACCACCTCGAGGTCGAAACGCCGGATGGCAATCTCTCCAAGGGTATGCGCCAGCTCAACGGCGTCTAAACGCAACGCTGCAACCAGGCGCAGTCTCGTCTCGGCCACGTCTTTCAAGGCCGCTACAAGGTGATCCTAGTGCAGAACGATGCGCAGCTGCTGGAGCTTTCCCGGTACGTGGCTCTCAATCCCGCGCGGGCCAGGAGGGTTTGCGAGGCAAGCGACGGGCTAGGGACCAGTGCTCGCATCCTAGCGTTTCCTCCGGGCGCGACAAGGCGCAACTGCGGCGGGCCGCACGACACAGCGCTCCGGTGTGATCAGTCAAGGAGCGGGCGTCAGGTCGAACAGTGCATGTCACGGTCTGCGCGGAATCGGTCAACGACTTAGAGACAACCGCGGTCCGTTCGCACCCCGGTAGTGGTCAACGCTAGAATGACAGATCAGCCCATCGGGCGCCCACGCGTCGGGTGTTCAGATCGCCTTTGCGACGCCCTGTCGGGGTGTTATGGTTTGCGAACGGGCCGGTAATGAGTTGCCGTGCCTGTTTCCTCTCCCTACGGCCAAACACGAGGCACGTCCGATGACGACCGTGACCGAGTCGCCGACTACCGAAGCTGCCCCAGCGGCAGACGAGGAGCAGCGCATCCTCCTCGAGGGCATCTCCTGGGATCGCTTCGAGCAACTTTCGGCCTGTTTCCAGGACACCCGCTCGGTGCGCCTGACCTATCTGGACGGGAGGCTGGAGATCGTGTCGCCGGTTGGAGCAGAGCATGAGAAGCGCAAACAGCTCATCAGCTATCTCCTCGAGACCTATCTCGATCTCAGGGGCATGCGTTTTTACGGGCGCGGCGGATTCACGCTGAAGAAGCCGGAGCGTGCTGCCGGCGAGCCGGACGAATCCTACTGCATCGGCTCGGACAAGCCGCTGCCGGACCTGGTCGTCGAGGTGGTGGTCACCAGCGACGCCCTCAGCAAGCTGCCCCTCTACCAGGCGCTGGGCATCCCGGAGGTGTGGATCTGGCGCAAGGATGAGCTGGAGGTCTACTGCCTCGACCAAGGCGTCTATCGCCGAAGCCCCTCCAGCTCGCTGCTCCCCGACCTCGACATCCCATTGCTCGCCGCCCACGCCCGGATGCCCGACCAATACGACGCGGTCCGCGCCTTCCGCCGGGCGATCGCCTAGCCCGCGATCGGTGGCTGCGCATCGCTTGCACTCGGGCCAGGTGATCCGTGTAAGCCCGCCTAACGCGCGTCTGGATCGACTCGCCACCGCGACAGGAACCGAGCGGTCGACGACGCGTTCCGCAGCTGCCGTTACAGTATGCGGGAGATCGGCGGCCGTATTAGGTCGCACAACTCGACCGTCAGCCGCGCTATTCAGTCTGGCTGACGCGTCACGACCCGACAGGCTGGCATCACCACCGAGTTGATGCCTGGAGTTGAAGCAGTGCAAGCGACCGAGAACAGCGATTACTACGCGTGGGCCCTGGAGACCGCGGAGCGTCTGTGCGCTGGCCGGCTGAGCGAGGTGGATCTCAACGGCTTGGCCCAGGAGCTCGAAGACATGGGAAAGGCCCAGAGGCACGCATTGGCGAGTCAGCTGAAGGTGTTGATCGTCCAGCTGCTCAAGTGACGCCATCAGCCGAGCTTCCGCGGTGTGAGCTGGCGGCTGTCGATCACCAACGCACACGACGAGATCGCTGAACTCTTGGAGGACAGCCCGAGCCTGCGGCCGAAGATCGCGGAGCTCATAGCGCGCCGCTACCCCGCGGCACGCCGCCGCGCGGCCTTGGAGACCGGCCTGCCCGAGGAGACCTTTCCGCGGACCTGTCCCTTCTCCGAGGAGCAGATGCTCGACGCTTCTTATTGGCCGGATTGAATTGCCGCGAGGTCACCGCTGGAGCGAGGGCCATGCGGTCATCGGCTAGCGGCCCCCTGACATCGGCAACAGATCTGTGTTGGCCCGTGACGGGCGCCAACCCCGTGTAGCTTGGCCCGCAGGCGCATCGGTCAAACCCTCATCCCTGATTCGGCATTTCGAACCACAAAGGCGCGAAGGACGCCCAGAAAAACAAGTCCTTGCGTCGGACGCGTCCGTCACCCTTCAGGTGCGCACAATCAACTTGGCAACGGAAACAGATAGGCTGGATCTACGGGTGCGGGATGCCTGCTCTCGACTCTACCCGGAGTCCCAACGGAGTCCCGCCGCAAGACCTAACCCGCTGGCCCCTTGATGCGA
>CAZOWL010000056.1:0-29270 GCA_964583605.1 uncultured Chromatiaceae bacterium | reverse complement strand
CTCGCGTACGGAAGCCGCCTTTATCTAAGCGACTCTGAGACCGCGCGCACGCGCGGTCTCCCAGAGCCCCAGACATATGACGAATCTCTTTACTCTCTCGTTAGTTAGCCATCTCGATGACATCGAGCCTGTGCGCGGCCTACCGCAGCGCCTGCCGCCCGGCGAGGAGGTGCTCTGGCAAGGCTCTCCCGACTGGGTAGCGCTGGCCATTCGGGTCTTTCACGCGAGAAAGATGGCCATCTATTTCGCCTTCCTTTTCGCGTGGCGCTTCAGTGAGGCCATGGCAGCTGATATGCCCGTCGTGGAGGCGTTCCAGGCGGCCTCGCCAGCGATCCTGCTCAGCATCGCCCCGGTCGGATTTCTGGCTGGGTTGGGATGGCTGAACAGCTGGGCAACGGTCTACACGATTACGACACGCCGGATCTTCATGCGGATCGGGGTCCTGTTCTCGATCCATGTCAATATTCCTTTTAAGATCATCGAGTCCGCGGACATCAGACTCTTCCGAGCTGGAAACGGGGATATCCCACTGAAGTTGGTCGGTAAGGAGCGCATTTCTTACGCTGCTTTGTGGCCACACGCCCGACCTTGGCGATTTAACCCTGCCCACCCGATGCTTCGCGGCCTCGCGAATGTCCGCGAAGTGGCCGATATTTTGGCCAAGGCGATCCACGATGCGGCAGAGGCTGAGGGCGCTTCGCCCGACATGCTGACCAAGAAGCAGGATCACGGCGAGCCGGCGGCTGACGCCGCGAAGCAATAGGCGGAGAGATTGCTAGTGACAGAGAAACCAGCGCGACGGGGTGCGCCACTTGCCTTCTATCTTCTGGTTGCCGGCATCTGCGCCCTGGGTATCTACATCATGCTGACCAACGAGCGGATTACAGAGACGGGCGGCGGGGTGCTTGAGGAGGATGCCGACGTACCGCTGATCGCCAGTCGCGATGTGCGTTTTGTCGCACTTGATGACCGCTCGCTCGAGGTCTACGATGCGATTACCGGCGAGTTCATTGAGACGGTCGCGCCTGGGCGAAACAAATTCTTCGATTCTGTCATCGACATGTACGGCCGTGACCGAAAGAAACAGGGCGTAGCGGTTGATGCACCTTACCGAATCACGCTCGCGGCAGACGGTCGGGTCAGCTTTGAGGACCCGGAGACAGGAAATCGAATTCACGAGGTCAAGGCGTTCGGAAGCGGCAATGTTCGGCCATTTCGTCGCTTGCTGGACGAGCCATCGGGGCAGTATTGAGTCGTCGTCGTACAATCACTAGCCTGCCGGCGTCTGTCCGGTGGGCCGCGAAGCTGACGCGGCAGACTCAACTTCCCCGGTTGTCCCGCAGCCTTTTGATCTGGAGCGGATGCTCGGGTACCGGGCTCTTCGGCGCCGATCCGAATCTCAGTGATCCCGTGCAATGATTCAGCACGCCGTCGCGGTACTCTACGCCCTATTCGTCTGGTGGCTTAGTACCGGCGTTGTGCTCTATCTCGGGCGCCTGCCACGGCGGACCTTTCGGTGGACTCTCTTAGGCGCAAGCCTGCTATTGCTTGTGGCCTTAGGTACGCTCGCGTCGCAGAGCGCGAGCACTGATCTGCTAAACGCCTATCTCGCCTTCACCTGCGCTGTTCTCGTGTGGGGCTGGCTTGAGATGACCTACTTCATGGGGCTGGTGACGGGTCCCCATAAGGCTCCTTGCCCGGTTGGCTATTCCAATTGGCAACGTTTCGGCCTTGCGGTGCAGACAAGCCTTTATCACGAGCTGGCCGTCATCGGCATGGCGGCGCTCATCGTCTGGCTTACGTGGGGAGAGCCCAACCAGGTAGGCACTTGGACGTTCATGGTGCTCTGGTGGATGCGGTGGAGCGCGAAGCTCAATCTTTTTTTCGGCATGCCGTATCTCAACGAAGACTGGCTTCCCGAGCACCTACGCCTGCTTACGAGCTTCATCAAGAAGAAGCCAATCAACCTGCTCTTTCCGGTGTCGGTGACCGTGGCGACTGTGGTCGCGGCCCTCCTACTGGAGACTGCGCTGGGACCGGGGATGCAGCCCTTTGCGGCCGTGGCCCTGACCCTCATCGCGACACTCTTGGCTCTGGGGATCCTCGAACACTGGTTCTTAGTGCTGCCGCTTGCCGATGCGGCCCTGTGGAAGTGGGCGTTGGGACGGGGTGAAGGTGCTGACAGGAGCTTGAGCCGTTTGGCGAACAAGGATGTGGCTTCAGCCGGCGAGTCTGACGGTGGCGCTGCAGATCGCAGGGAGGAGCCAGCACAAGACCGTAAGGCGGTGCGATCGGCAACTTGATCCGGTAACCTGGGACTATGTGACTATGGCGGTAGTATTCCCTTTCTCGGCAATCGTGGGACAGGAAGAGATGAAGATCTCGATCCTGATTGCGGCGGTCGACCCTTCTGTTGGCGGCGTCTTGGTCTTCGGCGACCGCGGGACCGGGAAATCGACGGCGATTCGCGCCCTAGCCGCGCTCCTGCCCAAGATGCGAGTGGTCTTGAACTGCGCGTACAACTGCGATCCGGAAGCGCCCGACTCGGGTCTCTGTGACGCATGCCGTGCGAGCAGAGCGGCGCAGCCCTTGAAGAGTCGACTGACGCCGGTCCCAGTCGTTGATCTGCCGTTAGGTGCGACGGAGGATCGTGTCATCGGGGCGCTCGACTTGGAGAGCGCCCTGACCCGCGGTGAAAAGGCGTTCGAACCGGGTCTGCTCGCCCGAGCACATCGTGGCTTCCTTTACATCGACGAAGTGAATCTGCTCGAGGATCACTTGGTCGACGCGCTCCTTGACGTTGCAGCGTCGGGCGAGAATGTCGTTGAGCGCGAGGGACTCAGCGTGCGTCACCCGGCGCGCTTCGTGCTGGTCGGTAGCGGTAACCCTGAGGAGGGTGAGCTGCGCCCGCAGCTCCTCGACCGGTTTGGCCTCTCCGTTGAGGTCAAGACGCCGTCCGACCTGCCGACGCGCGTGGATGTCGTGCGTCGTCGTGACGCCTACGAGCGCGATCCCGAAGCCTTTGTCGCCAAATGGAAGCGGAAGGACAGCAAGATTCGGCGCCAGATCGACTCGGCCCGTGCCAATCTTGCCGATGTGACGGTCCCCGATGCCGTGCTGGAGAAGGCGGCTCAGCTTTGCATGTCCCTCGGCACGGATGGGCTGCGGGGAGAACTAACCCTAATCCGCGCCGCACGCGCGCTCGCGAGTCTCGAGGGCGAAGGTATTGTCGGCGATGCCCACCTGCAGCGGATCGCCGCTCCGGCGCTGCGGCATCGTCTTCGGCGCAATCCCCTGGATGATGCTGGCTCGACCACCCGCGTCGAGCGCGCGGTCGAGGAGTTGTTCGGCGCATGACGGGAAAGCCACCCCGGGGCCCGTCGCCCTGGGATGATGCGACGCTCGCGGCGGCGTTGTTCGCCACCGATCCGATCGGTACCGTTGGGGTTGCAATCAGGGCCCTCGCTGGGCCGGTGCGGGAGACTTGGCTCGATCTACTGCACGAGCTGTTGCCGCCCGCGACCCCGGTGCGCCGGCTCCCTTTGCACGTGACGGACGGCCGTCTGCTAGGGGGCCTGGACCTCGCCGCGACTCTGCGGGCGGGGCGACCAGTGGCCGAGCGCGGATTGCTGGTCGAGGCCGACGGCGGCGTTGTTCTCCTTGCGATGGCGGAGCGTGTCGCGCCGACGACCGCGGCGCGGCTGGCCGCCGCCCTCGACGTTGGTGAGGTGCTGCTGGAGCGAGACGGTCTGACGCTCCGAAGCCCCGCGCGCTTCGGCGTCGTGGCGCTCGATGAGGGTGTCGGCGAAGACGAGCAGCTGCCGGGTAGCCTATTGGATCGATTCGCGATCCCGTTGGATATCACCCCGATCTCGACGCGTGAGGCAATCGGTTCTCTGTATCAGGCCGAGGATGTCATAACGGCGAGGCACGGCCTTGGGCAGGTGCAAGTCTCGGAAGAAGCTTATGAAGCCCTATGCGGCGCGGCCTTGGGTCTTGGGATCGGATCGTTGCGGCCTTCCCTGCTGGCACTGCGCGTGGCCCGCGCGGCGGCGGCCTTGGCCGGGCGGGCTAGAGTAGAGGAAGCAGACTTGGCCGTTGCGGCGCGACTGGTTTTGGCTCCGCGCGCGACCATGCTGCCGAACGTCGAGCCGCCGCCCGGCGAGCCGCCTCCGAGCTCAGAGGATGAGACAGAGGCCGATCAAGAGGACTCGCGGGACGAAGCGACGGTCGAGGACCAGCCGTTGACGGATGTCGTCCTCGAAGCGGCTCAGGCGGCGATACCGGCCGGTCTCCTGGCCCAACTGGCGCTCACCGGACGCGGTCGTACTCGGGTCCGCTCGAGCGGTAAGGCCGGACTAATCCGGCAGGGGTCCCTGCGCGGCCGACCGGCAGGCGTTCGGCGCGGTGAGCCGCGCGGCGGTGCTCGCATGAACGTTGTCGAGACACTGCGGGCCGCGGCGCCCTGGCAACGCCTGCGACGCGCCGAGTCAGCAGCGAATCACGAAGGGCGTCCGCGCGTCGAGGTCCGCGCCGAGGATTTTCGCGTCACGCGATACAAGCAGCGGTCGGAAACGACGACTATCTTCGTCGTAGACGCATCGGGGTCTTCGGCCCTACATCGTCTCGCGGAGGCCAAGGGCGGCGTCGAGCTCTTGCTTGCCGACTGTTATGTCCGTCGCGATCGCGTCGCGCTGATCGCCTTTCGCGGGCGCGAGGCCGAGCTGCTGCTGCCGCCGACGCGGTCGCTCGTCCGCGCCAAACGATCGCTGGCCGGGCTGCCGGGCGGGGGCGGCACGCCGCTTGCCGCTGGCCTAGACGCGGCCGCGGCGTTGGCGGACGGGGTTCGCCGACGCGGTGGGACGCCAATCATGATTGTGCTGACCGACGGGCGGGCCAATGTGGCGCGCGATGGCACCGGCGGGCGGGCGCGCGCGGAAGAGGAGGCCTTGGCCTCGGCACGCGTCGTGCGCTCGTTGGAGCTGACGTCGCTGTTCATCGATACCTCTCCGCATCCCCAGGCCAAGGCTGAGCGATTGGCACTGGAGATGGGCGCGGCCTATCTCCCTATGCCCTATGCCGACGCTCGCAGCCTCTCGCAGGCGGTGTTGGCTGCTAGCGGGGGCTAGCCGACAGTCGATTGATAAGCAATGGACTTCAGCATTACGTCGCGCCTCGCGTCCGGGGGTGCGAGCAGAAGGTGGCGACCCTATATCACGCTATGCACCCGATGACGCCTCGTTCGGCCATCGATGACGTCAACGGCTCGGTCGGTTTTCTCGCCGAGAATGATCGGTTGGGTAGACGAGGTGCTATAATGTCAAACATTCTTGACACCTGAGCGAGACATGGCAAGTTGACACTTTCGGTGACAGACGTGGGCCCCGATAGACGCGCCGGAAAGGCGTCTCGTGCCGTCGTGATCGGCAGTGGCTTCGGTGGCTTGGCCGCCGCGGTGCGCCTGGCCGCCCGGGGCTACGGGGTCACCGTTCTCGAGAAGCTCGATGCGCCGGGCGGACGGGCTTACGTGTTCCGGCAGGATGGCTTCACCTTCGATGCCGGGCCGACCATAGTCACCGCGCCCTTCCTTTTCGAGGAGCTCTGGACGCTTTGTGGGCGCCGCTTCGCTGATGATGTCGAGCTCCGGCGCATGTCGCCCTTCTATCGCATCCGGTTCGAAGACGGGGCGATCTTCGACACCTCGGACGACCCCGAGGCGATGCGGCGTGAGATAGCACAATTCTCACCAGGGGACGTGGCAGGCTACGAGCGTTTCCTGGCGGCCAGCGAAGATACCTTTAAGATCGGCTTCGAGCGGCTCGGCCATGTGCCCTTCAACTCGTGGACCGATATGGCAAGGATTGCCCCGGATCTGTTGCGTCTTCGCGGTCACCGCAGTCTCCACAGCGTCGTCTCCCGCTATGTCCGGGACGATCGTTTGCGTTTTGTGCTCAGCTTCCATCCCCTGTTTGTCGGCGGCAATCCGTTTACAGTCACGGCGATCTACGGTCTGATCGCGTTCCTCGAGCGTCGCTGGGGCGTGCACTTCGCGATGGGTGGCACCGGCCGTCTCGTTTCAGGCCTGGTTGACCTCATCGAGGGGCAAGGCTCGGAGATTCGTTACGGGGCGGAGGTGCAAGCCATCCTTCTCGATGGCCGCCGTGCCACCGGGGTGCGACTGGCCTCCGGTGAGGAGATCCGCGCCGATATCGTGGTCTCAAACGCCGACGTGGCCTGGACTTACAGTCGTTTGATCCCGCCGCAGGTGCGGCGGCGCTGGAGCGATCGGCGGCTGGCTCGAGCGCGCTACTCCATGAGCCTGTTCGTCTGGTACTTTGGTGTGCGCCGACAGTACCCAGACGTACCCCACCACACGATCCTCGTCGGCCCCCGCTACCGGGAGCTTCTCAAAGACATTTTCAAGCACAAGATCTTAGCCCCCGACTTTAGCCTTTATCTCCACCGGCCGACGGCGACCGATCCGACCCTGGCGCCTCCGGGATGCGATACCTTCTACGTCCTCTCGCCGGTGCCGCATCTTGGCAGCGGTGTCGATTGGCGCGCGCAGGCTGAGCCGTATCGTCGCGCGATCTCTGCACATCTGAGCGAGACCATCCTGCCGGGCCTTGAGGATCAGATCGTGACCTCGCGGCTGATGACGCCGCTGCATTTCCGTGATCGGCTGTTGTCGATCAACGGGGCCGCTTTTAGCCTCGAGCCGGTACTTTGGCAGAGTGCCTGGTTTCGACCGCATAACCGCAGCGAGGATGTAGAGGGCCTGTTCTTAGTCGGTGCCGGTACCCATCCGGGGGCCGGTCTGCCGGGTGTCCTTTCATCGGCGCGCGTCTTGGATACGGTGGTGCCTGATGCAGCAACACTCCAAACCTGATTCCTTTTTTGCCTCCCAAGAGGATCTTGCGGCGTGTCGGGCGACCCTGCGCGATGGCTCACGGTCCTTCTACGCGGCGTCATACCTGTTGCCTCACACGGTGTGCGATGCGGCCGTTGGGCTCTATGCTTTCTGTCGCGGTGCTGACGATGCGGTGGATCTGAGCGACCGCCGCGATGAGGCGTTGGCCGACCTGCATGATCGCCTTGACGGCATCTATGCCGGGCGCCCGCGGCCGGAGCCCGCGGACCGCGCCTTCGCCGCCGTGGTGCGCTGCTACGATATCCCGCGGGCCTTGCCCGAGGCGCTGCTCGAGGGATTCCAATGGGATGCCGAGGGGCGGCGCTACGAGGACCTCTCTGGTGTCTACGCCTACTCGGCGCGCGTGGCTGGGACCGTTGGGGTCATGATGACCCTGTTGATGGGTGAGCGGGATCCCCAGGTCATCGCCCGCGCCTGCGATCTCGGTGTCGCCATGCAGCTGACGAACATTGCGCGAGATGTCGGGGAGGACGCGCGCGCCGGGCGGATTTACCTCCCGTTGTCGTGGCTGCGCGAGGCCGGTCTCGATCCGCACGAATGGCTGCGTGAGCCGCGGTTCAATGAAGCGATCGCAGCGACGGTCGCGCGCCTATTGCAGGCGGCCGATGTCCTGTACGATCGCTCGGGTGTCGGCATCTCGGAGCTTCCTCGAAGCTGCCGAGCCGGGATTCATGCGGCGCGCTTTCTTTACGCTGAGATCGGGCGCGAAGTGGAGCGTCAAGGCCTTGATTCGGTCTCGTCGCGGGCCGTGGTGCCCTTCTCGCGCAAGGCCTCGCTGCTGTCGCGGATCCTGGTCGCGACAGCTGTCCCTGAACGGGCGCGGGAGCAGATCCCGCCGCTGGAAGAGACGCGCTATCTCGTCGAGGCGGTGGAGGCAGCTCAGGCCCCGGCCCGTTTGCCTGGGTCCATGTTCAGGCCGTCGCAGCGGGGTCTCGATGAGCAGGTGGCCTGGGTCTTGGACCTCTTCCAGAGGCTCGAGGAGCGCGATCGCACACGCACCGGGAATGACCGGGCCGTCAACGCCGTGCCGCGCAGCTCGCGGACAATTAGCCGCCGCTACGGTAGCCTGAGCGCTCCGGCCACGAGGGTTCGCTGATGGCCGTGGAAGGAGGTGGGATGGGAATGCCAAGAGAGCCGGCTTCCAGACGAGACTCCAGCCCACCGGCTGATGCGGCCTAGCCGTTGTGATCTCCTGTAGCAGGCCGCTGGTGATGCCGCTTGCCCCGTCGGCGCAAAACCGGTAACACCAAGCTTGCGAAGCACCTTGGCTCCCTCGCCCTCTGGGAGAGGCTTGGGGCGAGGGAATGAACAGGGGCGAGGCGACATGTCCTCATCCGGGGTCGCTCGCCTCGCCCCATGATCGTTACCATGAAAATCGCGTAGCACCTTCGCCCCCTCGCCCTCTGGGAGAGGGTTGGGGTGAGGGAACGATCAGGGGCGAGGCGACATTTCATGGTCTGGGGTGGCTCGCCCCATGATCGTTACCATGAAAATCGCGTAGCACCTTCGCTCCCTCGCCCTCTGGGAGAGGGTTGGGGTGAGGGAACGATCAGGGGCGAGGCGGCATTTCATCATCTGGGGTGGGTCGGCTCGCCCCATGATCGTTAGGCCCGAGGCGCCGTCGGGCCGCTCGCCGGCGAGCAGGGCCGGCGCGACCCACTAGATCGCCAGTCATTTCTTAGCCATCGCCGGTTGCCTAGCGGGCTATGCGCGGCATGCGGAAC
Source organism: uncultured Chromatiaceae bacterium (assembly GCA_964583605.1). Taxonomy (GTDB): domain Bacteria; phylum Pseudomonadota; class Gammaproteobacteria; order Chromatiales; family Chromatiaceae; genus CAZOWL01. The sequence continues at coordinate 20,615 of CAZOWL010000056.1, read as the reverse complement.
GGCAGCAGGACCTGGACCCAGCCCTGCCGAAAGCGGTCCAAAGATAGGCTCTCGTGAACGGCGGTGACCGGCTCGCCGAGCAGGTGCGTGCCGACGAGGGAGCGCGCGTAAAACGGGGTGTCTTCCAGTGTCTCGATCACGCTGGCCTGTTGGTCGTGATCGGCCTGCGTGGCGCGGGCGATTCGCCATACCGAGGTAGTTGGTAAGGTCACGGCTGGCGGCGGTGGGAAGGACTCAACGGCGCCATCTGCGGTGACGCTCAGGGCGAGCGACATGCGCTCACCATCGCGGCGGACGACATCGTAGAGCACTGCGGCGCCTTCGCGAAGACTGGAACGGGCCCAATCCCACCGCGCAAAGCCGTCTTCGAGTGGCTCAGTCCCCGAGTTCGTGTCGAAATAGGCGGTTCCGGTCCAGCGCAGAGAGGGCCGCTCCATGACCACCTCGATGCGGGCGCGCGGGGCGATCGGCCGCCAGTGGTGGCGGCCGTGGCGGTCGAGTACGACTGGGTAATCGACGAGCGCGTCGGGGAACAGGCGGGCTCGGCCGCGGAGGCGGCTTGGGATGGGCGCCGTCACTTCGTTGATGTCGACGCAGAGGACCCCGCGGTCCCATTCAAGGGCGCTGGGGCCGAGGGTAAGGGTCGTGGCTGTACGCCCGAGGGCCGCCCGGCCCCTTTCCGTTAGGGCCCAGCGTTTGCCCGCGGCGCCATAAAGTGCCACGTTCAACGAGCAGAAATTCTCCGGCTCACCGTGCCCGCGCCGCCGCGCCCAGGCGTAATAGGGAGAAAAGACGCTGCCGATGAATGCAATCAGCGTGAGGCCGTGTCGCCCGTCGTCACTGAGGGCGTCGACGTACCACCAAGCGTAACCGCAGCGCGGGACCGGCTGGTCGAAACGAGGTCCCTGATCAGGGTTGCCGCCGCCAGTCTCCCGGAGATGGCTGCCATCGGCACCCCTGGCCCCGGGTGTGTGGTCCCGCCCGCCAGGTAGAGTCCCGGCACGCGACTCCGCGATGTTGGGCGTATGAACGACGACCTCCAGCCGTGGGCGGCACGACCATAGACTGCCCCACCCGTCGCAGGGAAGGCTCGATGGAACTTGTCGGGTGTCGTCAAGACGGTCGTCTCGGGCTGGCGATGGACGTGCAGCCCAAGCCGGGCCAGATGGGAGAAGGTACGCTCCTCGCATTGCTCGATCTCCGCGGCCTCGAAGGTGTGGGTATCGCCCGTCGGTGGGGCGTAGGTCAGGCAGAGCAGCCGCTCGGGGCCGTCCGGTCCCAGGCCGTCGCGATCGTTGCGGTCCTGCGCGCAGACATAGACGCTGGGACCTTCCGGCAGCCGGTGACGCTCAAAGACGTCGCGGAACTCGGCCGCATAATCATCAGAATAGAAATAAGAGTGGCGCACGAGGGGGAACCCGTCGGTGCGCGCTGTGAGCGTCCAGGCCATCAGGGCCAGTGAGCGCTCAGCAAGAGGAACGGGCGCGGCGGCCCCCGCAACAGCATTGCCGAACAGACCAGCGGCCAGCGAGGCGACGTCGGCGTTGAGAACGATGGCTTCGGCAGTCAGTCGTTCACCGCTCGCCAGCGAGACGGCCGCCGCCCGGCCCTGCTCGACGTGGATCTCCGTCGCCTCAGCCCCGTATCGGAAGCTGACCCCGTTCTCCGTCGCGAGCCGGGCCAACGCCGCGGCGATCTGGTACATGCCTCCATCGACCAGCCAGATGCCATTTTGCTCGACCTGCCCCATGAGGATAAAGGTCGCCGGTGCTTGCAATGGCGAGGCCCCGACATAGGTGGGGAACCGGCCGAACAACGAGTGAAGCCGCGGATCCTTAAAGTAGTTGTGCAGCAGACGCCACATGCTGGTGTAGGGCTTGATCTGGATGAGATCATTGAGGTGGCTCAAGCCGACGCGTGTTACGAGCGACAGCGGATTCGGCCGGGAGGAGCGCAAAAAGGGGCCCTCTAGTGTCTCGAAGACGCGCTTAGCGTGGGCGCTGAACTCGCGGTACCGCTGCCCCTCCTCCGGGCCGGCGAGCCTGATCACCTCTTCGGTCGATCGTTCGAGGTCCGCATAGAGATCGAGCCGCTCCGTTTCGCTCCACGCGTGTCGGGCTAGAATCTCGGCCTTCTCAAGCGTTAGATAATCACGCATCGCCGCGCCGGCGTCGGCGAAGAGCTGCTCGAACACCCAGGTCATGGTCAGGATCGTAGGGCCCCCGTCGATTCGGGCATCGCCGACGGGGATCTCCCGCATCCTGCCGCCTGGCGTCTGCGCCTTTTCGACGACGGTGACTTCCAAGCCTTGCCGAGCGAGATCAACGGCTGTTACCAGCCCGCCTACACCCGCTCCGATGACAACCGCCCGCTTGGTGCTCACACTCGGTACCTCCCGCTTCGCTGTCATTGACTGGGCCCCAGCGACTGTCTATCTTACGTGACATTTCGTGTGACAACTACCTTTTACAGGCGCTGATGGCGCTGGGGAGGCGGTCATGGAAGCCATGACGCGAATCGAGCAGGCCCTGCACGGGGCTACTGCCAAGGCCACCGGTCCCCTGTGTCCGCCGAGGCTAGCGGCGGCGATCCGTTACGCCGTCTTCCCCGGCGGTGCGCGAGTCCGACCGCGGCTTGCGCTGGCTGTGGCGTCGGCCTGCGGCGATGATGCTCCGGCCGTCTCGGACGCGATGGCGGCGTCGATCGAGCTCCTGCATTGCGCCTCGCTCGTGCACGACGATCTGCCCTGCTTTGACGATGCTCCGATTCGGCGCGGCAAGCCGTCAGTCCATAAGGCTTTTGGTGAGCGCCTGGCGGTGCTGGCCGGCGACGCCCTGATCGTCTTGGCCTTCGAGACCCTGGCGGATGGTGCGGCTGGGAACACGGGGCGGCTGGCGCCGGTTCTGCGGATCGTCGGCCAATCTGTCGGGACGACCTCGGGGATCATCGGCGGCCAGGCCTGGGAATGTGAGCCGCGTATCGTGCTTCAGGACTACCACCGGGCCAAGACCGCCGCCCTGTTTGCTGCGGCGACGGCTGCCGGCGCGGCGGCTGCCGGAGCGGATCCGGCCTTATGGCGTGCGTTCGGAGAGCGCCTCGGCGAGGCCTACCAGGTGGCCGACGACATTCGCGACATCGCCGCGAGCCAGGCCGATCTCGGCAAACCGGTGGGCCAGGACGAGGTACACGGCCGCCCGAGCGCGGCCCGGGAGCTCGGTCTCGACGGTGCCATGGCGCGCCTCGAGCGACTGGTCGACGATGCCGTCGATGCTATCCCTTCCTGCCCGGGTGACGAAGCGCTGCGTATGCTGATCCGCGCCGAGGTGATGCGGATCGTGCCGGCGGATGTCTGGCAGCAGCGGGTGGCATGATGGGCACGGCTGGTCGCAGATTGTTCGCTGCGCATTGCCGCGGAACCGGTTTGGAGCGGCAAGATGTCTTGGCATGACCGCGTCCTGACGATCCGCGATCGGCTCGTCGCCAGCCCCAGGTTTCAGCGTTGGGCGGCGGGCTTTCCCCTTACCCGCTCGATCGCCCGCCGACGCGCACGCGAGCTCTTTGACCTGGTGGCTGGATTCGTCTATTCGCAGGTCCTGTTTGCCTGCATCCGGCTACGCGTGCTCGATCATCTGGCCGATGGCCCCCGGTCGGTCTCGGACCTTGCCGAGCGCCTGCTGCTGTCCCGTGACGCGACCGAGCGTCTGTTGCGGGCCGCGGCCGCACTGCGTCTCACTGAGCGACGCTCGACGGGGGACTTCGGGCTCGGCGAGCTCGGCGCCGCGTTGCTCGGCAATCCGGGTATCGGGGCCATGGTCGAGCACCACGCCATCCTGTATGCCGATCTGCACGATCCGGTCGCCTTATTGCGGGGCGAGGCGAAAGACACGGAGATGGCCCGCTACTGGCCCTACGCGGCGCGTGCCAATCCAGACGATATGGCCGCCGAGCGGCTCGCCGACTACAGCGGCCTGATGACGGCCTCGCAACCCTTAATCGCCGACGATGTTCTCGACGCCTACCCCTTCGGACGGCATCGCTGCTTGCTGGATGTCGGCGGAGGGGAAGGGGGCTTTCTGATGTCGGCCGCTTCCCGGGTGCCGGATCTGCGCCTAATGTTGTTCGACCTGCCGGTGGTCGCGGAGCGGGCGCGGACGCGCTTTGCCGAAGCCGGTCTCGCCGATCGGGCCGTCGCATTCGGTGGGGATATGCTGTCGGAGCCATTGCCGTCCGGCGCAGACATCATCTCACTGATTCGCGTCGTACATGATCACACGGATGAGGGCGCCCAAAGGATCTTTCAGGCGGCACGGCAAGCGCTGCCCGATGATGGCGTTTTGCTCGTCGCCGAGGCAATGGCCGGCACGCCCGGCGCTGAGCCGGTCGGGGATGCCTACTTCGGTTTCTATCTTCTCGCGATGGGGCGCGGGCGTTCACGCACTCCAGAGGAGATCGTCGCTCTGTTGCGGCAGGCTGGGTTCACCCGCCATCAGGTCATCGATTGCCGTCGGCCGATGCTTGCGCGACTCGTTGTAGCGCGGCCGTGACATCACAGGTGTAAAACGCGCTTGACATTCCGGCCAGTCAGGCTAGACTGACACCAGCGTGAAAATCATCGCAAAAACCCCCTCGTACGTCCGGAATGGCAGCCTGGCAGTGAACATGAACGCCCTTGCCGTCGTCCTTGAGCAGCCTGAGCGCTTGGCGCTCAATCAGCTCGAGCTCTCGCCGCCAGGCGAAGAGGATGTCGTAGTCGACATCGATTGGAGCGGTATCAGCACGGGTACAGAGCGGCTGCTCTGGTCCGGTCGCATGCCTCACTTTCCCGGCATGGGCTACCCCCTTGTCCCGGGCTATGAGTCCGTCGGTCGTATCACCGCGACCGGTCCCCGCTCTGGCCGCCAGGTCGGCGAGCGGGTCTTCGTCCCGGGCGCGCGGTGTTTCGGCGATGTGCGAGGTCTGTTTGGCGGCGCCGCGTCCCGAGTCGTGGTACCCGGGGCGCGGGCGTTGCCGATTCGGGACGAGCTAGCAGAACAAGGGATCTTGCTCGCCTTGGCGGCGACGGCGTACCACGCGCTGGCAGCGGAGGGCGCCCGCAGTCCGGACCTGATCGTCGGGCATGGGGTGCTGGGGCGCCTGATTGCCCGAGTGGCGATCGCTCGGGGTGCGGAGCCGCCAGTGGTTTGGGAGCGCAATCCGATACGCGCGGAAGGAGCGGTTGGCTACCTCGTCGTCGATCCAGAGAGTGATTCGCGGCTGGACTATCGCGCCATCTACGATGTGAGCGGTGATGCCGGACTCCTAGATCGGCTGATCGCTCGATTGGCCCCTGGCGGCGAGGTGGTTCTGGCGGGCTTCTATGACGAGCCGTTGTCGTTTGCCTTTCCACCTGCCTTCATGCGGGAGGCGCGTATCCGGATCGCGGCGGAGTGGCGTCAGCCAGACCTGCTTGCGGCGCGCGACATGGTCGACAGCGGAAGACTATCGCTCGATGGCCTGATTACGCATCGGCACGAGGCGGCTGAGGCAGAGACCGCTTACCGCACGGCCTTCGGCGATCCCTCGTGTCTGAAGATGATCCTGGATTGGAGGTCGGCCTCATGAGCGTCCTGCGAGGCAATCTGGCATCTGGGATAGCTTACCCACGCATCGGCGAACGCGTGCGGCACAGTGCGCGGGGGGGCGAGCGAAAGATGGTTTCTGGAGCGGCGACCAAGCAGACCGAGATCATCGCCATCTACGGCAAGGGCGGTATCGGCAAGAGCTTCACGCTCGCTAACCTGTCGTACATGATGGCGCAGCTTGGCAAAAAGGTCCTATTGATCGGCTGCGATCCTAAGAGCGACACGACGACCTTGCTATTCGGCGGACGCGCCTGTCCGACGATTCTCGACACGGCGGCGAAGAAGAAGCTCGCAGGCGAGGAGCTTGCCGTCACCGACGTCTGCTTCAAACGCGACGGCGCCTTCGCAATGGAGCTGGGTGGACCCGATGTCGGCCGCGGCTGTGGGGGGCGCGGCATTATCCACGGTTTTGAGCTCCTGGAGAAGCTTGGGTTCCACGACTGGGATTTTGACTACGTACTGCTCGACTTCCTTGGCGACGTGGTTTGCGGTGGGTTCGGACTTCCGATCGCTCGCGACATGTGCCACAAAGTGATCGTCGTCGGGTCGAACGACCTTCAGTCCCTGTACGTCGCCAACAATGTCTGTTCGGCCGTTGAGTATTTTCACAAGCTGGGCGGCAACGTCGGTGTGGCCGGAATTGTCATCAACAAGGATGACGGCACGGGTGAGGCTAAGGCCTTCGCCGAGAGTGCCGGCATACCGGTCCTCGCCACGATCCGTGCCGACGAGGACATTCGGCGCAAGAGCGCGAGCTACCAGGTCATCGGCTATCCCGGCGGGGTATGGGGGGAGCTGTTTGCCGATCTGGCGGCTCGCGTGGCGGACGCCGCACCGGTGCGGCCGCGACCGCTGAGTCAAGATGAATTGCTGGGGCTGTTCAAGGGGGATGATGGCGGGCGTGATGTACCGCTGGAGCCGGCTACGCCCGAAGACATGTGTGGTAAGCCGCGGCGCGACAAGCCGTCACTCGAAGTGATCTACGACCACGATTGATCGCCTGCGAAGTGTGAGTCAGATGACCAAGACCCGGATCGAACTTGCGCCCGAAACGCCCGATCGTGATGAGACGGTCGGCGGGCGGTTGCGGTCAGCGGTATCGGTCCCAGCGGAGGATTCACGCGTGCCCGAGGGGGCGGACAACGCGCGTTCGGAGGAGGGCTGCCACGGAGGTAAGGCGGAGCTTCGCCGAGCTGCTGAGTTCGCCGGCAAGCACGGCGTTCTGCAGCGCTATGCGGCCGACTATCCTGCTGGCCCGCATGATCAGCCGCAGAGTATGTGCCCGGCCTTCGGATCGCTCCGCGTGGGCTTGCGGATGCGGCGCACGGCCACGGTCTTAGCGGGGTCGGCCTGCTGTGTCTATGGGTTGACATTCACGTCGCACTTCTACGGGGCGCGGCGCACGGTCGGCTACGTGCCGTTCGACTCGGAGACGCTCGTGAGCGGTAAGCTCTTTGAGGACATTCGCGAGGCGGTGACGCAACTCGCTGATCCCGAGTTCTACGACGTTGTCGTGGTCACGAACCTCTGCGTTCCTACCGCGTCTGGGGTGCCGTTGCGGCTTCTGCCCAAGGCGATCAACGGCGTGCGGGTGATCGGTATCGATGTGCCGGGCTTTGGTGTCCCGACGCACGCCGAGGCCAAAGACATCCTGGCCGGCGCGATGCTTCGCTATGCCCGCGAGGAGGCCGAGCATGGGCCGGTACAAGCGCCACGGCAAGGCGTGAGCAGGAAGCCGACAGTCACGCTTCTGGGTGAGCTGTTCCCTGGGGACCCGGTCGGAATTGGCGGCATGCTCGAGCCTTTGGGGCTAGCCGTGGGGCCCATGGTGCCTACGCGTGAATGGCGCGAGCTGTACGCGGCACTGGACTGCGCGGTCGCTGCCGCCGTGCATCCACAGTATACCTCGGCGGTTCGCGAGCTTGAGACGGCTGGCCGGCAAGTCATCGGGTCTGCGCCGGTCGGTCACGACGGGACCGAGGCGTGGTTGAAGGCGATTGGCGAGGCCTGCGGGATCGCACCGAAGCTGGTGGCCGCGGCGCAGAATCGGTTCTTGCCGGCCATCCGGGCGGCCTTGGCCGAGGCGCCGATCAAGGGTCGGATCACCCTGTCTGGGTATGAGGGTTCTGAGCTGCTGGTCGCGCGCCTGCTCGTGGAGAGCGGTGCTGATCTGCGCTACGTGGGCACGGCCTGCCCGCGAACGCGCTGGTCCGACGCTGATCGCGAATGGCTGACCGAGAAGGGCGTCCACGTTCAGTATCGGGCCTCGTTGGAGGACGATGTCGCGGCCATGCGGGAATTTCGCCCGGACCTGGCCATCGTGACACCCGCGGGAAATCCAAAGGCGAAGCGGCTGCCGATTCCCGGACTTTACTTTACCAACCTGATCTCGGCGAGGCCTCTTATGGGCGTGGCGGGCGCTGGGTCGCTCGCGCGCGTCATCAACACCGCGATCGGGGGTCGCTCGCGGTTTGAAGCGATGAACGCCTTCTTCAGTGACGTGGGTGTCGGCGATATGGCGGGCGTTTGGCAGACGCGAGGGCCGAAAGTGTCCGCCTTCAATCCCGTGGGGAACGCCAGCTTCTTGCGGACCGGCACTGCTGGTACGGAACAGTGAGCGCCCGGCGATGCTGATTCTCGATCTTGACCGTGCGGGTGGCTACTGGGGCGCTGTGTATGTATTCACGGCGGTCAAGGGCCTGCAAGTCATAATCGACGGACCGGTTGGGTGCGAAGATCTGCCCGTAACCTCGGTGCTGCACTACACCGACGCGCTGCCGCCCGACGAGCTGCCGATTGTGGTCACTGGGCTTGGCGAGGAGGAGCTTGGCCAGCTGGGGACTGAGCAGGCGCTCAAGCGCGCCCATAGTACGTTGCGCTCAGATCTGCCAACGGTGGTTGTGACCGGCTCGATCGCCGAGATGATCGGTGGAGGCGTCACCCCAGAGGGTACGGGTATCAGACGTTTCCTGGCGCGGACGATCGATGAAGACCAGTGGCAAAGCGCCGACCGCGCCATGTATTGGCTATGGAGTGAGTACGGCAAGAAGGCGGGCAAGAAGGCGGGCTCAAGAATAGGTACTGGGAATGGGGTTGCCTCGACCAGGCCTCTGGTGAACATCGTCGGACCAGTGTACGGCTATTTCAACACCTGGTCGGACCTGGCTGAGGTCCAGCGGCTTGTCGAAGGGCTCGGGGCTGAAGTGAACATGGTGTTCCCGTTGGGGAGCCACCTTGACGATCTACCGCGGCTGGCCGATGCCGATGTGAATATCTGCATGTACCGCGAATTCGGTCGGACGCTCTGTGAGGCGTTGGGCAAACCCTACCTGCAGGCGCCAATCGGCCTTTTCAGCACGACGCGTTTTCTCCGTAAGCTCGGTGACCTGCTTGGGCTTGATGCAGAGCAATTCATTGAGAGGGAGAAGCATACTACCATTAAGCCCCTATGGGATCTGTGGCGGTCTACGACGCAGGACTTCTTCGGGACGGCGAGCTTCGGGATCGTGGCGCCAGAAACCTATGCGCGTGGCGTGCGTCGCTTTCTGGAAGAGGAGTTGGGGCTCCCGTGCCATTTCGCCATCGGGCGCCGGCCCGGTGTGAAGCCCGATAACGTCGCGGTCAGGAAGGCCGTGCAAGAGAAGACGCCGCTAGTGCTCTTCGGAAGCTATAACGAAAGGATGTACCTAGCGGAGATCGGGGGGCGGGCCCAATACATACCGGCGTCGTTTCCGGGGACCATTATCCGTCGCCACACCGGCACGCCCTTTATGGGTTACTCGGGGGCGACGTACTTGGTGCAGGAGGTGTGCAACGCACTGTTCGATGCGCTCTTCAATGTGCTGCCGCTCGGGACCGAGCTTGATGCTGTAGAACGAACGCTTTCCAGGCTGCATCAAGAGCTGCCTTGGGACGACGATGCGAAGGTGGCGCTGGACAAGATGTTGGAAGACGATCCGGTGTTAGTGCGTATCTCGGTAGCGAAGCGGTTACGAGACGCCGCCGAGCGGGAGGCGCGGCGAGCCGGGGAGGACAGGGTGACAGCCGCGCGTGTGCGAGACGCGCGTAACGCGCTTCGCGGCGGCCGAGCGGCGTAAGCCCGGAAACGCGGCTCACGGGCGTCCCGGCCTTCGAAACATCGGGTCCGGAGCTCCGGGGAGAGGGCGCTGAGAATTTCCGCCCGGGATGCCGGGCAGACAATCCGTCGTGATCCTGCGTAGTCACGACACTCCAGGTCGCGTGGCAATGCCCGCGGGACCGACTATTGATAACTGGAGGGTATAACCATGGCTGAGAAGTACAACCTGACCGGCATGTCGGACGAAGAGGCGAAGGAGTTCCACAGCATCTTCATGCCCAGCATGTACGGATGGTTCACGCTGGTCGTCGGTGCGCACATCCTGACCCACCTGCGGTTCCCCTGGCACTAAATAGCTCGGTAACCGGCTCGCGGTTGGTAACGGACCGGAAGAGCTTCAAGAGATCAGAACCGTCCTGCTTTTAGTTTAGGAGAGAGCTCATGTATAAACTCTGGCAGATTCTAGATCCCCGCCAAGTCTTGATCGCAATCTGCGTTTTCCTGATCCCGCTGGGACTGCTCATTCACTTCTTACTGCTCGCAACAGAAGATTTGAATTGGCATGAAGATGGTCGCCCGATTCCGTTCAAGGCAAAAGCGGGCTATGACCGTGCCCAGCAAGGCCTTCCTTACTGACGGATCATTGATGCGCGTTGCATAAGCGGCGGGGTGGGGGCCATCTCCGTGTCGACTTCACCCCTGCCAGCAATTGCCTATTTACGGTTGGTGAGGCTTTGAACCGCCGGCCAGCGATCGGCCGGGTCGTTCAGAGTCCGGCCTCAGAGGCAATGGCGGACGGCGCGCAGCTGCTCCGCAATTGCTCCGATGGCGTACAACCCCGCGTTGGAGTGGGGACGCAACGCAAGTTGAGGAAGCGAAGGTCGCTGAGCAGAGGGAGATCGAAAGGCCGCTGACGGCTCGAAAGGCTTTGAGATATCGATTGGGCGCGATCAGGCCCGCAGGCGGACGAATACGGTAACTGCCGAAAGGCAAATTTCGAATTTGGAGGGTAGATCCATGGCTGAGAAGTACAATCTAACCGGCATGTCGGACGAAGAGGCGAAGGAGTTTCACAGCATTTTCATGCCGAGCATGTATGGCTGGTTCACGTTGGTTGTGGGTGCGCACATCCTCACTCATCTCCGGTTTCCCTGGCACTGATTGCCCGTGTGCGGCGCGCGCTTATAGAGGCGTGTCGAGCACGGCGGTCACGCTAATCTGACAACAGTAAAGGAGAACAATCGATGAAACAGCCGATAACTCAGGCCGACTTTCAGTCGATGACGAAGACGGCGCAGGCTGACCTGTCTGCCGATCTTGCGCGGATGAGAGACGGAATGTGGCAGATCTGGAAGATCCTGGATCCGGCGCGCACGCTTTGGACCTTGACCTGGTTCCTGATCGTGCTGGGACTGCTGATCCACATCCTATTACTCAAGTCCGACGATCTGAATTGGCATGCCGACGGACGGCCGGTTCCGTTTAAGGAGGCCGCGGCCTACAAGCGCGCACAGGCGGGTCTTCCGTACTAGGCGACGTGAGGGGTTTTGTTGCGTCTCCGAAAGGCGGCGCCGCCCAGAGCACGGTAGGCGATACGGCAGCGGCCCTGCGCGCGATACCTGTGTGAATGAGTGCGAAGGGCGACGCACCGCGACCGTGAAGGGGTAGACCGAAGGAGCGGGGTGCACTACCCGCCGGCATGCGGCAGCGCTGGATTAGGAGGCGGCTAAGTTTGGTGGCCTTCGCAGCAGAGGAATTTCACAATGGCCATGCTCAGTTTTGAACAGAAGTATCGAGTGCGAGGGGGGACCCTAGTAGGGGGTAACGCCTTCGACTTTTGGGTGGGGCCGTTCTATGTCGGCTTTTTCGGCATAACGGCAATTTTGTTTATTTTCACGGGGGTCTTCCTGATCATCGTCGGGGCGATGTACAGCTGGCCGGAGGTGGGGCCCGCCGGAAACCCGTTCCAGGTGAACATCGCGCCGCCGCATATCAGCTATGGTCTGCTGCAGATTCCGCCATTTAAGGAAGGGCTCGTCTGGCAGCTGATCACGATCTGTGCCGTCGGCGCCTTTTTCTCGTGGGCGCTGCGTGAGGTGGAGATCTGCCGCAAGCTCGGTATGGGCTATCACGTGCCGATCGCCTTCATGGTCGCGGTCACCGCCTACATGTGTGCCACGGTCTATCGTCCGATCCTCCTCGGCTCCTGGGGCCATGGGATGACCTACGGCATCCTCGGACACATCGATTGGACGAACAATGTCGGCTTCCAACAGCTGAACTATCACTACCATCCAGGCCACATGCTGGCGATCACCTTTTTCTACGCCAGCATGTTCGCTCTAATGCTGCACGGTGGCCTCATCCTGTCGATGACCAATCCGAGGAAGGGTGAGGTCGTCAAAGGGGCGGAGCACGAGAACTCGGTGTTCCGTGACATTCTCGGCTACTCGGTCGGCGCATTGGGCATCCATCGTCTCGGCCTGTTCCTGGGCGTGGGGGCCGGCTTCTGGTGCGCGGTGCTTGACGTGACAACGGGGACCTTCTGGACCCGGCCGTGGCCCGAGTGGTGGATTTGGTGGCTGAAGTTCCCGTGGTGGTCCTAAGGAGACGATCATGCCTCAATATTACAACATCTTTACCCGGGTACAGGTACGTAATCCGGTCTACCCCGGCGTACCGCTACCCAAGGGGCGCCTGCCCCGTGTTGGGAAGGGCGGGTTCCCTTGGTTCTCCTATTGGATTGGTAAGCTGGGCGATGCCCAGATCGGGCCGATCTATCTGGGCTTCTGGGGTATCGCGTCCCTGATGGCGGGCTTCCTGGGCTTCTTCCTGGTTGGCCTGGGCATGTTGGCGTCGGTATCGTGGAACCCGGTGCACTTCTTCAAGTTCTTCCCATGGCTGGCATTGGAGCCACCGCCGCCCTACTACGGGCTGCATATCCCGCCTCTGTGGGATGGTGGGATGTATCTGATCGCCGGCTTCTTCTTCACGATCTCGATCCTGTTCTGGTGGGTCCGGGTCTATGTGCGGGCGCGCGATCTGGGTACCGGCACGCACTTGGCTTGGGGTTTCGCGACGGCGATCTGGTTCTTCCTAAACCTCGGCTTTACCCGGCCATTGTTGATGGGTAGCTGGTCTGAGGCGGTGCCGATGGGTTGGTTCCCGCACCTGGATTGGCTGTCCGGTATCTCGCTGGCCTATGGCGACTGGTACTACAACCCATTCCACATGCTCGGGATCGGGTTCATGTACGGGTGTGCGCTGCTTTGGGCAATGCATGGTGGCACGATCCTCGCAGTGAGCCGCTTCGGTGGCGACCGAGAGGTTGAGCAGATCACCGACCGCGGCACCGCGGCGGAACGCGCCGCGTTGTTCTGGCGCTGGACGATGGGCTGGAACGCCTCGATGGAGTCGATCCACCGTTGGGGCTTCTGGTTCGCGGCGTGCATGATGATCTGCGCTGGCTGGGCAATCGTGCTGACGGGCACCTATGTCGATAACTGGCATCGCTGGGCCGAGAAGCACCATATCGCCCCGGTCTATCCGTCGACGGGCGTGACCGATCCGCTGGCCGAATGGGATGGTGGTACCGGCAATTGGCGTGTGTATCCGTATCTGCCGGCCGACGAAGGGTCAGCCGCTGCCGCTGAGCCCGCCGCGATGCAGGGGGGTGAGCAATGAAGATTGGGAAGCATAAGGTACTGGCGCTGGTAGCGATCGGCGCATCGACGCTGATCCTAGGGTGCGAATATACGGAGAATCTGCCCTTCGAGGTGCCATGGGGGCACAAGAGCGAGGAGCTCGGTGCACCGGGTCTGGGGATGCAGTGGATCAAGAACCGTGGCCATTGGCGTGCGCTGGTAGCCGCGAACAGCGAGGTTCCGGAGCCACAGCCGCCGGCCAGCCAGGAAGGTCCTCCGGCCTCGAGCATCTACCAGAACGTTCCTGTTTTGGGACACTTGAGCATCGGCGAGTTCAATCGGCTCATGGTGGCGATGACGGAATGGGTGGCGCCGGAGGAAGGCTGCACCTACTGTCACCTGCCCGATGACATGGCGGCAGAAGGGCCCTACACGAAGCTGGTCGCTCGGAAGATGATCCAGATGACCATGCGGGCCAACGAGGGCTGGCAGAAGCACGTCGCGGACACGGGCGTCACCTGCTACACCTGCCATCGCGGACAGCCGGTGCCGAATTACACCTGGTCGAAGGTGCAGGAGCGCACGATCCCGTCGAAGATGGTGGACATCAGGCAGAATCTGCCGTCGTGGGCGACCGCGATGTCGGCTCTGCCGTATGACCCGATGTCGCTGTTCCTGACAGGGGAAGGAGATCAGGAGATCCGCATAACGGGTCCCGAGCCGTTGCCGATCAATAGACGGCGAGTGATGATCAAGCAGGGCGAAGAGACATTTGCGCTGATGTTCTACATCTCGAAGTCGCTGGGTGTTGGCTGCGTCTATTGCCACGATGCCCGCGCCTTCGAGCGTTGGGATTTCAGTCGCCCGGCCCGGGTGACGGCGTTCTATGCGATCCGGCACGTGCGTGAGATCAACAGCGAGTACATCACTCCGCTGCTCGGTATCCTTCCAGAGGACCGCAAGGGGCCGACGGGGGATGCGCTCATGGTCGGCTGTGCAACCTGCCATCAGGAAGTGTATAAGCCGCTCTTTGGTGCCAAGATGCTGGCCGACTATCCGTCGTTGGCCACCTCTGGGAAGGCGTCGGAAGAGCCGGCACCAGTGGCGGCGAGCGAGACCGACATGGATGACGGGGCGGTCAAGACGGCTCAGTTACAGTAGAAAGATGGGCGGCGGCGATCGGTGCTCGGCGGTGGGTCCACCGCGGGACCCGATCGTGGCGCCGGATGGCGACGGGGAGCGCATAGGAATGGAATGGGGGCCTACAGAAGGGGCCTGGCCGAGGCTGAGGAGGGCAATTTGGTCGAGTCGCATGCGCACAGCGTCGCAGAACTGACAGGATGACCAAGGACGGTCGTTCCTGGTCTATCGCCCTGGTTGCCTGGCAAGGGCCCCGAGCGGGCCCCGAGCAGGCTAGGAAGAGGGCGGTCGTGAAAGGGAATGGTTTTTCGGGATATTTGTTGAGCCAGATGGGTTACGAAGGGTGCGTCTGGCAGGCGATACGGCTTTCGCGAGGCGGTGTCTGGTCGCAGAGCGGCACGAATCACGATCCCGTCACGGCGATCCCTGCCGCGGGGGCAATCGCGGTAACGGCCATATGGCCAAACTGAAAACTGGAGGGTATATCCATGGCTGAGAAGTACAATCTGACCGGCATGTCCGACGAAGAGGCGAAGGAGTTCCATAGCATCTTCATGCCCAGCATGTATGGCTGGTTTACGCTGGTCGTTGGCGCGCACATTCTGACCCACCTGCGCTTCCCTTGGCACTGAGGGTCGGGTGTTACCGGCTTCTTTGATCTGATTCCTGGGGAAGCACACATCGAGATGTGTGCCCCGTTTGGTGAATGGGAGAGAGCTCATGTATAAAGTCTGGCAAATTATGGATCCGCGTTCCGTTCTGACTGCGCTTGCAGTGTTCCTGCCGGCTCTTGGCTTGTTGATTCATGCGGGTCTACTGAGCACGACCGACCTGAATTGGTGGGAAGACGGTCGTCCAGCGCCGCTGAAGGCTCGGGCTGCTTATCAGCGTGCACAAGCCGGCCTGCCGTACTAAGGAGTTTAGGGGCATCTGCCTTTCATGAGGCGGACGGAGCACGCGCTGCGTTTGCGGCGCGTGGCTCCCGTTCGGCTCTTGGAGGCGACGGCACGGTGTGGGAAGGAGTGAAAGGCTGCGCAGAGGCGTGCGGCAGAAGCGGAATGACTGTGTGAGGGCTAGAAGCACTTCTCGGTAGCATCGTTTGCGGCCGGTACGCTCGACTGAGCGTGTGGAGGGGAGCCCTTGGGCCCCTGTACGCTTACGCTCAGGTTGAGGTGGATTTGGCGGGGACTCCTATGGAGGGGGGCCTGAAGGCGGTTGTAGATTTCCTGTGTGGATTGCGTAGGAGAGATTTTATGTACAAATTGTGGCTGATATTGGATCCGCGGAGGACCCTGGCGGCGATCGCGGCCTTCCTGATGCTTCAGGGGCTTCTCATCCACTTGTTGCTGCTGGCGACGGTGGATCTAAACTGGCACGAAGACGGTCGTCCGGTGCCGCTGCGGGCCGCAGCACGTTATGAGCGGTCGCTGGAAGGGCTACCTTACTGATTCGGGAGTTCGGTTGAGAACGCCGTCCGCTGGGCCATGCTACGTGAGCCCGGATGTTTGGCGCGTAGCCGCAGGGCACTTGGGAACAGGGGAACGCTGTTTGTCCCAAGGGCGACAAGTTGCACGGATTGCGGGAATAGTGGCGATCTCTGCGAGAAGCCGGTGCTCGGAAGGCCTGGTCGCTGGATCCGGTCGGCAAAGTTGGCGGGTCCGTTTAGCCTCGGGGCTTCGGAAAGGGCGCTTGGAATGCCGGGCATAGAGGCGCCGGCGACAGGGGCGGGCCTGGATTGACGCTGTGGGGCGGGACGTTTTGCGCCGTGAGGGGGTTGGCAAGTGTGACCCATTCGGCTCCTCAGAAAGAGCTAGGAGACAAAGTATGTACAAGCTGTGGCAGATTCTGGACCCTCGCGGGTTCCTGATCCTTATCGCTGTTTTCAACATAGCGTTGGGTCTTTTGATCCACGTCCTGTTGCTGAGCACCAAGGATCTGAATTGGTGGGAAGACGGCAGGCCGATTCCTTTTGTTGAGGCGGCGAAGTATCAACGTGCGCAGGCCGGGCTGCCGTACTAGTGTCGTCATGAGCAGTCGGGCCGGCGCCTCCTGCGGATAGTACGAGGAGCATGGTGACCAGGTTCGGTGTCGCAACTTGCTTAAGAGCAGGTCGGTGCCGGGAAGAAGGGAGAGAAGTCGTCGCCGCGCGGGTGCTTAAAGGTGATTGTCGAGTTCTAGATAGAGAGATTTAGCTATGGCCGAGAAATACAATCTGACGGGCATGTCGGACGAAGAGGCGAAGGAGTTTCATAGTATCTTCATGCCGAGCATGTACGGCTGGTTCACTCTGGTCGTTGGTGCGCATATCCTGACTCACCTTCGCTTTCCTTGGCATTAGGCGAGCGGGAAGTAGCGCCGAATTGTTAGCGTAGGGCCGAAAGCTTGGCGCGCTTCGCCCGATTCAGCATATAGGAGAGCGTCTATGTACAAGATTTGGCAGTTGACCAATCCAGGGGAGACACTGACCGCGATCTTTGGTCTATTGATCGGTCAGGGTCTGCTGATCCACGGCCTTTTGTTGACCACCACGGACCTGAATTGGTGGGAAGACGGTAGGCCGTTCCCACCGCCGGAGCGGGCTGCGTACATGCGGTCGCAAGAGGGGCTGCCGTACTGAAATGATCCGAGGCGGCCGGTCGGGACGCCAACGGCGGCAGCCGCGGTGTTGGCAAGATGACGGACGCGTGCGTGGAGATCCTTTGTCGAGGAGCACTGCATTCTAGTGGCGAGATCTCGGCGCAGAATAGCTGGAGGAAATAGTGATGGCTGAGAAATACAATCTAACCGGCATGTCGGATGAAGAGGCGAAGGAGTTCCATAGCATCTTTATGCCGAGCATGTACGGGTGGTTTACCCTCGTCGTAGGGGCTCACATCCTGACCCATCTGCGTTTCCCTTGGCATTGAGGCGAAGCGCGTAGATCGTATATTGATATTCCGCGGGAAATCCTTGGGTGAGGGTGCCTCTCGCAACGTCCAAAGTTAGGAGAAATGATATGTTTAAGCTTTGGCAGATCCTGGATCCGCGCTCGACGCTGATTGGGATATTCGTCTTCCTGACGTTCCTCGGGCTGACCATCCACTTTGGCCTCTTGTCGACTGTAGACCTGAATTGGCATTCGGACGGAAGGCCGGCGCCGCTGGTCGAGAGGGCCGCTGCTCTGCGTGCGCAGCAAGGCCTGCCATACTGATTCGGTATCCTGCGGAGCGCTGTGGGCTCGTTGCGGGGCGCGGCGCGTCAGAGGGGCGATCGTGTATAGGCCTGCTGCCGCCCGCTGACACCGCGAGAATCGGCTGAGAGCAGGTATTCGCGGTGCGGGCGATCGGTGCGGTGATGGATGATGGAAATGGGGGGCGGGACCGTATCTCGCCCCCTTTTTCTTTTCCTGGGAAGGTAGGCTTGTTGTCAATTTCGCTCGGTAGCCCGCGCGACCGTACGCAGCTAAGGGCATGCGCTGTCGGGGCGCGACGGGGCGAGGTGAGGCGTAAGGCCCTTACTTCCAGCGGACCTGGAAGGTACAGGACGGACAATGGTTGGCTTGGCAGCGGATCTCCACAACGCGGGCGGCAGAACTCACCAATGTCGCGAAAAGGCGGTGGAAGGTCGCAGTGTAATAATGGCAGACGGGACCGGTAGAGGCGGAATCGCGGCAGATCGGACAGCCGGTTATAGAGATCTCGACCGGATGCGCTCGCTTGCAGGTGAATATCCCGCTTCCCGAGAACGTCCAAGAATGCTGGGCAATAGCTGAGAGCAGGGCGCGCGCTGCCAGGCTTGCCGGCAGAGCCCTAAGTACGCGCTGCGCCCCGCGGGGGATTCGGTGAGCAAGTAAGTAATCGGCCGTTAGTGAACCGGCTAGCTGCGACACTTCCGCTGCGGCGTCGCCGGGCATGGTCGCGCGAAGCGCGTGGTGGAGGCGGGATACCTCCTCCTCATCGACCATGTCGTGCGGTGGTGCGTCGATATACTGCCCGAGGTCAGCGGTCGTGAAGACCTGAATGAGACGGTCGCGACCAAAATGCTGCTCGAGCGCTTCACCTAGACGGATGATGGCGTTCGGGCCGATGCGGGCGGGAGGTGTCGTGCGGGAAGGGTTCATTGCGTGCCTAGGAAATTCACGAAGTGTTCGCTCCCGAGCCGTCTGAGCGAGGACCGGCGCGAGGTAGCGGTCAGGAGCGAGGCGGCATGTAGTCGTGGACGGTGGCTTGGCCTCGTCCGGTGATCGCTAGATGCTCTGGAGCAGAGGCCAAAATGCGCGGTCTTCCTGAAGGTGTGCGCCGGGGTCGGCGCAAAGGGTGTGAACGTAGTATCGGCCTCGCTGGGTAAGCGATATCGCGTGAGCTTCTTCGGTGGCAAGACCGTCGGCGCAGTACCGGTCGAGGCGGGCGTATACGCTGGGCATGGCGGTCTTGGCGAGGTCCTTCGGGATTCGGAGATTGCAGATCAGGCGCATGACCGCCTGGCGGCGCAGGCGCTGTCCCGGATCCAGGCAGTGGCTGAAGGCGATCGGCAGGCGATCCTCTCGAACCGCGCCCAACCACTCGTGGAGTTGAAGGGCGTTCTGCGCGAGGGTGGCGCTGACGTCGCTGACCGCGCCCATGCCGAAGGAAACAAGGTAAGGTGATGGGGTGCCGGTGTAGCCAATGCAATTTCGGTAGAGGCGCTGCTCATCCTGCGCGATGGCGAGCTCGTCAGTGTCCAGAACGAAGGAGTCGAGCCCGACCCAGGTATACCCGGAGTCCGTAAAGCGCCGCACCGCGTGCCGAAAGAGACGCAAGCGCTCGGAGCGTGAGGGAAGACGCTCCGTATCGAGCGCATGTTGGTGCGGCTTATGGATCGGAGTGTGGAAGTAAGGGAAGCAGGAGACGCGATCGGGTCCCATGTCGATCACAGCATCAACGGTATCCTCAAAGGTCGTGACGGTCTGGTAGGGTAGGCCGTAGATTAGATCGAGATTAATGTACTCGAATCCGGCCTCGCGCGTCATTGCGCAGACATCCCTAACAAGCTCCGTGGAATTAATGCGGCCTATGGCTTTCTGGACGTCCGGTTGGAGATCCTGAACCCCGAAACTGATGCGCCGAAACCCGACGCCGCGCAGGAGGCTGAGCTGTCCTGCGCTTGCCTTTCGTGGATTGCACTCAATAGATGTCTCAGTCTCCCCTAACACACGGAAGCGTTGCCCGATCATCGCCATGAGGCGGACGAGCTGGGCATCATTGAGGTAATTCGGGGTCCCGCCGCCGATATGAAGCTGAAGCAATTCGCGGCCAGAACCGATCTTTTCGAGCACTAAGTCCATTTCGTGCTCAAGACTATCCAGGTATTGATCAATTCGGTCGGTGCTGTGTGTAATGATTGTATTGCAACCGCAATAAAGACATCGGACGGGGCAGAACGGAAGATGAAGATAGACGGAGAGCGGCTCTTCGCGTCTCCTGCCTAACTCGATCAATGCCGCTTCATAGGCGGCCGCATTGATCTCGCGGTTGCCCTCATCGCGCTCATTCGCAGGGATGGCGGTAGCGAGTCGCCTCCATTGCTGCCTTATTGGCGAGGGTGGAACGAGGGCCAGCCCGGCGGACACGGCGGAGGTCATAAAGGCGTTCTCCTCAGCACTCCAATGCCGCATAACACAGGACACGTTACGCGTGCGACTCGCTTTGCGGGAGAAGGTGGGACCCGCATCTATCAGCTCAGACACGGCCAGCTCGCGGCAGCGCCGGTCCGGACGTGCGCTTGCAGCGCGCTTAGCTGGTCTTTCCGTACAGACGCCACCCGGCTGGCGCTTCTCAGTGCGACCGCTGCCGGATGGGTGTCAGGGATCAGCGGCATTGCCCTGCCGTGAAGGACGGGCACGGTCATTGACAAGAAGCTCAAGGCCGAGCCCGAGCGCCCCTTACGCTAAACAATGCACCAGATCGACGCGTTGATGGAGGTCAAGCCGGGGGCAGATTATTCACCTAAACGGGCGAAAAAAAAAGCGCACCCCGAAGGGGTGCGCCGGTAGCATTCTCGAACAATGGGTTCGTTCTCTCGATCGTGTGCGGTCCGCGAGAGCTCGGCGCCGCACGGATCGCGCGTGCGCGCGGTCTCAGAGTCGCTTAGATAAAGGCGGCTTCCGTACGCGAG
>CAZOWL010000055.1:0-29420 GCA_964583605.1 uncultured Chromatiaceae bacterium | reverse complement strand
GGGCGAGGCGACGTTTCATCGTCCGGGGTGGGTCGGCTCGCCCCATGATCGTTAGTAGGGCTCGAGGTCATCGTAGCCGATTGGCCAATCGACACGATCGGCCCCCGCGATCGGGCCGAGCTCCGAGCGCTGGTGGAAGTCGATGGGCTTCAGGCGGTGGAAGAAGCCGCTCATCAGGTTGCTCGAGCCCCCGACCATGTTGCCGTTCCAGAAGTCCCAACCGGAGGTAGATGGTCTCCGCGGTCGGGCGCGGGAAGCCGGGGATGTGCTCGAGCCAGCGCCAGCCGATACCGCCCGGGTTACCGCCGTAGGCAGGGTCGGTCAGAAGGGCCTCCATCAGATAGAGGAGCAGCGTCGAGAGCCAGTTCTCGCCGGCCTCGCTGCGAGCAACCTGGCGTAGCAGGCGCCCGCGCTCGCTTGGACCCAGGGCCATAAAGGACTGCCCTTCCTGCCCGTGGCAGAGATCCTCGAGCCACGTGACACCTTCAAGCAGGAAATCGCGCTCGTTCCGATCGACCTTTGGATCGCCGACCACGAAGCGCAGATAGCCCAGGGCGTTGATCTCGCGCGCGCCAGGGCTGTCTGGCTCCGATGGCAGCAGGTGCTGCTGCACGGCATCGAGGATTGCCCAGCTCAGCTCCGAGCGGCGCGGAAGCAGCGCGCGCCGCGGGGATGCCGAACAGTGCGGCCACCGAGCCGCCGGCGAGACCAAGCAGGAAACGGCGCCTGGTCATCAGCGTCCGGCGCCATTCGGTTAACGCGCCGGCCACCGGCGCGCTGGAGATCTCGCAGCAGCATGGCTCGCGTCGCATCGGCTGAACCCTTTCTCTTCAATAGGCTACGAACTGCGCGAACAACGCTCGCAGTGGGGAGGTCCGCGGTGCGTACCCTACGCCGTGTGGTCACGGTAACACCAAGCGGGGGCACAGGAACAACCTAGGGGGGTCCGGTTGCAACTCCGGGCGTCAGGTTAGACCTTGGAGCACCGTGACGACTGCGCTGGAAATCCCGAGGCGAGGCCGATGCACCGCGCTCCCTGCCTTGCGGCGCAGAAGTTGGTACGGCCTCGCTCAGGCGAGGCTGTCCGCGATGCAGCGCGAGGGTCAATACCTCACCGCGGCACTGTGCTTTTTTCGCTCTCCGCGGGGTGTCGCTCGTCCTAATCTTTTTCTCAGAACGGGACGCACCCGTTCCCGAAACGGCCTGCCCGGCAACTTTGGCGCCGCAAGGTGCCTTGGTAACCAACTGGAGAGCGAAATGATCAAGCACATAGCTTCCGTCTTACCCGTGGCCGCGTTCCTTGTTGGCACGGTCGCGACCGCGGATGACCTCTATTTTGGTCTGGCTGACGGCAACACCGACCTCTCGGTCGGGAACCTCATGGCCCAGCGCGGGACCGAGGGCCGAATTGGTGTGCAGCCAGGTGTCGGTGGCGGTCCTGATTGATATCTACTACGGCCTAAGCGATGGCAATCAGGATCTCTTCAGCTCGCGCCGGGATGGGAAGAACAACGGCCCGCGGCCAGACCTTTACGTTGGCTTCGGCGGTAATCCCGACCTCAACTTCTGACCAGGCGGAGCACATCCACCGCCCACCGCGACTCGCCCGCCGATGCCTGACGCGCCGATTTGACGCATCAGGCGTCGGGAGGCGGTGGGACAAAGCCTGGCAGGAGACCTGGTGCGTGAATACGCAGCTGCTTGGTGCGGCCGGCTTCACCGGACAGCAGCTCTACGCGGCTCAGCGGCACAGCGAAGGTCTCGGCGAGCAGGCGCCGCAGGCGGTCATTGGCCTTGCCATCGACCGGTGGCGCCGTGATCTGGACCCGGAAGTGGTCCCCAAGGGCACCGGTGAAGGCGTTGCGCTTGGCCCGCGGTTGTACCTTCAGGCTGAGCCAGAGGACATCCCCCTCCCAACGATACCAGCTCATTTCAGAGCCAAGCGCAGGGCGTTCGGCCGGGACTGAGCCAGGCAGCGGCGCGGGGCGCGGTCGAGCGCAATACGGATCCGGCCTCGATCTGCTCTCGGGTCGGCGGCCGCGTGACCCAGGGGCCCTCCCACGAACGCCGAGTCGCCGCGGACACGAAGCTCAAATGACCCATGCCGGACTCCACGTCAAGACCTGCAGCGGGGGCAGGATCAACATCCGCAACAGCACGAGCCCGATCAAGACCAGCATCGGTGACAGATCGATGCCGCCGATCGGTGGCAAGAGGCGCTGTGCCGGCCGGAGCAGGGGATCAGTGATGCGATCGAGCAGCACGACACCAGGGTGGTATGGATCCGGGCGGATCCAGCTCAGAATCACGCGGATGAAGACCGCAAACAGGAAGACATTGATCGTTAGGCCGATCAGGGCTGGCAGTGACCAAAGAAAGGCACCGAGGAGATTGCGCTCGGCGCCGATGAGCAGCCCGATCAGGATCAGCTCGGTCGACTTCAGGAGCCACGCGAGGACCAGGGAGGCGATATCGGCGCCGCCGATCCCGGGCACGACTCGGCGCAACGGCCCCAGCAACGGAGTCGTGACCTTCACCACGAACTGGGAGATCGGGTTGTAGAAATCGGCCCGAACCCACTGCAGCACGAAGCGCAGAATGACGACCGTGATATAGAGGCCGAACAGCGTCTGGATCAAGAATACCAGCGGGTTAGTGAAATACGACTCGCTCATGACTGCCCCGTCAATTGGTCGGATAGCTCAGCCGCGCGCTGCTTGGCCGCGGCGGCGGCCTCGGCAATCAGGTCGCTGAAGCCTCTCGCTGCGAAGACCTTCAATGCGGCCTCCGTAGTCCCCCCCGGAGATGTCACACGCTCACGCAGGCTCGCCGGCGGATCACCGACCTCGATCGCCATCCGCGCCGCACCCAGCGCGGTCTGGATCGTCAACAGGCGGGCATCCTCGGCGGGGAGACCGAGCGCCACGCCGGCCTCCTCCAGCGCCTCCATCATCAGGAAAAAATAGGCTGGACCGCTGCCGGAGATCGCGGTAACGGCGTCGATGAACTCCTCGTTGGCCACCCAGCGGACCATACCGACGGCCCGCAGAACCGTCTCGGCCTGATTGCGTTGGGTCTCACTGACACGCGCTGACGCATGCAAGCCAACGGCGCCCGATTGCAGCATCGCCGGCGTATTGGGCATCGCGCGCACGATGGGTATTGGTGCGCCGAGCCAGGTCTCGATATCGGTCTCCTGCACGCCGGCCATCACCGAGATGACCAGAAAGAGGCTCTGCCCGAGATGTCCGGCGAGCTCCTCGCAGACCGCGCGGGCCGCCTGTGGCTTCACGCACAGCACCAGGGTATCGGCGTACGCGACGGCGTCGATGTTGGATTCGGCAACACGAATGCCGAATCGCGCCGCCAACGCGGCCGTCTTGCCCCGGTCGGGATCGCTGACCGTGAGACGTTCAGGTGCGTAGCCGTCGGCGATCAATCCGGCAATCAGGCTGCCCGCCATATTGCCGCCACCGACGAAGGCAATCTGTGCTTGCTTCATGGCTCCCCCTAGGCGATCGTGAGGTGTCTAATCGGGGCGAGGACCGAAGACGGCCGTACCGACTCTGACCATCGTCGCGCCCTCGGCAATGGCCGCCTCCATGTCATCGGACATGCCCATCGAGAGGACGTCGAGCGGTTGCTCGGCGGTCGCCAACGCATCGCGTAGCTCGCGCAAGACCCGAAAGGGACGCCTTTGCTCGGCCAGGCTCAATGCGGGGGCCGGCAGCGTCATGAGGCCGCGGACTTCAAGTCCGGTCAACCCCCGACATCCGGCGAGCAGCTCGCCCGCGGCCTCTGGAGCCACACCCGCCTTGGTCGCTTCCCCGCTCAGGTTGACCTGCAGGCAGACCTGCAGGGGGCCGCGCCCAGGCGGCCGTTGGTCGCTCAATCGCCGCGCATGACGAACGTCGCTCAGGCTGTGGGTCCAATCGAAATGCTCAGCGATAGACCGCGTCTTATTGCCCTGAAGGCGGCCGATGAAATGCCATTCGATATCGAGCTCGCCAAGCTCGGATTGCTTTGCCAGGGCCTCCTGTAGGTAGCTCTCAGCGAACGCACGCTGGCCAGAGGCCAGCGCGGCGCGGATCTTCGCCGCACCTTGACGCTTGCTGACGGCGAGCAAGCTGACGCTCCCTTCTGGCCGGCCGAAGCGCCGCTCGGCGGCACGGATACGCGCCAGCACCCGCTCGACCCCAGCGCCAGCCCCACCTGAGCGGGAATTGCGCTCGGCTGGAGCCACCAGGGCCTGAGCCGTGCCGATTGCGTCGGTCTCGCTCACAGGCGGCTCTCGAGGCGCCGGACCAGCTCGCGCAACGCCTGGCCTCGATGGCTCAGCGCGTTCTTAACCTCTGGGTCGAGCTCGGCCGCGGTGATGCCGTGGCTCGGCACGAAGAACACCGGATCATAACCGAAGCCGGCGCGCCCGCGGGGTGCCATGACGATGCACCCTTCCCAGGTCCCCTGGCAGATGACGGGCGTCGGATCCTCGGCATGACGCAGCGCCACCATGACACACTGAAACCGAGCCGTGCGCTCCGGCTCGGCGATGTCCGTCATCGCGGCGAGGAGCTTGGCGATATTGTCGGCATCGCTCGCCCCCTGGCCGGCATAGCGCGCCGAATGGATACCAGGGGCCCCGCCCAAGGCGTCCACCTCCAGGCCGGAGTCGTCAGCGATCGCGGCGAGCCCGGTTTCCCGTGCGGCATGACGGGCCTTCTGCAGGGCGTTCTCGACAAAGGTCAGCCCCGTCTCAGCCGCCTCACACACGCCGAAATCGCCCTGGGACCGGACCCTGATCCCGGTGTCCAGAAGCAAGGCATTGATCTCGGCTATCTTGCCCGAATTCCCGCTGGCCAGGACCATGATCTGCTCGCGACGTGGCCGTTTCACCTGTGCGCCTCGGTCTACTGCCGGCCCGATTGCGGCAGTGGGTGCGCTGCGTCAAGGGCAGCCCGCTGCGCGATCAGGATCTCGCCAATACCGCCCGCGGCCAGCGTCAGCAAGGCATCGAGCTCGGTGCGCGAGAAGCTGCGGCCCTCTGCCGTACCCTGCACCTCGATGAAGCGTCCGCCCTCGTCCATGACGACGTTCATATCGGTCTCCGCGATGGCGTCCTCGGCATAGTCGAGGTCCAGGACGGGCTGGCCACGATAGAGGCCAACCGACACCGCAGCGATCTGATGGACGAGCGGTGACTCGCTGAGGTCCCCTCTGGACATGAGATGCGCCAAGGCGTCATGCGTAGCCAGCCAGGCACCCGTGATGGCCGTCGTGCGCGTGCCCCCGTCGGCCTGAAGCACGTCGCAGTCGAGTGTCAGCGTCCGCTCGCCGAGCCGGCGGCGATCAACGGCGGCGCGCAGGGCCCGCCCGATCAGCCGCTGGATCTCGAGCGTGCGACCTCCCTGCCGACCGCGGGCCGCCTCGCGCGGGGAGCGTTCGCTGGTGGCCCTCGGCAGCATCCCGTACTCGGCGGTCAGCCAACCTTGGCCTTGACCCTTGAGGAAAGGGGGCACGCCGTCCACGACACTCGCCGTGCACAGAACGCGCGTGTTGCCGACCTCGACGAGGACCGAGCCCTCGGCATGGGAGGTGAAGCCGCGCGTGAAGCGCAGAGGGCGCAGCTCATCCGGGCGGCGTTTTGACGGACGCGTCATGCTGAAGATCTCGGATCGGGCTCATCCACGTATGTTCCGGGGCGAGCGCGTCGCCGTCAAATCCCGTCGGACGTGGCAGCCCGGGTGCTGATCATGTCTTGCGATGGCGGGACCTGAGCCAAAATGCGGCTGCAGCGCGACCAACAGCTCCCCGGCATCTTGGGGACGCTCGCCTGGATCCATCCTCATCGACGAGTCGATGGCCTCCAGCAGGTAGCGCGGGTAGCGCTCACCGGAGCGACGCACGAGCGGCGACAGCGTGTCGTTCTTCAGTCGCTCGACGGCCGGCAACGGCGGCCGTCCTTCGATGCAGGTGCGCATGCTCGCACCGGCGGCATAGACGTCGGTCCAGGGCCCGATGTTACCGCTCCCGTAGTATTGCTCCAGCGGCGAGTAACCGGCCGAGACGATCTGTCCACCCTGGCCACGCCCCTCCCCGACCCGATGGACCGCGCCGAGGTCTAGGAGCAGCGGCTGGTAACCGTGGCGGAGGTGGATGTTGCCCGGCTTGACATCGAGGTGCAGTAGAGAGCTCGAATGGATCAGGGCCAGGGCATCGAGGACCGGTAAGAAGACCTGCAGGATGAAGGTCGGACTCAGGCCACCGCCGCGCTCCTGGATGTAAGACCAGAGGTTGCGGCCGCGCTGATACCTGGTGACCAGATAGCTGGTGCCGTTGGCGAGAAAGAAGTCGCGCACGCTGAGGATGTTCGGATGGTCAAGGGAGGCCATCGCCTTGACCTCTTGGAAGAACAGCCGTCGACCGTGCCAAAGATTCTCGGCATATTCGGGGCGTGCCGGAACAACCTGCTTGCGGACATCGCGAGCCGCGATCCTCTTCGGCATGTACTCCTTGAGCACGACCTCATCGCCGTTCTCCTCATCGCTGGCGAGGTAGATCAGGCTGAAGCCGCCCGTACCAATCAGCTTAATGATGCGATATCCGCCAATCAGAGTCCCCGGGTCGAGACTTTCACGTGCGGGCGCCATGAGGGTGCGGGAGTAGGTGGCCAGGCTCTCATTCTTCTAGCCTGTTATGATAGCGGCAGGTCAGCGAAACGTCGCCCGGCGATGCGCGTGAGCGCCGATCGAGCCGATGAGCCGATGAGCCGGCGGCCCGTGCATGGGTGTATCGTTTCGTCCTCTGCTAACCATCCTCGGCTGGGGGTGCGAAATGGTGAGATGGTGAGCTCAATTCGGGAAGGAACGATGCCGAAGAGCATGACGGCCTTCGCCCGGGAGGTCTCGACTGGCGAGGCCGGGGAGCTGGTTTGGGAGGTGCGCTCCGTGAATCACCGCTATCTGGAGCCAAGCATCCGCCTGCCGGAAGACCTGCGCCGCCTCGAGCCGTCGGTGCGCGAGCGCCTGGCACACCGCATACAACGCGGTAAGGTCGATTGTACCCTGCGCTATCAGGCCCGGCCCGGAGCGGCCGGCAGTCTGCGCGTGAACCAGCACCTCCTGCAACAACTCTTGGCGGCGGCGGCCGAGGTGGCGGAGACGGTCGGCAAACCGGCCGACCCACCGGTGGTCGACCTGCTGCGCTGGCCGGGTGTCCTGGAGGAGGCCGGACAGGATGTCAGCCTCGTCATGGCCGAGGCCCTCGCGCTCTTCGAACGCGCCCTCGATGCGCTGATCGGGACCCGCCAGAGGGAGGGGGCACGGCTGGCCGAGCTGCTGCGGGAGCGCTGCGATCAGCTGGCGGAGCAAGTCAATCAGGTGCGTGAGCGCCTGCCGCAGGTCCTCGCTCTCGCACGCCAACGCCTTGTGGATAGGCTGGCCGAGGTGCGCGCCGAGCTCGATACGAACCGGCTCGAGCAGGAGATGGTGCTGATCGCACAACGGGCGGACGTGGCCGAGGAGATCGATCGGCTGGCGGCCCACCTGAACGAGGTTCGGGACGTCTTGCACCGAACGACACCGATCGGGCGGCGCCTGGATTTCCTGATGCAGGAGCTCAACCGCGAGGCCAACACCTTGGCCTCGAAGTCCGCCGATGTCGAGACGACACGGGCGGCGGTCGAGATGAAGGTCTTGATCGAGCAGATGCGCGAGCAGGTCCAGAACCTGGAATAGCGAAGTGCTCGACAACCAGTCTCCCGCATCGATGTCAACCGGAGCCCTATTCATCGTCTCCGCGCCTTCTGGTGCCGGCAAGACGACGCTCGTCCGGGCCCTGCTGAGTCGCGACCCCGAGCTGCGACTCGCTGTGTCCTGCACAACGCGCGCACCCCGTCCCGGCGAGATCGATGGCGTGCACTATCATTTCCTCGATGACACCGAGTTCGACCGGCGCTTGGCCGCGGGGTCCTTCCTCGAGCATGCCGAGGTGTTCGGGAATCGTTACGGGACGACTGTTGCCTCAGTCCGTGAGGTCCTCGAGCGAGGCCATGATCTACTGTTGGAGATCGACTGGCAGGGCGCCCGGCAAGTCCGTATCCATTGGCCGGGGGCAATCGGCATCTTCGTGCTGCCACCTTCGTTGTCGGTCCTTGAGGAACGCCTCAGGGCGCGCGCGCAGGACAACGAGGCCGTGATCGCTGGGCGCATGGCTCGGGCACGGGACGAACTGTCGCACTTCGACGAGTATGATTATCTAGTGGTCAACGACGGCTTCGAGCAGGCACTCGAGGCCCTGGCTGCCGTCGTCCTCGCCGAGCGCCAGCGCCGCGCGAGGCAGCGGGTCCGTCTGCGCGAGCTGCTGGAGCAGCTTGTCCCAGCGGCCAACGGTCATTAGAGGCGGATCCGACGAAATCCGCGAAGCACGTTGGCTCCCTCGCCCTCCGGGAGAGGGTTGGGGTGAGGGAACGATCAGAGGCGAGGCGACGTTTCATGGTCCGGGGTGGCTCGCCTCGCCCCAGGATCGTTAGGCGGCCGCCGCGATGCGGCTCTGGCGGTGAGCGCTTTTGTGCCCCATTATTGTAGCTAGGCACTTGATTCACGCCGGGGATGCCGAGCCATCAGCAAGAGGCGTGGGCCCGCCGACGGCGGAAGGCCGTCAGCCGGGGAGCGCGGCTCCGGCTGGGCCGTGATGGTGAACCGGGCGCCCACACTCTTCAGTCCGGCTAGTAGCTGGAGAGGCTGCGATCGCAAAGGCCGCCGCATCGCGTCGCCTGACCGGCCTTTGACCGCCCAAGCATGCGCCTACGCGTCGTTTTATTGTTTGCTGGAGCTTACTATGGCACGTATTACCGTCGAGGATTGCCTCGAGCATGTCGACAACCGTTTTGACCTCGTCTTGCTCGCAACCAAACGGGCACGTCAGATCGCCAATGGCGTCGAGCCACTGCTGTCGTCGCAGAACGATAAGCCGACCGTTGTCGCTCTGCGGGAGATTGCCTCCGGGCTGGTCGGCCCCGAGACGATCGCGCGCGGCGAGCAGCAGGTCGACGAGACCACGAGGGCGCTCGAGCAAGCCCTAGCCGAGCAGCTTGCTGCGGATCTGCAAGCCGCCGAGCGAAGCTGAGTCCCCAACTGCCACCTGGCGCCGTCGATAATCTGATGTAGCGCATTATGGCCGCTGTTTCGCCACCCGCCGCACTGCCGCTGATCCGCGACGAAATGCCTCACCAGCAGATCGGCGATCTCTGCCTGTATATCGAGAGCTACCTCAAGCCAGAACAGATCCGCAAGGTCTTTGCCGCCTACCAGTTCGGCGCAGACGCGCACAAGGGTCAACGCCGCAAGTCGGGGGAGCCCTTCATCCAACATCCGATCGCTGTCGCCCGGATCCTCGCGGAGATGCGCATGGATCACAAGTGCCTGATGGCGGCCATGCTCCACGATGTCATCGAGGACACCCCGATGGCAAAGGAGCAGCTTGCGGTGCGATTCGACCAGGAGATCGCGGACCTGGTCGACGGCGTCAGCAAGCTGACGAAGATGGACTTCAAGTCCCGCGCCGAGGCCCAGGCGGCCAGCTTCCGCAAGATGATGATGGCCATGACGCGCGACATCCGCGTCATCCTGATCAAACTGGCCGACCGGCTGCACAACATGCGCACGATCGGCGCGATGCCGCCAGACGCCCGCCGGCGCATCTCGCGCGAGACCCTCGACATCTACGCCCCGATCGCTAATCGGCTCGGCATCAGCCGCCTGCGGATCGAGCTCGAGGATCTAGGGTTCGAGCACTATTGGCCATGGCGCTTTCAGGTCCTAAAACGCGCCTTGCGACAGGGCCGCGGCAACAGCCATCAGGTGATCGGCGAGGTGGAGTGCGCAATTCGTGAACGGCTTGAAGGCGAAGGCATCGTCGCCGAGGCGAGCGGACGGCAGAAGCACCCCTACGGCATCTACCGCAAGATGCGCGAGAAAAAGCGCTCTTTTTGCGAGGTCGCCGACGTCTATGCCTTTCGCATCATCGTCGATCGGGTCGACACCTGTTACCGCGTGCTCGGCCTTATCCACAACCTGTATAAACCATTGCCGGGACGCTTCAAGGATCACATCGCGATACCGAAATCCAACGGCTATCAATCGCTGCACACGGTCTTGGCTGGACCACAAGGGGTACCGATCGAGATCCAGATCCGCACCCTCGATATGCAGCGCAACGCCGAGTCCGGCATCGCCGCTCACTGGATGTACAAGAGCGATCCCGGGGATGCCAGTCCCCATGGCCTGACGGCCGACTGGCTCCAGAACCTGTTGGAGATGCCCCGTGGGATCGGCGATTCCGAGGAGTTCCTCGACCAGGTCAAGGTCGATCTCTTTCCTGATGAGGTCTATGTCTTCACGCCGAAGGGAGAGATTCTGGCCTTGCCGAGAGGTGCCGCGGTAGTCGACTTCGCCTACGCGATCCACTCGGATATCGGCAATAGCTGTGTGGCCGCGCGGATCGACCGGCGCCTCGCCGCGCTGAGCACGGTGCTGCGCAGCGGTCAGACGATCGAGATCATCACCGCGCCGGGCGCCAAACCGCACCCGAGCTGGCTGCACTTCGTGGTCACGGGTAAGGCACGCGCGAACATCCGGGCCTACTTGAAGAACCTTCACCGACGCGAGGCCAAGGAGCTTGGCCGACGCTTGCTCGACGCCGAGCTCGCCACCTTCTCGCTCGCACTCTCGGACTTGGATCCGGCGACAATGGCGACCTATCTCGAAGAGGCGGCGCTGGGCGATGTAGCCGACCTGTTCGTTGAGATCGCCCTCGGGAATCGTTTGCCCGCCCTCGTGGCGCGACGGCTGCTCGCCGTCAGAGAGGGCGATGAGCCGCGGATCGGCACGCCTCATCGCTTGGCCATACAGGGTACCGAGGGGCTGGCGCTGACCTTCGCGCGGTGCTGTCGGCCGATCCCGGGCGATGCGATCGCCGGGCTGTTCCACCCGGGCCGAGGCATCGTCGTGCACCGACTGGAGTGTCGCAATCTCGGTGACTATCAGCGCCACCACGACCGCTGGCTAGACCTGAACTGGGCCGATGCCATCGAGGCGGATTTCACCACCGAGGTCTGCGTCGACATGGCCAACCGCCCCGGCGCGCTCGCAACCGTGGCCGCCGCGATCGCCGAGATGGGCTCCAATATCGAGAACATTCAATCCCGCGAGCGCGACGGGCTGACCACGACGCTAGAGTTCCTGATCAACGTCCGTGGCCGTGTCCACCTCGCGCGCATCCTTAAGAGGTTGCGAACGATCGCGCTCGTGACCCGGATCGCTCGTGTCACCCGGTCCGCGCCACGACGGGCATGATCGCTCTACCTGCCCTCAACACTTGGACGACGCGACTTTTCGTCGGGATGTGCCCACGGTTCGCCATTCCCGCTTGTGATCTGTCTGTAGCTCCAGCCTCTTCCCCGCACCCGCTTGCCGTCGACTTGGCTTGACTCGCGGCCGAGCACGCACCTCGTAGATTGGTTGACCGTCGGTCGTCCTGCGAGCAGAACGGCGCACCCTCGCTCGACCCTGCGGCAGCCGGGAGCTCGCTCCGCACCCAGCCGGTGGCTGGAGATGATCGCCGGCGAGTGCTTCGCGAGATGACGCCGCGCGGCTGGTCTTGACAAAAGGGGGCTCGGTTACGCTCCTCGAGCGCAAAAAATATATTTCAAAAATAATTAGATATGCTGCCGGCACGCAGATTGCCTGGCGGCAAATGCTCCCCATGGTTGACCGCGTACGAGGCCGCAGCTCGGGCCCCGCTCATGCCGAGGCGCGCACCGCGAGCAGCCGATGGGGCAACTGACGCACAGGAGCGAGCACCATGTGGTATCGGTGGCGGAAGGCCATATCAGTCTGCACGCGCGGCGTAGCTGGACGGGCAGGGCCTTGCCCGCGGAGACTCCTGCTCGCGATCCTGCTCGCGATCCTGCTCGCATCAGGACCGACTGCTGCGGCTTGGGCGCAATCGCTGTGGTCCGCGAAGGAACTGATGCTCACAAAGTGGCCACCCCTTATCCTTCTCGGGGCCCTTGGCTGCTTCGTCGTGGCCTCCTGGCTCCACCGGTGCCTACTACTACCATCGCCGAGCTCGCGGTCCCGGCCTGTGGCGCGCAACAGGGCACCCGGCGATCCTCCCCGCGCGCCCCCGGCTATCTCGACCGGTCTAGGAGATCTCGTCCTCGTCCTGGATCAGGAGCGGACCGTCCGGCTGCACTCCCAGACAGCCTCCTTTCCGTCGCCTGCCTCATCGACTGAGCCTGTCAGCCGGGGGCTCGACGAGTTGGGGCTCCCCGAGACCACCGTTGCCGAATTGGAGCGCGCGGTGTCGAGCATCCTCGAAGACGGGACTCACGGCTGGAGGGATGGTTGCGCCGACCTGACGTCCAACGGGCGCCTCCTCCGGGCCCAGCTCACACCGATGCGGGGCCTGCCCGGGCAGACGGAGGCCGTGGCCGTCGTCGTGCGGGACGTCACGCAGGAGATGGACGCACAGGAAGCTCAGCAAGGCCGTAGCGCTTTCGATCGCGCGCTCACCGCGACTGCGATCGCCATCCACAACCTTGCCGCGACGGAGCAGGATGCAGAGATGCTCCGGCTGCTGGGGCGCACGGGCGTCTTCCTCGGTGCCAGCCGCGGCTACGTGACTCTGATCGATGGCGATAACGGGCGGCTCGCAAGGACCCTCGACTGGACCGCTCCCGGTGTGGCGCCACTTGGCAGCGAGTCGCGGTCGATGCCGCAGGCCCTATTCCCAGGCTGGATGCAGACACTGCGCGAGGGACGTGGCATTTGTGTGCGCCGTGTCGGCGACCTGCCGCCGAGCTGGGCACTGGAGTGGGCCATCCTCGAGGCACGGAATGTCCGGTCGCTGATCGCTGCGCCGCTCTGGGACGCGAATCGGTTGCTCGGGTTCGTCGGCTTCGAGGCCCTTGGTGTCGAGCGCGCATGGAGCGAGGACGATCTCCGAGACGTACAGACTTTGGCCGATCTATGGGCTGCCGTGCACATCCGTCGCGCACGAGACGCCGAGCGCGCGCTCCGCGACGCCGACTACCGCGAAGCGATCGATGACATCCAGGAGATCGTCTTCCGCACCGATGCCGCCGGTCGCTGGATCTTTCTCAATGCCGCGTGGGAGCGAGTCACCGGCTATACGATGCGCCGGAGCATCGGCAGGCGCTGCCTGGATTTCGTGCATCCAGCTGACCGAGCACTCGGCCTTCTGCCGTTCAGGGGACTCATCCGCGGCGACAACGGGGCGTGCCGGCGCCAGTTGAGGTGCGTGACCCAGGACGGCGCCGTCCGCTGGCTCGAGGTCTATGTCCGACTACGCCGCGACGCACACGGGGAGATCTCAGGCAGTGTTGGCACCCTCACCGACATTACCGAGCGCAGGACCGCCGAGGAGGAGATTCGCCAGCTGGCCTTCTTCGATGCGCTCACCGGTCTGCCAAATCGCCGGCTCCTGGTCGATCGGCTGCGCCAAGCGCTGGCGAGCAGCGACCGGCATCGCAAGCATGGGGCACTGCTCTTCATCGACCTCGACAACTTCAAGGGGCTCAACGATACGCGCGGCCATGAGACCGGCGACCGGCTGCTGGAGGAGGCAGCGCGACGCCTGCGCGGCGCAGTTCGTCAGAGCGATACGGTAGCCCGATTCGGCGGCGATGAGTTCGTCGTGATGCTCACCGATCTCAGCACTTCACCCCGGCAGGCCGCGACTGAGGTCGCGATCGCCGGCGAGAAGATCCGCGATGCCTTAGCGGCGCCTTATAACCTCGCCGGCGGCGCCTTTCAGTGTACATCGAGCATTGGGGCGACGCTCTTTTTCGATCATCAGCGCCCCGTCGACGCATTGTTGCGGCAGGCCGATACAGCCATGTACAAGGCCAAGGCGGCAGGACGCAATACCTTGCGGTTCCATGACCCGGCCGCCCAGGTACGACACAGCGCGCACGCACAACAGGCTCTCGACCTGCCGGAGGCGTTGCGCCGCGGCGAGCTGCACCTCGTCTATCAACCGCAGCTCGACGACCGCGGGCGGATTCTGGGCGCCGAGGCGCTCCTGCGCTGGCGGCACCCGCGCCGCGGCACTATCACGGCCGCCGAGCTAATCCCGCGCGCGGTTGGCTCGGGGATGATTCTCACCCTCAGCCGCTGGGCGTTAGAGCACGCCTGTGTCCGGCTAGCGAGCTGGGCGGCCGACCCGGACCTCGCCCACCTCACGTTGGCCGTCAATGTCAGCCAGCAACAGTTGAAGGAACCGCATTTCCTCACCGAGCTGGTAACCATCTTGGAGACCACCGGCGCCGATCCGCGGAGTCTGCGATTGGAGCTGCCTGGCCAGCTGTACAGCGACGATCTCGACCTGCTCGCGGCCAAGCTGCATGCCATCAAGGCCCATGGCGTCGGCCTGGCCCTTGACGACTTTGGCAGGAGCCCGGGCTCTCTGCTGGAGCTCGCACGCCTGCCGCTTGACCAGCTCAAGATCGACCCGTCGTTTACGCATGGTATGCTACGCGACCCGAAAATTGCGGCGGTGACGCGCACCATCCTCGCGATCGGTCAGACGCTCGGTCTCGCCGTCGTGGCCGAAGGGGTGGAACGTGCGGAACAACGCGGGCGCTTGCTCGAAGTCGGCTGTCGCGGCTTCCAGGGCTACCTGTTCAGCCGTCCCGTGCCGCGCCGGATACTGAAGGCCAAGGTGCGAGATGGATGCGTCATCGCCGGCCCCGGAATCGCCGGCAACGGCGACCATCAGACGATTGCTCGCAGATTGCCGCCTGGCACTGGGCGCCCCACAGTCGGGAGTGGGGCGGCGGGACACGGTAACGATTCTCCGACTGACGAAAGAAGCTCGAATGATTAGAAAGAACCCTTCCGGCCATCTCCCCGTGATCGCCGAGTCGGCCTATGTCGATAAGACCGCCATCGTCTGCGGCAAGGTGATTGTCGGCGAAAATGTCTTCATCGGCCCATACGCCGTCATCCGTGCCGACGAGATCAATGCCGATGGTGAGCTGGAACCGATTATTATCGGCGCCGACTCCAATATCCAGGACGGCGTGGTCATCCATTCGAAGGCCGGCGCGGCGGTGCTCATCGGTGACCATACCTCGATCGCCCATCGCTCGATCGTGCACGGGCCCTGTCGTGTCGGCACCCGTGTCTTCATCGGGTTCAATAGCGTCTTGTTCAATTGCACGGTCGGCGATGGCTGCGTCGTGCGTCACAATGCCGTCGTCGATGGCTGCGACCTGCCCGCGGGCTTCTATGTCCCGTCGACGACGCGCATCGGTCCGACCACTGACTTGGCCATGATCTCGCGGGTGACGCCGCAGGAGTCGGAGTTCTCCGAGGACGTGCTGCGCGCCAACGCCGATCTGGTCAGGGGCTACAAGCTGCTGCAGAACGAGTTCTGATCGCGAGCCCGCCGGCAGGGGCGATCAAGGCCTCAGCTGCCCCCTCCTCGCCCCGTCAGCCGGTATTCGGCCTCCCGGTACTTCGCCGCGGTTTGGTCGATGACCTCCTGAGGCAACGGCGGTCCGGGAGGGGTCTTATCCCAGTCTAGCCCCTCGAGGTAATCACGGACGAACTGCTTGTCGAAGCTCGGCGGGTTGGCTCCGGGCCGATAGCGATCCGTGGGCCAGAAGCGTGAGGAGTCGGGCGTGAGTACCTCGTCGATGAGATACAGGCGATCCTCCTCGTCGAGGCCCAGCTCGAACTTGGTATCCGCGATCAGGATGCCCCGCTCTCTGGCGTACTCGAAGCTGTCGCGATAGAGGCGCAGACTGATCTCGCGGACCTGCTCCGCGAGTCGCACGCCGAGCAGATCGCAGGTGCGCTCGAAGTCGATGTTCTCGTCATGATCCCCGATGGCCGCCTTGGTCGAGGGTGTGAACAGAGGCTCTGGCAGCCGGTCGGCAAGGCGCAGTCCCTCGGGGAGACGAAGGCCGCACACGCTCCCTGAGCGCTGGTAGTCCTTCCAGCCCGAGCCGATCAGGTAGCCGCGAACGATGGCCTCCACCGGCAAGGGCCGCAGCCGGCGCACCACGACAGCACGCTGAGCGAGCTGGGCACGCTGATGCGGGTCCTCGACGACTGCTTCGAGGGACAGGCTCGCAAGGTGATTGGGCACCAGCCGACGGGTGCGCGCGAGCCAGAAGTTAGAGAGTCGCGTCAGCACCTCTCCCTTCCCTGGTATCGGGTGCGGAAGCACG
This sequence comes from uncultured Chromatiaceae bacterium, assembly GCA_964583605.1. GTDB lineage: Bacteria > Pseudomonadota > Gammaproteobacteria > Chromatiales > Chromatiaceae > CAZOWL01. The sequence continues at coordinate 13,162 of CAZOWL010000055.1, read as the reverse complement.
ACATCAAACGCCGAGATGCGGTCTGTCGCGACGATCAGCATATGGCTGTCATCGATACGGTAGATATCCCGCACCTTACCCCTATGGATCAGCTCCAAGTCGGTCAGGTGAGACTCGAAGAGCGCGGTCATACCGATAGCTTCCTTACGAATAGACCGAGCGAGTATAGCGGAAATGCCGTCTGCGCCCGGCACTCGACGAATCGCCGGATGCCAGTTGCCCCCTCTTCGGCTGGGAGCTCGAGGCCGGAGACTCTCGATCGAGGTGATGCCTTGGCCGGCCTTGATCATCAGTCCGGCCAACGGGGATGGTCCGCAAGCGGACCCTACCCGAAACCGCCTCATAGAAGGTCTGCGGTGCGGACCGTCGCGGTCGTCACGCGGCAACCTGGACGGGACTGTGATCGACATGCCCTGGCCAGTATCGGCAATAATGTAAGGGATCCCGATCCGCAGGAGTGACCGCTGATGACACGCCAGATCATTCACACAGACCAAGCCCCGCAAGCGATCGGCACCTATTCCCAGGCCGTGCGAGTTGGCCGCACCGTCTATCTCTCAGGGCAGATCCCGCTTGATCCTCGGTCGATGGACTTGGTGACCGGCAGTATCGAGAGGCAGATTCGACGGGTCTTCGACAATCTCCAGGCGGTTGCCCAGGCGGCGGGCGGGTCGCTCAACGACGTCGTCAAGCTGAATGTCTTTCTCACCAATCTGGACCACTTCCCCCTGGTGAATCAGGTGATGGCGGAGTATCTGCAGGAGCCCTTTCCCGCCCGGGCGGCCATCGGGGTGACCGCGCTCCCGAAAGGGGCGGAGGTCGAGATGGACGGCGTGCTGGAACTGCCGGACTAGGCACTGACTGCATGTTGGTGAGGCGATTGTCGCTCGGGCTTGAGTGCGCCTTCAGCGCCACGACGAGCGCGCGCGATCGGATGCGTTATGCCGCCCCGGTCAGCCGTCGCGGGTCAAGGAGGCGCTGCAGCTCAGCGTCGGAGAGGTTAGTCTCCTCCCGGGCAATGTCCAGCACCGCGCGATCCTCGGCCAGCGCCCGCCGCGCGATCACGGCGGCCCGATCGTAGCCGATCGAAGGCGCAAGCGCCGTTACCAGCATCGTGTTGCGGGCGAGGGCTCGATCGATCGCCGCGTGGTTGACGGTGAATTGCTCGATCGCCTTCGCACGCAGGGCTGTGCCGGCGCGACCTAGCAGAGCGATCTGCTCGAGCAGATTGGCGCCAATCAGGGGCAGCATCGTGCAGAGCTGAAATCGATTGTCCTGCGCGGCCAGCGCGATGGCCGCATCCAGGCCAATTACCTGCACGCAGGCCATGGCCGCGGCCTCGGGAATCACCGGGTTGACCTTGCCCGGCATGATGCTGCTGCCGGCCTGAAGCTCCGGGAGCTGGATCTCCGCGAGGCCCGCGGCCGGTCCGCTACCCATCCAGCGCAGATCGTTGGCAATCTTCAACAGCCCGAGCGCGAGGACACGCAACTGACCGCTGACCTCGGCCGCCGTGTCCTGGCTCGCGATCGCGGCTCGGGCATCTGGGGCGGGGGTAAAGGCCAGACCCGTGCGCCGCGACAGCTCGGCAGCAAAGACCCTACCGAAATCCGGATGTGTATTCAGGCCAGTGCCAACGGCCGTGCCGCCCTGCGCGAGGCGGCGCAACCGGCGCTCGGCATCCTTGATGCGCTCTCGGTCGGCGCGCAACTGTGCCGCCCAGCCGCCCAGCTCTTGTCCGAGCGAGAGGGGAACGGCATCCATCAGGTGCGTGCGACCAGTCTTGATGACCTCGGCCGTCTCGCCGGCACGCCGCTCGATCGCGTTCACAAGGTCATCAATCGACGCGATCAAGCCGACCAGCTCAAGAGCCGCGCTGACATGGATCGCCGTAGGGATGACGTCGTTGCTGCTCTGTCCGAGGTTGACATGATCGTTCGGGTGCACCGGCTCACCAAGATCACGGGTGGCCAGCGTCGCGATGACCTCGTTGGCGTTCATGTTGGTCGAGGTGCCAGAGCCGGTCTGATAGATGTCGACCGGGAACTGATCGTCGAGCTCACCCGCGGCGACCCGTTCCGCCGCCCGCACGATCGCCTCGGCCATCGCCGTGGGCAGCATGCCGAGCGCCGCATTGGCCTGTGCCGCGCTGGCCTTGATCAGGCCGACGGCATGCACAAAGGCCGGTGGCATCGGCCGGAGCCCGATCGCGAAATTCTCTACAGCGAGCCGGGTCTGTTTGCCGTAGAGAGGTGGATGAGGGTCGGGCGCTACCGCATGATCGGTCATCACTAGGGTCCGGGGCCTCGAATAGATCGTCGAGTAGATCGTCAGGTTGGCACAGTGGTCAGATTGCTCGGTCGAGGTCGATATCCCCGCCGGGGGCTGGCCCGGCGTCAGCGATGCGCGCCTGATGCGTTCGCGTCACCCCATCTGCGGAGCGTCCCGGCTCCGTCCGAGCCATACACGACCGTTGAGGTATCATCGTCGGTCCCTCGCACGCGCACCCGATCCACCGGCGCGCAGGTCCCAGCTTAGCTCACATCCTCACCCGCCGCCTTCATCAAGGCATTCAAACGATCCAGCTCCTCTTTCGCTCGAATCATCTCGGTGACGTCGTATTGAACGCCTAAGTAATAGATGAGATTGCCCTGGGGATCAAATAGCGGACGGATCGTAAATTGGTTGTAGAACAGGGTGCCGTCCTTACGATAGTTGCGCAACATGACGGTCACCGGCTTGTGGTCGCGAAGGGCCTCGCGGATGCGCTCGATCTCCGGCTGGTCCCGATCTTCGCCCTGCAGGAATCGGCAATTGCGGCCAATAATATCCTTCCGGTCATAACCGGTGATCAGCTCAAAGGCCTCGTTCGCGTAGATGATAGGGTTATCCGGCTGATCCGGATCTGACAGCGTGATTCCATTAACGCAGGTGTCCAGGATTTGCGACAGCACAAAAGGTATTGTGCCCGCGTCTTTCTCGACGGTGAATTCCATGGTCTTCTCCGGATAACTAGCTCTGACCATGCGCCTGTTGGCGCATCTCTCGTTCAACCAAGCCCTTAATATTGCGCACGACACGTTCTGCGCCGTCTTGGATCGCGACACGTATCAGCTTCTCGAAGGGGCGCATGTAGAGCTCAATGCGCCGCAGGTCGAAGGTAAAAGTCAAATGGGTCTTCTCGCCGACCGGATCGATCTGATAAAGAATCCGGAACTGGTCCGAGGCCTCAGCGAAGGCGACCCGACTCGGGGGCTCGAAGGCCGTGACCGTGAAGGTCGAATTCGATTGCCGGCCCTGGTCGACACGAACTTGGCGCGCCCGACTCCCGAGGCGCAACGGCCCCGGTGTGAGCATTTCCAGCTGCCGGACCTCCGGTGACCAGCGCGGATAGTTGTGCTCGAAGTTGACCGCCACAAAGTCAAAGACTTGTGCCGGAGGAATCGGGATCAAGGTGCTAGCTTGCGCGTTGACCACAGCGATATCGCCCTCCCGTCAGCTGAACGCTCCTCCTGTTTATAGTGGGCAGAGTCGCGAAAATCCAGCCTGGTTTTCCGGGAAGCGACAGCCGGACGCAGACCGGTAGATGCGAAGATCGGTTGCGGCGTGTCCGTGTCCCGGAGCCTATACTGAAGAAAGGCAAGCCGTGTCCGGAAGCGATGTATGTGGAACGTCTTCGTAGTCGGTCTCGACGATTTCCATCTGGCGCAGCTCAAAACCTTGCCGCTCGCAGCGAAATGTCACTTCCACCCGCTTTTCAGCTATACGGAACTCAAGCAGCAGGATAGCTTTCCCGTCGCGCGACTGCTCGAGGAGGGGCCGCGGATTCTGAAAGCCTTTCCAGGACGCGTCGATGCGGTCGTCGGGTACTGGGATTTCCCAGTCAGCACCACGCTGCCGATCCTGCGCGCGGCGGTCGCGCTGCCGGGACCCTCGCTGGAGGCCGTGCTGCAATGCGAGCACAAGTATTGGAGCCGCGTGCGTCAGGCCGAGGTCGTCCCTGAGCAGGTCCCGGATTTCTGCGCGGTCGATCCGTTCGCGAAGGACCCGGCGGCGCACATCACCGTCGATTTTCCGTTCTGGATCAAGCCTGTGAAAGCGGTGCTCTCGCATCTCGGCTTCCGGATCGATAACGCCGACGATCTCGAACGCGCACTAACCCTGATCCGACGGCATATCGGCCGCTATGCCGAGCCGTTTAACTTCATCCTCGAGCAGGCTGAGCTCCCGCCCGAGATCATGGCCATCAACGGCTATCACTGCATCGCCGAAGCCATCATCTCCGAGGGCGTGCAAAGCACGCAGGAAGGTTATTCTTTCGCCGGTCGCGCCGAGGTCTACGGGACGGTCGATTCGCTTCGCATCGGTCCGGGCAAGTCATCATTTGATCGCTACCAGTACCCCTCGGTGCTAGACAAGTCCGTGCAGGCACGTATGACCACTGTCACGCGACGTGTGATCCAGCACCTCGGCTACGACATGGCGCCCTTCAACATCGAGTATTTCTGGGAGGCGGAGCGGGATCGACTCTGGCTCCTGGAGATCAACCCACGGATCTCCAAGTCCCATGCCCCGCTGTTCCGTCTGGTTGACGGGCACTACCACCACCAAGTCATGCTCGATCTCGCGTTGGGTCGTGAGCCCGGGCTCGTCACAGGGCAAGGCGATTGCGCGATCGCTGCCAAGTTCATGGTACGTCGCTACGACGATGCCCTTGTCACCCATGCGCCAACCGCGGCGGAGATCGCCGCCGTCGAGGCCGCCGTGCCGGGCACGCAGCTCCAGATCGCCGTGCGTGAGGGCATGCGCCTCTCGGAGCTCCGCGACCAGGATAGCTACAGCTTCGAGGTGGCAACCCTCTTTATCGGCGGCGATACCCAAGCCGCGCTCGAGGCCAAATTCAAAGCCTGCTTGGACCTGCTGCCGTTGCGATTCGAGTCCGGTCCCGAGCACGCTAACCGCTGAAGGTCCATCACCCTAGGTTGCCATGCACATCGTCGACACACTCCCATATCCAGTGCGCACGATCGAGCATGTCTGGATCCCGATGACCGACGGCGTGCGCCTAGCCGCCCGCCTGTGGCTGCCAGAAGGCGCCGCGAGGGCTCCGGTGCCAGCCATCCTTGAATACATACCCTACCGCCGTCGCGATTCGACGCGCGCTCGCGACGATACGCTCCACGGCTACTTTGCCGGTCACGGTTACGCCTGCGTGCGTGTGGACCTGCGCGGCAGCGGTGATTCCGAGGGGATCCTCGAGGACGAGTACCTGCCGCAGGAGCTTGAGGATGGTGCCACTACCATCGACTGGATCAGCCAACAACCTTGGTGCGACGGCGACGTCGGCATGATCGGCATCTCCTGGGGTGGCTTCAATGGGCTGCAAATCGCTGCGCTCAGGCCGGCTGCGCTGAGGGCCGTGGTCTCCGTCTGCTCGACAGACGATCGTTACGCCGACGATGTGCATCACATGGGCGGCTGCCTCCTCGGCGATAACCTATCCTGGGCCTCGACCATGCTCGCGTATAACTCGCTGCCCCCCGATCCGGAGATCGTCGGTGAGCCCTGGCGCGAGATGTGGCTTCAACGGCTGCGTGGCAGCGGCCTGTGGCTGGCAAAGTGGCTCACCCATCAGCGCCGCGATGCCTATTGGTGCCACGGCTCGATCTGCGAGGACTGGGGTGCGGTCGAATGCCCGGTGATGGCCGTCAGCGGCTGGGCGGACGGGTACTCGAACGCCGTCTTTCGCCTCCTCGCGCACCTGCGTGGACCGCGCCTGGGACTCATCGGCCCCTGGAGCCACAAGTATCCGCACCAAGGAGTGCCTGGCCCCGCTATCGGTTTTCTGCAGGAGTGTCTGCGCTGGTGGGACCAATGGCTGAGGGGCATCGAGACCGGCATCATGCGTGAGCCGGTGCTGCGGGCTTGGATGCAGCACAGTGTGCCGCCGACCACCTTCTACGCGACGCGCCCGGGGCATTGGGTCGGCGAATCATCCTGGCCCTCCAGCCGCATCCGGACTCAGCCCTACACGCTAGTATGGCCCGGGCTCCTCGACGCAAGCGGCGCGACCGCTGCCGGCCAACCGATGGATGTTCAATCCCCGCTCAGCGTTGGGCTCTTCGCCGGAAAGTGGTGCTCCTATGCTGCTACACCCGACCTACCCCATGACCAGCGGGAAGAGGACGGCGGCGCGCTCGTCTTCACGACGCTCCCGCTGAGCGAGCCACTGGAGATCCTGGGCGCCCCGCAGATCGAGCTCAACCTCCGGGTCAACCGTCCGGTGGCGATGGTCGCGGCACGGCTCTCCGACGTGCTCCCGGATGACCAGGTCACGCGCGTCACCTACGGCCTGCTCAACCTCACCCACCGCGACGGGAGCGCGGAGCCAACGCCGATGGCACCGGGCCGCTGGTATCGGGTCTGCATCACGCTTAACCACATCGCCCAACGCTTCCCGACCGGTCATCGACTGCGACTGTCCCTATCGACCTCCTACTGGCCGCTCGCTTGGCCTCCTCCCGAGCCGGTCCGTCTCGCCGTCGAGACAGGGACCAGCCGACTCCTGTTGCCGGTACGACCCCCGCGCATCGGCGACGGCGACATCGCCTTCGCCGAGGCCGAGGGTGCGCAAGCGACACAACGGCGACAACTCACGACCCCGCACCACAATTGGCGGGTCATCCGCGACTTGGCGACCGACGAGTCAACGCTCGAGATCATCAACGACGACGGCACCGTCTGCTTCCCGGAGATCGACCTAGAGCTCGAGCGCAAGGCTTTCGAGTGGTACCGTTACCGCGGCGCCGAGCACAACTCGGCCCGCGGCGAGACCTTGTGGGAGCGCGGCCTGCGTCGAGGTCCCTGGTCCGTGCGCACCATCAGCCGGACACTCCTGACCTCGACGCCGACCCATTTCTCGATCCATGCCCAGCTCGACGCCTTCGAGGGTGAGCGCCGTGTGTTCGCGGAGACTTGGAATGAGGACATTGCGCGCGACCTCGTTTAGATCAGCTGCAGAAGTCGTTGACAGCCCAAGCGTTTGGCTTGGCCAGGTCTAGGCCGTCCGAGGAGAGTCATCCGCGACGGCTAGAAAGGCTTCACTAACGATCAAGGGCGAGGCGACTTTTCATCATCTGGGGTGGCTCGCCTCGCCCCATGATCGTTAGCGTCGCCGTCGTTCTCCCAATTCCACCGGAGCGGCAGCCGGGGACCCGCCCACAGAGATCTCGGCCGCACGGTTTGGGCAAGAACGTCGAGCGGGCCGGCATTGAGGACAACGAGCCGCGAATACAAACCCACTTGCGATCTTCGATGCCAGGCCCCGGTTTGAGCTTCCCGGCCCAGCGGCTGTTCAGAGCGGGGCATGGGTTTTAACTGGCCGAAGCGCAAGCCCCCGGCTACGGGTACGGCGCCGTATTCGCCGTTCTGGAGGCTAGCGCCGGGCTGCAAGCCAACCGACACCCTGGGCCGAAGTCAGTTCGATCTGTGGATCACCCCACAGCAACGCCGGTCGCGGCGTTGACAGGGATCCTTGGGCAGGTCTAAGCTTTGCGCGAATCGTTCGTATTCGCGAATAATCGACCCCACCTGGCCCAAAGCTTAGCAAGCGCCCGGCAATGGCCCGGGCAGTCAGCGACTCCTCGCCAGGTCTCCATCCCACGCAGGAGTTTTGAGACATGACCGACCTAGCGCTGACCCAAGACGATCTTGAGAGGCTTACCGACGACATCCCCGACGACCTCCCTCCCGACATGCTCAAAAAGAACCTCGGAGACCTAATCCGTCGCTACATCCGCGATGGCCGCTCCGCCTCCGTAGCCAAGCGCGTGGTGCGACACTGCCAAGCACTCTATCTGCATTCTGCACTGCGCGACCAACCGAATGAGCGTGATGCCTTCTGCGACCTCGCGGTGCATTGGCGTCGGCTTGGCGCCCAGCTCGGCGGTGACAGCCGCACCTGAACCGCTCGCCGCGCAACTCGAAAGAGAATCAGCAGGCGTCAAACCGCATAGCCGTGGCGCACAGGTGTCGTTACAGCCGGCGCAGAGGTCTCCTCGGCACGGCGCCGTCGGCCCGAGCCGCAGTGCGCCGGGGGATGCTACATGAATGACATCGATCACGGGGGCCGTTGCTGCCTGCGGCTCCCTGCGTCCACGGCCATCGAGGAGCCGAGCCATGGCTGCACCTGACACACCGCCCGCCTCACTGGCGGTCATCGAGAAGACCGGTCCGGTCGAGGAGGTCGCCATCTACCGCAGCCACGCGATGGGCCAGGTCGTCGGCAGCCACATCGACCTACGGCTCTTTCTGCGCCACTGGCGCTACGGCTTCGCGTTGGGCGAGCCGGCGCGCTCCGGTTTGCGCGAGAGCCTGCAGTTCTTCGATGGCCACGGCGTGGCGGTGCACAAGATCTATCGCGTGGACGGGACCGACGCGGCAGCCTACGCCGAGCTCGTCGAGCGCTTCCGCGCGCCCGAGCCGCCGCCGCTGCGCATCGACCCAGAGCCACCACGGCGGGCACCGCTACCGGATGAGCAGATCGAGCGAGAGGGGCTGCGCTGGGCCTGGCTGGCGATGACCAATACGCACGAGCTCCACGCGTTGCTGAAACACTTTCGGGTCGAGCGGCGTCAGGCACTGAGACTGGCCGGCCGGGACCTCGCTTACCCCGTGGCCGTGTCGAGCTGCCGCCAGGTGCTCGAGCAGGCCAGTGCCCGCGCCCTGCCGGTGATGCTCTTCGTCGGCAACCGCGGCTGCATCCAGATCCATACCGGACCGGTCCGGCGTGTCGCGATCGTCGGCGACTGGCTCAATGTGCTCGATCCCGACTTCAACCTGCACCTGCTCGAGCCGCGTCTCGCCGAGGTCTGGGTCGTGCGCAAGCCCACCGACCAGGGCATCGTGACCAGCCTTGAGTGCTATGACGTCGCCGGCGAGCTACTGCTGCAGTGCTTCGGACACCGTAAAGGCAACGCATCCGAGTCGATGGCCTGGCGAGAGCTGCTCGAGGAGCTACCCGCTGACGGCCCTCTTGCGGATGGCGCAGGCGATGAGCAGCGCGTTGCGCGCGACTTGCGTCGCAGAGAGGTGCGTTCGCCGCAGGCCGAGGCACTTCCGACCGTTGGATACAAGCGGGCGCTTTCCGCCGAGGGCATCCTGGCCCTAGCGCCGACGGCCGTGCTCGCGACGGATGCGGCGGGGCCGAGCGAGGTGATCGAGCAGCTCGCGTCCACCGGTGTACGCGTGGAGCTCGTACCCGACGAGCCAACCGTAGCGGGCCTGCGCCAGCAGATCGCGACGCTCGCCGACCTGCTCGGCCGGTCCGAGGCCGGCACGGCCCTGATCGCACGGATCGACGCCGATCTCGCGCGCGTCACACCGCTCGCCGAGGCGCCGCCGCGAGTCCTCTTCCTTCTGCACTTTGGCTCAGGCGGCGGCCGCGCCGCTGGGCGCGACACCGCTGCCGACACCGTCATCCGCCTGGCCGGCGGCGAGAATGTCCTGCACGAGGCCTTCAGCGGCTACAAGCCGCTGAGCGCGGAGGCTACGCTGGCGGCCGCTCCCGACGTGATACTGATGACCGAGGGGAAGCTGGAGGGGCTCGGCGGGGTCGATGCCGTGCTCGCCCGCGCCGGCCTGGCGGCGACGCCGGCAGGCCAGGCCGGCCGCATCGTGACGATGGATGCCGCGCTGCTGCTCGGCTTCGGTCCGCGGCTCGGCACCGCCGTCACCGAGCTCGCAGGGCGCATGCGCACACTCCATCCTGGTGAATCGCGCCGGTGAGTAGCACAGTGATCGCCGCCGGCGCCGCACTGCAGCGCCGTCACCAGCATCAGCGCTGGACGCTGATCGGCCTCGCAGCCATGACCGCTGCAATCCCGCTGCTGTCGATCGCCATCGGACCGGTCACGATCCCGCCGGAGCAGGTCGTGCTGACACTGGGCGGCTGGATCGGCCTGCCGGTGCCGGAAGTGCCGCCGCAACACGAGGCGGTGATCCTCGCGATCCGGTTGCCGCGCACGCTTCTCGGCCTGGCCGTGGGCGCCGGACTCGCGGTGGCAGGCGCGGCGATGCAGGGGCTTTTCCGCAACCCGTTGGCGGACCCGGGACTGATCGGCGTCTCGTCCGGGGCGGCCCTGGCCGCGGTCGCCGTGATTGTCCTTGGTCCCCATGGGCTGGCCTTCCTGATGGCAGCGCTCGGGGCCTTCAGCCTCCCGCTAGCGGCCTTCGCCGGCGGCCTCGTTACGACGCTGATCATCTATCGCTTAGCGAGCAACGAGGGCCATACCTCGGTCACGACGCTGCTGCTCGCCGGTATCGCCATCAATGCCCTCTGCGGCGCCGGGACCGGCCTCCTGACCTATCTCGCCGACGACCAGGAGCTACGCACCCTGACCTTTTGGCTGATGGGCAGTCTCGGCGGCGCCACCTGGCCCGAGGTCGCGAGCTGCTGCGGGGAGTCGACCTCAGTGTCCAGCCCGGCGAGGTGTTGATCGTGCTTGGGCCGAACGGTGCCGGCAAATCGACGCTGCTCCGGTGCCTCAGCGGCGAGCTCGTCCCCGACAGCGGCAAGATCCACCTCAATGGCCGTCCACTGCCGAGCTGGCCGCCGCGCGAGTGTGCCAAACGTCGGGCCGTTCTACCCCAGCAGAGCCCGCTGAGCTTTCCCTTCACAGGGCTCGAGGTCGCCCTGATGGGCCGCATCCCGCACGGCGGCCCTGGCCGCGGTGATATCGCGATCGCGGGCCAAGCGCTGCTCGCCACCGAGGCGGGGCACCTCAGGGAGCGAAGCTACATAACCCTCTCCGGAGGGGAGCGGCAACGCGTACACCTGGCGCGCGTCCTCACCCAGCTCTGGGAGCCGCTGCCGGAGGACGAGCCACGCTTCCTGCTGCTCGACGAGCCGGCCGCGAGCCTCGATCTCGCCCACCAGCACGGGGCACTTGGGCTCGCGCGGCAATGGGCGCGACGCGGCCTCGGTGTCCTGGTCGTGCTGCACGACCTCAATCTTGCCGCGCAGTATGGCGATCGGATCGCCGTGCTAAAGGACGGGCAGCTGATCGCCAGCGGGCCGGCGCACAGGGTGCTGCAGGCGGAGCTGATCGCCGAGTCCTTCGGGCTGCCGGTACGCGTCATCCCGCATCCGGAGCTCGATTGCCCGCTGATCGTCCCTCGGCGCGCCGACCAGCCACCGATGCCGTCACGGCGGGCTTTACCGCAGCGCCCCCCGAAGGCATTGCCGGGCGGCCGATACAGAACACGCTTCCCAGGCGAGCGGCCGCGACCGTGAGCGACGACTCGCTTGCAAGGCGGTCGGAATGCCCTGGCTAGCATGGGAGCAACCGCGATGACCCACGCCTACGCAATAGCCCCGGCGCCTCGGCATACGATCGAGCGGTTCTTCGCGCGCGAGGGCAGCACACCGCTCGCCGACGCCTTTGATCGCCGTCGGGGCGTACACCCCTTCATCGGCCTCTCGCCGGTTCCGGATGAGGATGTCGAGACCACTTGGCAGTCGCTGCAGGGCCAGACCCGCCGCGGCAAGTCGGTCGCCTACCTGCACATCCCCTATTGTGTCGGCCGCTGCGCCTTCTGCGGCTTCTATCAGAGCCGATGGAATAAGGACGAGGGACCGGCCTACGTCGATGCCATGATCGAGCAGCTGCGTCAGGACCGCGATGCGCCTTACCAGGCCGCAGGACCGATCCAGGCCGTCTATTTCGGCGGCGGGACACCGACGCTGCTCGCCACGCGTGACCTGGTCCGCCTGATCGAGGCGGTGCGCGTGCACCTGCCGTTATCCGCCGACTGCGAGATCACCGTCGAAGGGCGAGCCCACGGATTCGATATCGACAAGGCGCAAGCCGCCTTCACTGCCGGGGCGAATCGCCTGTCGCTCGGCGTGCAGTCTTTCGAAGAGGCGCTACGCCGCCGCCTCGGGCGCCGCACGCCGCGACGCACGCTAATCGGTTTTCTCGAGCGGCTGATGGCCGCCGACCAGGCGGCGATCGTGATCGATCTGATCTTCGGCCTGCCCGATCAAGACCTCCGCGTCTGGGAGCAGGATGTCCGTAACGCGATCCAGATCGGCCTCGACGGCGCGGATCTCTACGCGCTGAGGCTCGTACCCAATAGCCCGCTCGCGGCGCGAGCCCGCTCCGGTCAGCTGCGACTGGCCTCGGCCGATAATCATGGCGTGTACTATGCGCGCGGCGCCGAGCTCATGGACGCCGCGCGCTGGGAGCTCCTCTCGAACAGCCACTGGCGCCGCAGCACCTGCGAACGCAACCTCTACAACCTCGAGATCAAGGGCGGCGCGAGCTGTCTCGCCTTCGGCGCCGGTGCGGGCGGCTTCCTCGATGGCTGCTCCTATCGCCTCGTCCCTGAGCCCGAGGAGTATCGCCGGCGCATCGCACGGGGCCTCTCACCGGTCGCTCAACTGATGCGCCACTCCCCTTATCACCGCCTGTTCAATCTGATCAAGGCCGGTATGGAGCGCGGGCACCTGGACAGTGCCCGGCTGGCCGTGGTCCTCGCCGAGTCGACGGGGCTCGATCTCGATGCGCTGGCTGGACCGCTCTTTGCGCAGTGGCAGCGTGCCGGACTCTTGACCCGCGACGGCGACTGGCTCGACCTGACGCAGGCAGGCCGGTTCTGGCAGGTCACCATGACTCAGAGTCTGCTCGAGTGGCTCCATCAGTGCATCGGCGATCAGCAGGCTCGGTCCGCGGCCGAGGCGGTCGATGCTGGGGCCTGAAACCGGTCCTTTCTGGAGCGATGCGAATAGCTTGCGACTGGTGGGTTCCTCTGCAATGAAGGGAGCGACATGACAACGACCGCAGCACGATCGACTGACGTGAGCTGGCGCCTGTTCTGCTTCGGCCTCGGCTACGTCGGCCGAGCGCTGGCCCGTGCCTGGCTGCAGGAAGGCTGGGAGGTCGCCGGCACCTGCCGCTCGGCGGAGAAGGCCGAACAGCTGCGTCGCGACGGCATCGAGGCGGTCGTGTTCGACGGGGAAGAGGCCGCAAGCGAGGTGGCCTACGTACTCTCCGGGACCACGCATCTACTCAACTCGGCGCCGCCCGGCGAGCAGGGCGATGCGGTGCTAACGATCATGGGGCGAGCCGACCCACCCCGGACGATGAAATGTCGCCTCGCC
>CAZOWL010000054.1:0-29564 GCA_964583605.1 uncultured Chromatiaceae bacterium | reverse complement strand
CCCTGAGGATCTTTCATTTTCCGGGGTGGGGACAGCCCCTCCATGATCGTTAGCTCGATCCGCAGCCAAAAAATGTCAAAGATGGGTTAGGTGGTAGAATCCGCGCTTTGGGGAAGGTGCCCCCGATCCGGGGGAGCGAGGGGGGGCAGGTTGCCCCGGGTATCCTTTAGAGGACGAGCATGGCGGAGGCAACAAGCGCACAGGCACGGATCGACGAGGCCAACGCCCGCTTTTGGGACGAGCTTTGCGGGACCTGGCTTGCAGGAGAGTTCGGCATCGTCGACCGTTCGCTCGATTCGCTCCGCCGCTTCGACGACGCCTATCTCGCGTTCTACCCCTATCTGCTCCGACACGTTCCGGTCGCCCGTATGGGGGGACTGCGGGTGCTCGAGGTGGGGCTTGGGTATGGAACCTTGGGCCAGAAGATCGCCGAAGCCGCGGCGGATTATGTCGGGCTCGACATCGCGGCGGGTCCGGTCGACATGATGAGCACACGGCTGCGTCTGTCCTCGCTCGCAGGGAAGGCGATCCAGGGGAGCATCCTCAATTCGGGTCTGCCCTCGGAGAGCTTCGATGCGGTAGTCTCGATCGGCTGTTTTCACCACACGGGGGACGTGCAGCGCTGCATCGACGAGACATATCGTCTGCTCAAGCCGGGCGGCCAAGCCTTCGTCATGCTTTACAACAAGTTCTCGCTGCGGCGCTGGCTCTCCTGGCCGATCGCCACCGCCACGGCGGCGATCGCCCAGGCGCGTGGCGTGGCGGATCCGAGCGTCGGCGGCGAGTCCGAGCGTCGTGCTTACGACGCAGGCGCAGACGGAACCGCGGCGCCCGAGACGGTTTTCCTGTCGCGCACCGACGTGCGCCGGGCGTTTCGGGCGTTCAGGTCCGTGGACGTGGTTTCGGAGAATAGCGATCCGGTGGCACTTGCCGGGTTCGTCCTCGTTCCCCGGGGACTGATGTTGAAGGCCGTTGGTCGGGTCCTCGGACTCGATCTCTATATCGGCGCCGTCAAGTAGCTCGGCGGTCCCGATGACGATCCGCACCCGTCCCGCCTCGAGGTAAGAGGCTGGCTCGGCAGCGATTTTTGGCAACTCCCGGCACGGTGCCGGCATTTGCGTCGGCTGGCGAATGCCCCGCGCGGCAGCTCTAGATCATGGGATCTCGCCTCTCCATCCTTTTTCTGTACAACGCGACTCAGACCTACACCAACACGGTGTGGGAGCATCTTGAGAGCTTCAGGGCATATTCGCGCCACCGCGTGTTCTACGCGCACGCCGATGCCCATACGCCATTCCGCCTGGATCTGCGCAACTTCGACGCGGTACTCGTCCACTACAGCGTGCGCCTGCCCTACGATCAGCTGCACCCCGACTGCGTGGCCGCGCTCCAGTCCTTCCGCGGATCCAAGGTGGTCTTCCAGCAGGACGAGTACGACATCACGGATAAGATCCGCTCGTGGCTGGAACGTTTGGATGTCGACGCGATGTTCACTTGCGTGCCCGAGGGTAAGATCGACCGGATCTACGATCCGGCGCGTTTCCCGCGCATCCGGTTCGTGTCGAACCTCACCGGATATGCCCCGATGGACCTCTCGCACTTTCCCCCGCCCGTCCCCTTGGACCAGCGGCGCGTGCTGATCGGCTATCGCGGACGGCCGCTTCCCTACTGGTACGGCGCACTGGGTCAGGAAAAGGTCGAGATCGCCCGGCGGATGCGGGCGGAATGCGAGGCGCGCGGTCTCGATGTGGACATCGAGTGTTCGGAGGAGGCGCGCATCTACGGCGGCGGCTGGTACGAGTTCCTGCGCTCATGCCGTGCCGTGCTCGGGACCGAGAGCGGATCGAACCTGTTCGACGACGACGGCTCGATCCGCAGCGCAGTCACCGCGGCACTCCAGGAGGGTCGTGGCCTCGACTATGCGGAGACGGAGCGCCGCTTCTTCCCCGGGCGCGACCGTCCGGGCCTGATGAACCAGGTCTCGCCGCGAATCTTCGAGGCCGTGGCGCTCAAGGTGGCCCTGGTCCTCTTCGAGGGCGAGTACTCGGGCGTGGTGGAGCCGGGTCGGCACTTCATCCCGTTGAAGAAGGACTTCAGCAATGTCGCCGAGGTCCTGCGTCTGCTTCAGGACGACACCTACGTCGAGGCCATGACCCAGAGGGCGCTGGAGGACGTGATCCTGTCCGGTCGCTTCGGTTATCCGCAGTTCGTGGCCAAGGTCGACGGGGTCCTCGACGCGCTCGCGCAATCCGCCGAGCTGAGCCACGATCCGGTCGCGATGGCCGCGCTCGAAGGCGAGGAGCCGTCGAGCCTGTCGACCGTACCGATTCGCGCCCGGCCGCCCACCGCGGCGCAGCAACGGGCGCATGCGGCGATCCTTGCCATGGCCCCGATCTGGAACCGGTTGCCGCTCGGGCTGCGCGAGCGCCTGAAGCCGACCGCGAGCGCAGTCGCCAGGCGTCTTATCGGGTATTGAGCGACTGCCCGATCGGCAATTCAGCGAAGAGTACGAGATATGTGCGGGATTGCGGGATTCCTTTGCTCCGAGCCTCTTTCTGCGACTCAGGGAGAGGCGGCATTGCGCGCGATGAATGCGCGACAGCGCCATCGTGGCCCCGACGGCGAGGGGACCTGGACCGGGGCCGGCGGGCGCGTGGGCCTTGCCCATGTGCGACTCAGCATCATCGACCTGAGCGACGCGGCGGCTCAGCCCATGCTCTCGGAGCACGGCAACGTCATCGCATACAACGGCGAGATCTACAACTATCTGGAGCTGCGTCGCGAGCTGGGGGAGGAGATCTTCCGTACCCACTCCGATACCGAGGTCATCCTGCGTGCCTACGAGCGCTGGGGGGAGGCCTGCGTCGAGCGCCTGCGCGGGATGTTCGCTTTCGCCATCTGGGACGCGCGCGAAGGACGGCTCTTCGTCGCCAGAGACCGATTCGGGATCAAGCCCTTTTATTACTATTCCGACGGCCGGCGGCTGTTTTTCGCCTCCGAGATCAAGGCACTGACGCCCTTCCTCGGATCGCTGGAGACCGACCTGGGCGGGCTCCACGACTATTTCTGCTTCCAGTTCTGTCTCGACGACCGCACGCTGTTCTCTGGAGTTCACCAGATCAAGCCCGCCCATTGCGGGTATCTCCGTCCGGACGGCTCGGGTATCCTCAGGCGTTATTGGGAGGTCCATTTCGACCTCGATTGGGACCATACCGATAAGTTTTTTATAGAGCAGGTCCGCAAGCTGCTGCGCGACTCGGTTGACGTGCATCTGCGCGCGGACGTCGAGGTCGGTGCCTATGTCAGCGGCGGCGTGGATTCCAGCCTGATCGCCGCGCTGGCGCAGGAGGTGCGCGGGGGGGGAGGTTTCCAGGCATTCAACGGCCGCTTCCTCCTGGGCGACACCTTCGACGAATCGCGCTATGCCGAGGCGCTCGCCGACGAACGCGGCATGCAGCTGCACCTCACCGACATCGGCGAAGCGGACTTCGTCGACAACATCGAGCGCGTCATCTATCACCTCGATCAGCCGGTGGCGGGCCCAGGCTCTTTCCCCCAGTTCATGGTCTCGCGGACCGTGCGCGAGCACCTCAAAGTGGTGCTCGGCGGTCAGGGGGGCGACGAGATCTTCGGCGGCTATGCGCGCTATCTGGTTGCCTATTTCGAGCAGTGCATCAAGGGCGCGCTCGACGGGACCATGGACAGCGGCAAGTTCGTGGTGACCTACGAGTCCATCATCCCGAATCTGCGCACGCTCCAGCAGTACAAGCCATTGATCCAGGAGTTCTGGGCCGAGGGGCTCTTCGATCGGCGCGACAAGCGTTATTTCAGGCTGATCAACCGCTCGAACAACTTCGGCAGCGCGGTGCGCTGGGACCTGTTCCAAGGGGCCTCGTCGTTCGAGGACTTCCAGACCATCTATTGGGGCGAGAACGTCGGCAAGTCGTCCTATTTCGACAGCATGACCCACTTCGACTTCAAGACCCTGCTCCCCGCGCTGCTCCACGTGGAGGACCGCATGAGCATGGCGCATGGGATCGAGTCGCGCGTGCCGCTCCTCGATCATCCCCTGGTCGAGCTGGCCGCGACCATGCCGGCGAACGTCAAGTTCCAGAACGGGGAGCTCAAGCGCATCCTGCGTCATGCATTCGCCGACAAGCTGCCCGAGGCGATCCTGCACCGCAAGGACAAGATGGGCTTCCCCGTGCCGCTCGCGGTGTGGATGCGCCAGGAGGGCAAGGCGCGGGAGCTGATCCTCGATACCTTCTCGGACGTCCGTGCGCGCGAGCGGCCCTATCTTGCATCCGGCTTCGACATCGAGGGCATGATGAGCCGCGAGAGCCCGTTCGGCCGCAACATTTGGGCCTTCCTGAGCCTGGAGCTGTGGCAGCGGCAGTTCCACGATCGGCACGCCTCGCAGCGGATCGATCTGGAGGCCGCGTGAGCGATGCGGCAGCGGATCGCCCGGGCCCCGACGCTTGCGGGCCGCCTGCCGGCCGCGTAACTTAGGCGGCCGGCACCTGAGGAGCGGGCCCGGCAGAGGTTGATCCGGGATCGCGCGTCTTCGTGTTTTTCTTATTGCATTCGAGGCTTACAATGCGCGTACTGATCTCCGGCGGAAGCGGCCAGATCGGGTCCCACGTGGCCGAGCTGCTGCTCGCCCGCGGCGACGAGGTGGTCAACATCGACAACCTGGCCACCGGCCGCAAGGCGCACCTGCCGGATCAGGAGCGTCTGACCAACGTATACGATTCGATCGCCGACAAGCCCCTAGTGGAGCGCTGGGTCGGCGACTTCAAGCCCGACGCGATCGTTCACTGCGCCGCCTCCTATAAGGACCCGCTCGAGTGGTACAACGACACCCTGACCAACGCGGTGGGCGGGGCCAACCTGGTCACCGCGGCCCGCGACTTTAAGGTGGGGCGCTTCGTCTATTTCCAGACCGCGCTGTGCTACGGGCTCAAGCCCATCGAGCAGCCGATCACGCTCAATCACCCGATCAACCCGGACAACTCCAGCTACGCGATCTCCAAGACGACCACCGAGGAGTACCTGCGCCTCGCGGGGATCGACTATGTGACCTTCCGTCTGGCCAATGTCATCGGGCCCCGCTGCGTGAGCGGTCCGCTGCCGATCTTCTATCAGCGGCTCACTCAGGGTAAGCAGTGCTTCGTCACCAAGGCGCGGCGCGATTTCGTCTATGTCAGCGACTTGGCGGCCCAGGTCATCCGGGCGGTGGACGGGGTAGGCCAGGGGCCTTATCACTTTTCCTCCGGGACCGATATCGCCATCATCGATCTCTACGACGCCATCGTGAAGGCCCTGGAGCTGCCCGAGTACCCGCAGCCGGATGTGCGCGAGCTCGGCCCCGACGACGCCGCCTCCATCCTGCTCGACCCCTCACACACCTTCGAGGACTTCGGCGATCTGACCTTCACCCCACTCGAGGAGTTGTGCCGCAAGTCGGTCGCCTATTATCGCGAGTACGGGGTCTACGGCGGGTACACGCATCTCAAGCACGAAGAGAAAAAGGACTAAGGTGCGCGTCCTCATCACCGGCGGCGCCGGCTGTCTCGGCGCGAACTTAGTCGACCATCTCGTCCCGCTGGGTCACGAGATTCTCGTCATCGACAACTTTGCCACCGGCCATCGGGAGTCGTTGCCCGAGATGGCGCAGGTGCGGATCGTCGAGGGCTCGGTGGCCGACCGTGACCTGGTCGACCGCTGCTTCGACGAATTCGCGCCCGACCGAGTCATCCACAGCGCCGCCGCCTATAAGGACCCGAGCGACTGGCTGGAAGACGCCCGCACCAACGTGCTGGGCACCGTCCATACCATCCAGGCGGCCAAGCGGCTCGCCGTCAAGCGCTTCGTCAACTTCCAGACGGCGCTGGGCTACGGGCGCCCTGCCCAGGTCCCGATCCCGGTGGACCATCCCCAGGCCCCGTTCACCAGCTACGGCATCTCCAAGACCGCCGGCGAGCAGTATCTGGCCATCTCCGAGCTTCCATACGCGTCGCTGCGGCTCGCCAATGTCACCGGACCGCGGCTCGCCATCGGTCCCATCCCGACCTTCTATAAGCGACTCAAGGCCGGTCAGAAGTGCTTCTGCAGCGACACGGTGCGGGACTTCCTGGACCTCTCGGATTTCCTCGCACTGATGGACCTGGTGCTGGTCGACGGCGCCCCGACCGGGATCTTCAACGTCTCCACCGGCGAGGCGCATAGCATCAGGGACGTCTTCGACACGGTAGCGGACTATCTCGGCATCGTGCTCGACGAGCCGCTCCCCGTGGTACCCCCGGGTGCAGATGACGTCCCCGCTGTGGTCTTGGACCCCAGCCGCACCGAGGCCGCGTTTCGCTGGCGCGCACAGGTCTCGTTCGAGGACTCGGTGCGCTGGACGCTGCAGTGGTACGACCGTTATGGTGTGGGTGCGATCTTCAGCCATCTGGCACCGCCGCCGGCCCAGGGCTAGTCGAAGAAGGATTCGCGCGGCCCTAATCTGGAGTTCTAGTGATGAGCGATACGAGGCTTCGAGATGCAACGATGCTGGTGACCGGTGGCGCGGGGTTCGTCGGCAGCAACCTCGTTGAGCGGCTCCTGCAGCGAGAGGCAGCGCAAGTGCATATCGTCGACAATCTACTGTCTGCCGAGCGGTGCAATGTCCCCGACGACCCTCGAGTCACCTTCTCGGAGGCATCCATCACGGATGACGCCCTGCTTGCCAGCCTGAGCGACGAGTACGACTTCTGCTTCCACCTCTGTACCTACCACGGGAACCAAAGCTCGATCCACGACCCGCTCGCCGATCACGAGAACAACACCCTGACGACGCTCAAGCTCTACGAACGCATTAAGGCGTTCAAGCGGCTCAAGAAGGTCGTCTATTCGTCAGCCGGCTGCTCAGTGGCGGCGAAGACATTCGATAAGGCCAGTGCGACGGAGGAGACCGATGTCGTCGCACTCAGGCAGGACAGCCCCTACTCCATGTCGAAGATCTTCGGGGAGTTCTACTCGGTCTATTACTTCGAGCGTGAGCGATTGCCAACCGTGCGGGCCCGTTTTCAGAACGTCTACGGGCCGGGCGAGATCCTGGGTGCCGGGCGCTGGCGCGGCACCCCGGCCACTGTCTGGCGCAACGTCACACCCACCTTCATCTACAAGGCGCTGCGCGGCGAGGCCCTACCCCTAGAGAATGAGGGAATCGCCACCCGAGATTTCATCTATGTAGCCGACGTAGCTGACGGACTGATCGCCTGTGCACTGCGGGGTGCACCAGGCGAGTCCTACAACATCGCGAGCGGCCGGGAGACATCCATCCGTACACTTGCCGAGACAATCAACGAGCTCACCGGCAACATCACCCCGCCGCAAATGCTTCCAAAGCGGCCGTGGGACACATCTGGTAAGCGCTTTGGGAGCACAGCGAAGGCGCGCAACGACCTGGGCTTCGAAGCCAAGACCCAAGTACGCGACGGCCTGGTTAGGACCGTCGAGTGGACCCGCGCCAATCTGGATCTGATCCGGGATACCATCGCCAAGCACGACGCGCAGATGCGTCTCTGCTCGTGACCGCTTTCCATGGCCGGTCAGAGTACTAGACGGTCACCAGCGGGGTTTTACAAGCAGCTCGCGACAAGCATTCGTCGAGGTCTGGCCTCCCGACTCCTGGCACCGTGGCAGCGCCTGCGGCCATCGACCCGCGGCGGCACCGCACCGCGGATCCTGCTGATTGCCTGGCTCGACCCCTGGGGCCTGGGGACCATCATCGATCACGTTTCGGCCCTGGCGGGCGGATCGCGGTTTCGGGTCGATCTCCTCAATCTGTTCTTTTGCCGAGCCGGGACCGGACGCTTCGAGATCCCGGGCTCGATTCGGCTCGCCGACTATCACGGGCTAATCATTCACCCAACGGTCTCTTACAACCCGGATAATCTCAACAGCCTCGATGCGAATCGCGCCGAAAAGCTTTGCGATTACCGAGGCGTGAAGGTTCTCCTGAAGCAAGACGAGCACTATCGCACCGGTCAGGTAATCGAGCACATCGAACGCACTGGCTACCAGGTGTTGGCGACTTGTCTCGAGCCGGGAGAAGCCGAGAAGGTTTACCCCCCCGCACGGCTTCCGGGGCTGAGGCGGCTCCATGTGCTCACCGGCTACGTTACCGACGAGATGCTCGGTCTCGACTACCCGGAAATTGCCTTACGCCCGACCGATATTGGCTACCGCGGATCCCGACAACCCTGGTTTTTCGGACGCCTCGCCTACGAGAAGCAGGAGATCGGCGATCGACTCGCTGCAGAGGGGCCGCGCTTGGGCCTTAAGACCGACATCTCCAGCCGCTGGGAGGATCGCCTCTTCGGGAAGGCTTGGTACGATTTCCTTGGCCGCTGTAAAGCCACGCTCGGCGTCGAAAGCGGCGCTAGCATCATCGATTTTGACGGGGAGGCAGAACGGCAAACAGTTGCATACCTCGCGGCCCACCCAGGCGCATCCTTCGACGCGCTCGAGGCTGCCGTGCTCGCCCCCTTTACAGACAATGTGCGTTATCGCGCCATCTCCCCGAGACACTTCGAGGCGGCCGCGTGCCGGACCGTTCAGATCCTCTACGAGGGTCGATACCAAGGGATCTTTCGCCCCTGGCAGCACTACCTGCCCCTGCGGCGCGATCTTGGCAACCTCAACGAGATCGTGCACGCGCTCAGGGATCCCGGCATCGTGCAGCCAATGGTCGAGCGCGCCTTCACCGAAATCGTGGCCGACCCGGCCAACCGTTATCCCGCCTTTGTCGAGACGATCGACGCCGCGATCGACGCTGCCCTGGCCAAGGTCTGAGCGGTCCACAGAGCAGGTGCTGACGGCAGCATGACACGCGACCAGAGCGAATTTGCGGACATCGGCCTTGGAGACAAATCCGCCCATCGCCGGCGCCGGGGGCGAATCGTCATGTTCACGCGCGACCAGCGCATAGACCGCCGCATTCTATTGCAGGCCGACGCTCTGCAAAGCGACGGCTGGTCGGTTTTGATAATCGCCGTCCCAGGGGACCCCGCCCAACAAGATGATCCATGCGTGGTGCGCATCGGCGACTCGCGCAGACTCCGCCCGGCTGGGAGCCCGATGCTTGAGGCATATCGCGCGCTCAGTCGCCTGTTCCCTGTCAACAGCCCCTGGATCACGGTCGTCCGGGCGATCGGCTTGAGCCTCTACCAGGGCGGACCCGAGACGCTCGCGCTCCGCCTCTTCGCTGAGCCCATCGCCGAGCAGGTTGCCGACATCTACGTAGCCCATGATCTACCCATGCTCCCTGTGGCCATCGCCGCCGCAAACCGACACGGCGGGCGGGTCGTCTATGACAGCCACGAGCTCTTCGCGGAACAGGAGCTATCCGTCATCGAGCGGCGCTTGTGGAGTCGTTTAGAAGGGCGCCTCATCGGCCGTTGCGATCTGGTGATGACAATCAACCCATCGATTGCCCGGGAGCTTGAACAGCGGTACGGCATCAAGGCGGTCGCCGTAATCCAGAATGCGGAGCGAAGCGTCAACGAGCTAAACCGCTGCGGGCTCAAGCCACAGACAATCCGCGAGCACCTCGCGCTGCCGGCAGGCGCGAAGATCCTGCTCTACCAAGGGGGGATCTCAGAGGGCCGCAACCTGGACATGCCAATCCGCGCCATGAAACGCGTCGCTACGCAAGGAATCCACCTAGTCTATCTGGGGGATGGCCTTCTGAAAGAGCGGCTGCGCAAGATCGCGCGGCGCGTTGGGGTGTCCGATCGATTTCACCTGATCCCCGCCGTGCCACAATCCGACCTACTCGCCTATACCGCCTCAGCAGACGCCGGAGTCATCCCCTATCGAGCCAACTGTCTGAACACCTATTACTGTACCCCCAACAAGCTGTTCGAGCTGGTCGCGGCGATGGTGCCGATCATCTCCTCTGACCTGCCGGAGCTGCGGCGCCTAATCGCCGGAAATGCAATCGGATTGGTCGGAGACACCGGCACACCGGATGGCCTGGCAGGGCTAATCGACGCCCTCTTCGCAGGCAGCGGACCGAGCCGATTCACCGACGCGCTCATCCGCGCCTGCGAGCATCTGTGCTGGGAGGTGGAGAGCAAGCGTCTCTTGAACCTGTACCAGACGCTGATCGGTCAGGCCACCGAGCCCCGCCCCTGCTGAGACCGAATACGCAGTGCCCCGACGACCGACAATCTACCTGGGGTTTGCTGTCGCCGTGGCCTTGCTCGGCGCATCACTGAAGAATGCCGTTGAGCGGATCGCAACCTTTCCCGAGCACCGTGGCTACGAGGCGACGGAAGGCTTCCTGCATTTCTCTGTCGGCGGACTGGACCGAGTTGACGAGGCGTTGCTGGACGAGAACGGCGTGCGCCTGTTCGATTATGGCGGCTCGCTGGGCATTCAATACAATCCCCTGTTTGTCGCCGACTTTATCCTGTCCCTGGTGCCCTTCACGGACGCCGGTCGGGCGCGGCATTTGCTCGTCGCAAATCTGGACTGGCTGGAGGGTATCGCCGAGTCGGCCGCTTCCGGGAACCGGCTTTTCCCTTACAAGTTCGACTTCGAGAAGGTAGGCGAAACGGCCCCCTGGTACTCGGCCATGGCGCAGGGGCGCATCGGGCAGGCGATGATGTGGGGCTGGCGTCTGACCGACGATCCGCGCTACCTAGCCCTGGCGAAAAAGGCGATCCTGGCGATGGCGGAACAAGGGCCGAGCACGAATCTGGCGAAGCCGCTCGTTCGCGGTGTCTGGCTCAAGGAGTTCCCGCGCTATCCGTACCACGTGCTCGACGGGTCGTTGGTCGCCACCGTCGGCGTGAGCGAGGTCCTGCGGGGGCTGCCCGAGGACGACGCGCAACGTGCTGAGATCCGCGCCCTGCTCGACGAATCCATCGCAGGCTTCAAAGCCAATTCCCATTGTTTCACCTCACCGGTTGGTGGTGTCCTATTCGCCGATAACGGGCGACTACCCACTCAGGCCTATTACGACATCATCATGGATCAGCTGGCCTACCTGTCCAACCTCGAGCCCGAGATTGAATCCATCGCTACTCGCTACTCGCTACTCGCTGAGGGATATGCCTTACTGGCGCAAGCTCGCGCTCTATTACTGGTATCGATTGAACAAGCGGTTGCATCACGCCGGGCTCGCGGGCCCCTGTGTGCGTTGAGCGGCCTACCCGAGCCGGACGGCGGCTGACTTATGTGTGGACTCTTGGGGTTCGCCGCCGAGCCGAACGCAATCGCCCCCGACCGCTGGGCCCAGGCCCAGCGCATCCAGGCCCATCGCGGGCCGGATGACGCAGGCTCGGTGCGGCTCGGGCTCGGTCGTGTGGAGCTGGGGCTCGCGCACCAGCGCCTCGCGATTCTCGACCTCTCCGACGCCGCGCATCAGCCGATGGGCGACCCGGGGCAGACCGGACTCCTGGTCTTCAATGGCGAGATCTACAACTATCTGGAGCTACGGGCCGAGCTGCGCACGGCGGGTGTGGCGATCCGCTCGGGTGGCGACACGGAGGTCCTGCTGGGCGCGCTCGCGCACTGGGGGCCGGAGCGAACCGTTGGCCGGCTCAATGGGATGTGGGCCTTCGCCTGGCTGGAGCCCGGGGGACGCCGGTTATGGCTGTCGCGTGACCGCGCCGGGGAGAAGCCGCTGTATTGGCTGAGGGATCGACAGGGCGTCTATTTCGCGTCGGAGGTCAAAGCGCTGCTGACGTTGCTCGGGCGCCCGTTTCCCCTGAACATGCACAACATCGGTCGCTTCCTGATCCAATCGGTCGGCGACTCTGGGGAGGGCAGCTTCTTCTCCGGGATCGAGCAGCTGCCGGCCGCATCAATCGCCGTCGTCGATCTCGCAGGCGGCGCTTTGATTCCGAAGGCGAGCGCCTACTGGAGGCCCTCACTCGCGGAGGAAGGCGAAGACAGATCCGAGGCGCAACGGATCGAGCAGCTCCGTGAGACGTTCCTCGACGCCGTAAGGATCCGGCTCCGCAGTGACGTGCCGGTCGGGATCCTGCTTTCGGGAGGTCTCGACTCATCTGCCATCACCGCCGCCGCAGCACGGATCGTTGGCCGCAAGGGCGACCTCAAGCTGCTCTCGATGGTCAGCAACGATCCCCGCTTCGACGAATCGGCGCATATCAAGCGGGTCGCCGCGGCGGTGGGTCGTCCGGTCGAATCGATCTCTCTCGACGGGGAGATCGTCACAAGTACCCTGTTCCGGGAGCTCGAGCAGGCCATTTGGCACAACGACGCGCCGGTTGGCAGTCTCTCGAATCTCGCTCATCGGCGTCTTATGTCCCTCGCCCGCGAACAGGGCGTCACCGTGCTCTTGAGCGGCCAGGGCGCCGACGAGCTGCTCTGCGGCTACAAGAAGTACCTCGGCTTTCACCTCCAGCATCTCGTTCGGGGCGGTAGACTCGCCGAGGCCCTTCGCGTCGCCTGGCAGTTCTGGCGCAGGGGCACAGTAATGAGCCAGCTGAGCCTGGCGGAGGCGAAACGCTACCTGCCAACGTGGCTCCGTCCATCGGAACGACGCATGGCAGGGCCGGCACTCGCGGGTTTTGAGCCTCTGGTGCTCGGGCTCGCCCGAGGTGCCGATGTGCGCGCACGTCAGATCGCCGACATCGAGAGATTGTCGATCCCGACCCTGACCCATTTTGAAGACCGTATGTCGATGTCGGAGGGCCGCGAGCTGCGTCTGCCTTATCTCGACGCGCGCTTGATCGATGCGCTGGTCGCCGCGCCCGTCGGGCTGAAGCTCAAGGACGGCTGGACCAAATACCTGCTCCGCCGAGCCGTCGAGCCCTGGCTGCCTCCGGAGGTCGTCTGGCGCAAAGACAAACAGGGCTTCATCAACCCGGAGGCCGAATGGCTGAAGGGGTTCTTGCGGCAACAGGTGCTGTCCTTCTTCGCGCCGGACAGCCTGATCTTCCGGTACCATTTGGTCGATCGTCCCTCCCTACTGCGAACCTTCGAGGCCTACGTCCGGCAACCCGTTGGAGGCGGCGCCATCTGGTTTCGTGACATCTTCAACCCGCTCGCGCTCGAGATCTGGCTGCGGCGCTTCGAATCGTTCATCAGCCCGCCTTGAGCTCGGGCCGTCGACAGCTACTCCCGCAAGGAACGTGTCTTATGAAAATACTCACGGTGGTCGGTGCCCGACCCCAGTTCATCAAGGCCGCGGCGATCTCTCGCCGTATTGGCGAGTCGACTGCCGCTCATGAGGTGCTGCTGCATACCGGCCAGCATTACGACGAGAATATGTCGGACCTCTTCTTCCGCCAGCTCGAGATCCCAAAGCCCGCGTATCACCTGGGCATCGGCTCGGGCAGTCATGGCGTGCAGACCGGGCGGATGCTGGAGGCCCTCGATGCCATCTTGATCGCGGAAGAGCCGGACTGGGTGCTCGTCTATGGAGACACGAACTCGACCTTGGCCGGCGCCCTCGCGGCCGTCAAGCTGCATGTCCCGGTCGCGCATGTCGAGGCGGGCCTGCGCTCCTTTAACCGTGCGATGCCGGAGGAGATCAACCGAATCATGGCGGACCATGCCGCCGACCTCCTCTTCGCCCCGACGAGCCAAGCCGCCGCACACTTGAGCGCCGAGGGCATCCCCGCGGCGAAGATCCGCCTGGTCGGCGACGTGATGTACGATGCCGCACTCTTTTTTGGGGAGAGGGCAGAGGCCGAAAGCCGGATAACGGACGAGTTGGACCTCAAGCATCGCGGTTATGTCTTGGCCACGGTGCACCGGGCCGAGAACACCGACGATCCGGAGCGCCTGCGCGCGATCGTCGCCGGTCTGAGTGCGATCGCCCGCGACCTGCCGGTGGTTCTGCCGCTTCACCCCCGCACGCGCAAGATCCTGACAGCCAGCGAGGGGGCGGCCAGTCACGCACTGCGATTGATCGAGCCGGTCGGCTACCTCGACATGGTCAGCCTGGAACGGCACGCGGCCGCGGTCGCGACCGACTCCGGCGGCGTGCAAAAGGAGGCCTTCTTCTACGGCGTCCCCTGTGTGACCTTGCGCAACGAAACGGAGTGGACAGAGCTGCTTGACCTCGGCTGGAACCGCCTCGCCCCGCCGCGTGATGCCGAGACGATCGCGACCGCGATTGTCGACGCAATCGGCAGCCAGGGGCGGCCCGGCGAGCCCTACGGGGACGGCCGGGCGGCGAGCCGTATCCTGGAGTCCCTCGTCGGCGGCGAGTAGAGCCGGCGGCTGCGACGGCAGGCAGACAGACCTGGCACAGACGCTCGCGCCGCACCCCAAGTTCGTAGACAAGCATCATGCGCATCCTCATGCTCGCCCATTTCGCCGGCTCGCCGCGCCACGGCATGGTCTATGGCCACTATTATCTGGCGCGGGAGTGGGTGCGCCTGGGACATGAGGTCACGATCGTCGCGGCCGCGTTCGCTCACACTCGCCACCGGCAGCCCGACTGCGCGCGGCTGACGTGCGAGGAATGGATCGACGGCATCCGCTACCGCTGGCTCAGAGTGCCCCCCTACACCCCGCAGGATCGGCTCGGGCGCGTCCTCAACATCCTCAGCTTCACGATGCGCGTGGCCGTTCTCCGCACGGAGCCGGTTGACGTCGTGATCCTGTCCTGCCACTTTCCACTGCCGATCTTCGCGGCGCTACGCATTGCTCGCCGGGATCAGGCTGCACTCGTCTTCGAGGTGCGCGACCTCTGGCCGCTGACCTTGATCGAGCTGGGCGGCGCCTCGCGACGGAACCCCCTGATCCAGCTGATGCAGTGGGCTGAGGATACGGCTTATCGCCGGGCCGATCTGGTCGTTTCGGTGCTGCCGAATGCCAAGGATTACATGACCGAGCACGGCCTCGACCCAACCAAGTTCCTGTTCGTGCCGAACGGAGTCGACCTGGCCTCTCAGTCTGATCGCCGCCCCCTGCCAGAGGCCCACCGAGACATCCTGGATCAGCTGCGTCGCACTGGGCGTTTCCTGGTCGGCTACAGTGGGCGCATTGGTTTGGCCAATGCGCTGCACAGCCTGATCGATGCCGCGGCGCTCGATCCAGAGGTCCAAGTCGTTGTACTCGGCGCGGGGTCTCATGCGGCATCGCTTGCTCGACAGGCGCAAGCGCTCGGAATACAGGAACGGGTGACTTTCCTGCCGCCTGTCGACAGGTCACAGGTCAATGACTTCCTCTCGCGAATGGACGTGCTCTACGTCGGGCTGCAACGACAGCCCCTGTTCCGCTTCGGGGTGAGTCCAACCAAGCTTCACGAGTACATGCTTGCCGCCAAGCCGGTCCTCTACGCGATCGATGCCCCGGGCGACATCGTGGCCGAAAGCGGTGCCGGTGTCAGTTGTCGCGCCGAGGATCCGGCCGCGATCGCCGCGGCCATCCAGCGCTTGCGCGAGCTGCCCAACGCAGAGCTGGCCCGGATGGGGCAACGCGGCCAGGCATGGGTCCAAGCGCACCGGGACTATCGCGTACTGGCGCGCCGGTTTCTGGACCGCGTGGCGGCCCAGCCGCCCTCTGAGGGCCGCGGCCAACAGGTGGAATCCGGCCGTCAGCACCGGCACCTCGAAGCCCAGTAGCGCCGGCCCCCGAGACAGCCCGAAGCGCTGCGATGACCGTCGCGAGGCGACACTGTCGGAACGGCCCCTCTCGCGCCCCTTTCGCATAGGCTAAGTCGGGTGATCAGCGCTACACTGTTGCGATGTTTAGCTTCCTCCAAGGCCTCGCTTACGGGCTTTTTCTCTCTTGCCTGCCGTGGCTGATCGTCGGCCTGATCGACCCGCGTCTCGCGGTGCCGACCGACCGGCCCACCCGGCTGCAGGTGCTGGCCCGTTATTGGCTGATCGTGCCCTTTATCGCCTTTGTGATCTGGCTGACCTCTCTGTGGGGCGGCTTCGGCCCTAGCCTTGGGGGCTGGTTGGCCGGTCTCGTAGCGGTCCCGGTGGCGATCCCGGCCGAGCGGGCCTGGCGGCGGTGGCGTCAGGCGGCAGCCGATCGCCGGCGTCTGGCCCATCAACAGATCTTGGCTGCGCGAGAGCGCGCGGCCCTCGAGCAGAAGGCCCGCGAGCAAGGGGTCGCGGTGCTCGATCCGGACCGCCCCCCAGAGCAGAGTGATGATGTGATCCTGGGCCTGTGGGAGGCGAAGAAAAGGCTGTTGGCGGTGGGTCGGCCGGATCTTGCCATCCAGTCGGACCGGCTCTACACCCGCTACACGCATGTCGAGGCGGTGCTGCGTAACAAGTTCGACGAGCGCGAGCTGACATTTGAGCGCTCGCGGGGCCTGGCCGGCGAGGTCTCCCGGACGGCTATCGACACGCTCAACACCATGGCCTCGGTCGCCCGCGGCGTCGCCGGTGTGGACGCAGAGTATGTGCGCCGGCGTTTGACGCAGGACTCAGCACGCATGACGGAGGAGGAGAGACAGGCGCTCACGAAGCGCCTCGAGCTCGTCGAGCGGACGGAGCGGCGGCTCCGCGAGCTGAGCGCGCGCAACGAGGGTGCGATGACGGCCCTCGATGATGCGGCGGTGGCCGTCGCAGCGGTGGAGACCGACCGCCCCAAGGCCTCTGTCGCGGCCGATCTGGCCTTGGCCGAGCTGAGGCGTTTCGCCGAGATGGCCCATCAGTATGGACGGGATCGGTGAACCTGCGCCGAAGAGTCGCCGCTGCGGTGGTCAGCGCCCCAGCGACCTCCTGGAGCTTTAGGGCGCTGCTCGCTATGGCCGTTGCTCACTGTCGGAGGTACGCGATGCTTACCCTACGCCTTGTTACTGAAACGTTCCACCTCGGACTGGCCTCGGCCGCATCCACGAACCGGACGGAGTGACCCGTGAAGTTATCCCTTCCCGCAGTCGAAGAGATCGAGATCCAGGTCAAGGAGGAGACCGACCTTGACGCGCTGCCGGCCGACCCCGAGCTGGAGGCAATGGCCGACGCATTCCTGGCCGAGGTGCTTGAGGCAACGGACACGGAGAAGGTCGAGCACCGACACCGCCAGGCGGTCGATGAGATGGGTCTCGAGGCCCAGCGCCAGGCCGCCCACCGCAGCAAGATGCTCGAGGCACCGATCCGCAAGCTCGCACACCAAGGCGATGAGGGCGGCCCAGTCGCCCGCACGCTTGTCGAGCTGCGCCGCCGCATGCAGGACCTCGACCCCCATCAGCACAATCTGAGCCGCGAAGGACTGACCCGGATCCTTGGCCTAATCCCTGGCGTCGGCACGCCGTTGCAACGCTATTTCCGCAAGTTCGAGACGGCGCAGGAGGCGCTCGATGCCATCCTCAAAGACCTGGAGGGCGGTAAGGACATGCTGCGCAGGGACAATCTGAGCCTGAGCGCCGACCAGAGCTCGCTGCGCTCGAGCCTCGAGCAATTGCGCCGGCAGATCGGCCTGGGGCGGATCATCGACCGACGACTCGAAGAGGCGTCGCAGGGGCTGCCCGAAGGCGATCCCAAGCGGCGGCTGATCGATGAGGAGCTGCTCTTTCCGCTGCGCCAGCGTATCGTCGACCTGCAGCAGCAGCTGGCCGTCAGCCAGCAGGGGATCCTCGCCCTCGAAGTGGTCATGCGCAATAATCGAGAGCTGATCCGCGGCGTCGACCGGGCCATCAATGTGACGGTCTCGGCGTTGAATGTTGCCGTCACCGTCGCGCTGGCCTTGTCCAACCAGCGTCTCGTGCTGGACCGCGTGGAGGCCTTGAACACGACCACCTCGGCCCTGATCGCCGGAACCTCCAGCGCGCTACGCACCCAGGGCGTTGAGATCCAGAACCGCGCTGCCTCGACGGTCCTCGACATGGAGCAGCTGGAGGGGGCCTTCGCCGATGTCATTGCCGCGATCGACGAGGTCTCCCGTTACCGACGCGAGGCACTGCCTCGACTCGATGCTCAGATCGATCGCTTGGAGGCCCTTTCGGTGCAGGGTGATGCGGCGATCCGGCGCATGGAGAAGGGCGACACTGTGCAGGTCGAGCGTGCACTTTCGGAGTGAGAATGGGTGTCTACTAGACAGGATGCCGATTACTGGAAAGAAAGATATCGCGAGAGCCTCCGCGAGCACGAGGTCACGGAGGCGGCGTGGAGACAGGCCGAGAAGACGCTGCGTCACGCGATCGCGCGCCTCAGTCTTGCAATCGATGCCAGCGATTCGGAGCTGGCCGGTCAGCTCGAGGCACTCCGGCAGGCGACCCGCCGGGACGCCCCGTCCGAGCAGATCAAGGACCTGATCGCGCAGATTTCCGCTACGCTGGTGCGTCTCGATGGCCAGTCGGCGGCCGATGTCGGCCCGAGCCTAGGCTCGGGCAACCGGGTCGATCACGACGCGATGCGGCCCAACGGCGTTCCGGTCGTGTCTGCGCCGACGGCCCTGCCGTCTTACGATGAGGTCCTGCTGGATCTGGTTCAGCGCCTGGACTTCCCCGCGAGCTGCGCGGAGCAGCTGGCGGAGACGACGGCCCTGCTGCGCGGGGAGCGGGCCCCGACCGCCGCCGCCGAGGCTGTGCGGCGAATCGCCGCCTTGGTCATTCGAGCGCGTCAGGCCGCTGAGCTCGAGAGGCGCGAGATCGAGGCCTTTCTATCGCAGCTGACCGGGCACCTCGAGGCGCTCGATCGCTATCTCGATGACTCGACAGGCCGCCTGAATCAGGCATCGGAGCAGGATCATCTGATCGACGAGAGCGTCTCGACGTCGGTCGCCGAGATCCGTCGGTCGATGCATGCGGCGCAGGATATCGGGCAGCTCAAGCAGGCGATCCAGGCGCACTTGAGCAACATCCAGGTGCGCATGGAGGCACGCAAGCGGCTGGGGCAGGAGCAGCTGTGGGAGGCCGAAGCCCGAGCGCAGGAGTTAAAGCAGGAACTGAGCCGAGTCCAGGATGAGAGCCGGCAGCTGCGCGAGCGACTCCATGAGGCCGCGGACTTGGCGATGCGCGATGGCTTGACGGGCCTGAACAACCGTCTCGCCTTCGACGAGCGGATCGCGCTGGAATGCGAGCGCTGGGCGCGCTACGGGCGCCCCGCCGTGCTCAGTATCTGGGACATCGATTTCTTCAAGGGCGTCAATGACCGCTTTGGCCACAGCGCGGGCGACAAGGTACTCAGGATCATCGCCGGCCTGATGAAGAAGTCCGTCCGTAAGGTCGACTTCGTGGCCCGCTCCGGCGGGGAAGAGTTCGTGCTGCTGCTCCCCGAGACCGAGATCCGCGGTGCCCTCGAGGCGGCCGACAAGCTCCGCGCCGCCATCGCCTCATCCCGGTTCCAGTATCGCGGTGAGCCGGTGCCAGTGACCATCTCGTGCGGCTTGGCCGAGCTCATCCCGGGCGACACCCCGGAGGCGGTCTATCGTCGCGCCGACCAAGCGCTTTACGAGGCCAAGCGGGCGGGCCGCAATTGCTGTCGCGTTTACGGCTGGCCCCCGCCGGGTTGAATGGGCAGCGGCGGCCGGCTAATCGGCCAGCTCGAAGCACTGACCGCCAGACTCATCGATCACGAGCTCGGCGACCCCATCGCCTCGCGGCTTGAAGCTCGCGACGCTAGGCGATCCATCGTTCGCGCCGGAACCGTCCCCTGGCGGGCTTGCTTCGGCTGCACTCCTGTTGGCGCCGGAGGGAGCAGGATCCGGCAACCGCGGCTCAGCCACACACGCCGGCGCTCCTGCATCATCGGTATCCGCGCACAGATCTCGCCCGTCCCCGCGTGAGTCATCTCGCGAGGCAACCGCCTCGGCAGCGAGCACCGTGCTCGGCCGCGCTGCGCCTTGGACCCCTGGGCCGTCGTCGTTGATCGCAATCGTCTGAACGGCGGCCTTATCACGCCTGAGCGCCAGGTACAGCATCGCCCAAGCGACGAGCCCAAACTCCCCGGCCAGGATCAGGCCGCCGGCCTCAAGTGCTGTCATCGGTCGTCCCGTCCTCTGAGTTTCGCGCACCATGTTCGCGCCCTCGCCCTCGCCCTCGCCCTCGCCCTCTGGGAGAGCCTTGGGGTGAGGGAACGATCAGGGACGAGGCGGCATTTCATCGTCCGGGGTGGCTCGGCTCGCCCCATGTTCCTTACCATGAATTTCGCGGGGCACGTTCGCCCCCTCTTCCTCTGGGAGAGGGTTGGGGTGAGGGAACGATCAGGGATGAGGCGGCATTTCATCGTCCGGGGTGGCTCGGCTCGCCCCATGTTCGTTAGCAGGGGGTCGCGTCGACGCGCCGCGGCCCGAGTCGCCACCAGGTGAGTCCGAGTAGCATCGCGAGGAGCGCATTGCCCGCCAGCAGGTACAGGGCAAGGCGGCCCCACGAGAAGGGTTGGGCTCGGCACGCAGCCTGCGCATCGGGCAACGGCTGCGCGCGGGCCCCGCGGCCGACGAGCCATTCCTCGCCCGGTGGCTCGAGGACGAGTGACGTGCCAGTTGCGCGCGCCCGTCCCGCCACTCGCGCCCGCGCCTGATACCGACCGGGCTGCACCAGGTCTTGCTCATAGCGGCTGGATCGGCTTGTCAGCGGTCCGATCTCGAGGAGCTCTAGGCCCTGGTTCGGGCCGCGCAGCGTCACATAGCCGAGAACGCTCTCCGGCTCAATGACGTCCGGATCGACATCGAGTTGAACCTGAAGCTGTGCCGCAATGTCCCCTTCGTCCTCAGGAGCACCGTCGACCGCGTTCAACTCATAGGTCAAGGTCACGGGGCTCGGCAGGATGCGAACCCGCTGCTGTGTCTCGCGCCGGAAGGTCGCTCCGTCAATCGAGGCCCGCAGCCGATAGACACCGGGACCGAGACCTGCCGTCCCCAGGTCCGCCCCGAACCGCGCCAGATCGGTGTCGAGCGGCAGTGACTGCCTCAGGACGGCTTGTCGGTCGTCATGCGGCGCGGTGATCTCGACCTCGGCGCTGACAAGCTCGAGGAGATCCGTCTCGCTGACAGGCTCGGCGTGATCGGTGAGCCACACTGCCACAGGCAGGTCTTCTCCGGCATAGAGCGAGGCAGGGATCGATAAGGAGCCGATTCCGAGGTCGGTGACGAGCGCGACGCGATTGTCCGGGTCGACCGGCCCCTCAAGGACCCATTCGCCAGCGGGGGGCGCGGTCATCGTCACCAGGTCATAACCTGGCTCCTGACGCCACTCGACACCGGCGCCATGGCGCACCGCGGAGAGCACCTGGCCGGTCGGGGCGCGCAACTGTATGGGTCCAGCCTCGCGGCGAAAGGCCAGCAGCGTGAGCTCGGAGATCCGGTCGTCGACGTTGAATCGGTTGCCATCGAGCGGCAGCCCGGTCGTTGCCGTTGACCGCTCGAGCATATGGAGAAAGGCCCGTTGCAGACCCGTGGCATCGTCCACCGACTCGAGCCAGCCGCCCGTGCGCCGCGTCAGGGTCTCCAATAACTCCAGGTCCGCGTGCTCGGACAGTGCCAGCGCATTGACCTGGACATTGAGTGCCTGCAACCGTTCGAGCTGCACCGACAGGATCCGTTGCCGCGAGGCCGCGTCGCGCCCATCACCGCCGGCCACGTCGACAAAGCCGTCCGTGAGCAGCATGATGTGCCGCGGCGCATCGCCGGCGGCGGGCCCCGCCCAGCCTTGCATCGCCTCGCCGATGGCCCGCTCGATATCGGTGAGCCGCCCGTCGGAGCCGATACGCTCCAGATTGGCGCGCGTCCCCTTGCGCCATGCGTGATCGACCGGCCCCGGCGACGCCAGCACCTCGGTGCCCTCGGCGAACGTCCATACCCCAGTCGTCATCCCAGCGGGAAGCAGCTCGTTGACCAATCGCATCGCCGGGACGCGCAGATTGCTCGGGTCGTTCTGCCGCATGCTACCCGAGACATCGATCAGGATGCGCAGATCGCTCGGGGCCGCCGATGCGGCACCGGTTGGGAGCCAGATCGCGATGAGCGACAGCAGGACCATCCAAGCGCCTGTCATCGGCCCTCCGAGAGTGGGTGGGACATCTTCTCGTGGCCAGGGGAAGGACCGCCGCAGCCTGATCGTTCGGTCAGATGATAACGAGAGGCTTCACGCCAAACAGTGACGGGGGTTCCGTTCGCCCGTTCCCGGATGCTGCTCGCCAGACGGGCGCCGCTATGGCTATGGGGCTTGCGGCCGGATGTGCTCGATGTACTTGGGGACGTCGACCAGCTCGAGCGCGATCGCGTCGCCGCCCGCGACTAAGCGCTGATCGGTGCCCTGGAAGTGCAGGGCACAGCGGATGCGACCGCGGCTGGCCAGCGGAATCGGGATCATGTCCCGGTAGGTGTAGAGGTTTTCCTCGACATCGCCGCCGGCACAGACGAGCGGACCCACCGGCAGAGGCGGCTCGGCCTCGGCACCTGTGATGACGAGATCCCCGGCCTGCCACCAGCGGGTTCGCTCCTGCGACCCCGTCATCGTCTTGACGATCAGTGCGCGGTCGAAGTGCACACGCAACACCCGATCGGTGAGCGTGATGGCGCGGATCTGCGAGCCAGGCAGCTCGATACTGCTGCTGTCCAAGCTTCCCTCCAATGCGTCTATGAAACGCGGATCGATATGCCCTCGTCCGGCCGTTCTGTCGGCCGTCTGGGCACTGTTGAAAGACTGACCTCGGAGTGCGCGACCGGCCTTCAGTCGCCCTCCGGATCTCCACCGACCTCGAGATCGAGCTGCAGCTCTTTAATCTTACGCGTCAATGTATTGCGGCCCCAACCCAACAGCCGCGCGGCCTCCAAACGGCGACCACCGGTGTGCTCGAGCGTCGTCTGGATGAGGATCTGCTCGAAGGCCGGCAACGCATCGCCCAACAGATCACTCTGGCCTTGCTGGAGCTTGCTGCGCGCCCAGCGCCGCAGGGCCGTCTCCCAGTGCTCGTCGTCGGCATAGTCCTCCGGCTCGGTCGCGAGCTCCGGCGGGAGGTCCCCGGCATGGATCTCCTTCGTCGAGGCCATCACGGTGACCCAGCGGGCGGTATTCTCCAGCTGGCGCACGTTGCCCGGCCAGTTGAGCCGCTTGAGCCGCTCGGCCGCACTGGGCATCAGCACCTTGGTCTCACAGCCGAGCTCCTTCGCCGCATGTGCAAGGAAATGGCGCATCAGCAACGGGATGTCCTCACGCCGCTCGCGCAACGCGGGCAAGTGGATCCGAATCACATTGAGCCGATGGAAGAGATCCTC
The DNA here is from genome assembly GCA_964583605.1 of uncultured Chromatiaceae bacterium. Lineage (GTDB taxonomy): Bacteria > Pseudomonadota > Gammaproteobacteria > Chromatiales > Chromatiaceae > CAZOWL01. The sequence goes on along the minus strand of CAZOWL010000054.1, from coordinate 6,422 downwards.
GCGAAAGCGGCCCTGACGCACGAGCTCCTCGAGATTCTGATGCGTGGCCGCGATGATGCGCACGTCGACTCGAATCGCCCCCAGCCCACCGACGCGGTAGAACTCGCCGTCGGCCAGCACCCGGAGCAGGCGGGTCTGAAGCTCGGCCGGCATGTCGCCGATCTCATCGAGGAATAGCGTGCCGCCGTCGGCCTGCTCGAAGCGGCCCTCGCGCCGAGCCTGGGCCCCGGTGAAGGCGCCGCGCTCGTGGCCGAACAGCTCCGATTCAAGCAGGTCACGTGGGATGGCCGCCATATTCAACGCGATGAAGGGCTGCTCGGCGCGCGGGCTGTGCCGATGCAAGGCGCGCGCGACCAGCTCTTTGCCGGTACCCGACTCGCCATTGATGAGGACGGTGATATTGGAGCGGGCGAGACGACCGATGGCCCGGAACACCTCCTGCATCGCCGGGGCCTCGCCGATGATGTCAGGAGTGGCCCCGACCGGCTCCTCGGCGTGTGCGACGCCAGCATGGCTGCGGCAGGCGCGACTGACCTGCTCGACGGCCTCATCGAGATCGAACGGCTTCGGCAGGTACTCAAACGCGCCTTCATGGAAGGCTGAAACGGCGCTCCCGAGATCCGAGTGCGCCGTCATGATGATCACCGGCAGATCGGGATAGCGCGCCTTGACCTGACGCAGCAGGTCGAGCCCATCGATCCCGGGCATGCGGATGTCGGAGAGGATCACGCTGGGCTGATCGCGCTGCAGGGCCTCCATGACGCCGACGCCGTTGGAGAAGCTGGTCACGTCCATCTCGGCCTTACGCAGGGCGCGTTCCAGCACCCAGCGGATCGAGCGATCATCGTCTATCACCCACACCTTTGGCTCCCTACTCATTGTCCGACTCCAACGGTAGATAGACGTAGAACAGCGTCCGGCCGGGCCGGCTCTCGCATTCGATCAGCCCGCCGTGCTGATTGATCTGCTCCTGCGCAATCGGCAGGCCGAGACCGGTACCGCCGGAGCGTCCGGAGACCATCGGGAAGAAGATCCTATCCCTGATGGCCTCGGGTATGCCCGGTCCGTTGTCTTCGATATCGACGCGCAGGACAAGGCGGTGGCGCTTGCTGCCGATCGTGAATTGGCGCAGGACGCGCGTGCGCAGCACGAGCCTTCCCTCCGGTCCGGCTGCGGCCACGCCATTGCGCACGATGTTTAGCAGGGCCTGGACGAGCCGGTCCTGATCGGCGTCGAAATCCGGGATGCTCGGATCATAATCGCGCTCGATCTCGGGGCCCCGCGGCGATTCGGCGAGCAGCAGGCCGCGAACATGCTCGAGGACACAATGTATGTTCAGCCTCTGCCTCTGCAGGATCCGATTCGGCCCAAGCATCTGGTCCATCAGGACCTGCAGGCGGTCTGCCTCTTCGATGATGATCCGCGTGTATTCGCGCAACGTCTTGTCGGGGAGCTCCTGCTCCAAGAGCTGGGCCGCGCCACGCAATCCGCCCAAGGGATTCTTGATCTCATGGGCCAATCCGCGGATCAAGGCTTGGCTCGCCTGGTGCTGGGAGATCAACTGCTCCTCGCGGGTGATCCGGAGCTGCTGATCGACCTGGTGGAGCTCGATCAGCAGCTCATCGAAGGCATCGAAGTGGTGCAGGGGCAAGACGGTGCAGTTCACCGTTATGGTGCGCCCGTCAGCCAGGGCGACGTTCATCTCCCTTTCCGTGAACGGGTGCTTCGTCATCACGGCGACCTTGAGGCGCCTTTCTAGGTCGCCGTCGCGGCACGGAACGATCTCGCCGGCCGGCAAGCCCAAGACGTGACGCGCACTCACGGCGAGCAGCATCTCGCCGGCCGTATTCACGTACTTCAGTCGAAGATCGTTGCCGAAGAGCAGAACAGCCGTGCCCAGGTTATCGAGTATCTTCCGTTCCAGACCGGTGCTCGCGGATCTCTGGCTCATCATTCGTAGAACCCGCATGAAGGTGTTGTTCCCGAGGAGACGCTGATTGTTGGACCAGCAGGCCAAGCACAGCACGCGAATCGAGAAGGTGGCTTCCGAATCGCTTCACCTCCTGTTGCCGATGCGATCAACAAGGGTGTGACCTCCTGCCCGGCGGGCGATGCCGATCATCCCGGCGTTAGGGCGACGCCCACATCAATGCGGGACGCGGCACGAGGAGTCACCAAAGAGGGCAAGCAAGAACCCAGCCATGGTGCGGCTAGGACAGACTCTGCGGGAATCGGCGCACACCGCGGGCAATCAGCGAACGGCTATTCGCTCGTTGGCTGAGCCTCCGCACCAGGGGAAGGGGGACGGACGTGGACGGTCTTAGGGTCCGTCGTGGCCACCGCCGCTCCGGCCTCATCAAGGATGCGCGCCTGAAGCCTGTGAGTGCCGGCCGGCAGGCCCCGCAGCGAGAGTTGCGTCCGGCCTTGAACGCCCTCGATTGGACTACCATCCACGACGAATTCGATCTGGTGGCCCGGATCCAGGCCTGGAATGAGGAGCAGCCCGATGTCGAGCCGACCTTCTGCTGAGGTCACGACGGCATTGTCGGCGGGTGCGGCGATCTCGAACGTCTCGTAGGGGCCGGGGCCGGGGCCGGGGCTGGAGCCGGCCGACTGGCCGGCGGCTAGGTCATCGGATCGCGATGCCGAGCGAGACGGGGCCGATTGAACCGACTGCGCACCAGGGACCTGTCGGTCCGAGTAGGTGACGAGCCCCTCCTCGTCGACCCAGCGATAGATCTCGCCGCCGAAGGTCTCAACGGCGAAGATCAGGAGCAGGATCGAAAGCGGAAGTCGTGCACAGAGCATCCACTGATGATAGTCCAGCGGGCGACCGCCCGCCAAGCAAAACGCCCCCATTTCGGGGGCGGTGGTGCGGCCAGTCAGGACAAGGCCGATCTCGGCCGGGACAGCGAATAGCCAGCGTCTGAATCCGCCCGCCCCGGCCCGGTGACCTGATCAGAGGCTGTAGTACATATCGAACTCGATTGGATGCGTCGTCATCCGCAGCTGGGTAACCTCCTGCATCTTCAGATCGATGTAACCGTCGATCAGATCGTCACTGAAGACGCCGCCCGCTGTCAGGAACTCGCGGTCCTTATCGAGCGCATCCAAGGCCTGGTCCAGCGCGAAACAGACGGTCGGGATGGATTTCTCCTCCTCGGGGGGCAGGTCATAGAGGTCTTTGTCCAGCGGGTCCCCAGGATGGATCTTGTTCTGAATCCCGTCGAGCCCGGCCATCATCATCGCGGCGAACGACAGATAGGGGTTGCCCATCGAATCCGGGAAGCGCACCTCGATCCGCCGCGCCTTGGGACTCGAGACGTGGGGGATGCGAATCGACGCTGAGCGGTTGCGGAAGGAGTAGGCGAGCAGCGTCGGGGCCTCGAAGCCCGGCACCAGCCGCTTATAGGAGTTCGTCGAGGCATTGGTCAAGGCGTTCAGTGCACGCGCGTGCTTGATGATGCCACCGATGTAGTAGAGGCCGATTTCGGACAGACCGCCGTACTTGTCGCCAGCGAAGACATTCTGTTCGTTCTTGGCCAGGGATTGGTGGACGTGCATGCCGTTGCCATTGTCACCGACCAGCGGCTTGGGCATGAAGGTCGCCGTCTTGCCGTACGCATGGGCGACGTTCTGCACGCAGTACTTCAGGATCTGGTTCATATCGGCGCGCCGGACCAGCGTGGCGAAGCGCGTACCGATCTCGCACTGCCCGGCCGTCGCGACCTCGTGATGGTGCACCTCGACCTCCACGCCCATCTCTTCCATCGCCAAACACATGGCGGCGCGCAGGTCATTTAGGGAATCGACCGGCGGAACCGGGAAATATCCCCCCTTCACATTCGGGCGATGCCCCATGTTGCCGTCTTCGAAGACCTTCTCGGAGTTCCAGTCGGCCTCTTGGGAATCGACCTTGTAGAAGGCCCCACTGATGTCGGCCCCCCAGCGCACGTCATCGAGGACGAAGAACTCCGGCTCGGGGCCGAAGTAGGCGGCGTCGGCGATCCCGGTCGACTTCAAGTAGGCCTCAGCCCGCTTGGCGAGCGAGCGGGGGTCCCGCTCATAGCCCTGCATCGTGGCGGGCTCGAGGATGTCACAGCGGATGATCAGCGTATTCTCATCGGCAAACGGGTCCATCACGGCCGTGTCCGCCTCGGGCATCAGGACCATGTCAGACTCCTGAATGCCCTTCCACCCGGCAATCGACGAGCCGTCGAACATCTTGCCTTCCTTGAAAAATTCATCATCAACCTGACGGGCCGGCATGGTGACATGCTGCTCCTTCCCGCGCGTATCCGTGAAGCGAAGGTCGACGAACTTCACTTCCTTTTCCTGGATCATCTTTGTGACGTTTCCGGACATTGAAAAACTCCACGTAACGGATTGACTCGAAATGTAGCAATAAAGAGGAGGCCGCTGTGCACAGCCGGATGATGTCCCCTACCTCAGCGCAGGGCGAACATGCCTCGTCCCGAAGCATGAAATATGCCGCCGCCATCCGGCCCGGGGAGCGAGATCTCGCCGGGGAGGAGCCGGTTCACCCGCGCCCGGCCCACCACTCCGGCCGGATCACGCTCGGGCGTCGCTCAGCAGGGCGATCGGTGAGGACGCGAAGACGCGCCGAGCACCTATATCACAGATTGCACCGGGCGCTCACCTGAGCCTCGCTCGGCTCATCAGCTGTGGCGCGCAATCGACCTGGCGCGTGAGCAATGGGCGTACCGTCGAGACTCAACGATGGCGCATCACGGCGTCGATCCCTAATTTCGTGCGGTGTCAGGCTTGCTGCCCGACGAGCGGTCGCACCTCGGCGAAGGATCGACGCCCGCGCAATGGTAGTGCATTATGCTTGGGCGGCGCACTAATCTGGTGCATGACCGCCGAAATATACCGACACGCGCCGGAAAACCGGGTCGCGCCGCAGCGCCGCCGCCAAACGCCGCGACAGGGCCGCAACCTCATCTTGTCCACCGCTGTAGGCACTCAAGGGGAAGAACACCTCGACGTCGACTTGACCGTCCAGATAGTGAAGAACGGTCCGCTGGCGACGGGTGGCGGCGGGGATATCCGACCACAGCGAATCGAGCCGCGCCAACACCTCGGAGCGTGGCGGGAGACCCTCGCAGGGCGGGCCCTCCTCGTCGTCCTCTGGGTCGATGTGCACCGTCACATCCACGACCTCATCGATCTTCTCCTTGAGCCGCTCCTCGACCAATAGGCTGATCATGTGCCCCTCGGATACGCTGACCCGCGGGTCGACGAGGACGTGCACATCGGCGGTTGCATTGCCGCCAAGCCGTCGCGTCCGCAGCATGTGCACGTCGCGCACACCGCTGACAGACAGGATGGTCCTGCGCATCGCCGCCACGCGCTCGGGATCGAGGCCGGTATCCACGAGCTCACGAATCGCCTCCCAGACCAGATCCCAGGCGATCTTGACGATCATGAAGCAGACGGCGATGGCGGCGAGGGAATCCAAATAGTTGATCCCCATCAGGGTACCCACGACACCGACCAGCACGATCACCGAGGACAGGGCATCCGTGCGATGGTGCCAGGCATTGGCTCGCAGCATCTCCGAGCCGACACGTCTGGCGAATCCAAGCGTGTACCGGTAGAGCCACTCCTTCATCCCGATCGAGATGCTGGCCGCGAGCACTGCGATGAGACCCGGTCGATCCAGGCTCTGCATCTGCAGCAGGCGCTGCAGGGCATCCCAGGCGATGCCCAGCGCAACGCCCCCGAGCACGACGCCCAGGACCAGCGTGGCCAGGGTCTCGAACCGGGCATGGCCGTAGGGGTGGTCCTGATCCGGTGACCGACTCGCCTGGCGCCCGGCGACCCAGACAAGGAGATCAGAGAGGAGATCGGAGAGCGAATGGATGCCGTCGACGATCAGGGCGTACGATTGCCCGAAGACTCCGGCAGCGATCTTCAGCGCCGAGAGCGCAAGATTGACCGCGGCCCCAACGATCGACGTGCGCGCGATCGCCTGCAACCTCAGCTGTCGTGGATCAGTGGCCACCCATCCTCCTTACGCAACGCCCGTCGTTGGCCCCCCCAGCCGTCGGCCCGACTACGGGTCGTTTCATGGTCCCGGAGTGCCACCACGCCTGCATGATCGTCAGGGCGGCGATGGGGATCGACCGCCGCCGTCCGGCTCGGGCAGGAACGGCATCATCCGGTGGCCACGGCACACCTCCTCCATGAAAATGACCCCCCGGTGCGGCTCGCCAAGCTCAGCCGCGTCGAAGAGCACGGCTAACGATCATGGGGCGAGGCGAGCCACCCCGGATGATGAAAGATCGCCTCGCCCCTGATCGTTCCCTCACCCCAACCCTCTCCCAGAGGGCGAGGGAGCGAACCAGGGCGAGCGAATATAAAATTTTCCAGAATCATAAAGCTGAGGCACCATACGA
>CAZOWL010000053.1:0-30139 GCA_964583605.1 uncultured Chromatiaceae bacterium | reverse complement strand
AGGACGCCTGGGTCGTCGTCGAGGGGGTCGAGATCCAAGTCCCGGTCGGCCAGCTGAAGGCCGGGGACCTGATCGTCGTGCGCACCGGGGAGAAGGTGCCGGTCGACGGCGTCATCGAGAAGGGCGAGGCCGAGCTCAGCGAGGCGGTGATCACCGGCCGCTCGGAGCCGCGCTTCAAAGATGTCGGGAAGCCCGTCTACGCCGGCAGCTATCTCGAGAACGGCGTCGTCTACCTGCGTGCGCGCTCGGTCGGCGAAGAGACCTACCTGGCGCGTATCGCGGCACTCGTCGAGGCGTCGCTCGACGAGAGGGCGCCACTGCAGCAGCGCGCCGACGAGCTGGCCACACGGCTGTTGAGGCTCGGCACGCTGATGACCGCTGGCACGCTGATCATCACGCAGAGCCTGACCCGTGCCTTCACGGTCATGCTGATCATGTCGTGTCCGTGCTCGACGATCCTTGCCGCCTCGACGGCCATCAGCGCGGCGATCCACAATGCGGCGCGGCGCCAGATCCTGGTCAAAGGGGGCGCCTACCTGGAGCAGATCGGCCGGGCTGACTGCTGGTGCTTCGACAAGACCGGCACCCTGACGACCGAGGAACCACAGGTCGTGGAATTGGTGGCAGAGGATGAGCGCGCCCTGCTCTATTGGGCGGCGTCTGCCGAGCAGCACAATACGCACGCGCTAGCGCACGCCATCGTGAGGCGTGCCGAGACCCTCGGTATCCCGCTCGACCTGCATACGACCTGTGAGCACATTCTCGGTCAGGGGGTGAAGGCCACCGTGGGGGGCAGCAGGGTGCTGCTGGGCAACCGCCGACTGATGCTTGCCGAGGGCCTCGACCCGGCGGCCTTTGCTGCGGACGGCGACCGCTTAGTCGGCGCCGGCCTGACGACGGTCTATGTCGCCGTCGATGACGAGGTGATCGGCCTTCTCGGCATCCGCCACCAGCTGCGCCCCAGCACACGCGAGGTCTTAGCAGAGCTGCGCGCCGGCGGGGTCAGCCACATCTGCCTGATCTCCGGTGATGAGCGACCGATCGCCGAAGGCCTGGGCCGTGACCTCGGGCTCGACGCCGTCCATGCCGAGCTGCTGCCGGCCGAAAAGGCCCAGATCGTGCGGGACATGCAGCGCGCCGGCCACTCCGTCGTGATGGTCGGGGACGGCGTCAATGACGCGCTCGCGCTCTCCAAGGCAGATATCGGCATCGCGATGGGCACAGGCGGGTCCGAAGTCGCGATCGAGGTCGCCGACATCGCGCTGGCCGACAGCGACATGCGTAAGCTGGTGGCACTGCGCGACCTGAGCCGCGCAACCTTGCGCACCGCCGACCAGAACTACTACTTCGCGATTGGCACGGACCTCGCCGGGATCGGACTCGGCGCCCTCGGGATCCTCACCCCTGCGGTGGGTGGGCTGATCCACATCGCCCACACGCTCGGCATCCTGGTCAACTCCTCGCGATTGCTCACGCTTAAGCCCCGGTCAGACTGAGGCTATGGCGAGGCGTGCTCGGCCCGCACCGGGCTCGCCCCTCCTCACCGTTTGGGTAAGTCCCGGAGGCAAAATGGGCGCAGCCTTGGAACTCTTGCTTCTCGGCGCCGCGCCGCCCGAGGAGGACGCCAGCCGCATCCATCCTGACTGCGAACTCGCTGGCGGCTCTCAGCCCTCACCCCTCAGCAAGCCTCAAGCCGCCAATTGCTCCAAGGCCCTTGCAAAGCTGGAGATCCCAGAGCTACGCAGCAGGATACACGGCTTGGAGTGCCGTTTGCAGAACCGCTTCGCGCGGTAATAGGCGTTGTGGCTCACGAAATCCGCAGGACACACGACGGCGTCCGCGGCGGCCATCATAGCCTCAAGCCGGCGATCGCTGTCTTCGAGCCCGCCGTCGTGGCGGACCAGCTCCCCGTTGCACCGGGCGACCAGCTCCCGGTAATGCTCGGCCAATGTGCCGCGCCCACCGACGCACAGAATGCGCCGTCCCTGCAGATCGACGCAGGCCCGGCAGGCGTCGCCCCCGGCGCACCCCGAGACCGCCTGGGCGGAGGACTGCTGGCAGAGAAGGATCCGTTCGAGGGCCTCGGCCGCGGCCTGCCGGTCATCGAGCTCGGCCGAGAGTCGGGAGATCTGCTCGGTGGCGCGCTCGAATTCCTCGCTCAGGCGTTGGCCTTCCAGCGTCGCACGCTCGTAGCCGACCTGCAGCCTCTTAACCTCGGCCCTGAGCTCTTCGACGCGTGTGTCGGTGCGGCGGGCAAGGTCCCCGCTCTTGTCGGTTGCGCGCTGGCCCTTCTGTTGCTGCTGTCGGCGAAGCGTCTCGTTGGCCCTGCCAAGCTGCGCCTTCAGGGCGGTCAAGAGACGGTCGCGGTCAGCCAGTCGCTGCGCGAAGCGCCGCGCCTCCTCAGCCCGCTCCCGCTCCGACGCGGCGAGGCGCGCCCGGGTCTCCGCCAGCACCCGGGCCTCGGTACAGTGACCGGCGCCGACCTGGTGCGACAGCATGTGCACATCTTCGTAGGCCAAGTGGCGTAAGCGCTGATCCGCATGCGGATGCGACATCAAGGCCCAGAGCGCCCCAGGCACGTCGCCGCCGGCGACGGCCTCGCGCCAAAGCGCCTCCAACTCCTCGGGCGTCTTCGCCGGGGAGAAATGGCGGAGATGGGTGGCGTACTTCCGGTCGAGGCGCTTCTGCGCGGCGATCGATACGCTGTTCTTCGTCTCGGCTGCGCCAACGAAGCTCACGTGGATCTCGTAATCGCTGAGCGACTTCTCCGCCCAGCCCTCGAACCTTTGGGCGAGCCGCCTCAGGTCGTCGACGTGCAGGCAGGTGCCCAGGATCGGGCAGTGGTATTTGTGGTGGATCTCCCACAGCTTCAACGCGCGCTTCCTGCCACTTGCGGGCGGGAGCGACGGGCTGGCGAGGAGCGGGACGACGACCCCGCCGACAAGGGGCGGGGCGCTTGACGTGATGCCTCCACCCGCAGCACACGGGCCGGCCAGCGCCTCACCCAACTCCCGCCCCTGCCCGTCCACCTGATCTCTCAGGATTGCCGTCAGCTCGTTCATTAACGTCTTCTCCAAAACAAACGATCGTCGAATCATCAGCTGGCTGGCAAAGGGGGGCTCGCATCGCTGTCACAGACCTCGCTTCGCGAGGCCGTATCAATCATGGCGTGCGCCGGCGATCCGATCGCGGGGCATCGCCGCGGCGCCGATACTCGCTCCACTCCTGCGCATGCTCGCGCAGCAGCCGCCACCGCCGCTGGCGGCGACTCTCTGGCATCTGCGCGACGATGCGCCGTAGCGTCTCGGCCAGGCGACGCAGCGAGCCCTTCACACGCGGAACGGCGCTACTTGGTGAGAATGAGCTTGTCATTGCGGGTCAGGAGCAGCGTGTAGCAGGCACCGGCATGCTCGATAATGAGTCGTCGCTCGCCGCGTAGCAGACTGCCGCTGCGTACACGATTCGGCTCCGAGACCGGCTGCTTGTCCGCGCTGTCCCGTACACGGGAAATGGGTTGAAGGATGGCTTGGCTCATGGTTTCTCCCCGCTGATGGCTGCACAGATTGGCACAACTCTGACCGGCCGGCTAGACGACTTCGTAATAGTAGTGATTCGCGTTACGATATGCAAGCAGATCCTTCGTGCTGCGCAGCGGCTGCCATTGATCGCCGGCTTGCCGGTCGCGAGCCTTGACCCGTCTTAGCCGTGAACCTGCTCTGCAGTTCCCGGCGAGGCCCTGCCGCAGGCCGACGAGTCAGGGAGGTTCGGATTGAGATCGCTACCGGGATCGAAGCCAGAAACGCTCTGAAAGAAATGCGAACGCGATTTCGATCCCGATCTCGATGCCAACGTCATCACGATCGAGACGGCCCGCTCCGATATGGGACTACTGGACGCCTTCTCCGACTTCGCCTATCCGAACGACATCGATTCAAGCGTCTACGACATCCACTCGCCGAACATCCCGAGCACCGACGAGATGGTCAGCCTGATGGCGAAGGCTACCCAGCGCGCCGCGCCCGACCGCCAAGGCGCGGCCGTGGTCTGATCTTGTCCGGTCTGTCGAGCGTCAGATGAGCCGGAGTTGCGGGTTCGCCTTCAGCCGTTGATGGAGCCGCTGCGGGTCGAGCCACGGGTGTCGCAAGCTCTCACGCAGGTATCTGATGAATGCGCGCACGCCCTGTTGGACCACGACCCCGTGAAGGGACGCGCTGAATTGGGCCAGAGCATTGAGCGCGTGTCCGAGGTGCATCAGGAAATGGTATCCCTTCATGGCGTTCCAGTGCGTCGAGAAGAGGTGCTCGTATTGGTAGCCGTGGTGCTTCTCGACGAGGAACATCTCCTCGATCGACCAGCGGTGTCGGGCGCCCAAGTTGCAGCGTAGGTGTAGATTGCTCCTCTTCAGCGGCTCGCTCGAGAGCCAGGCATGACGGGAGCGTTTTTCGACGGTGTTGCCATCGGCGTCGACCTCCTGCCAACGCTCTTCGCAAACGACGAGGTGGACGAGCTGTTTGTTGCGCTGGCTGTTGCCGAAGCAATGCTCGATGTCGTTGACCCACTGGAAATGCTGATGCCGGTTACCCCAGGTCCTGTCGGCCTGCTGGTCGGGCTCGAGCTGTCGCAGCCCCTCGTACTCTGCCCACACGTTCGGCAGGACATCGTCCTTCAGGACGGCCATGAACTGCCAGTGGTTGGCGCGACAGGTCTGCATGACCGGACCATTTGGATACAGGCCGTCGAGCAGGAGCAGGATCGGGAGCTTGGGGAAGGCCGCCTTGATCCGCTTGGCCAGACGATGGAAGGCCTTGAGCTCGCAGTCCTGCTTGCCGGTATCGGTGTCACCCTCGGCATAGTTCAGGAACTCGCTCATCAGTGGCAGGGTGAGCCCGTTGGGGAAGGCGAGGCTCGCCTCCAGGATGTAGACGTAGTACTGCGTGTACTCCTTGTCGGTGCCGGCGTTCCGGCGTCGCTGCAGCCACTCCTGGCTGATCTGTTCGCGGCGCGCCACCTTCTGGGTGCCGTCGATGGCGATGGGGTAGTAGCCATCGAGCAGCCGCAGAGCGTCAGCTCCAACTCATGGCGGCTCAATCCGCGGCACATCCGCGCCACTTCCCGAAGGTGGCGAATCTCTTCGGGGCCGACGACGCGTCCACACGCGCTCAGAATCGTCGGTAGCTCTTCCGCCATCACGCGACCTCGCTACCTTGAATGGCAACAATGCCACGCTACTGACCGACACCACCATCCGCTCGCTGTTCTTGGACGACGCGCAGGAAATCGAACTAACTGGCCGGGTTGGGTCTCAACTGAAAGCAGCCCGAAGCCGGTCATTCCCGCACCACGAACCGCGATCCCACCCGTTTCTCGACTCGAGCGCGGGTGATGTCGCCGGGTGGGCGCCCGCCAGTGGCCAGGCCAGTGGCCAGGCCAGTGGCCCAGGAGGGTCCGCGCTGCCGAGCCGGCTTCGAGTCGGCCCCAGGTTGGACCCAGGTCGGATCGAGCCCCAAGGGCTACTCATTTCCCGAGGCCGGTGCGGCTTCCCGCGCGGGGGCCCTGCTCTCTTTCAGCCTCATGATGATCCAGCCTAGCGGCAGCATGGCTAGGACGAGCCCTTGGGCGGCGACGCTTTCCCTGGTGGGGAAGATCCCGAGCCAGCTGATCATCGGCCAGCCGTCGAGTCTGGTAGTCGGCACTAGGCCGCTCACCTGCAGCTCCAATACGCCCTGGCCGGTGAAGGCGAAGGCCATGACGTAGAGGAGCATGGCGGTACTCCCGAAAAAGATGCCGATGGGCAACCGGATGGAGGCGATGCGCACGGCCAGATAAACCACCGCCAGGGAGGCTGCGGCAATGGCCATGCCCGTCCAGATCGCGTTCAACTGGCCGGAAGACCCGCTGATCAGGGCCTGATAGAACAAGATCGTCTCCGCCCCCTCCCGGAAGACGGCCAAGAATGCGACGAAGCCGAGGGCGAACAGCGAGCCCCGGCCGATGGCCTTATCCATCTCGTCCTTGATGAAGGCCTGCCAGCGGTCGGCATCCCGCTTGGCGGTTAGCCAGTAGCTGACGTAGATCAGCACGACCGAGGCGATCAGCATGGTCACGCCTTCGATGGCCTCCTGATTGGCGCCGCTGGCTCTGACCACATGATTCAGCAGCCAAGCTGCGCCGACACTGGCGGCCAGGGCCAAGAACACCCCGTGCCAGATCGTCTTGACCTTGTCGGGATAACCGGAACGGCGCAGGTAGGCGACCAGGGCAGCGACCACCAGCATGGCCTCGATGCCCTCCCGGAAGAGGATGATGAACGATTGCATCACCCGGCCCCAGAAGGTCGTGCCCTTGCCGCTGGAGTAGTGCTCGACCGCTTGATCCAGATCCTCTTTCAATGAGGCCCAGGATACTTCGACAGCGCCCTTCGGCTCCCCGCGCATCGACTGGCTGATGACCAGACTGAAGCCCGATTCGATCCGCATCATGAATGCATTGTCTTTCAACCCGAGGGTGAACTCCATGCCGGAGCCTTCGAAGACGTCGAAATAGAGCCGTGAGAACAGATTGCCTGTGATCACGCCATCGGCCGGCTCATAGGTCGCGATGGCTGCATCGCCGCGCTCGACGATCTCGGCGACTACGGGCTCATAGTATTCGGTCACGCCCTGGGCAGCGAGCGCCATGGTGGGCAGCCAAAAAAGGACAAAGACGACACGCAAGAGCCGGGTTTTCATTGATGCCCCATGTCTGGATATTATCTGGATATTACAGGGAGCGTGAGAAATCGTCTTCCGGGCAATGTTTCAAGGCGCAGAGCGAAGACACGATTCTCGCTTTACTTCATGCTCGACTGCGTGGGCAGCCGAAAATGTCGGGGCATCCCTGCCCCTCACGGTTATCTCGATGCTTTCAAGGTGCGATCATGTCATCGATAGGAAACGCTTAACCTGCCTGATGAAGACCGCCTCCCCCTCTTTCGAATCGTCGCTCCCATAGCGGATATCGATATAGCGACCGATGATGTCCCCAGTGGCCCTGGCCATCTCCGGCTGGGCTGTGCTGACCCGGTGCATGAAATCCCTGGGGCATTCGTGCGGGTCTTTGCGAAGATCGAGCCTTTCCAGCCGTTTGCAGAATCTGTGCCAGGCCTTGGAGACCCCGTCGGCACGCTCCCTGGTTAGGAGCCATGCGATTGCGAGGTAGCAGCCAAGTAGCGAGGCCAGACCGAATATCGTGCCGACCATGAGATCGAGCCAGTTGCTCTGATCAAGCCCCACCCCCTTCATCACATCTATCTGCCGGTCAGGATTGTAATTGATCACCCATTTCTGCAAGTCCCCGAGGAATGATGCCCAGTCGGGCAGCTGCCAGCTTGTCTGTGGCCGGGGTAGCACGGCCTGTGGCGCGCTCGCGGGTTTCTTTGGCTTCTCGTTCACTAGGTCCAGCGGGTTTTCCTTCTCCTCTGGCGCCATCTCCATCTTGACCGCACCTTGCCTTTTCTCGTCGATCTTGGTTTCGACCCGCTCGTCGTCCGGCGCCAGGACAATGTCCTTGGGCTCGACGCGGAACCAGCCGCGGTCGTCAGCCCATACCTCCAGCCAGGCATGGGCGTCGGATTGCTTGACGATGACGAAATTAGTCAGAGCGATAATGGTTCCCCCGCGGAAACCGGCCACGAGCCGAGCCGGAATCCCAGCGGCACGCATCAGCATGACCGTACTTCCGGCGAGATATTCGGCGCCGCCACGCTTCTCATCGAAGAAGAAGCGGTCGAGTAGATGATCTCCGGGCGGCAGAATATGCCCAGAATCGAAGACATAGCCGCCACGGCGCAGCAGTGTATAGATCTCATAGAGGATATCGTCCGTGCTCGGGTATTTCTCCCGAAGCCCCCGACCCAGGGCGAGCAAGCGCGGGTTCTGCCCTTCGGGCCAGCTCAGTCCCCTGGCTCGCTGCGCGTCCGTCAACGACGCGCCGGCGCTGTAGGTGAGAAAGGCCGAGGTCTCGATTCTTGGCTCAAAATCATCGATGCGGCGAATGGATAGCAGCTGAAGGTCATCAGATATGAAGATCTCCGGGCCGGCTTCGGCCGGTATCTCCAGGCCGTACAGCCAGCGACCACCGTTGGGCATCACCCGCAGCGTGTAGCGGACTGGGTCTTTCTTCTCCCGAACCTCTCGATCCCAGTGCGCTTTCGATTTGATCGCCGTGCGCAGCAGATTCGATCGGTTGTCCCAGTCCTCCGGCAAGTACCAGTTTTCACCATCGAACTCCCAGAACACAGGACCGCGCCAGTAGAGCTGGCCCTTGAATGGCACGGCACCTTCGAATTCGGCCACCAGGACATTCTGATTCTCATTGGCCGCCCGCGAGATGCTGCCGGGCTGGAGCGTCGTCAACTTGCCGAACTCCGCATTGCCGCGATCCATCAGTGCCTTGATCGGCAGACCGAACGCCAGCCCCACGTCCCAGAGTGGTCCAGGTATGCGCGGGAGGAAGAGGAACAACAGCATCATCAGCGGCAGGGCCAGCATGAAGATGAGTCCAGTGCGCTTGAACAGGAAACCCATCGTCGACTTGGCGGCGTCCAAGTGTATGGCCATCAGGCTGATGGTCAGCAGAAATACGACCAGGAGCATATGCAGCATATTGAGCATATTCTCCCAGTAGAGCGTGCCCAGGGCCGCCAGGATCACGGCGGCGAAGATCAGCAGCAGGTAGTCACGGCGGGTGGTCGATTCACCCCATTTGAGGAAGACGACGACGATGAAGAAGCTCAGCAACCCGTCGCCGCTGAGCCAGGTCTCAAAGCTGAGCCAGATCCCGCCGACGGCCGTTGCCAAGAGCATCCCCGAGAGCGTCTTGCCATGCCAGCCGCGGCGCCAACGGCCGGCATAGTGAAGGGCGCCGCCGGCCAGCGCGATCGCCGCCACCCACCAGGGCAGGCGCAGAAGGCTTGGCAGGGCGGCCATGATCAGGGTCAGAAGCACCCACTGATGAAAACCCGTCACGACGCCTGCTCCGCTCCTCGATACAAGGCCAGGATCTCTAGACAGCGGCGCGCATGGCGCTCGTCGCCGGCCGGCTCGACGGACACGCCCGGCAGCTCGAGGCCGAACTCGCGGTTCTGCTTGCGGACCTCGATGATCCAGCGGCACAGCTGGGAGAGCTTCTGCTCGATGCCGGCCGCGCGCACGTCGTCCCAGCGCAGCCACATGGCCGGCAGACCCTGTGCCCCATCGAACTGCTTGGTGTACAGCTCATCGGTCCTGGCAAAGGCCTTCCAGGAGATCCGCGACAGCGGGTCACCCGGCGCATAGCGGCGCATATCCGTAAAGCTGCCGGATTCGCTGAGTAGATGCGCCTCGTGTCCCGACGCCTGGTCCGGCAGCGGCTGCTCGCCGAACGGCTCCGGCCAGACCAGGCAGGCGGGGAGCTTGCCTGTGATCATGCGGGCCTGCGTGGTTCCCAGCGGAAAGGCGCTGCGAATGTCGGCCGCCGCCGGTGGCAGCAGGCCGCGCTTGGTCGCTTTTCGATAGAGGACCAGCTCGGCCTGACAGTGGCCGTCGATATGCACCTCTTCGGCCCGGCTCGCCCTCGACGAGAACGGTCGGATGCCGTGGCGCATGCGCTCGGCGCGATTCTCCACCCGCAACGAACAGCGGACCCTCTGCCCGGCGAACACCGGCTCGGCCCGCCAGTCGCCGAAAGCCAGGCCGGTGACATTCGTCCTGGTGTGATACCAGCCAACCATGGCGATGGAGACCAGCAGGAAGGTCATCGCGAAGATCAGGTTGTTGGAGAAATTGATCGACATCAGGAAGCCGCAGAGCATGAGCAGGAGGAAGCCCCAGCCCACCGGGGTCAGATTGGCTCTGACCTTGCCCGGGATGGGCTCGAGCATCCGGTCCACCGGGATCTGCATGGCCAACAGCCGAGACATACGCTGAGGAATACTCATGGCTGCAACGCTAATTGACCGGTACCTTGGCGATGATCTCTTCGCCGATGCGGTAGGAGGGCATACGCCCGGCCAGCGGAATGAGCCTGTGACCGACGGTAGGGCCAACCACCTTCTGAATGTCGCCCGGTAGCAGCTTGTCTTCGCCATGCAGCAGGGCCCAGGCTTGGGCGGCGCGGAGCAGACCGAGTCCGGCCCTGGTGGAAAGGCCGACCTGAAACACCTCCGAAGTCCGGGTGAAATCGATGATGCGGTAAAGGTAATCGAGGACGGCATCCGACGCCTTCACCGTCTCCACCCGGCACTGCAATGCGATCAATTGATCGGCGGAGACGATCGGCTCCAGCGCTTGGACCACCTTCCGGCGGTCTGCGCCGCGCAGAAGCGCCAGCTCGGCGTTGCGGTCCGGGTAGCCCAGGGTAATGCAAAGCAGGAAGCGGTCCAGCTGCGATTCAGGCAGCGGATAGGTGCCGAGCTGCTCGGTTGGGTTCTGGGTGGCGATGACGAAAAAGGGCTCAGGCAGCTCGCGGGTTCGGCCGTCGGCGCTGACTTGGCGCTCTTCCATCGCCTCGAGCAGGGCGCTCTGACATTTCGGGGTGGCCCGGTTGATCTCGTCGGCCAGCAGGAGCTGGGTGAATACGGGCCCCTGGCTGAAGACGAAGGCCCCCTTGTTCTTATCGTAGATCGAGGTGCCGATCACATCGCCGGGCAGCAGGTCCGAAGTGAACTGGACGCGCTGGTATGAGAGTCCAAGTGTCTTGCCCAGCGCATGAGCCAGCACCGTCTTGCCGAGCCCCGGTATATCTTCTATAAGCAGATGGCCATTGGCCAGCAGGCAGGTCAGCGCCAGCTTGATCTGCTCTGCTTTCCCTAGAATCACCTTGTTGAGCTGCTCGATGGCCGGGATGAGCCCGTTCTCGGGTAGCTCGGCATCCACCGCCGAAATTCCCTGTCCTGTTCGTTTTAGCATCGTGCGATCCTGTCTGTGTGGCATTCAAATCGATAGGCCAATCTAACGGGCTATCGAAAAGGCAGTTTTGGGCGGCCCAGCGCATCCTGGTAGACGAATGATTCGACGACTCCCGTCACACGATGAAATGCGCGCGCACCGCGCTCCGCAGGTCCCGCGCCCTCCTGGGAGAGGGTGGGGTGAGGGAACGATCAGGGGCGAGCCGACATGTCATGGTCTGGGGTGGCTCGGCTCGCCACATGGTCGTTAGCCCGGCCAGCCTGGTCGAGCGGGCGCCGCTGGGACGCCGCGCTCGGTGCGTGAGGCTTGACGCGAAATAGCATATCACGAATCATTCGCGATCCGTTTAGGCTTCGCCTGGCTCTCGTGACTCAAGAGTAGCGGCCCAGGAGTGCTCTATTCCTGCCTCGATCCGGTCAGCGCGTCGCCGTCGACAGTGGCTGGCGCTCTTGCCGTGAGATTCGCGGAGCACGCTCGCTCCCTCGCTGGGGGAGGGGCGAGGTCAGGGCAACGTCCGGGGTGAGGCGCCATTGTTTCATCTGTGGTGGCTTCTATCGTCCAATGATCGATAAGGTGCTGGCTAGCCTATTGTTACCTACCAATTCTCGCCGGCGAGCCCGGAGTTCCAGTCGTCCAAAGCTCAGGAGTATGTCGACAATGATCAGCCCACGTGCCCAGCGCAGAGCTCTCGCCTTGCTTGGCCTCTTGTCCTTCGGCGTCTTGAGCAGCACCGCAAGCGGCGCGGCTCAGGCTCCAGAGGCGGTCGGGACTCTGGCCGTCAGCGCCACGAAAGGGACCGTCGCTAGACTCCCCGCCCAGACGCCGATCGAGGCACGTGCCCTGCGGACCCTCGTCGATGCCGGGGTGCGTCCGGCTCTCGGTGAGATGGCCAGCATGGGGGGCGTGCTCGCGAGTGCGACTCAGAGGCTCTGTGCGGCGCCGGACGTCAATGGCCTGCAGCGTGCGCGCAACGCCTGGCGTCAAGCGTATGCGGCGTGGCGCCGGGCCGAGCCCTTCCTGTTTGGGCCGATCAAAGCGCTGCAGCTCGATCGACGCATCGGTTTCTGGCCCGCCAATACCACCGTGTTGGAGGCTGCAGTCGCTTCGGATGACCTGCTCGATCTGCTGCTCAAAGACGACGCGCGTGGCTATGCCGCGGCCGAGTATCTGCTCTTCCACCCCAGCGATCCCGCGGCGGCGACGGCCGACGGCCGGTGCGCACATCTGTATGAAATCACTATGGAGATTGCCGATCTCACGGCTGAGGCACGGCGGCTCTGGGAGCAGGACTACGAGCATCGGTTTCTATCTGCCGGCGACGGCGAGCCCTTCCTGCTGCCCGGGGATGCGTTGAGCTTGCCGTTCGCCGAGGCCCTGAACCTCACTGAGCGGATGCTGCGTGATCGCATCGGCCATCCGAGCGGCCTCTTCGACGGCCAGGCCAAGCCCGAGCGGCTCGAGGCCTGGCACAGCGGGAGCTCGCGCGAGGGGCTGAAGGCGTCTCTGGAGGGGCTGAGGATGCTGGTGATCGGCGATGGTGAGGCGGGCGTGGCGAACCTGGTCGCGACCCGGGACGGCGTGCTCTCCAAAAGGGATCCAAAGCTCGCCGCCGATCTCCGCCGTCGCCTCGATAAGGCGCTCGCCGCGCTCGCCGACAATGATGGCCCGCTGCATGAGGAGGTGAGCAAGCGATCAAAGCGCCTTAGACGACTGTACCGGGAGGTCGAGCGGCTGCAGGAGGATCTTGTCGAGGCCACGCTGGTGCTGGAGCTCAATGTGCTCTAGGCCGGGCTCGGCACGACGATCCCTTGTGGCGGATACGGGCCCGACCCGCGGGCGCCCGGCAGCGGAGGCGCTGGCGGGGTGGGCTCCCCGGGCGCGCAGAAATGACGACAGGCGCGGCGCAGCGGATGGCTCTGTGGCGCAACGCCGCAACCCTCGGGCTGGCGACCGCCATCTGCATGGGTGCCGTCAGCGTCTTCCATCACGTTGGCGAGCCCTATGTTTTGGCCGCGGCGCGGGCGCACGAGGAGGCGCGCCTGCGCCCGCTGCTCGAGGCGCTCGGCCCGCTGGACAGGCTGACCCGCGATACGTTGGAGCTGATGCCGCCGCACGGCTTGCCCGGCAGTGGACCAGCGAGCCTCACTCGCGTCTATGTCGACGGCGAGCCAGCGGCGCTGCTGCTCCGGGTCACGGCCGAGAAGGGCTACCACGGGCCGATCCGCTTGCTGATCGGCCTGCAGGTCGACGGCACCATGATCGGGATCCAGGTGCTTGATCATTCCGAGACCCCGGGTCTCGGCGACCAGATCGAGCCTGAGAAGTCGGATTGGCTGGCCCGGTTCGTGGGCCGCTCGCTGGCCAGCCCTGGGCGGGCCGCCTGGGGCATCGTGCGAGACGGTGGCGCTTTCGATCAGATCACAGGTGCGTCGATCACCTCGCGTGCCGTCGTCCGCGCCGTGCGGGATACACTGGTCTACGTCGACGAGCGCCTCGAGTCGCTGGTCGCGGCGCCGGCAGAGGATCCCCCCGGCCCCCTCCGGCGACTACAATGAAATCCGCGCAACACGTTCGCTCTCTCGCCCTCAAAAAGCAGAAAAAGCAGGGACGCAGAAAAAGCAGGGACGGATTTATTTTGGTACTCGGTGCCTCAAGCGCATGCGCAGCCTTCGGAGGTGGCGTTGGCGCCGGTGTTGCCACCCACCATCTTTCCTCTGGCCCAGGTTTCCGCTGCCAATGGTCGTCAGCTATCTGCTGGCGGCTCCCGTCGATCAAGGCTTTCTGGGCGGGCCTTGATAGACGAATAGGCGCGCCGGGGCGGTGCTCCCGCCACCGACGTCGACATAGTAGCCCGACCGCACATTGGCCGGCCCATAGTTGGGACTGGTCACGCGGGTCGAAAACGGATCATCGGCCGCGATCGGCCCAGTCGGCGCGGCACAGCCGGCCGCCAACAGCGGCGCCGTCGCGCAACAGGCGATCAAGATCACTCTCATCGGGCTTCGATCTCCCAGTGGTCTGTGTCGTATCAGAAAGGTTTCCGAAATGCGTGTTGCATCTCGGCCAGCGATGGCGGGCCCACCTCACCCCGGCCCCGCGCCTCATAGAAGGTCCGCTTTGCGGACCATTGCACGTGTCCATGTTTCTGACGCAAGGTCCGCAAAGCGGACCTTTCTACAAGTCCACGCACTGTCAAACTTTTGTCAAGGCGCCGCCGCCTGCTCGAAGGGCCGGTCCGAGACCAGGTAGACGAAGGTCCGGGTGTTCGGCGGCAAGGTCGGGCTCTGGACCGCTGCCGCCAGCCACTGGCCCGCGAAACGGCGCTCGTCCAGCGTCAATTCCACGGCCGCGAGGTTGCGGGCCTCGACAGCGGTCACATAGAGCCCCTCCTGGCGCCAGCTCCGCTTTGGGCGTGCCTCGATCGCGGATTCGGACACCAGGAAGAAGGGGCGGTTGCTGCGCAGCCCGACGCTCCTGATTCGCGCATGCTCGGCCTGCGCCAGGCCCGGCAGCCGCATTCGCTCGGCGGCGAAGCGCGTCAGGTCGATGTAGTTCTGCTCGAGCGCGCTGCGCGGCGGGACCGGCTCAGGCGCAGCGGCGCGCACGCGGGCGTTGGCGTCTCGGCCGCGCGCCGTGTGGGAGCGCGTCCGCTCCAGGTCATCCAGATAGACGTCGATCTGGCTCGGCGCCTGCGTCAAATCCCCGATGCGGTTGCGCGAGATGGCCTCGGCCTCCTCCGGCGTGCTGAACACGTGCGGCGTGATCAGCAGCACCAGCTGGTCGCGCTGCTTGAGCCGATTCTTCTCCTTGAACAGCGCGCCGAGCAGGGGCACGTCGCCCAGCACCGGGACCTTGCGCTCGCCGTCGGCGGTGGTCTCGGTGATCATGCCGCCCGCGACGACCGTCAGCCCGTCCTTGGCCATTGCAGTGCCCTCAAGCGTCGAGCGATCGACGGTATCGATCGGCACCTCCTCGACCTGCAGCCCGGTCACGACCGGGATCGTGGCCCCATTGGGTTTCACGCGCGAGACCTCCTGCAGCATCCGCATCACGACGGTCCGATCGGCATTGATGCTGGGCAGGATCGTCAGCGTGTTGCCGACCTCGACGGTCTCGGTGGTCGGAATCGGCTGCGTCACCACGGTGTTGCCGGTGCCGCCGGTGACGGTCGACGTCGAGCCGGTGAACCCGGTGGTCAGCACCGTCTCCTCGCCGATGAAGATCTTCGCCGGCCGGTTGTTCGCCGCCAATAGCATCGGTGTGGCCAGGATGTCGACGCGGCCCTCGCGCTCGAGCAGCTGCAGGCGCGCGCGCACCTTGTCGTTCATCGCCTGGAAGACGAAGCTGCTGCCGGGCGCGATGTTGGCGTTGACGATGCCAAGCGTGCCCTCTGAGCCGAGAGGGGAGCTGGGATTGAGCGGATTTGGTGGCTGGCCGTCGTTCGGTCCCTGCAGCAGGACCTCGCTGTTGAAGCTGAAGTCGAAGGCGTACTGGAACTCGTCGTCGATCTGCACCGACAGGATCTTGGTCTCCAGCAGCACCTGTGGCGTCGGCCGGTCGGACTCGCGCACCAGCCGGCGGATCTCGGCCATGGCCTTCTCGTCGGCGGTGCGCACGAACAGCTGATTGTGCTCGCGGTTCACGGCGACGAAGATCGCCAGCTGGCTACTCTGCCTGCGCACGGCGGCCAGCGTGCTCTCCGAGAGCAGCAGCGGGTCCTCCCCGGGCCTCTGCTCGACGGTGCGCTCGAGCAGCTCGATCTGCTCGGTGGTCAGGCGCCCGATCTCGGCCTTCGCGTCGGTATCCCGGGCTGCGCCGCGCCTTCCGGAAAGACTGCCGCGGAAGCTCCGATCGCCGCGGCGTCCCTCGTCGAGCGTCGCATCGGGCAGCCTCAGATCGTCGCCCTCGTCGCGCAGGTCGATGAGGACGCGGTCGGTGCCGAACATCGATTCGATGGTCCGCGCCACCTGCACCACGTTCTGATAGCGCAGCGTGAAGAACTCGGTGACCTCCTCGCGATAGACGACGAGGTCCTGAAAGTACTCCTCCGTCGTCATCACGAGGATCACGCCCGTCTGCGGGTTGCGCCGATGCCAGAGCCCGGCCACGCGCGCGATGCTGTCGATCGCCTCGTCGACGGTGAGCGCCCGCAGAAAGAGCGTGAAGCGTCGTTGGCCGGCATCGCGAGTCGCGACGATGTTGTAGCCGGTCAGGTCGGAGATGAGGCGGATCGCGTCCTGTACAGTGGCCTCCTGGAATTCAATCTCACGCAGCACCGAGGCACTGCTGTCCTGGGCGGAGACCCTAGGCGCACCGGACCACAGGACCAGGCAGGCGATGAAGAAAAGCAGATATCTCATTAGATTCCAGTGCCACTGGTGGATCCGTCGCTGCGCTCCTTGCTCCACCCTATCTGTCGAAGGCTTCACCTCTCACCGTCACCGAACGATGATGATCTGGCGCATCGAGCCGGCCTCGACCTCGACCTGCATTCGGTCGATGCGCTTGACCCGGATGACGGCCTGCGCGACCGCCGGGTTGAGGCCGATGGTGTCGCCCTCGCGCACCACGTGCGTCCCCACTCCCTGCACCTCCAGCAGGGCCGCCTTGCCGCCGTCGCGGCGCAGCACCAGGCCGCGCAGCTTCATTTTTGGCACCTCGAAGGCACTGTCCGCAGGCTGGAAGCCCACCTTGGCCTCGCCGTCAGTGACACGCTCGATGATCGGCGCGGTGAGCTCGAAGGGGTTGCGGGTGTCACTGCGGTAGCCGGGACGGTTGTTGGTCTGCGCCCAGGCGCCGTTCCATTGAGCCATGGCCACGACGGCCAACAAGATCGCCGCGGCGCGGGTGATGAAACGCGCACGTGCGCACCCGACATCATGAGGCCACATACGCACCCTGGGCTCCTGCACTACCTGGTCGAGACCCTGAGCGCCGCCTGGAAGAAGGACAGATAGACGGTCCCCACCATACCACCGACCACGAGGATCATCACCGGCTCGACCCAGGCCGCCATCGTCTTGACGCGCGCCTGCAGGTCCTTGCGGTAATACTCGCCCAGCGACTGCATCACCGCCTCCAGCTCACCGCTGCGCTCGCCGATCGCCGCCATGTACCGTACCAGCGGCGGCAGCACCTTCACCCGCAGCGCGAGCGACAGCGGCTGCCCGCCGAGGATGCGCTCGCCGGCCTGAGCGAAGGCATCGGCGAAGGCCTGATTGCCGATCACCCCCGCCGTGATCGAGAGGCTCTGCAGCAGCGTGATACCGCTGCGCAGCTGCATCGCCAGCATCGAGGCCGCTTGCCCCAGCGCCGCCGAGCGCAGGGTACCGCCGATCACCGGGACCTTCAGCAGCAGCATATCGACGACGCGCTTGCCCCCGGTCGTCGTGTAGGCAGCCAGCACGGCAAAGATGGCCAATCCTACACCGCCTGCGAAGATAGCGCCCCAAGCCTGGAACCAGCCCGCCAGGTCCATCAGGAACTGGGTCGTGGCGGGCAGCTCCTTGCCGCGCGAGGTGAGGAACACGGCGAAGCGGGGGATGACCCAGCCGACCAGCGCCGCCGACACGCCCACCGCCACCAGGAACACGATGCTCGGATAGGTCAGCGCCGTGAGGAGCTGGCGCTTGATGTCCAAGCGGCGCTCGATGTCGTCGGCCATGCGCTCGAGGATGTCCTCGATCTCGCCGCTCTTCTCCCCGGCCTCGATCAGCTTGGCGACCATCGGCGGGAAGACCCGCCTCTCGGCTGCCAGCGCACGCGACAGGCTGCCGCCGCCCTCGATGAAGTCGCGCATCCGCCCGAGTGCCTTGCGCAGCTGGAACTTGACCGCCATCTCGCGGTTCGCCTCGAGCGCCTGCACTACTGTGTGTCCGGCGCGCAGCATCAGTGCGAGCTGGCGGAACAGGAACACCAGGTCGCCTTGGCTGGTGCTCAAATAGCGTTTCGGCGCGAACGGGCTGACGCCGCTCTCATCGATCCCCGACGCCGCCGGGTCGCGGATCGAGAGCACGAAGACCTTGGCCTCGCGCAGCTGCAGCGCCGCTGTGCGCTCGTCCGGGGCCTCGACATGGCCGACCCGCTCGGCGCCGTTGGCATCCAGCGCCAGATACTCGTAGACCGCCATCTCAAGCGATTCCTGGCATTTTCAAAAGGTTAAAGCCTGAAGGTGAAAGGCTTATGAACGCTTCAGAAACAACTGGTGCGGCCCCGATCATAAGCCCGGCCACCGCGCAGGGTCCGCACAGCGGACCTACGGGATATCGCAGCCGTAGGGTCCGCTGTGCGGACCGTCCCGCTGGCCAGTGGTCACTGACCACCGCCCTCACCGCGCATCCACCGGCACCAGCCGTTCCACCTCGGCGACCGCCACCTCGCCGTCCAGCACCTTGGCCCGACCGTCCTGCCACAGGGTGTAATACCGGTCGGTCGCCCTCTCGCGGATCACCTCCTCGCGCGGGCCGGTCGCGATCAGCTCGCCGAGCGGGCGGTCCACCCACAGCGCCTCGAATAGCCCGACGCGGCCGGCGAAGCCGGTCCCGAGGCAGGCCGGGCAGCCGACCGGGTGATAGAGCATCAGGTCCTCCGGCAGGGTCCCGCCGAGGCGCTCGCGCTCCGCCGCGTCGGGGCGGTAGGGCTCGCGGCACTGATGGCACAGCCGGCGCACGAGCCGTTGGGCCATGACCCCGATCAGGGTCGCGCCGATCAGGTAATGGGGCACGCCGATGTCCGCCAGGCGGGTCACGGCGCCGACCGCGTCGTTGGTGTGCAGCGTCGCCAGCACCAGGTGGCCGGTCATCGCCGCCTTCATCGCGGTCTCGGCGGTCTCCAGGTCACGCACCTCGCCGACCAGGATCACGTCCGGGTCGTGGCGCAGGAAGGAGCGCAGCGCCATCGCGAAGTCCACCTTGGTGCTCACCTGTACCTGCGAGATGCCGGCCACCACCTGCTCGATCGGGTCCTCGACGGTCAGGATGTTCAGGTCGTCGGCATCGAGCTCGCGCAGCGCCGCGTAGAGCGTGGTCGACTTGCCGCTGCCCGTGGGGCCGGTCACGAGGATGATGCCGTAGGGGCGGTTGATGGCCTCACGGAACGGGCCGAGGATCGATGCCGGCATGCCGAGCCCCTCGAGGCCGACGCCGCTCGTCCCCTGACCGAGCAGGCGCATGGTCACGCGCTCGCCCCAGCGCGTCGGCGCCGTGGCCACGCGCACGTCCACCGGTGGCGTGTCCCACTGCGACATGCGGTAGCTCATCGAGCCGTCCTGGGGCAGGCGCTGCTCGGCGATGTCCAGGTTGGAGAGCACCTTGATGCGGGTGATCACCCCCTCGCCCTCCTGCAGCGTCAGCGGGCGTGGGTACTCCAGCAGGTGGCCGTCCACCCGTTCGCGCACGCGCACGCTGTACTGCTCCGGCTCGAAGTGCAGGTCGGTGGCGCGGCGCAGGTAGGCATCCTTCATGAGGGTGTCGAGCAGGCCGGTGGCGTCCGCGCCGTCCGCCTCCACCGCCGCGAGCTGGGGCGTGCTGCCGCCGCGGTGGCGACGCAGCGCCGTGCGCAGCGCCTCGGGCGCCGTCAGCGCCGGGTGCAGGCGCTCGCCGGTGGCGCGCTCGGCGATCTCGGCGCTCAGCCGGTCGTCCGGGTCCCCGAGCGCGAGCAGTGTCTGGCCGTTGCGCCGCACCGGCAGCATCGGCCGGCGCTGCAGCACATTGGCCGGCAGCTTGTCGAGCAGCTCCGGCACCGGCACCAGGTCCTTCGGCAGCAGGTAGGGCATGCCGCGCTGGCGCGCCAGGGCCTGATAGAGCGCCGCCTCCGGGAAACGGCCGGCGCGCGTCACCGCCTCGAGCAGCCGGATGCGCTCGCGCCGTGCCTGTAGCCGCAGCGCCGGCAGCGCCTCGGTGTCGACGAGGCCGGCGGCGATGCCGGCGTCGATCAGGGTCGTCTCGGTCACCGCCATCAGGGCCGTCTCCGCAGCCGGTCGAGCCCGCCGCGCTTGGTCGCCGCGTGCTCGGCCAGCGCTGCCTCCTCGGCCAGCCGGGTGGCGCGCTCGAGCAGGCGCTCCAGCGTGCGCGTATCCTTGCAGTGCTGGAGCGCCTCGGCGCGGCTCAGCACGCCGCGATTGACGAGATCGGCCAACGCCTGATCCAGGGTACGCATCCCCTCGGCGGTGCTGGTCTCCATCAGCGAGAAGAGCTGGCGCGTCTTGCCCTGCTCGATCAGGTTGGCGGCGGCCGAGTTGACGATCAGGATCTCCACCACCGCCACCCGTCCGCGCCCGCTCGCGTGCCGCACCAGCCGCTGCGCGATCACCGCGCGCAGCGCCATGCCGATGCGGTGGCGCGCCACGTCTTGCTCGCCGGCCGGAAAACTGCCGACCAGGCGCTCGACGCAGCCGACCGCCTCGGCCGTGTGCAGCGTGGAGAACACCAGGTGGCCCGTCTCGGCCGCCGTGATCGCCGCACGCATCGTATTCAGGTCGCGCATCTCGCCAATCATGATGACGTCCGGGTCCTCGCGCAGCGATGCCTCGACCGCCGCGGCGAAGCTCACCACGTCGGAGCCCAGCTCGCGGTGATGCACCACGCAGCGCTGCGGCTGGTGGACGAACTCCACCGGGTCCTCGACCGTCAGGATGTGTGCCGCGCGCGTGCGGTTGATCACATCCACTAGCGTCGCCAGCGTGGTCGACTTGCCGCTGCCTGTGGGGCCGGTCACCAGCACCAGCCCGGTCGGCAGTCGGGCGATCTCCTGCAGCTGCTTGGGCAGGCCCAGCGCCTCGAGCGAGAGCATCCGCTGGTCCAAGTGCCGGGCCGCCAGCGCCAGGCGACCCAGCTCCCGGTACAGGTTGAGCCGGAAGCGCTCGCCGTCGGGCGTGCTGTAGCCGAGGTCCGCGTGGCCGGTGCCGCTCAGCTCCTCGAGCTTGCGCTCGCTGGCGACGCGTCTCGCCAGTCGCTCCATCCAGTCGGGCTCGATCGGCTTCAGGTCGAACTCGGCGCACAGCTCCTCCGGCGCCGGTGCCAGCTCGCCGAGCACCCGATAGATCGGCAGGCTGCCGACGGTCAGGTGCAGGTCGGAGGCCCCGCGCGCCACGCCCGCGGCGAGCAAGGCGTCGAGATCCAGGCCCGGCTGCCTTGCTCCCTGTGAAGGAGGGGTTGGCGAGAGGGCGTGCGAATTCTGGTCTGGCATGCCGAGCCTCACAGCGTCACGTCGACGCGGATGTCCAGCATCGCGCCGCGCGGCTCGGGATCGCCCTTGAGCTTGAGCTCCATCCCGAGCGGCGCGCTGGCGTAGCTGAGCTCGTTCAGCCCCTTGAGGAAGGCGATCAGGCTCCAGTAGTCGCCGGCGCCGATCACCCGCATGAAGGAGCGACCGGACTCCTCGTCCTTGAGCGGGCGGACCCGCCTGTGCTGATCCACCTCATCGCCCTGCTGCAGCAGCCGGATGCCGCTCGCCTCCGCCAGCGTGTTGAGCTCAAGCAGCAAGGCCTGATGGGCCTCGGGGTCGTTGGCCGGTGCGAACTGGGCGGCCAGGGCGCGATAGCGCTCTTCCAGCGCCTCGCGCTCTTTCAAGAGCTTGGCGTGCCGACCCTGCAGCGTGGCCGCGGCCCCCGCGTCGACCTCGGGCACCTGGGCACGCTTCTCGATGCGGTCGACGCGCCGGGCCAGCAGGGCCGAGGAGCGGGTCAGGTCCTTCGCGGCGAAGGGATAGATGAGCAGGCCGTAGAGCCCCAGGGTGACGCCGGTGCCGATCGCCAGCCAGCGCATCCGATCCTGGTGGGTCAGGTTGCGCCAGCTTCGGCGCCAGTCGTTGAAGGTACTCACGCCCCGAACCCCTCGCTGAAGGCCAGCCAGACCTCGACCTGGTAGCCTGAGAGGTTGTGCGGCCCCGGCGCCGCGACGATGCGTGAGTTGCGCACCGTGCCCTTGAGCGGCTCCAGGGTCGTATTCAGGTTGGCGACGAAGAGCTGCGCGGCCATGTTGCTCAGCGCCCAACCGCGCAGTTGCACCAGCGCCCCCGCTTCCGGTGGCAGCGTGATCTCCTGCAGGAACATCTCGTCGTTGCAGGCGGCCGCGATCTGCTCCAGCACCCGCGGCATCCACGCCCGCCGCTCCGCCAGCCGCGAGAGCCCGCTCACCCGTGCGGTTAGGTGGGCCACGGCGCGCTCGTGCTCGTCCACCTGATCCTGGAGTTGCTTGGCCTCGGACGCGATTCCCTCGGCGATCCGCTTCTGGTCCATCTGCTCCTCATAGAGCCTGTCCAGCCGCTTGAGCTCGCTCTCGTTGTGCCAGATCTTCAGACGCAGGCTCGCGTCCCAGGCCACCACCGCCAGCACCACGGCCGCCGCCGCGGCATAGGGCAGTAGGTCGCGGCGCTGCCACACCGGCAGGCGCGCCGGCTGCGCCGACACCGAGGCCAGCGCCACACGCGGTGCGGCGCCCAGCATATGGCGGGCGACCGCCAGGATCTCGTCGGCAACGCGGTCGTGGTGCAGGGTCTCGGGCGCAGGCTTCGGCGCCGCTGGCCGGGCCTTCCCGAGGCTCCATTTGGGCTCGGCGCCCTTGGCCAGGGCGACCGGCTCGCCGTCGGTGCCGGACTCGCGCTCGGCATCGGGCTCGGCATCCGGCTCGCGGGGGGCGTTGCCGACGCGCACCACCTCGAGGCCCAAGAGGTCCGTGATGGCCTCCGCGAGCCCGCCGACCTGATCCTCCGGAGCGCGCAGATGGATGCGCTGGATACCCGGGCCCAGCTCCTCGCGGCACAGCCCGACCGCGTCCTCCGGCGGCAGCCGCCCGTCGCGGGTGTTGCCCACGCGCAGGCTGCGCAGCCCGCCGGGGCGCCCGCGCATCACCGCGAACTGCTCGGGGTGCACCTCCAGATAGAGCGCCTCGGCGCTCGGCGGCACCTCGAGCAGGCTGAACCCGGCGCCCAGGATGGCATAGGCCGTCTCGAGGAAGATGCCCTGGCGCTGGCACGCCTTGACCCAGCTACGGCGCAGGCTCTCCGGCACCGCGATCGTCAGCCAGGGAAAGCCGTGCGGGTCCTCGTCGTCGTCCGGGATCTCGTCCTCGAGCGGGCGGCTCTGCGCCACCCAGCCGCAGATGAGCTGATCATCGGCGCGGAACAGCTGGTCGCGCAGCTCCGCGCACTCCTCTACCTGATCGCGGGTGACCAGCTCCGCCTCGACGGCGACGTCGCCGAAGCGCGCCTTGACGCGCGGCTCCGGCCCCGCGGTGCTGGCCTCCTCCGGGTCCAGCGCCTGCAGCGCCTGGCGCTCGGCGACGGCGGCGCGTTGCTCCGGGGTCAGGTAGCCACGGCCCATTAGCGGCGCGCCGATCGTCCAGCGCAGCCCCTGCTCGCTGAAGAGGCTCTCGAGCTCCCAGCGCACCAGCTCGTGCATCTGCTCGCGCGGGCGCGGGTGGTCCGGGTCGACGGGTAGATCGAGCAGCGCCGTGAGCGCCGAGGCGCTCATCAGCACCGCCTTCTTCGGGATGCGCTTGACCCCCCGCGCACGCAGCCCCTCCAGCGCCTCGGCCATCGCCACCTGCGGATCGATGGCGCGCGACATCGCGCGGGCGCGGATCGCCGGGCCCGCCACCCCCTGCTGCACCAGGGCCAGGTGGAGCCGATAGCCGTCGCTGTGCAGCACCAGCACCCGACCGGGCTTGCCGAGCTGGATGCTGTTGAGTTTGGCGAGGGGGTTTTGCATTTCGTTTAGCGGTTGCTTGTAGGGTGCCGTGAGGAACGAACCGCACCGGTCGTGATATGGGCTACGAGTCCGTAGGTCGGGCTAGCGCAGCGCAACCCGACACCGGCGGTCAATTGGCTCCACGAATTCATCAACTGCCCCAATGGTCCAGAATTCGGCGTCGAGCGTGTCGGTTGGGCTGAGGAACGCAGAACCTTCGGATGGGCAGAGTGGCCGGGGACCGAGTCTTGCGGTTGCCGAAGCGCGTCGGCGGTCAGGAAACCCATCGATCCCACAGGCCATTCAGAGGACAGAAAGACGATCTGGATGCCATTGAAGACGGTGCCTGTCGTTTTCATCAGTGCACAGCCCATGGGAGCGGATGAAGAACCGATCCGGGCACCAGGCTGAAAGGGCGCCACTCGGACCCCGTTGGATACCCGCCGGTCGAGCAGTCGGTACCATCATGAAAGAACACGCGATAGGCCATCTGGCCCATGGGAAGATAGGTGTCTTCATCATGTGGTGCGCTCGTATCCTCGAATGCGAAACGCGCCGTTTGCGCGCTGCCATCCCATGTCAACGAATAGTCGCCGTCGTCGCCGGACGATACTAGGGTGGCCATCGCACCGTCGCTGCGATACCCGATCCTGAGACAAAGCCTCTCGGTGGGCTGCCAGTGCCCGTTGTCGCCGGGCGGGCCTGCCTCACAGGTCACCTGGTCCGTGATCGTCGTATCTGCGGACCACAGGTCTCCATCACCCTCGCATGCAGCGCGGGTATTATGGGAGTTGTCCGAGCAGGTCCAGCATGGAGCGGGGGAGCCGAAGTCGACGGTGATCCCGCCCTCCTCGTCGTTTTGCGCAGTGGTTTTAGAATCAGTAATCAAGGTGCGGTATTCGTTTGCGGCGATGAGCACCTTCGATGCGTCCGGAGGATACTCGGCCTCATAGTCCGTGCTGCCGCCAGCGACGCCATCCACCCCAAAGCTTTGGAGCTCCAATGCGTCACCGTTGATGGCGAAAACCCAGCCGAAGTCGTTGCTGCCGTCGTCGTTGCCCCAGCCATCGCGGAAACGGGGATAGTCGGATTCCGGCGAGGCATTCAAGTAAGGACCGTTCCAGCCCGCCCACAGCCCGGCGGTCGCGTCGTAGGCGTAGGCTGGCATGCTCGTCCAGGTCGCCGTGCCGCCGGTACAGGCGGCTTGGTCGAGCAGTGGGTTCGAGGAGCAGAACTCGCGCTCGATGAGCTCGTGCAGATTGGCTGGCAGACGCCCCATGTCCGCGACGAAACCGCGGATCTCGGGCTGACCGTTGAGGGTGCGGGCGGTATCGCCGATCACCGCCCCGCGGATCAGCCCGAGGCGGTTATGGGTGTCCTCGTACCGCACCTGACTCAAATCATCTCCCACCTGCGACAGGGCCATGAAGCCGACCACGGACAGGAGCGCGATGACCACCAGGAGCTCGAGCAGGGTCATGCCCTGCTGGCGTCGGCGGGCGTGGCTCCGGGCTGTCGCGGTTGGGCGGTTGCTCATGGGGTCCACAGCGCCAGCGGCGCACGCTGATAGCCGGTGACGAGAATCGCCGGGCCCTTCGAGTAGTTGTAGACATGAAAGCCGCTGACGATGACGGCGGTGCCCTCCCCGAGGCGCTTGAGCCCCTTCACCAGGCTGTCCTCGACATAGACCGGCAACGGGTGTCCGCCCGGGGTGTCGAGGAACATGCGGTGCGAGACCTCGGGCACCGGGTCGAGCGGGAAGAAGCTCAGCGCCGTATAGAGGTACTCCACCTTGCGTTTGGCCGGCGCCTGCTTGATCCGAGCGCCGAAGCGTACCGGCACCGGCCGGAAGAGGGCGCTGGTGCCGGCCTTCGGTGGCCGCGCCGTCTCTACGAGGCGGTCGATGTCGATGTCCTGATACTGGGGCTCCGCCGGGGGCTCGTTGGCCGTGGCCAGGCCGGCCAGGGCCAACAGCAGGGCGGCGAGGAGCGCCGCGCCGCGGCGCCTGGTCGGTCTGTCGCTGGGTCTATTCATTCCGTCACCGTGAATTGGAGGTCTTGGAGCGCAAGGTCTCTTGTCTTTCCCCCGCTCTACCGTAGGAATGCCGCCGCACCGCTCCGGCGGTGCGTGCGTCCGGTCCGCCCGCGCGCCTTCGAGCAGCTCGCCTGGGTCCGCATGGCTATTCCAGGCAGAGGACGATGTCGTCCCCATTCGGCACGCATGGATCCGCCGTGTTCGGGTCCGCGTAGCGTCCATCCTGCCCCATACTGACCAAGCGCGCAGTCGCCGGATTGTTTAGATCGAAAGCGAAATAAGGGCCGCCGATCCCGCCGAGGATAACCTCGCAAGGGTCCGGTGGCGGGGTGCAATGGCGGGAGACA
Organism: uncultured Chromatiaceae bacterium; assembly: GCA_964583605.1. Lineage (GTDB taxonomy): Bacteria > Pseudomonadota > Gammaproteobacteria > Chromatiales > Chromatiaceae > CAZOWL01. The sequence continues at coordinate 4,148 of CAZOWL010000053.1, read as the reverse complement.
GCGCGCCAATCGAGCAGCAATCCGTCATGTGTGTCGAAGCCAGGTGCGTCGATCAAATTATTCTCAAACGGATCGGCGATGCCGGATACCTCCTCGATCAATCGTGCGGTGCCTCCCCGCTCGACAGGGTCTCCACTGCCGTCAGGGGCGAGATCGCTGGATAGATCGACCAGGCTCTCAGAGTCGCTCAGCACATAAGGACCGCGCCAGCCGCGACCGCGCGCCGGGTCCCAACTCTGTGCTGCGCTTCCGGTGCAACCAAGCCACTGTGGATGGCCGTTTTCGGTGACTCTCGGGCACTCGAACAACTGCCAGAAGTTGGCTGGCGAGTAGAACCAGGCCTCTCTCTCCGCGTCCGAATCCCCCGCCTGTGCCGGCAAGTCATCCGGATCGATGCCCCCGACAAAGGGCGCTAGGTCGAGCCCGAACGGCCCCTGTTTCGGGTAGTAGCCGGTGTCCTGTTTGAATTGCCGGATGGCCTTGGCGATCTCCTGCATCTCGGCGCGGGCGACCTGTTCCTTGGCGTCGGCGACGACGCCGTCGTAGCCGCTGAAGGCGATGAAGGACACCGCGACCAGGAGGGCGGCGACGACCAGCAGCTCGATCAGGGTGAAGCCGCGCTGAGGGCGGGGCCGGTTGGCGATGGTCATGGGCGTCCCGAGTGATGCGCTGGCTTCGAGTCCACCTGGCGGGGCTTGGGACCGGGACAGGCCGATGAGGTGCGTGTCGTGCTGTGGTCCGTGAGGCGCTACGCCTCCGTCCCCGCTCGTGCCGCGCGCGGGTGCCCCGCGGCTGCACGGTCGGACGTGGTGTCTCTGTTGTTGTTCGGCGGCCGCGAGGCCGCCGTCAGGAATCCGATCGGCCGCCTCCCTGCGGCCCCGCGTCCGTGCGGCCTAAGGCTCAAGCGAGCCCGGCTAGGGTCCGCTTAGATGGTGTTACGCGTGCCGTCCCACTCGCCGAGCTCTTCTTCCTTGGTGTCGCCGGCGCCGTCGATGATGCCGACCAGGGTCACCTGGTCGGCGGCGCTATAGCCGCCAGAGGTATCGGTGAAGCTGCCGATGTTGAAGACGGCGGCGAAGCGCTGGTATTGATCCTCCTTGACGTGTCGATAGACAGGCACCGTGGTCATGCCGCCGAGCGCGTTGGTGTTGAACAGCGTCGAGGACGGCCCGATGCCGACGATCATGAATACCGGCGTATTGGCGGCCGTCGTGGCGATCGCATCGCCCGGGTCACCGCCGGATGCAAAATCGGGCGCGCCCGCTTGATCGAACGCCAGACCGGCAGAGCCCAGGAGGCGCTCGTAGCCGCCGGTCCAGACCAGCACCTGGGCGCCGTTATGGAGTGTCACCGGCGCGCCGCATCCGTTGGCGTTCGGCGTCATGAAGATGTTGCCGCCGACCACGGCGTTGGAGCGGGTGCGGATGGTATCGACGATGTTGGCCGACGCGCAATCGTTCGTGTCCAAATCCTCGTTGAGATCGACCGCCGCGCCGTAGTTCAGGTACTGCAGCTGGGTGATGCCGATGTCGGCGAGGATGCCGGCCGCATCTGCGGTCAGCGCTAGCGTGCCGACGTCCTCGATACCGATCAGCTCGTTCTCCGGGAAGGTGGCACCGCTGACATCCTGTGAGGCGTCATAACTGTCCGTCCAGCCCGTCCCAGCCCATCCCAACATCGAGTCGAAGTTATTCGGGAACTCGTTCTTATTCAGCACCCGATAGGTGTGAATGCCCTTGTTCAGCTCATCCATCATGGCCACGTGGGCGGCCGCCGACGCGCGCGCGTCGGTGTCCTGCAGGGCGATGGCGGCGGTGCCGGCGATGGCAGCCAGGATGGCGACCACGACCAGCAGCTCGAGGAGCGTGAAACCCGCCTGACCGCGCTTGGCGCGACGTCTCTGGATGCGATCGGCGAGCTTGGCGATACGTGTGTACTTCATCAGTTCTCTCTCTCGTTTGGATTGGCGCCGCCCCCCCGCCGCGGGGGGCCCGGATGCCGGGGATGGTGTCTTGAGTCTCGTTGCGTGCCGGCGTGCGCCTCCCGCGCCCGCCGCCCGCGCTCGACACGGCCCCACGCCGTCGCCGATGCCGGACATCCTGCCGTGGCTGCCGCCTCTCCTGCGCGACACCGTCGCGGAATCCATCTCCGCGTCCCTCGCGTGGTCGGACGCCACTGGCGTTTCACCACGCGCCCTCCCGACAAGACTCCTTTGGGAGGGCCAATCCTGCTGCTGGGAGGGCCAATCCTGCTGCCGCGATCGCCGGTGGATCTGGCTTTGGCTCCGTGCCCTCGCTGAGCCCGGCCCTTGACCCGGTCACGAAGCATGAGCCTTGTGACCAGGGACTCGAGATCGTCGATCGACCGGCCACGCAAAAGGCGCTCCCTTACTATGAAATTCGCGAAGCACCTTTGCTCCCTCGCCCTCTGGGAGAGGGTTGGGGTGAGGGAACGATCAGGGGCGAGGCGACATTTCATCGTCCGGGGTGGCTCGGCTCGCCCCATGATCGTTAGCCTTTCGCCGTTGCCCCTACACCTCGACTGGCCATCGGCAGATCATCTACCACGTAGCGGTATTGCTTGCCGCAATGGAGGATGACCTCCCTCTGGCCGCGCCGCAGCAGGCGCACCTCGATACGCAGCTCGCCGAAGCCTTCGTGGGCGGTGAGCTCTGCGTAGAGCGCGTGCACCTTGGCGAGGATCTCTTCATGACTGCTGGCCTGCCGCACGACTGAAATGTGACCTGCTTCTCGACTCGCGACGCGAGATGCTAACCTAAATAAATCGGAATCACAACCGTTCGCGTTCGTGTTGCTTGAGATGGCGATGGCGGTGAAGCCGAGCGTCTTAGCTGCTGACCTTGCCCGCGACCGCCGCCTGCTCAGCGAGAGCAGGCGGCCAGCGCGCGCTCGGCCTCGGCGAGCTGCGCGCGGAAGTCCGCCCCGTACTTGCGGCGCCCGCGGCGGATCGCCTCGTCGTAGGACTCGCCCTCGTTCAAATAGGCGGCGACCTGGTTGAAGGCGTCGGTGTCGAGCGCCTCGGCGAGGGCATCCGCATAGCAGCTGGCCTGACCCGCGCCCATCCCGGACTTCTTGAGCCCGGCCTGCATGCTCTCGGTGTCGGGGCTGCCGCAGGCAGCGAGCAGCAGCGGCAGGGCCGCCAGGGCGTAGAAGTGATTGAATCTCATGGCCGTTCGTCTCTGTCTCGCGATGGTCCTTGGGACGCGGGCGATGCCGCGGCTCTGCTCGATGGCGCATGCCTTGGGGCGGCTTGCACGGTGTGCGGGGTACGCGGTGCGTACCCTACGGTGCTGCGCGTCGGCGCCTCAGAGGTACGCGATGCCTACGACGGCGCTGCGCGTCGGCGTGTCAGGGATAGGCGATGCGTACCGGGCGCTGCACCGGCCGGGTCTGCCGGCCATGGCGATCAGCGCGCGAAATCATCAAAGGCCCTGCTCGTCGGGGCCGTCCGCACTCGGCCTTCTCCCGGAGGGCGAAGGGGTGGGCCGTGTTGCGTGCGGCCGTGCGATCGAGGGCGCAAGCCTCCGGATTCCTGCCTGGCCATCGGTGCGCGATCGCGGCCCATGCGGCCGCTTCGGGAGCCGAAAGGTTGGGTGGGTCTGCGGGACGCCGTGCGGTAGATCCCCTGAGCCGGCGCGTCACGGCGAGGGGAAGCTACTCACGGCGCGAATCCTAGCGGCTACTCCTCCAATTTGCAATGAGGATGCTTCGTATTTATTGATCCAGCGCAAGTGCAGTAATAGCATCCGAGGGGTGTCACCGAGCGGGTGTCAGGTCTTGCCTTTTGCCTCCTCGGCTGCGCGAACGATACGGCTGATCCGTGCGTTATGCAGGCCAAAATGGTCCCCGATGGCTTTGAGCCTGTACCCGCCGCTGGCGTAGGCCGCTGCAATGGCTTGGTCTCGATCGGAGTACAGGCTGACGGACTCGGCCAGCGGCTTCGCGGGTGGGCGACGCTGCGCATCAGCCGTCGTCTCCGAGTAGCTGCTCCATGGCCAATCCTGGGGTCGGTCGAGCATCGGTGCCCGCACCGGGCGTCTCGATCAACAGGTGATAATGGCTCGGCATCAAACAGGTAACCGTTCACGGGCGCAGATTCAGCTGACCCTACCGGTGCTGGACTCAGAA
>CAZOWL010000052.1:0-30141 GCA_964583605.1 uncultured Chromatiaceae bacterium | reverse complement strand
GGATCGGACAAGGACGGCGGCTTCACGCGAACGCCGCGCCGGATCCGACGCTGCGCTCCGTCATCCAAGCTAGAACAACCGGTTCAACCCGTTCAAGGCCGCGACGCGATAGGCCTCGGCCATCGTCGGGTAATTGAAGGTCGTCTCGGCAAAATATTGGATCGTGTTGGAGCGGCCAGGCTGGCGCATGATCGCCTGGCCGATGTGGAGGATCTCCGAGGCCTGCTCGCCAAAACAGTGGATACCGAGAATGGCCAGCGTCTCGCGATGAAAGAGGATCTTCAGCATGCCGACCGTGTGCCCGGTGATCTGGGCGCGGGCGATGCTCTTGAAATGGGCCTGGGCGACTTCGTAGGGTATCTGGCGGGCGGTCAGCTCGCGCTCGGTGCGGCCGACGGAGCTGATCTCAGGGACCGTATAGATGCCGGTCGGGAACTCTTCGATGAGCGACCAATCGCAGGCGCCGTTCACGATATGGGCGCCGACGAAGCGTCCTTGGTCGTAGCCGGCACTGGCCAGTGCCGGGGGACCGGCGACATCGCCAACGGCATAGATATGGGGGAGGGCGGTCTGGTAGCTCGCGCTCACCTCGAGCTGCCCGCGGCTGTTCGCTGCCAGGCCGATCGCCTCGAGGCCTAGATCGTCGGTGTTTCCGGTCCGGCCATTGGCCCACAGCAGCAGGTCGGTCTTGAGCTTCTTCCTGGAGCGGCAGTGCAGCACCACGCCGTCGTCCTGCGGCGAGACCCGCTGATAGCTCTCGTCGTGACGGATGACGACGCCCTGCTGGCGCAGATGATAGCTGAGGGCGTCGGTGATCTCGTCATCGAGGAACGAGAGCAGGCGGTCGCGGGTGTTGACCAGGTTCACCTTGACATCGAGGCAGGCCAGGATCGAGGCGTACTCGCAGCCGATCACGCCGGCGCCATAGATGGTGATGGAGCGGGGCGTGTGCGTTAGCCGCAGCACCGAGTCGCTGTCGAGGACCCGGGGGTGTCTGAAATCGACGTCCGGCGGATGATACGGGCGCGATCCGGTGGCAATGACGAAGCTGTCTGCCTGAAGGCGCTCGGCGGCGCCATCGGGGCGGGAGACCTCCAGCAGGTTGGCGTTGACGAATCGTGCGCGCCCGAAGATCAGCTCGACCCGGTTGCGCTGATAGTAGCGATAGCGCGTGCGCACCTGATCGTCGATGACCGAATCGGCCGCGCGAATCAGGTCGGAAAGCTCCAGCTCAACCTGCTCAACGGTGCGATCGAACAGCGGGCTGCGGCGATAGTCCGCGAGCATCTGAATCGAATGCCGCAAGGCCTTGCTCGGGATAGTGCCCCAGTGGGTGCAGCCGCCACCCACGCGATCATGCGCCTCGACGACGCCGACCCGCCGGCCGGACTTGGCGAGCTTCATCGCCGCGCCTTCCCCGGCTGGGCCTGTTCCGATAACGATCTGATCGAATTGGCGGTCGGCCATCGCGCGTCCTGCTCGTTGGCCGACCGAATGGGGACGAACGGGTGTCGGGAGGCGACGCGTCGAGGGCGGCTAGGCCGGTGCCTGCTCAAGTGTGGCGAGCGTCATCTTTCCTGCCTCGTAGCCGGGAATGGACACCTCGACATCGACGCGTGAGGCGGGGCTCGCCAAGGCGCTCGACAGCTCACCGCCGAGCGGCTCGGCGGCTAGGTGCAGCGCGCTCAAGCTGACCCGGTGCCGGGCCGCACGAGGACGGAACAGCTGCGCGGCGATGTTAAGGACCTCGAACAGGTTGTCACGCAGATTCTCGGGCAGGGTGCCTGCCGCGATGGCATCCTTGGCAGCGGCGGCCGGCATCCGCACAAGGGCCGCACCCAAGAACGCGGCCAAGGGCAGCTCGCAGATGCAGCAAGACAGCGGCTGCCCTTGGTCGTCTCGGTAGACGGCAGTTACCTTGCCTTCACCGGCCGGCGCGGTGGTTGCCTGCGAAACCTGCACATCTTTCGCGATGATGTCCGACAGCAGCTCCGCAATCTTTTCCAACTCCGGCAAGGTAACCTTGGTGCTCACATTAGCCCCTTTCTTTGTGTCGAATCAGGAAGACCTGGGCCTCAGCGTTGTCCCAACGCATCACCGTCACATCGACTTGCGCGACCTTTGTCACATCGATCTTGCCATGGACGACGATCGGCAGGCCAATATTGAAGTTCTCGACGAGGTCCTTCAAGCGTACTTTTACGCCCCCTGCCAACACATTGACCATCTCGCCCAAAGCATCGGCGAGATCTTCCTCGCTGAGATCCTCCTCCGGCCCCATGCAAAACATCGCCCGTGCCAGGGTCATGCAATCCTCACGTGAGGCGGCAAGTCCAATCTGGACGGATTTGGTCTCACCGGTGAGCCCGACGAAGGAGCCATAGGGGATCTCGGGAAGCGTCGAGCCTGTCGAGACGACCTCGCCCTCGGCAAGGCCTAGCGACGTGGTCGCCAGCTCGTTGGTGGCGGCTACAAGGGCTGCAATCCATTCGTTCATCGCCGCTGGCTCCGTGGCTACTTGAGGTAGGGCTCGAGGTTACGCTTCAGGCCTTCGGGCGAGACGGGCTTAGAGACGAAAAACAGGGCCCCGGCCTCCGTGGCCCGCGCACGGACATCATCGGTCCCCTCAGACGTGATGAAGCCGAGCCTGACGCTGATCTCATCGGCCTTCAGCTTCTCGAGCAGCTCGATCCCAGACATCTCGGGCATATTCCAATCGCAGAGCACGAGGCCCGGCTTCGACTCGGTGATCACCTGCAACGCCTCTGCGCCGTTGCTTGCTTCCTGAACGGCGTGATCTCCATACCCGGCCTGGCTGAGCGCCCGCTTTACGATCATGCGGGAGGCCTTGCTGTCGTCGACGATGAGTATGTTCATACGGGATCTCCTGTATGGTCTTGGCTGAGGATCAAGGACGCAGGCAGTGCGTCGGGCTCCAATGGCCAGAAGCAGCCTGCTGGCCGGCAGAACGCCGGTCGGGGCGGTTTCTCGCAGCGCGCCTGGCGACCGCGCATGCGCCCAAGATTCTACGCCGGAGCTCGTGACGAGCAGGACTGTATTTTCGCCGATCTCGCAAGAGATGTCTTGCGAGAAAACCTGCTGGCTCGTGGTTGCCAATGGCTCGCCGCGTGTTTTGCGCTCGCGTGCGTGGGCCCGGGCGTAGTCTTCGGGTTGACGGGCGTATTGTCGCGCTCATCTTGGTCGGGGCCGATAGACGAGTGTGCGTACATGGCGTTGCGGGACGAATCTATCGGTGACGCCCGTCAGAGACTCAGATCCCCCAATGAGGAGAAACCCATCCGGCTCGAGGACGTTATAGATCTTCTCGAACAATCTCTTACGATCCTCTGGGGAAAAATAGATGGCGACATTGCGGCACAGGATGACATCGAATTTGCCGAGCCCAACGAATGGCTGCATCAGATTCAGTTTGCGGAACGTGACCATCGCGCGGAGCTCATCTTTGACCTTCCATTGGGCACCGTCGCGGAAGAAATATTTCGTCAGCTTATTGGCTGGCAGTCCGCGCTCGATCTCGAACTTGTTGTAATGGCCATAGCTCGCTTGCGCGATCGCCGCGTCCGAGATGTCGGTGCCGATGAGCTTAATACGAAAGTGATCGAGGAGCCCGTTGAACTCTTTGAGGACGATCGCGATGCTGTAGACCTCCTGGCCAGTCGAGCAGGCGGCGCTCCAAATCGACAGCGTGGGTCGCAAGAGGCCCGAGCCTTTGGCGCTTCGGGCATCGATGAGGTCTGGCAGGATCTTGTGCTGCAAGGCCTCAAAGGGTGCGGCGTCGCGAAAGAACAAGGTCTCGTTGGTCGAGATCGCATCAATGATCTGGTTTTCGATCGTCTTACTGGCATCGTTCCTGCCCGCTTGCATGAGTGCGCGATAGGAGCTGATGCCCAAGGATCGCAGCAATGGTCCCAGCCGGGTCTCGAACAGATAGGTCTTTGTCGCATCGAGCTTGATCCCTGAAATGGTATAGACGTATTGGATCAGTGGATTGATCTCGTCCTGCTTGATGGCGACCATGTCTGCAAATGCCCCGCGGGTCTCCTAGGATGACCGGACGAGACGAATGATCTCGTCCGCGATGCGAGGGAGTGGGGCCACGATATCGGCCATGCCGGCTTCGATGACGGCCTTCGGCATGCCGAAGACAACGCAGGTCGCTTCATCCTGGGCGACAATGGTTGCGCCGTTCTGTTTCAATCGCTGGGTGCTGGCGGCACCATCCGCGCCCATACCCGTGAGGACGACGCCGATCGCTCGCCCGAGATAGTGCGAGGCGACTGAACGAAAGAGATAATCCACCGACGGCTTGCAGCTGTTCTCCGGCGGGTCATCGTTCACGCGGATGCGCCGGGATCTGCCGCCGCCGTCGGCCGCGACGGCCATCTGCTGGCCGCCCGGCGCGATGTAGACTGTGTTGGCCTTGATGACCTCGCGGTCCTCGGCCTCCTTGACATCGAGGGCGCATTGACCACGCAGGCTTTCAGCGAGGGAGCGCGTGAACATCGGCGGCATATGCTGCACGACCAATATCGGAACACCGAGGTCGGCGGGGAGCGCGGGCAGCACCACGGAGAGCGCCCGCGGGCCACCGGTGGAGACGCCGATCGCGATGATGTCTGGCTTCTGTCGCGGGGCGACGATCGGCATGGTCGCTCGAGGCCGAGGATGCGCGTCCCGCGGCGGGCTGGCTGCCTGGCGGCTCGAGCCGACGGGCCTGGGCTTGAGGCTCCGGCGAACCGCCTGTTGGCGCGCGAACGCCCTCAGCATCGGCGCCAGGGCGTTCTTTATCGCAGCCGCGTTCTCGGCAATCGTGGCGTGCTGGGGCTTGGTGATGAAATCGAAGGCACCGAGCTGCAAGGCCTGAACCGTCGTGGCCCCCCCTTGGCGTGTCAGGGTGCTCAGCATGATGGCCCCGACATCGGACTGCTCGGCCTGCAGGCGCTCCAGCACCTCCAGGCCGGTCATCTCCGGCATCTCGATGTCGAGGATCATCAGGTCCGGCTTCTGGGCCGCGACCTTGACCAGTGCGGCCTTGCCGTTGTGGGCGCTACCTATCACCTGCACCTCAGGAACCTCGCCCAGGATGTCGCTGACGATCTTCCGGTAGACGACGGTGTCGTCGACGACCAGGACTCGGAGTGGCGCGCCGCCAGTCATTTGCCTGCCGTTTCCTCGAGAACGCGCTTCAGGTCGAGGATGCCGACCAATTGTGTCTTCATCTTGGTGACGCCGGTGAAATAGGTGCCCTGCACCTCGCCGATGTTCGCCGGCGGGGCCTCGATCTCATCGCGCTTCGCCGTGATGACGTCACCGATGCGACTGACAAGCAGGCCGATCGACTCATTGGCCGAGTTGACGATGATGTTGCGGGCGCGATTGTCCACACTGGACTCGGCCAGGCCGAGCTTCTTATGGAGATCGATCACAGTCACGATCTGACCGCGCAGATTCAGGATACCGCGGACATAATTCGGTGCCTGTGGCACGGTCGTCATGTCCATCTTCTTGTTGATCTCGCGGATGTCGAGCAGGTCGATGCCGCAAATCGCCTCCCCAAGATAGAAGGTCGCAAGCTCGATGGAGCTTGCATCGATGTTCGTGTTGGCCTGAATGGTCATCGTTTCCGCCCTTCGAGGTGAAATCATCTGCTCGCATGCCGCTAGGCGGCTGAGCGCTGGAGCAGCCCATCGATGGTCGTGATGAGCTTTTCGCGGTCGAGCTTGATCTGATAGTCGGCGATGCCGACGGCTTTACCGCGTGCGATATCGGCGTCTTCGGCCAGCGTGGTGAGGGCGACGACTGGAAGACCCGTGAGTCGTGGATCCAGCTTGACGCGCTCGGCGAGCTCGAAGCCGTTGAGATTGGGCATCTCGATATCGGTGACCAGCAGATCGATCTGCTCGGGCCGCTCCTCGAGTACCTGCCAGGCCTGTGCTCCGTCCGCCCTGGCGATCACCGTGTAACCGCTCTCTTCCATGAAGCGCGTGACCTGATCGCGAAAGAACTTCGAGTCTTCGGCGTAGAGGATGGTCGGCGCCTTGTCGGTGGCGCTCGCTGGCCCCTTGACGACATCAAACCATTGAGGCTTTATGGTCTTGACGAGCTCGTAGATGTCCACCCAGAGCGTTGTTGTGTCCTTGACGATCGCCGAGCCCAGTATCCCGGGCTGGCGGAGGGTCTCGGTATCGACCTCTGCGGCCACTTGGATCGCATCGACGGGGCCGGCTGCCAGGAGTCCGATCTCTCGTTGAGCGAGGCGGAAGACCAGGACCAGATGCTCGGCGTTCTCCGGGATCGGCTTGACGCCGGCCACCTCGCTCACGGTGAATAGCGGCAGACTCCCACCGCGGTACTTGATGACCCGTCGGTCGCCGATCGTCTCGATATCATGGCTACGGATCTTCTCGATCCGTTCGACCTGACTGAGCGGCACGGCGAAGTGCTCGTCCTCGGCACCGCGGAAGAGCAACAGGGCCTGCCGCTCGGTCCCGGCCTTCGCGGCCGATTCCCGCGCCGCCTCCACCGCGCGATCGCTGCCGTCGACGCTCGTCAGCCCCGCCATGACGGCCAGGTTGCCGACATCCAGTATCAGCGCCACGCGGCCATCCCCCATGATGGTGGCCCCGGCGTATCCCTTGCAGTGCTTGAGATGGCGTCCCAGCGGCTTGACCACGATCTCCTCCGAATCGAGCAGCTGGTCGACGATCAGACCGTACTTGAGGACGCCCGAGGAGACGACCGCGATATTGAGGGCACTGGCGGCGCGGTAGCGGCGATCGCCCAGGTACCTGGGCGTCCCCTCCACAGCCTGGTCCTCGGGCCGCCCCGCGGGTCGTGACTCCTCGGTGCCGGGGCTTTGGCGCGAGCGCCGATCGGCGATGTTCTGGCGTCGATCGCGGTGCCGCTCGCCGTCCTCGTCTTGATAGGTCCTTTGAATGCCGATGACGTCGGCCAGACGCACCAGCGGCAAGAGGCTTCCGCGCAGGCGAATCACCTCCGCGTTCCCGACCTTCTCGACGCGGTCTCTGACCTGCGCCGCGGGCACGCGCAGCAGCTCGACGAGGTTGACCTGCGGGATCGCGTAGCGCTCGTCCTCGGTGATGACGATCTGACTCGGTATGATGGCTAGCGTCAGCGGCAGCTTGATCCGAATGGTCGAGCCGAGGCCGGGAGAGGACTCGATCAGGGTCTGCCCGCCGAGCTTCTCGAGGTTGGTCTTCACGACGTCCATGCCGACGCCACGTCCGGAGACGTTCGAGACCCGCTCGGCGGTCGAGAAGCCCGGAAGGAAGATCAAGTTGACCTTCTCCCGCGGCGACATCGAGCGCACCTGCTCCTCGGTGACGAGTCGCTTCTCCAAGGCCTTCGCGGCCAGTTTGTCACCGTCCAGGCCCTTGCCGTCGTCGCTCACCTCGATGTTGACCTGCCCCGCCGCGTGGAAGGCCTTGAGGATCACCCGCCCCGTCTCCGGCTTACCCGCCTGGCGGCGGACCTCCGGGAGCTCGATGCCGTGGTCGACGGCGTTGCGGATCAGATGGGTCAGCGGGTCATTGATGGCCTCGATGATGGTCTTGTCGAGCTCGACGGACTTGCCCTCGACGATTAGATCGATCTTTTTCCCCAGTTGCTGCGCGAGGTCGCGCACCACGCGCGGGAACTTGTTGAAGACGATGCCGATCGGCTGCATTCGCGTCAGCATGATGGCCTCTTGCAGCTCGGAAGTGATCAGGTCGATCCGCTGGCCGGCGATGGCGCTCAGGTTCTGATCTCCCGAGGAGAGGGCTTGGAGCAGCTGGTTGCGGCCGAGCACGAGCTCCCCGGCGAGGTTCATCAGGGAATCCAGCAGGGGTACGCCGATCCGCAGGCTCGCTTCCGCGCCTGTCGCAGTGGTCCTTGCGGGCGCACGACCGGTGCCTGTATTCGCGGGGGCTGCGGGGCTAGCGGGCGGCTCGGGTGGCTCGGCGTCCAGCGTGGCCGAGGCGGTCACGTCCGGCGCGTGGGCGGGCTCCGGCGCCTCGGGCGGCTCGTCGACGCCGGCATGCGCGCTCGGGGCGGGCCCTGAAGCCGCATCTTCCGGCTCCGCCTCGAGGATGCCGGCAAGCGCCGCGATGTGATCGCTGACATCGACGTCATTGCTGCCCGCGACATCGGAGATCATGGCGCTCAGTGTGTCGGCCGCGTTGAGCAGGATATTGACGATCTCGGGCGTTGGGACGAGCTCGTGCGCGCGGATCCGGCCCAGGACGTTCTCCATCTCGTGCGTCAACGTCTGGATGCTGTTCAATCCAAAGAACCCGGCCCCGCCCTTGATGGAATGGGCCGCGCGGTAGACCTTGTTGACCAGGTCGTCATCGACATTGGCGCCGGCCTCTTCGATCGCGAGCAGGTCGGCCTCGATGTCCGCGAGGTGCTCCTTCGACTCGCCAACGAAGGCTTCCATGATCTCGTCGATTTCAATGCTCATCAGTAGCTCCGATTCATCATAGTTTTATTGTGGCGGTGGCGGCGTGTCCCGGGCGATCGTCGCCGTGCAGGCCGACCCGAGCATGGGCCGGTCTGCACGGCGGCATACGCCGCGCCTACCTCAGGCCACCTTGAAGCGCTTGACGAGTGTATCGAGCTGCTCGGCCAGTCTGGATAGCTCCGTGGCGCTCTCCTTGACGTTGTGGCTGCTGGAGCTGACCTCGTTGGCGGTGCGACTGATCTCGCCGACATCCTTGGTGATTTCGGCGATCGCCGACGAGCTTTGGGCTACGTTCTCGTTGACCTCGGCAATCCCTGCCGAGGTCTGCGCGACGTTCTCGGCGATCTCCTTCGTCGCGGTCGACTGCTCTTCGACGGCAGCGGCGATCGTCGTGATGACGCTGTTGATCTCGTTGATCACCTCGCCGATCTTCTCGATATCTGTGATGGTGCCGCCCGTCGTCTGCTGCATCTCATCGATCTGGTTGCGGATGTCGACCGTCGCCTCGGCGGTCTGCCGCGCCAGCTCCTTGATCTCGTTCGCGACGACGGCGAAGCCTTTGCCGGCTTCACCGGCCCGTGCTGCCTCGATCGTCGCATTGAGGGCGAGGAGGTTGGTCTGCTCGGAGATGTCGGTGATGGCCTCGGTGACCTTGCCGATCTTGTTGGCGGCCTGGCCAAGCGCGTTGACCTTCTTCGAGGTTGCCTGGGACTGTTCCACTGCCCTCTCGGAGATGTCCTTGGCCTTGGCCGCGTTCTGGGCGATCTCGTTGACCGTCGCCGACATCTGGTCGGTCGCGGTCGCCACCATCCCAACGTTGCTCGAGGATTGCTCCATTGCAGCCGACACCGAGCGCATGTTGGTGCTCATCTGCTCGGTCGCAGACGCCACACCGGAGGAGCGGGCCGAGGCGTCTTCGGAGTTGGCGGAGAGCTGAGTGGCGATCGCGGAGAGCTCGGTCGAGGACGATGACAGCGTGTTTACGCCGATGATGATGTCCTTGATCATGTCGCCGAGCCCGCCGGCTGTCCGCCCGAGGGCCTGAGACATCTTGCCGAGCTCGTCTTGATGGTCGGTGTCGAGCTTGGCGGTGAAGTCGCCATTGGCCAACACATCGACGAACCGCACGACCTTCTGCACCGGACCTATGATCATGCGGGTGATCACGAAGGCCGCAGCGATGCCGATCAGGATGGCGATGATGGCGACGACCATGACCGTCGTGGTTGCGCGCTCGCTCTGCGCCTGGACCCTGGGTCCGAGATCGTCCTGGTCCGCCTTGATCGACAGCGTCAGGTCATCGATGGCCCGGGCCATAACGGGGCCGAGGGCGTCCAATGTCCCGGTGATGAGCTCGTTGCGGTGCTCGATGGCTTGAACGACGCCTCTGAAGGCCGTCAGGTATTCGTTGGCCATCCCGGCGACCTGCTCGTTGAGCGCGCGGCGCTCGGGATTCTGTAGGATCCGCTTCAGGCCCTCGGTGCCTTCGTGGAGCTTGGCGAGCTCTTGCTCCGTACGCTCCCTGTCCGACTCCGAATTGGTATCGAGGTACCTCTGAGCGTAAAGGCGTCCGAGCAGCATATGGCGTAGCGCGATGCCGGCCTCGAAAGCGGCCTCGGCATCGTCATCCTGTTTGGCCGAGGCCATGATGGAGGTCAGGTTCTTCTCCATCTTCGGGCCGACGACGACGAGCACACCATTGACGAGACGATCGCGCTCGCGGATCAGCGCGACGACCTTGTCGAACGCCTTGTCGTAGGTGGCGACGTTCTCGGCGTACTCTCGCAGGAGCTCGGCGTGCTCAGGATCGGTGATCTCCTTCTCGGCTTCTGCCAAGAACTCTCGCATCTTCGCGTGGTAGCTCTTGAACTCCTCGATATCCTTATCGCTATTGGTCTGAATGAAATCCTTCACGTTAATCCGCACCATCAGCATGTTTGCTTGCAGGCGCCCGGCGAGGTTCGTGTGGCGCGCCAGCCCGCGATAGGTGACGAAGCCGTCATTGACCCCGTTGAGGCCCTGCCAAGCGACCACGGCGACGACCGTCAGGAGCAGAAGGACCGCCCCGAAACCGGTGCCGATCTTTAGTGACAAGCTCATGTTCTTGAACAATTTATCATCTCCTTTGCGGCATGCGAGCTAAGAGGGCGGATCGCTGCGCATCGAGGATTAAAGAAATCCTGTCGGGGGTGCCGATCAGGGCCGAATGAATGAGCGATCAGCCGTTCGCCAGGGTGGCTTCGTGATACACGTCTCGCTCAATCGCATCACTGAATTCCATGCTCGGGCGCGCAGGCGATCGCACTGCGAATCCTCGAAGACAATCGGATACGGGCCCTTTTGCTGCGGCGTGCTCAAAGGCTTCGTGACGGTTGTCGACCTACGACGGCAACCTTTTAAGGGAATTTTCTTAATGGAAGAGGGTAATGGTTCATCTTTTTGTAACCCGCCTGGCGGGACCTCAACGTTCTGTGGAGTGCTCGTCGAACCGAGCGTGATTGAGCTCACGCTCAGCAGCGTCAGTGCGGACACGATGTCCGCAGGTGAGTCCTCAGCGGGGTCGGAACAGGAGGGGATGCAGCGAGCGCGAGGGTCCTCTGGCCCTCGTGCGACGATGGCTCGGCCCTGATGTCGGCCGGAATGTCGGCCGGAATGTCGGGGGCTAGTACAGCAATGGAGAGATTCCCCGACCGTTCTTGAACCGATGCTTGGGGTCGCCCTTGAGGGCGACACTGCCAGGTCAGGCCTCCGAAGTGTCGCCCTCAAGGGCGAGAACTTGCGGTGCTATGCAGGGTTTCGGTGATGGTCTAGGCCTGTCTGCGCCGGTCCAGCACCAGGAAGTGCGGCACGCGAGATCTCGGGGCGGGGGTAGGATCGGAGTGACGCCACAGCGATCGACAGGTGTCGGTCGCAGGCTAGAGGCGTCCCCTGAGAGGAGGTTGCGCGACGGTCGTGGGAGAAAGATGGGGTAGGGCGCTCGAGTTCTGCGACCAACTTGTCGTCTCGCAGGGCTACCGGGAGACACTGTTCGGTCCAGCGTCTCCCGGCTGTGTCAATGCTCGCCAACCGGGCCGCCGACGACTGGCTGACCAGGCGGTTGGCCCGAGTCTGGGCTCGGACCCTCACTGACCGTTGGGGTCGGCTGGCCATTCTGGTCCTCCGGCGGTCGCATCGGTCGCCCCGCCATAATGTCATCGATCTGCTCGCGCGAGATGGTCTCGTATTGCAGCAGCGCCTGGGCCATCGTATGGAGCTTGTCCTTGTTCTCCTCCAGAAGTTGCAGCGTGCGGCGGTAGTTGCGATCGATGATGGCCCGGATCTCCTTGTCGATCTCGCGCGCAGTCTGGGCGGAGATCTTGCTCTGCTGCGTCACAGCATGTCCCAGGAAGACCTCGCCCTCGTCTTCGGCATAGGCGAGGGGGCCGAGCCGTTCGGAGAGCCCGAAACGGGTCACCATATTGCGGGCGATTTCGGTCGCCCGCTCGATGTCATTTGATGCCCCTGTGGTGACGTACTGCGGTCCGAAGATCATCTCCTCGGCGACGCGACCACCAAAGAGGCTAGAGATCATGCTCTCTAGCTGGCGCTTGGTGCGGCTGTAGCGGTCCCGTTCGGGTAAGAAGAGCGTGATGCCCAGCGCGCGGCCGCGGGGGATGATGCTGACCTTGTGTACGGGGTCGTGCTCGGGCACCAGGCGCCCGACGATGGCATGGCCCGACTCGTGGTAGGCGGTCAGTCGCTTCTCCTCGTCCGACATCACGACGCTACGGCGCTCGGCCCCCATCATGATCTTGTCCTTGGCCTGTTCCATCGTCCGCATGTTGACCTCGCTCAAGCCGGCGCGTGCGGCGAAGAGCGCGGCCTCGTTGACGAGATTGGCCAGATCGGCCCCGGAGAAGCCCGGCGTGCCCCGCGCGATCGTACGCGGCTCGACATCCTTGGCGACAGGCACCTTGCGAAGATGGACCTTTAGGATGGCCTCGCGGCCAGCGAGATCCGGCAGCGCCACGACGACCTGCCGATCGAAGCGGCCGGGCCGCAGGAGAGCCGGGTCGAGCACATCGGCTCGGTTCGTGGCAGCGATCACGATGATCCCCTCGTTGCCGGCAAAGCCGTCCATCTCGACCAGCAGCTGATTGAGGGTCTGCTCTCGTTCATCGTGGCCACCGCCCAGCCCGGCGCCGCGACGACGGCCGACGGCGTCGATCTCATCAATGAAGATGATGCAGGGTGGGCTCTTCTTGGCCTGCTCGAAGAGATCGCGCACACGCGACGCCCCGACACCGACGAACATCTCGACGAAATCGGAGCCTGAGATGCTGAAGAAGGGGACGCGGGCCTCACCGGCGATGGCTTTCGCCAGGAGGGTCTTACCGGTGCCCGGCGGGCCGACCATGAGCACGCCGCGCGGGATTCGGCCGCCGAGACTGCTGAATTTCTGCGGGTTGCGCAGGAAATCGACCAGCTCTGCGACCTCCTGTTTCGCCTCTTCGACGCCGGCGACATCCTGGAAGGTCACCTTGACCTCGCCCTCGGCGTGCTGGCGGGCGCGGCTCTTGCCGAAGCTGAACAGGCCGCCGTTACCGCCGCCGCCGACCGAGCCGCGGCGCATCAGCCAGATCCAGACGAGGATCAGGACCAGGAAAGGCAGCCAGGCCGCAAGGATCTGGAAGAGGAGGTTGGGGCGCTGGGCCTCCTCGGCGCGGATCGTGACGCCGTGGTTAAGGAGGTCGCTGATCAGGGCCGGGTCGCCGGGGTTAAAGGTCTCAAAACGCGAGCCGTCGGTGCGGGTCCCGACGATGCTCTGGTCCTGGATCGTAACATCGCGAATATTGTTCTCAGCAAGCTCCTCGAGGAAGCTGCTGTAACTGAGGCTTCTGGTCTCGGTCGGATCGCTGCCGCTCATGCTGTTGAATATCATCAGCATCCAGAGGCCGACGGCCACCCACAGAATAATGCTTAAGGTCTTGCTCTTCATTAGATACTGATTCTCAAACCAAGGTGGATCGGATCGACAGAACGAGCCGAGCGTCGATCAACGCCATTCTGAACCGAACATCGGGGTGCGTGCCACAGAAACAAAGCTGAAGTACTGCGCTCGAGGACGCCTGTCCTGGCGTCCCGCTTTGGACGCGTCGGGCACGGGCGTCGCCGATTAGGTGATCACGTCCGGCGTTCGGCGCCCGGTCCGCGACTCGATTTGAGCGAGGTCACGGGCGATCTCGATCAGCGGGGCCATCACCTCTTGGGTGTCGCGGTCGTGCTGAGTCGGATCGCCCTCGAAACGCTCGAGATAGACACGCAGCGTCGCGCCCTCGGTCCCGGTGCCGGATAAGCGGAAGATGACCCGCGATCCGTCGGCGAGGCCAATGCGGATGCCTTGGTGCTCTGCGCGGCTATGGTCGATTGGGTCGGTGTAACTGAAGTCGTCGGCGTAGCTCACGCTGCAGCCTCCGAGGACCTGGCCGGGTAATTCGGGAAGGCGGCGACGCAGGGCCTCCATGAGGCCCTCAGCGGCCTGCGCATCGAGCCCTTCGTAGTCGTGCCGCGTGTAGAAGTTGCGGCCGAAGCGGCGCCAATGGTCTCGCACGATTTCGGCAACTGATTGCTGCCGCACGGCCAACAGATTCAACCAAAAGAGTACCGCCCAGAGCCCGTCCTTCTCACGCACATGGTTCGAGCCGGTGCCGAAGCTCTCCTCACCACAGAGGGTGATGCGGCCCGCATCGAGGAGGTTGCCGAAGAATTTCCATCCGGTCGGCGTCTCGTAGCACTCGATACCGAGCTGCTCGGCAACACGGTCAGCGGCCTGACTGGTCGGCATCGAGCGGGCGATGCCAGCGATGCCATTCCGGTAGCCCGGGATGTGGTGGGCATTGGCTGCGATGACGGCGAGGCTATCGCTGGGAGTGACGAAAAAATGCTTGCCGAGGATCATGTTACGATCCCCATCGCCATCGGAGGCCGCCGCAAAATCAAGCGGATCCGGCCCTTGGGTCATGGCGACAAGCTCGCTGGCGTGCACCATGTTCGGGTCGGGATGACCGCCACCGAAGTCTTCTTTGGGCTCACCATTCATGACCGTGCCTGGCTCGGCGCCCAGTCGGCGCTCGAGGATCTCGAGCGCATAGGGCCCGGTCACGGCATGCATGGCGTCGAAGCGCATATGGAACAGCCCGGAGTTGAACAGCTGATGGATGGCGTTGAAGTCAAACAAGCTCTCCATCATCTCGGCGTAGTCGGCGACCGGGTCGATGATCTCGACGTCCATGTCAGCGACACGGCAGAGACCGAGGCGGTCGAGGTCGACGTCCGGCGTATCCAGTGTGAGATAACGATCGATGGTCTGGGTGCGGGCGAAGATCGCCTCGGTGACCGACTCGGGTGCCGGCCCGCCGGCGCTGACATTGAGCTTGATACCGAAATCCTCATCTGGCCCGCCGGCATTGTGGCTTGCCGAAAGGATGAGTCCCGCCTGGGTCTTGCGTTTCCTGATCACGCAAGAGGCGGCCGGCGTGGACAGGATACCTCCGCGACCGACGAGCACGCGGCGGATCCCGTTCGCTGCGGCCATGCGTAGAATCGTTTGGATTGCCTGGCGGTTGTAATAGCGGCCATCGCCGCCGACGACCAGCACGCCGCCGACCAGCGCCGGTTGACAGTCGAAGACCGCTTGCACGAAGTTCTCGAGATAGCCGGGCTGTTCGACGGTCTTGACCTTCTTGCGCAGTCCGGAGGTACCGGGGCGCTGGCCCGCAAAGGGTTGCGTGGGAATAATTTTCGGATCCATCGGTGACACTCTTCATCTGCTGGCTTGACAGGGCTTCCTGTGCGGTAAGTCCCGCGGGCGGCCCTGCTGAGAGGGGACGGTGCCGGTACGGCTTCCGCCTCGGCGAGGCCATCGTTGGACGGCACGGCATGATCAGTGCCCAGGTGACGCGGCGACAAGGCCCTCGGTATTCTATAGCGAATCTTGCGGCTCGCGTGTGCCAACCCTTGTCGATGCGCTCTGGGCCGCTGCGCGCTGTTTCTCCCGATCAGGCACGCTGTTGGCTGGGCCAGCGGCGCGCCTAGCTCGTTTCGATCAATCGTCAAGCATGGGTAAGATCCTGAGATGACTGCAGATACGCACAAAGAGACGCTGGAATTCAAGGCTGAGGTGAGCCAGGTGCTCGACCTGGTGATCCGCTCTCTGTACTCGAACAAGGAGATCTTTCTGCGTGAGCTGATCTCGAACGCCTCGGACGCGGCGGAGAAGCTCCGTTTCGAGGCCCTGACCGACGATGGCTTGTTCGAGGACGATCCCAACCTGCATATCCGCATCTGGGTCGATCGCGATGCCGGTACGGTGACCGTGTCAGATAACGGGATTGGGATGGGGCGCCAGGAGGTCGTCGATCTGATCGGCAGCATCGCGAGCTCCGGCACCCGCCGTTTCCTGGAGAGCTTAAGCGGGGACCAGGCCAAAGACAGCCAACTGATCGGCCAGTTCGGCGTCGGCTTCTACTCGGCCTATATCGTCGCGGATCGGGTGACGATCCTCTCCCGCCGCGCCGGTCTGACGAGCGAGCACGGGGTCCGGTGGGAGTCGGACGGACGCGGCAGCTACTCGATCGAGACCATCGACAAGCCGAGTCGGGGCACGGATGTGATTCTGCATCTGAAAGACGACGAGAAGGAGTTTATGGATGACTGGCGCCTGCGCTCGGTCATCGGGAAGTTCTCTGACCACATCGCGGTCCCGGTGGAGATGCGCAAAGAGCCGGTCGGCGACGAGGGCAAGGAGGCCAAGGAGGCCGAGGAGGGCAAAGAGCCCGAATGGGAGCAGGTCAACCGCGGTACGGCGCTGTGGATGCGCAACAAGGCCGAGATCACGGACGAGGAGTACACGGATTTTTACAAGCACGTATCCCATGATTTCGAGCCGCCGTTGGGCCATGTGCACAATCGCGTCGAGGGCACGAACGAGTACACCGCACTGCTCTTCATCCCGCAGCGGGCCCCTTGGGACCTCTGGGACCGGGAGCCGAAGCATGGCGTCAAGCTCTATGTGCGGCGGGTCTTCATCATGGACGAGGCAGACAAGCTGATGCCTCACTATCTGCGCTTCGTCAAGGGCGTGGTGGATTCCGATGACCTGCCGCTGAATGTCTCCCGCGAGCTCCTGCAGCACAATCGCAAGATCGACACGATCCGTCAGGCGAATGCCAAGCGCGTGCTGACCCTATTGGAGACCCTCGCCAAGGACGAGCCCGACAAATACAAGGGCTTCTGGAACGAGTTCGGCCGGGTGATCAAGGAAGGGCCGGCTGAGGACTACGGCAACCGTGGGCGCATCGCGGGGCTGATGCGCTTCTGCACTACCGAGGTCGACGGGAACGACCAGAGCGAATCCCTCGATGCCTATATCGAGCGCATGAAGGAAGGCCAGGACAAGATCTACTACCTGACGGCCGATAGTCCCGCCGCGGCCCGCTCCAGTCCGCATCTCGAGGTCTTCCGCAAGAAGGGTATCGAGGTCTTGCTGTTGTCGGACCGGGTCGACGAGTGGCTCGTCAGCCACTTGAGCGAGTACAAAGGCAAGCACCTGCAGTCGATCTCGAAGGGCAAGCTGGATCTCGGCGAGCTCGCTGACAAGGAGGAGCAACAGAAGACGGACAAGGCCGCGGCGGAGCATGCCAAGCTCCTCGAACGGCTCAAGGACAAGCTCAGCGATCGTGTCGCGGAGGTCCGTGCCAGCACGCGGCTGGTCGATTCCCCGGCCTGCTTGGTCGTCGGCGAGTACGACATGAGCGCCAACCTCGCGCGCGTGCTCAAGGCGGTTGGCCAGTCGGCACCGGAGACGCGACCGACCCTGGAGGTCAACCTGGATCATCTGCTAGTCAAACGGCTCGAAAGCGAGGACGATGACTCTCGTTTCAGCGATCTCGCCGCTATCCTGTTCGACCAGGCGTTGCTTGCCGAGGGCGGTCAGCTCGACGATCCGGCGGCCTTTGTCGGGCGGCTCAACAAGCTGATGATGACGATGCTCATGGCCGGGCGCTGAGTGAATGGTGACATCCCGTCAGCTGTGGCAGACTGAAAAATCGACCTGATGATGACTGGGAGTGACTGAATCATGCGTGTCATTCTGCTCGGTGGCCCTGGCGCCGGCAAGGGAACTCAAGCGGGCTTCATCAAGGAGCATTTCGCGATCCCTCAGATCTCGACGGGGGATATGCTTCGCGGCCATGTGAAGGCCGGGACGGCTCTCGGAAAGGCGGCGAAGGAGATCATGGATGCTGGCGGACTGGTGTCCGACGACATCATCCTCGGCATGGTCAAGGAACGCATCAGTGAGCCCGACTGCGAGCGCGGCTTCCTCTTCGACGGATTTCCACGCACCTTGGCGCAAGCCGAGGCACTGAAGATCGAGGGTATCTTTGTCGATGCCGTCGTCGAGATCGACGTCCCGGATGAGGAGATCGTGCGACGCATGTCGGGCCGGCGTGTTCATCCAGCGTCGGGTCGCACCTACCACGTGCTTTTCAACCCTCCGCGGGCTGAGGGGCAAGATGATGTCACCGGGGAGCCTCTGATTCAGCGCGATGACGACAGCGAAGAGACCGTGCGGAAACGCTTGATCGTCTACCATGATCAGACTGAGCCGCTCATCCACTACTTCTCGAGCTGGGCGGAGCAAGGAGGCAAAGGGGCCCCACATTACGTTAAGGTGAGCGGGATCGGCCGTGTAGAAGAGATCCGAGACCGGATCCTCGCTGCTCTCGATGCCCTGTGAGGCTGCCGACAGGCAAGGATCTCAGCTGGCGATCCTGCCACTATTGACTTCCAAGGAGATGCTTGATGGCCGTAGTAGCACTCGACAAAGACAACTTCGAGGCGACGATCAAGGAGCGCGCGTTTGTCATCGTCGACTTCTGGGCGCCCTGGTGCGGGCCTTGCCGATCCTTCGCGCCGATTTATGAGAAGGTCTCTGAAGATCACGACGACATACTGTTCGCCAAAGTCAACACCGAGGACGAGCAATGGCTTGCGGCGCGGTTTCAGATCCGCTCTATTCCGACGCTGATGATCTTCCGCGATCAGATCATCATCTTCTCGCAGGCCGGTGCTCTGCCCGAGGCCGCCTTTCGCGATCTGATCTCCAAAGCAGCGGCGCTGGACATGGCGGAGGTGCAGCGCCAGGTCGAAGCCCAACAAACGGGCCAGGCCTGACGCCGGCGCCCCGGATGCCACTGTCCGTGGTGTTGAGTATCCTCGTTCCACGCGGTTGTGCCGCCGGTCTTTGAGCGTCCGCTGACCCTGCCGTTCTTCCTGTCCGATTCAGTGTTCATCCCCCGCTATCCCTGGCTTGATCCCGAGCTGTTGCTCGGGCGTCCGAACATCGGCTCGCTGATGGGTCTGTGTGAGGAAAACTACGACCGCTTGGTCTGGTTGGCGGCCGACTTGCGGAGCGCTCAGGGTGCATTCATCGCGAGATGCGCCGGGAATCTCGATCTGCATCTGGAGGTGTTGGATCAGGCGCGATATACGACGACGCTGCGCTTGACCTATTACGTCGCGGCAGGCGACTTGGCTACCTATGTGCCAGAGCCCGATGCCCGGGTACGCATCTACCACGACGCGCGGCAGGCTGAAGTGCTCGGCTTTCGCGTGTGGGGGTCGCGGGTACTATTCGATGCCGCAGGCACACCCGACCTGCTTGAGAAATGGCGAATCAACCTAGTCCTCGGGAAGTGGCTGGCGTACTGCCGGCAACAAGGCTACCGCTTTCGCCTGGCGAGTGGCGCCTCGCCCACATTGCGCACAGGAAGGGTAGCGATGTGCGAAGGGGAACGCAGGTCCGCGCGCGCCGCGACGCCGGCGCCAGATCGCCACGTCCGCGCTCCCTGAGGGGCCCCGGCGGCATGTGGCGAGCGGGCGAGGATGTGGGGGCGGCCCTGCGGGATCGATCGAGAAGAATGCTAGAGCCGTCACACTCGGCGGCGCCGAAACAACACTTGCGTTCCGGTTTGCTGGCCGCCATCTTTCCTGACGGAAAGGCTAGGTTATGGCAGAATATCGCCTAGCCATCCACGTGGCTTTGCGGCTTGCACTGATATAGGGCATACAATCATGAGACTTTCTACCAAAGGCAGGTATGCGGTAACGGCCATGCTCGACCTGGCGTTGAGCTCCGGCAAGGGCCCGGTGACCCTGGCCGATATATCGGTCAATCAGGGCATCTCGCTGTCCTATCTGGAGCAGCTCTTCGCCGCATTGCGCGGCCGGCAGCTCGTGCGCGGCGTTAGGGGGCCTGGCGGCGGATACTATCTGGGCAAGCCTGCCGATGATATCTCTATCGCCGACATCATCTGCGCGGTTGATGAATGGGTCGAGTTCACCCGCTGCGGCGGTCGCGAGAACTGCCGGGAGGGGAAGCGCTGTCTTACGCATACCCTCTGGGATCAACTCAGTGACGAGATCTTTCGCTTTTTGAGCGGGATCACGCTCGCAGACCTCGTCGAGCGAGGGCGTCGCGATGGCTTGGAGGTTGACGGACCGACGACCGAAACCGTCCACAGAAAACAGCGAGCGGCCTGACACGCGACTTTCGGTGCCGCGCGGCGCAGAGGGCTAATGGGCCAGCGGAAAGCCAGCTCCAACAAGCCAGCTCCGATTCTAGACCCCGATTTCTGTCCCGCTGCGGGGGCGCAGCCGTGGTATTCTTGTTCCGGCCCTGGCGCGCCCCGGCCGAGATGCTAGCCGTAGTTGCCTGTCGGGCCTGTGCGCACTCGCGACGGGCCAGCAAACTTCAGCTCGTGCCGCGCTCAGGAGTCTATGAGGTCGGGCGCCGGTCGCTCAGGCGATGCGTCGAGGCGGGTCGCCCGCTGCTGGGAATCGGAGATGATCAACCGGCCAATCGGCCTTCTCAGTATTCAGGATTTCATTCGCTGGGGTGCGAGTCGATTCGCTGAGGCGGGTCTGGTCTACGGGCATGGGACCGACAACGCCCTCGACGAAGGCGCTGAGCTTGTGCTCTTCGCCCTGCATCTACCCTCGAATCTGCCGGACACGTACCGCAGCTGCCGACTCACGCCGAGCGAGCGTTGCGCTGTGCTCGCGCTGCTCGAGCGACGGATCGAGGAACGCCGGCCGGTCGCCTACCTGACCCAGCGGACACGCTTTGCGGGTTTGGATCTCGTCGTCAATGAAGACGTCTTGATTCCGCGATCGCCGATCGCGGAGCTGATCGAGCGCGGCTTCGCCCCTTGGGTGGATCCGGCGGCGGTTCGGCGCGTGCTGGACTTGGGCACCGGCAGTGGATGTATCGGTATCGCCGCAGCCGTCTATCTCCCGGACGCCGCAGTCGATCTGGTAGATAACTCAGCAGCGGCCTTGCGCATCGCGGGCACAAACGCCGAACGTCATCGGGTTGCCGACCGGGTCGAGCTGATCGAGTCCGATTTGTTCGACGCCCTCGGTGGCCGCCGCTATGACGTGATCGTCTCCAACCCGCCCTACGTCAGCGACCGGGAGTTCACGGCATTGCCGGAGGAGTATCACTTCGAGCCGCGGCACGGACTGGCGGGCGGTAGCAGCGGCCTCGATCTCGTACTCCCGATCTTGGCTCGAGCGGGCGATCACCTCAACCCCGACGGTGTGCTGATCGTCGAGGTCGGTACCGCGGCCGAGGCCCTCGTCGAGCGTTGCCCCGATGTTGCGTTCCTATGGCTCGAGTTCGACCGCGGCGGTGACGGCGTCTTCTTGCTGACGAAGGCGCAGCTCGAGGCGAGCGCCGAAGAATTCGCGCGAGCTACGCCAACAACTTGCCCCGCTCGCCCTCTGTAAAGCAGACAGATTTCGATATGGACCAAAGCATCACATTCGATCTCGATCTCATACGCCGTTACGACCAAAGTGGGCCAAGGTACACCTCCTATCCTACCGCGGTCGAGTTTCACCCGGGGTTCGACGCTGCGACTTACGCCGATGCATGCCGTCGCAGCAATGGCACCGGACGAGGTCTTTCGCTGTATTTCCACATACCGTTCTGCGATACGGTGTGCTTCTACTGCGCCTGCAACAAGATCGCGACGAAAGACCGGTCCCTCACCCAACCCTATCTCGACAGGGTCTATAGAGAGCTGGCTCTACAGGCGGAGTTCTTCGACGACTCGCGTCAGGTCGAGCAGCTGCATTGGGGGGGTGGCACGCCAACCTTCCTCAGCCCGCCGCAGATGACCGAGCTGATGGAGCAGACGCGCAAGCACTTTGCACTGGTTGACGACGATCTGGCCGAGGTCTCGATCGAAATCGATCCGCGGGAGGCGACGACCGAGTCGGTCGCGCTGTTGCGCCGCCTCGGGTTCAACCGGATGAGCCTTGGGGTCCAGGACTTCGATCAGCGCGTCCAGGCGGCTGTCAACCGGGTCCAGAGTGAGGCCGAGACCATGGCTGTATTGGAGGCCGCGCGTGCCGAGGGCTTCCGCTCGATCAGCATCGATCTCATCTACGGGCTGCCTTTTCAGAGTGTCTCGAGCTTCGAGCGGACCTTGTCGCGCATCCTCGAATGCCATCCCGACCGGCTTTCAATATTCAATTACGCCCACCTGCCCGAGCGGTTCAAGCCGCAGCGGCGCATCGACGCGGCAGATCTGCCGCGCCCTGAGGTGAAGCTGGATATCCTGCAGGCGACGATCGACCGTTTGACGAGCTCGGGCTATGTCTATATAGGCATGGACCATTTTGCCCGGCCCAACGATGAGCTCGCACTGGCGCAGCGAGACGGCACCCTATACCGGAATTTTCAGGGCTATTCGACACACTCCAATTGTGATTTGCTCGGAATTGGCATGACATCGATTGGTATGGTCGCCAACACCTATGCGCAGAACGAGCGCACGATTGAGGAGTACTATGCCGCCCTCGACGCCGGCCGGCTGCCGGTCTTTCGCGGTGTCGCCCTGAGCCGGGATGACGAGATTCGCCGCGATGTCATCACCCGCCTGATCTGCCATTTCGAGCTGCCGTTTGCCCGCGTCGAGGAGCGGTGGGGGGTGTGCTTCGAAGACTATTTCGCGGAGGACCTGGCCCGTGTGGCACCAATGGCGGCCGATGGCTTGCTCGAGGTCGACGGAGACGGCATTCGTGTCCTGCCGCGTGGGCGGCTGCTGATCCGGAATATCTGCATGGCGTTCGATGCGTACCTTGCGAGCAAAGAGGGACCGATTGGCTTCTCGAAGGTCATCTGACGAGGAACGGTCAATCTGGCGGTCGTGATTTCAATTGACCGATTGGCGAAGGGGCGCAATCCCAAAGAGTCAGAAAGGGTCCGATCGTGAGCCTCAATGCTCCTAGCACGCGCCCGATCCCTAGCGGCTTTCGGTTCGTCGCGAATCAGCGGGCGAGGTCACCCTGTCTGGTCGGTGGCTTTCCCGTTTGGACCTTTCGCGGTATCGAGCAGGTTAAGGCGTGGCGCTAGCCTTGCTTCCCCCCTATACTGAATGGCTTAACGCGAGATTGCAGGCGCATTCTTCGGGAGTTGGTGCGGGCCTAGTTGGCCTTCGAGCGGGTGAAAGCTTGCGAGCTCGCTGATGGGGAGCCGGGGTACCGTCGAGCCGCTGCCGCCCGCAGGCCTGAGCGGACGGGGAGCGCGAGTCCTGCCCGACAAATATTCGGCGAGTCGTATCTAATCTTGCGCCAACCAAAGTGGCTAAGCTGGGCCTGCGGCACACGCATTGGCGTCCACTCGGGCCCGCGGAATCTTATTTAGTCAATGGGTCCCAGGAGACCCTGGTCGATCAGGAGAGCTTGATGCAGGTGTCAGTCGAAGCAGGTGATGGTCTAGAACGTCGTATGACCGTTGATCTGCCAGCCGAGAAGGTGGAAGCCGAGGTGGAGAAGCGCCTTCAGCGCATGGCGCGTACGGCACGACTTGCGGGCTTTCGGCCTGGTAAGGTCCCAGTGAAGGTTCTCCGGCAACGCTACCTCGATCAATTGCAGCGGGAGATCCTGGCCGAGCTCGTATCGACGACCTTTCCTGAGGCCCTTTCCAAGGAGCAGCTTAGTGTTGCGGGTAGCCCATACATCGAGCCCGAGATCAATCGAAGCGCCGGGCGTTACGGCTACAGGGCAAGGTTCGAGGTGCTTCCGACGATCCAGCTGGCTGACTTGAGCGACAAGACGGTCAAGCGCCCACAAGTCGAGATTACCGATGCGGACGTCGCGGCTGTCATCGAGCGTCTACGCGTCCAGCGCAAGACCTGGAGGCCAACTGAGCGACCGGCACAACAGGGCGACGTCATGAATGTCGACTTTCAGGGTCGCATCGAAGGAGAGGTCTTCGACGGTGGCGAGGGTACGGACGTAGCGGTTGAGCTTGGCAGTGGGCGCATGATGCCGGGGTTCGAGGACGGGCTCGTCGGCGCCAGCAGCGGGGACGAGCGCACACTGCGTCTGCGCTTTTCGGATGACCACCGGAGTGAGTCGCTGCGGGGTCGACCGGTCGAGTTCCTTGTCACCGTTAGAGAGGTCCGTGAGCCTGTCCTGCCCGAGGTCGACGGTGAGCTCGCACGTAGCTTCGGCATCGAGGACGGGGACCTCGACCGGTTTCGACAAGACGTGCGCGCGAACATGGAGCGCGAGCTCCGCCAGCGGGTCGCGGCGCGCGTCAAGGGGCAGGTGATGGACATCCTGCTCGCCGCGCATCCGATTCCGGTTCCGCGCTCGCTGGTGCAGAATGAGGTCCGGTCGCTCAAGCAGCAATCCACAGAAGGCCGTCCCGACGCCGCCGCGTTACAACTGCCTGATCAGCTCTTCGCTGATTCCGCCCGCCGCCGCGTTGCGCTTGGGCTGATCGTTGGGGCCGTTGTGAAGCAGCAGGGCTTGCAGGTCGACCCGGCGCGGGTCCGGGAGATGGTCGAGGAGATGGCGGCGAGCTATGAGTCACCTCAGGAGGTGATCACCTACTATTATGCGGATCGCAAGCGACTCGCTCCCCTGGAGTCGCTGGCCCTTGAGGAGCAGGTCGTGGACTGGGCCCTGCGATTGGTGAAGGTTGAGGAAGACCCCATGTCCTTTGAGCAGCTGCATGCCTCTGTCGGGGCTGCGGAGCCAGCGCCCCTTTAAGCATCGACGAGCGTACATCCATGACCGACAAAACTGACATCGACGATCCTGGTCCCCGCGCCCTTGGTCTCATCCCGATCGTCGTCGAACAGACCGCCCGCGGAGAGCGATCTTACGATATCTACTCACGTCTCTTGAAGGAGCGCGTGATCTTCATCGTGGGGCCCATCGAAGATCATATGGCCAACCTGGTGGTCGCCCAACTCCTGTTTCTGGAGTCAGAGAATCCCGAAAAGGATATTCACCTCTACATCAACTCGCCCGGAGGATCTGTGACCTCGGGACTTGCGATCTACGACACGATGCGTTTTGTCCGGCCGGATGTGAGCACGATGTGTGTTGGCCAAGCGGCAAGCATGGGCGCTTTATTGTTGGCCGGCGGGAGCCGAGGAAAACGATTTTGTTTGCCGCACTCGCGAATGATGATTCATCAGCCGCTGGGCGGATTCCAGGGCCAGGCAACGGACATTGACATCCACGCCCGCGAGATCCTTTACATCCGCGATCGCCTGAACCAGATCCTGGCGCACCACACCGGCCAGCCTGTGGAAAAGGTGGCTGAGGATACAGAGCGGGACCGCTTCATGGGCGGGGAGGCCGCCGTCGAGTATGGGCTGATCGACAGGGTGCTGACAGAACGTGCGCCGCCTGAAAACACAAAATGACGAATGTGGCCCAAGGTAACATCCTGCGACTGCCAGCCACCACCGCTGAGGCCAAGTTGTGACCGGAGCGTCTTGCGATTCATCTACAACCGTTTAAGATTGGGATTACGGTGATGGACGTGCCAAGTCTATCGACACCTTTTCCTGGCGGAGATGCACCTCGATGAGTGGCAGCAATCACGGTAAGAGCGACGATGGCAAGCTCCTCTACTGTTCATTCTGCGGCAAGAGCCAGCACGAGGTGCGAAAGCTCATTGCTGGTCCCTCCGTGTTCATCTGCGACGAGTGCGTTGAGCTCTGCAACGACATCATCCGCGAAGAGATGCAAGAGGGTGTCGGGGCGGCCACCAGCAAGCTGCCGAAACCGCAAGAGATCAAGTTGAGCCTGGATCAGTACGTCATCGGTCAGGAGCAGGCGAAAAAGGTTCTAGCCGTTGCTGTATATAACCATTACAAACGCTTGGAAGTGGCCGAGGCGAAAGAGGAGATTGAGATTGCCAAGAGCAACATCCTGCTCATCGGCCCGACAGGCTCGGGCAAGACGTTGCTGGCAGAGACGCTGGCACGTCTACTCAACGTCCCGTTCACCATCGCCGATGCGACAACCTTGACTGAGGCCGGTTACGTTGGCGAAGACGTCGAGAACATCATCCAGAAGCTTCTGCAGAAATGCGATTACGATGTCGAAAAGGCGCAGACAGGCATCGTTTACATCGACGAGATCGATAAAATATCGCGGAAATCGGATAACCCCTCCATTACCCGCGACGTCTCCGGAGAAGGTGTCCAACAAGCCCTGCTGAAGTTGATCGAGGGTACGATTGCCTCAGTGCCGCCACAAGGCGGGCGCAAGCACCCACAACAGGAGTTTCTGCAGGTCGATACCTCAAACATCCTGTTCATCGTTGGCGGGGCGTTTGCTGGTCTGGACAAGATCATCCGCAACCGTTCGCGCACCGGCGGGATCGGCTTCTCCGCCGAGGTCCACAACCCGAGCGACGATCGCAAAGTCGGCGAGGTGCTCAGTCAAGTCGAGCCCGAGGACTTGATCCGCTACGGCCTCATCCCAGAGTTCGTTGGACGTCTGCCTGTCATGGCGACCCTCGAGGAGCTCGATGAGCGCGCCCTAATGCGCATCCTCACCGAGCCAAAGAACGCCTTAGTCAAACAGTACGGCCGCCTCTTCGAGATGGAGGGCTGCGAGCTCGAGCTGCGGGAGAATGCGATGCGGGCCATCGCCAGCAAGGCGATGGAGAGGAAGACCGGGGCACGCGGATTGCGGACCATCATGGAGCAAGTCCTGCTTGACATCATGTACGACCTGCCGTCGATGGATAGCGTGAGTAAGGTGGTCGTTGACGAGTCGGTGATTGCTGGGGAGAACCCCCCTTTTCTCATCTACGAGCGCGTCGAGAAGCGGGCCGCGGCCGATTGACGCCGGCCGCGCTGTGCCGGTGGCGGTTCGGGATCTCGCGTCAGCTGACGGGGTGTCCGGTTGGCTCGAAAGGTAACTGATTTCAGTTGAATCGGGCCTTCGTGTCCCAGATATGCTTGGGAAGGCGGGCGCTGTCTTGACGGATCAGCCTCTCGAAGCTTCGCTGAGACGCTGATCGTGTTCGCGCAACGCTGGATCGCAGGTCGCTGCGCGACTCGCTTTCGCGCCGTCACCGCGCAAGTTCTGTTCTTGCACGGCCAGACTGTGGCCCCAATGGATCGCTGGTGGTTCGGCGCGCGGTGCTGTCCTCACGGTGCGTGAGGCGCAGCAGAAGACTCATTACCAATTTGTGCAAGGTAATTCATGGCTCAGATTCTATCCGGCGCAAGCGCGCGCGACGACGCAACGCTAGACGTGCCCGTTCTGCCGTTGCGGGATGTTGTGGTCTACCCACACATGGTCATCCCCCTGTTCGTCGGCCGAGACAAGTCGATCAAAGCGCTGGATACGGCTATGGCCAGCGACAAGCAGATCCTGCTGATTGCGCAGAAGAGCGCCGATGTCGACGACCCGTCGGTGAGGGACCTCAACCTCGTGGGTACACTGGCGAATATCCTGCAGCTCCTTAAGCTCCCGGACGGTACGGTTAAGGTGCTGGTTGAGGGGAATCAGCGGGCGCGGATCGACGAGTTCGTAACGACCGACGAGGCATTTTCGGCGCTGATCAGTCCGCTCGAAGATCAGATGGATGCCGACGAGCGCGAGCAAGAGGTGCTGATGCGCTCGGCCGTTACGCTCTTCGATCAATACGTCAAGCTAAATAAGAAGGTTCCGCCCGAGGTGCTGACCTCGCTGGCGAGCATCGATGAGCCGGGTCGCCTCGCTGACACCATGGCGGCACATATGTCCCTAAAAATCGAGGAAAAGCAGCGTGTGCTCGAGATAGTGGACGTACGTGCTAGGCTCGAGCATCTGATGGGATTGATGGAGTCAGAGAACGACATCCTGCAGATGGAGAAACGCATCCGTGGTCGTGTCAAGCGACAAATGGAGAAGAACCAGCGAGAGTACTATCTAAACGAGCAGATGAAGGCGATTCAGAAGGAGCTCGGGGAGCTTGACGAGGCGCCCAACGAGGTCGAGGAACTGAGTCGTCGTATCGACGAGGCCGGGATGCCGAAGGCGGTGAAGGTCAAGGCCTCAGCCGAGCTCAATAAGCTAAAGCTGATGTCGCCGATGTCGGCCGAGGCAACCGTGGTGCGAAACTACTTGGATGTGCTCGTTAGCGTTCCATGGAAGGCCCGCACGCGCATCCGCAATGACATCGCCATCGCGGAGAAGGT
Organism: uncultured Chromatiaceae bacterium; assembly: GCA_964583605.1. Taxonomy (GTDB): domain Bacteria; phylum Pseudomonadota; class Gammaproteobacteria; order Chromatiales; family Chromatiaceae; genus CAZOWL01. Next base: position 2,103 of record CAZOWL010000052.1, on the reverse strand, counting down.
CCTAGAGACGGATCACTACGGGCTTGAGAAGGTTAAGGAGCGCATCCTCGAGTATCTAGCCGTACAGCAACGCGTCCGCAAGCTCAAGGGGCCGATACTGTGCCTCGTGGGTCCACCGGGTGTTGGCAAGACTTCCTTGGGCCAGTCGATTGCACGTGCGACGAATCGTAAATTCATTCGCATGTCGCTTGGCGGAGTCCGTGATGAGGCGGAGATTCGCGGCCATCGACGCACCTATATCGGCGCCTTGCCGGGCAAGATCATCCAGAATCTTGCCAAGGCCGGCACCCGCAATCCGCTCTTTCTTCTCGATGAGATCGACAAGATGGCGATGGATTTTCGCGGCGATCCGGCCTCGGCATTGTTGGAGGTTCTCGATCCGGAGCAGAACCACACCTTCAACGATCATTATCTCGAGGTCGATTTCGATCTCTCCGAGATCATGTTCGTCGCCACTGCGAACACGTTGAATATCCCGCCGGCGCTGTTGGACCGGATGGAGGTCATTCGCCTTTCTGGCTATACCGAGGATGAGAAGGTCGCTATCGCCGAGCGGTATTTGATCCCGAAGCAGATGAAGAACAATGGGCTCAAGCGCAACGAGGTGGCAGTGCGCGAAGTGGCCTTGCGTGACATCATTCGCCACTACACGCGGGAGGCGGGTGTCAGGAACCTCGAGCGGGAGATCTCCAAGATCTGCCGCAAGGTCGTCAAGGAGATCCTCCTCAAGAAACGGCCAACGGGAGTCGTCGTGACGCCAAAGTCCTTACAGCGATTCCTCGGCGTGCAGCGTTACCGTTATGGTCGCGCCGATGAGTTTGATCAGGTCGGGCAGGTCACAGGCCTTGCGTGGACAGAAGTAGGCGGCGAGCTGCTGCGGATCGAGGCGACGCTGGTGCCGGGAAAAGGGAAATTCGTTTATACGGGACAGCTCGGCGAGGTGATGCAGGAATCGATACAAGCGGCCATGACCGTCGTGCGCAGCCGGGCGGAGGCGCTCGGTATCGATACCGAGTTTCACCAGAAGTACGATGTCCATGTACACGTCCCGGAGGGTGCGACGCCGAAAGACGGGCCCAGCGCCGGCGTCGCAATGTGTACGGCGCTCGTCTCGGCGTTAACGAAGGTGCCAGTACGATCAAATGTTGCGATGACTGGTGAGATCACTCTCCGCGGAGAGGTCTTGCCTATCGGAGGCCTGAAGGAGAAGCTGCTGGCCGCCCACCGAGGGGGCATCGAAACAGTCGTGATTCCTTGGGATAACGAGCGGGATCTGGTAGAGATTCCGAAGAATATCAAGCAGCATCTGGCGATTCGCCCGGTGCGCTGGATCGATGAGGTGCTCAGCTTGGCGCTCGGCGAGATTGCCGGTGACTCGACGCCGGTGCCGGAGGAGAGTGCACCGGCGCCAAAGGGTGAGCGCAAGAAGGGGGCGGAGGATCGCATTCACCACTGACGTGGCCACATCCGCGTCTATGGGGCATGAATCGGCGATCGCACTCTTTGCTGGTCTCAGCGTGATCATCTCGGTGAGCGCGAGGCAGGTCGGCCCCTCGCGCCCTAAGAATGCGGGTATTGTCGGGAGTCACGGCGCCGTTTAGCATGGCGGGGACCCTGTGTGTAGGACGACCGCGGGAACGTTTCGCGAGCCGTGTGACAGGGGTCTTGGATCGTCCGGTAGGGGCATGGCGTCGCCGCTGGGAGCGCCGCCGGTGGCAGAGCAAGGCGAAGCATAAAGGGGGCATAATGAATAAATCGGATCTCATCGAGAAGATGGCGGAGGCGGCTGACATCTCGAAAACTGCAGCCGCGCGGGCTTTGGACGGACTGACGCACGCGATTACGGAAGAGCTGAAAAACGGTGAGAGCGTTTCACTAATCGGCTTCGGAACCTTCGCTGTGCGCGAGCGTGCCGAGCGAACCGGCCGCAATCCGCAGACCGGCGCATCGATCAAGATCGCCGCCTCGCGGACGCCGACGTTCAAGGCTGGAAAGGCCCTGAAGGATGCGATAAAATAGCTTTTCGTCTTTAGGGTGCTTAGCTCAGATGGGAGAGCATCGCCCTTACAAGGCGAGGGTCGCAGGTTCGATCCCTGCAGCACC
>CAZOWL010000051.1:0-30166 GCA_964583605.1 uncultured Chromatiaceae bacterium | reverse complement strand
CCAGAACTTCAAGAACCTGTTTCTGGATTATCCGGATGCGGCGCTCGCCTTCTTCGCCCCTGAAGAAGCCGACGACGGGCTCGCGGGCGCCAAGGTCGTACCCGTTCGCCAGGAGCAGCTCAAGGAACGCCTCGGCGACCGGTTTCGCGAGTTGGCTACTGCGGTATCTGCGTCCCAGTATCCGAGGCCCGCAGGCTCAGTAGCCGAGCCCGTGGAACAGGCTGCTGATGACGACCCATGACCTCCTTTATGTCCCCCAAGCGATGCGGGCTATGAGAGATCATCCGCCTGGTAGGGTCCCGGAAAGCGGACTCGGGGCTGCGATGCTTTGCGGGCGGCTCTACGCGGTTCTCTACCATCCGTTTCTGCTCCAGGAGTACCGTGGCGTCCGCGTGCGAGATCGCCAGCGGTCGTGACCGTCGATGCCGGACTACCGGCACCACCGGCCGCCACTGTCAGCGCCGACCCGAAAATGTAACCCTCCGGCCGGAGTGAACATGTAGAGACGTTTCTTCTCCGTCTTCTTCCTCCCCCCACTTTTTATCCCCTTCTTCCGCATTTCGATCTTGTTCTGCGTCTTCTTCGGTGCCGGTCCGCGGCGGCGAACAATGCGGTCGTGGGCGATGCTTGGTGTAGCGCGGAGGGCTGCCCAGGTGATACGACGAAGACGACACAAGTGTCTACATTGCGGTGAATTGTTCCATCCTGATGCGCGCAATGCGCACCACCAGCGCTACTGTGGCGCGGGGCCTGTCGACGGGCGAGCAAAGCGGCCAGTCAGCGCCGCTGGCTGGGCAAGGCGGCCAATCGCGATTACTTCCGCGGCGCGGCGAATGTCGAGCGGGTGCGGGCCTGGCGGGCCACGCATCCCGGCTACTGGCGCCGCGACGCACAAGCGGGCTCTGCGTTACAAGATGTCTGTACGGCGCAAGCTGTTGAAATAACGAATGAATCAGGGTTCTTAACGCAGGGCCCGTTACAAGATCTCTTCAGCGCGCAACCGATTGTTCTCATTGGGCTTATCGCGAACTTAACCGGGTCTGCGCTGCAAGACGCTATGCCGCATGCGGCATAGCGTCTTTTATGCCGTGCGGGCTGATCCGCATCAGCGCCCCGTTGGCCTGGCTGTCGTGGTTCGCCCGCCCGGTGAGCCCGCTGGCGACGGTCATGCCGCAGTCGAACGGCTCGCTGGCGAGCCAGAACCGATAGGCCGTGTGGGCGGCCGCGGCATCGTAGGTGCCGTGCTCGATCAGCATCCGCGCGAGCAGCAGGGCCATCTCCGGGTCGTCCGTCGGCTGCCCGGCGAGGGTGTCCCAGGCGCCGCCGTCGGCGAGGTCGCGGACCCCGTCGGGATACGCGCGGCGGATCTGCTCGGGCGAGCAGAGCTCGACCAGGCTGCCGAGCGCGTCGCCGACGAGTTGACCCAGCAGGCAGCCCTGGGCCGAGGCGATCTGGTTTGAATTCCGGATTCTGGAACGCGGCGAGTCGAATTCGGCGGTTGCTCAACGGCTGCGGCAGATCGGCCTTGGCATCCTCCCGCCAGTCGGGCGCGTCGAGGTCAGCCGCCAGGAAACGGCAGCGATTCTCGGTGAGGAGCGGATAGACGCCGATGGTCCGTTTCCCGGCCAGGTGATCGCCAGGTGATCCTAGATCAGCTGATCGGTCACCGCCAGCAACTGGCGCTGCTGGCAGTCGCCGCATTTGACACGCGGTTTGTGGCAGACGCCGGGTCGCCATTCGTTGCCGCAGGCCGGTGACCAGCCCGAGGTGCCCTTGGCCGACTCCCAGCGCTGCGGATAGACATCCTCGCGGCCGCGGAATTCGTCGCGCGTCTTCCTGTCCACTGTTCGGCGTCGCGTTTTGGTCACTGCTATCTCGCGGGGATCCCGTCAGAAGGACCGAGCGAGTCGCTCCATCAGCCAGCCGAACCCCACACGTTCCTGCTCGAGCCGCAGGCCGGGGCGAATCCGATCGAGGCGCAGGTCGTCGTAGAGCGTCGCCTCCTCTGGCGTGAGGCGCGGCAAGTCGCGGTGCGCGGGCTGCGGTTCCTCGCCCCAGAGCGGGCGATGGGCCAGCAGGGTCGCGCGGTCCATCAGGAAGGAGGCGGCCTGAGGAAAGTGGCCGCGCAGCTGGTCGAGGATCGCGAAGCCGTGGGTGTCGATATCGCCCCAGTAGTGGAGGACGCAGCGCTGCAGCCAGGCAGCGTGCGCCAGTGCCTCCCAGCCGTAGCCGGCACCGAAGAGGACGAGCGCGCGTGGCGCCGGCGGGAACGCGAGGAAGTTGGTCTCGTTCTCGGTGATGAAGACCCGCTCGACGGGCAGCGCCAGCACGGCGAAGCTCGCCCCGTCGAGCGTGATGTCGGCCAGGTCCCGGCAGCCGGGCAGACTGGGCAGTGACGGGTCGAGGAGCCGGAAGCGGACCCGGATCGGCTTGTCAAGGAAGCCGTAGCGGCGCGTGAACTGCGCGACCCCGGTCGCCGCGGCGTCGATCGCCTCCGGCGGCAGGGCCAGGTCCAACCACTCGGTGAGGACCCCGCGATGGGCCTCGATGAACTTGCTGTCGACGCCGGGCAGGTCGACCTGACGCAGGTACAGGCCCGGGCGCGGGTGGGCCTGGAGCCAGGCGACAACGGCGAGCAGCCGCTCCCAGCGCTCGGCCAGCTCCAGGGCCTGGAGCGGCCGCCGGGTCAGCCAGGGCAGGAGCGCCGGCTGCGCGGTGCCCGTCCATTGCCAGAGGCGTTGGTAGCCCTCGAGCTGCCGCGTCTTGCCGATGAAGGCCAAGGCCGCCTCCAGCGAATCGACCCAGACGGCGGCCGGCAGTCGCTGCCGGCCTTGTACCCGATGGGTGCGCTCACGCCACTCGATCCGCACCTGGGGTGTCGCGGCCAGGGCCTGCACCCAGTCGCGGACCGCATCGAAGCGCTCGGCCAGATCGGCCGCCGCGGGCGCCTTCAGCGTCAGGCGCAGCGGCCAGGCGATCGTCTCCGTCACGCTCGCGCGCAGCAGTTCGCCGCGCTCCCACAGGCGCTGGACCTGGGCGCGCAGGTCGGCGGGCCTGGTCCAGGTCATCGGGCCGCCTCGCCGCTGCCGGCCTTCTGCGCCCGATACTCCTCGATGGTGAGGCAGCGCAGCTTCGAGTCCTGACCGCCCTCGTTGTGCACGAAGCCGACGCTCGCGACGAAGGGCTCGATGATGTGGATCTTCTGCAGCGGCGTGACGATCAGCAGTTGCAGGTTGAGCTGCTGGAAGAGGCGCAGGCCGTATTGGGCCGATTCGTCCGAGCCGCGCCCGAAGGCCTCGTCGATGACGACGAAGCGGAACGAGCGGGAGCGCACCGCCCCCCATTCGAGGCCGAACTGGTAGGCGAGGCTCGCGGCGAGCACCGTGTAGGCGAGCTTTTCCTTCTGGCCGCCGGACTTGCCGCCGGAATCCGAATAGTGCTCGTACTCGGCGTCGTCGGCCCGCCAGCGCTCGCTCGCCGAGAAGAGGAACCAGTTGCGCACGTCGGTGACCTTGGCTGTCCAGCGCCGATCGGCCTCCGTCTGCCCGTCGCGGGCCCGGAAGCGGTCGATGATGGCCTTGACCTGGAGGAACTTGGTCTCCGAATACTGCTCGTCTCCCGAGCCGGTCACCGCGCCCTCGGTGCAGGCGCGCAGGTCCTGCTGGAAGTCGCGGATCTCGGCGTCGGGGCTCGGCTGGGCGACCAGCTTGATGAAGCGCCCCGGGTCGTAGTCGATCGCCTGCAGGGAGTGGTTGATGCGCTCGACGCGCTCCTTGATCGTCTCGCGCTCGCGCGCGAGCTGGGCGTTGAAGTTGGCGATCTCGTTGATGGTGTTGACGTTGAGCAGCTCCTTGAAGCGGGCCTCGAAGCGCGGCAGGTCGTCGCGCTGCAGGCCGTCGAGCAACCGCTCGTACTCACCGAGGGCCGCCAGGCTCACGTCCATCTCGACGGTCTCGGCCTTGAACTCGTCCTTGAAGGCCGCCATCGCCCGGATGAGCCTCTCATTCAGCCGCTTGAGCCTGTGATCCTCGGCGTCGATGCGGTCCTGGAGCCACTTGCGCACCTCCTGCTCGCGGTTGTCGCAGGACTCGACCGATAGCTGATGCTCGCCGAGGGCCTCGGCCCGCCAGCCGTCCAGCCGCCCGGTCTGAAGGTCGTCCGGCGGGGCGGCATCGCTGATGGCCCGCGCCTGCGCCCTTAGCGCCTCGGCTGCCTCGATCTTGCTTCTGACCTCGCCACGCTTGCCGACGGTCTCGGTCAGCCGCGTATCGGCCTCGCCCAGCCGCTCGCGCGCCGCCTGCAACTGGCGACCCAGCTCCTGCAGGGTGTCGGACGCGGCCTCCAGGCGCGCGCGCTCCTCGGCGAGTGCCGCGATCTCGCGTGCCGAGCTCTGCCAATCGATCTCCGCGTAACGGGTGAGCTCCTCCAGCCTGGCCAGGGCCTCGAGTCGGTCCTGGAGCTGCTGACGCGCCTGCTGGATCTCGGACATGCGCTGTCCGGTCGCGGCCAGATCCGCCTCCAAGGACGCGAGCCGGTCGCCCAGTGCGCGGAGCTTGTCGGCGTTGCTCCAGCCGAGCACGTAGCGGCTGCGGTCGTCGATCCGGTTGCGGTCGTCCTTCTCGTGGCGGCCGGTCGGGTCCTTGATCTGCCCGGCGCGCGTGATGGCGCGCGCCTCGCGGCGGAACTGTTCGGCGCTGTCGCAGCAGGCGACGTCGAAGCGGCTGCGCAGTTCCTGTTCGAGCCACTCGTAGTGCGGGGAATCCGGCTTGATCGCGAGTTTGCGCACCAGCGACTGCGGGTGCAGGCCGGCGCCCTGGGGACGCCTCTTCGGTCGCACTTGGAAGTAGACCAGACGTGCCCTCAGGTGCTCGCAGTCCACCCAGTCGGCCACCGCCCGGTAGTGCGCATCGGGCACCAGCAGCGACAGGCCGAAGCCGCGCAGCAGCCGCTCGGCGGCGCCTTCCCAATCGCGCTCGTCCTCGCGCACCTGGATCAGCTCGCCGGCGAACGGCAGCTCGTCCTCGTCGATCGAGAGCGCCCCGCAGAGGGCCTCGCGGATGCGGATCTGGGCGGCGTCGATGTTGCTCCTGCGGCGCTTGAGGCTGTCGATCTCCTCCGCCAAGGCGTCGCGCCCTTCCCGTCCCTTACGGAAGGCGAAGTCCTCCTCGCGCTCGCGGTTGGTAAGGTCGGCGATGCGCTCGCGCAGCGACTCGGCGCGCGCGCCAATCGAACGCCGTTGGGCGAGAAAGGCCGCCTCGTCGTCCGGCGGCGCCTCGTCGATGCGGGCCAGCAAGTCCCCGTAGCGCTCGGCCCGCTGCTGGCGTTGCGCCTTCTCGTGCTCCTGGCGCCGGATCTCGGCGGCGAGCTGTTCCAGCCGGTCGCCGCCGTTGTCGCGCAACGCGCGCTCCAGATCGGTCACCGCGCTGCGCTCGCCGTCGCGCTGCGCCCTGAGCCGCTCGATCTGGGCATCGAGCCGTTCGGCCTCCTGCCCGAGCAGGGCGAGGCGCCGCTCGAGCAGCTCGCCCTTGAGTCGCGCGAAATAGGGCCGCAGCGCGTCGCGCCCGTCGCGAAACGCCTGGATCTCGGCCGTGAGCGCGGCGTGGCGCTGGCCATCGGCGACGAGCGGCGCAAGCAGCTCGATCTGCCGCTTCGCCTTGAGCACGGCCTGGTGGGCACGGTCCAGGTCGTCGAAGTGATGGATCAGCGCCTCGATACGGCGGCCCACGTCGAAGGGCTCCAGCATGTGGCTGCGCACGAAATCGGTGAGGTTGCCGACCGACTTCATCGAGACCGTCTGGTGGAAGAGTTCCAGCGCCTGCTCGTGCTCGATGCCGAAGCGCCGCCGAAACCAGGCCCCGTAGGGCGGGAAGCTGTCGAACAGGTCGCAGCCCGAGGCACGCAGGCGCTTGCGCAGGGCGCCGATGTCGGGGCCGAAGCCGCTGAAGTCCTCGGCGATGGCCATGGCCCGCTCGGCCGCCACGAACAGGCGCGCCGGCTGGCCCTGGGGGTCCTTCAGCCAGAAGACCTGGGCGAGCGTCACCGCCTGGTCGTAGCCCTCGTTGCGAAAGACGCCCAGGATCACCGAGTAGCAGGAGGCATCGCGCAGCGCGACGGGGCGGGCGCTGCCCGTCACCTCGTTGCGCTCGCTCTTGTAGTGGCCGAGGACGTAGGAGCGCAGGCTGCGCTCGCGGGCCTCGGCCCCGGCGGCCTTGTTGTAGGCGACGCGCTGCGCCGGCACCAGCAGGGTCGTGAGGGCGTCGACCAGCGTGGACTTGCCCGAGCCGATGTCGCCGGTGAGCAGGCCGTTGCGCCCATCGAGCTGGAGGCGCCAGACCCGCTTGTCGAAGGTGCCCCAGTTGAGCACCTCCAGCGTGGCCAAGCGAAAGCCGACCCGGCTGTCGTCGCCGACGAAGTCCAGCGCGAGGCTCGGCATCTCAATCACGATCGGGCCCCTTGGCCGGGGATCCGCCGGCGAGCGCCGTGCGGTACCCCTCCAGGCGCGCATCGAGATCGGCCAGCCACTGGGCATCGACGAAGGCCTTGAGGATGCGGCGCACCTCGTAGTGGCCCCTGTCCTGACCGCCGCCGGCGGCGGGCTTGAGCCGGCGCAGGAACCCCAGATCGACGACCTTGGAGATGGTCGCGTCCACCTGATCGATCAGCCGCGCCTCGTTCGTGCCGTCTGGCAGGAAGACCCGTATCAGCTCGGCGATCTCATCGCGCGATAGCACGAGCCGAGTGTCGCCGCCGCCGGCGTCGAATTCCGCGAGGCGCTTGCGCAGCAGGGCCAGCATCAGGCTGACCGGGTAGGACAGGGGCCTGCGCACGACGAGCCGCGGCAGGCGGGGCGCACCTTCGGCCTGATCCGGATCCGGGCGGCCCTTGAGGAAGGCATAGCCCTCGGCCTCGTCGAGCACCAGGTCCAGCAGCAGCACCGCCGCCTGCTCCCGCACCCGCGCCTGCAAGCGCAGGAGGCTCGCCCACAGGCGCTCGTCGTCCTCGCGATAGAGGACCCCCTTGAGCAACTGCACCATGAGCTGCGACAGCTCGGGTACTGCCGGCAGGGCGCCGCCGGGGCTGTCCAGCGGTGGGGCGTCGGCGTCGTGCGCCGTCTCGTTCATCTCCTTCTCCCTGTCGCCGCCGCGCTCAGCGCACGAAGCCCGCGCAAAGCGGAGCCAGCCCGCCTAACGATCATGGGGCAAGCCGAGCCACCCCGGACGATGACATGTCGCCTCGCCCCTGATCGTTCCCTCCCCCCATCCCTCTCCCAGAGGGCGAGGGAGCGAAGGTGCTGCGCGGACTTCATGGTAATGGGGAACGCGACAGCGGCTCTGCCAGTCGCCAGAAGCCAGAGCGCTGGATCGCCATTCGCACATCGGTGGATGGCTTTTCCATCTCGGCGGACGCTGAGATGGCTATCGGTAGATTTCTCGCCGGTGGCCGACGTCCACCACCAGGGTCAGGAGGCGCTCGTCGTGGATCTCGTCGAGGATGCGATCATCACCGACCCGAATCCGCCAGGCGTTTCGTCCGCTCAGTTTCTTGACTCCCCGGGCCTGGGCTCATCGGCCAGCCGGCGGATGGCACTGGATAACCGGTCGCGGTCCTGTCCGGCGATTCGTGACAGTGAGCGTTGGGCGCGCCTCTCGATGAAGACGGCGTAGGTCAATCGAGCCTTCCCTCGGCGATCTCGCGCATCGCATCCTCGAACGGTACTGGCCCCGAGGGTTGAGCCTTGGCCTCGTCGTATGCGCGAATGTCATCGAGCTCCTCCAGCTCCGCCTTGATCTGCTGCCGAGCGTCAAACGGCAGTACGACGGCCTTACGGTTGCCCGCTTGGTCGACTAGGTACTCTTCGTGCGCGGTGATCATCTCATCGTCCAGCTTGCTTTGCGATTGACCGATTATAGGTCTTGTGGCGGAACGGGGGATTACCCTAGCGGGTATCCACGCCATCCTGATCGCGGCATGAGCTTGCTGGTGGACAACCCGTTGCCCCTGGCCCTGGCGCGGTTCTTCGCGGCGAACGGTTTCGATTGTCGGCACGTTCCGGACATCGGCATGGGCTCGACCGACGATCGAGCGATCTGGGAACACGCGAGAGCGCATGGCTTAGGCATTGTCACGAAGGATGCAGACTTCCCGTTGATGGTGGACAGGCAGGGCAGCATTCCAACGCAGTTGGTCTGGGTACGCTTGGGCAACTGCCGGAAGACTGCCTGGCTACACGCCTTCACCTCCCTGCTACCCCAATTGCAGGCCTTGCTGGACGAAGGCGGGCGCGTGATCGAGATTCGCTAGCTACCACGGGGAGCGCTGAACTATTCAGCGCTTCCCGCGTGAGGCAGGAGCCCCGCGCGGTTTCTTGGCCAGGAGGGCCAAGAAATCAGCGTCTCCCAAAGGCCCGGGCGGGATGGTCGCGCTCGATCAGGTCACCAGCCCGACCCGATCAGGGTCGCCTCAGCGCACGAAGATCACCCTGGGCAGGCGGGCGCAGCGCTCGACCGGCTCGCCGTCGGCGGCTCGCGCCTGCCAGCGGATCGGCTCCTCGACCCTGTCATCGACGACCGCCCGCAGGCCGTCGCCGGCATCGCCAGCGTGGGCGAGCTCCAGATAGGCGACTAGCTCGGCCAGGCCCTGTTGCAGGGGCTCGGCCTCCAGCAGGTCGCGCAGGGTGATCTGCCCGGCGCGGTGCACGGCGCGCTGGACGCCGGCCCGCAGGCGCGCCTTGTCGATGACGAACTGGTCGAACAGGCGCGCGGTGTCGATCTCGTCGTCGCCGGCCTCGAGGACCAGCTCGGCGAGGCGCGGCTTCGCACTCGGCGTGTGCAGCGGTCGCTCCAGCGGCAGCTCGATGTCGGCGCCCATCGCATCGATGCGCGTCACCGTCCCGCTCGGCATGGCCTCGCGCAGCGCCAGCGCCTTGCCCTCGATGCCGTGCAGCAGCTCCAGGATGCGTCGGTTCTCCAGGAAGGCCCGATCGTCCAAGAAGCGGCGCAGCTGCTGCGAGAGCTGGGCCACGGTGCGCTGGGTATGCTCGCCGGCCTCAAGCCAATCATGGTGTACGCGGCGGGTGCGCGGGTCGGGGCTCAACGCGGCCACCGCGGGCAGGGCCAGCACCTGATCGAGTCGCTCGGAGAGCTCCTCCTGGCGGCGGCTGGACATCAGGAAGTCCCAGAAGGCACGGAAGCTGCGGCCCTGGTCCGAGTCGCCGATGGCATCGCGCTCGCCCATGATCTCGTCGAGCAGGGCGCCCTTGGCCCCCTCCCAGAGCGCGATCTTCTCGCGCACCTTGCGGTCGAGGCCGCGGAAGTTGTGCTCGACCTCGCGGAAGTCGGCCAGCAGCTCGCGGGCCAATTGCTGGAATTGCAGGAAGCGGTCCTTGACCGCGGTATCGTCGAGCAGCGGCACATCGCCCGCCAGCACGCGGGCGATCTCGGCATCGAGCGCGTCGCGCTTGCGGCGCAGATCCTCGACGCGCTTGGCGGGATCGACCTCGGTGCCGGCACCGATCTGCTCGAGCAGCGCGAAGAGGGTCAGCAGCCGCGACTCGGTGCCGACGAAGGGCCGCTCGGTCAGCGATGCGAGCCAGGCGATGGCCTTCTCGGTGGCCGGCGTCAGGTCGAACTGCGCCTCGTCCGTGCCCGGCCGGTAGAACTTGCGCAGCCAGCCCTTGTCCGGCGCCGCCCAGTCGTTGAGGTACTCCGCTGCCCCCTTGGGATAGGCCTCGGCGCCGAGCTGCTCGCGCAACGCGAAGAGCGCATCCTCCAGCGCCTCGGCCAGGTCCGCCTCGCTCATCACCCGCACGTTGGGCGCGACGAACACCCGGTGCAGGAAGCTCGCGATCAGCGGCGCGTGCGGCGAGGCCAGCAGCCGCCAGGCCGGATGTCTGTCACGCAGGGTGGCGAGGGTCGTGTGGTCCATCGTTGCGAGCGAATCGGTCAGCACCCAGGTCCCGCCCCCTGTGAGAACAATTGAGAACAATTGAGAACAATTGGGGGCAGCGGGCACAGGCGAAGCCGCTGGCCAGGATGCCGCATTCGGGGTCGTAACGAAATAGATCGCTCGGATCACGAAAAGGCTCAACTGCGGCGCGGTGACCATGCCGCCGACCATCGGCGCGGCGATGCGCTGCATGACCTCGCGCGGGAGGGGGTCAAGTCTTGCAATCGCGCATATGCGTGATTGCAAGACTTGACCCCCTCGTAGTGCCAGTAGTGCCAGGGGTTTTCCGCCGGTCTGCAGGGGGAAAATCGGACTTGACCCCTTTCTTTTCTGACACGGCTCGTAGGGCGGATCAAGGAGCGCAGCGACGGATCCGCCAACGGCCTCATATTCTATCCTCCATCGTCGTCTGCCTCGTCCGCTTGGCTGTGAAGATTGCCGAAGGTCGCAAGCGTGCGGACGGTCGTCTCTAGATCCTCCTGGGAGAAGCTCGGCGAGACCGACCTTGCATGCGCAACCCATGCCGCCTGGACCGCCTCATAGGTACGCCGCCCATCGTCTGTCAGCTCGTACAGTGGCGAGCGCTTGTGGAACGGGTTGTGGCGCTTGCAGACCAGCCCTTCGGCCAACAGCAGATTGAGCTGCTTCCGTGCGCCCTGCCGGGTTACCCCCATGCTGTAGGCGATACGCGGGGTGGCGATCGGCTCGCCGGCGAAGGCCAGCGCACCCAATATCTGCCAGCGGGCACTGGTCAGACCGAAAGGCGCAACGAAGCGATCCCCCCAGCTGATCAGCTGTCCGTTGGCTTTGAAGATCGCGAGTACGGTCGCGGTAAACGACTCAACCTCGGGCTCGGGCAAGCTCTCCTCCTAAAGATCTGGACCTGATAGGCAAATAGTCTACCAACAGGTAACCGGTTGTCAATAACTGGGCTGCATGAAACCTGCGGCGGTCGACGCCGGGGTTCCGGGCGGCTGCGAACGGTGATGCAGAGCCAGGTCGCGCCAGGGCCCTCGCGACATCGGCCGATCGTCCTGCAGTGAGCTTCCCGAGCGCTTGGGATCAGCGGGGAGAGGCGGGCGAAGTGGCTGCGGCAGCGGCAAGACGCGCGCTCGGCATATTGACAACCTATATCTTATGAAGGTACTGGTTGCCAATAGGTCTGGCCGAGCTTACAGGTACCCGCTTTGGCGATCCATAGCGACCGACGCCTCGGCCCATTTCAGCTGGCCGCACGATCTTGAGGATGCGTAGCGCGATGAAGCAGAGAGTCCACGCCTCAGCCGCCTAGGTCGACCGGGGGCGGCTTGGGAGATCTCGTCAGGAAAAGATCTCGCCTGTTTGGGACGGCGTAGATCTGCTCGAGGGCCTGATCTTGTTTGCCGGCCACCCAGATGGCGGGACGCTCAAGGATTGGCTGCGTCTGACGAGTCTGCTTGAGGCCGTGCGGCCACGGGTACTTCGCCGTCACCTTGCCTTGTCGCGTCGTCGATGATTCCGCCTCGGGGGAAGCCGGATGACCCGCTAACGATCATGGGGCGAGCCGAGCCACCCCAGACGATGAAAGGTCACCTCGCCCCTGATCGTTCCCTCACCCCAACCCTCTCCCAGAGGGCGAGGGGGCGAACGTGCTCCGCGAATTTCATGGTAATGCGTGCGTAGCCGGCGCGTTACCCACGTATTGTCCTCAGCCCTCCTTCCATTTCACCAACGTTGAGGCTGTGCCAGCCCACCGCGCATCCGCGCGGACCAGACCGGCCATTCCGAGCTCTAGCCGATCGACCCGCCTCAGGACCGCGCCGACGTGGGTAAAGCTGACAACTCGCCAGCTGTTGCGCCGGCCGGGCATATTGACAAGCGGTATCCGTGACGTAAACTAGTTAACTTAGATGCCGGTTGGCTCGCCCCGCAAGTGCATTGCGCGGACTACCAACCGGCTGCCGGTTTGCGCTCTTGAGTCCTAGCCACCGACCGAAGGAGGTCCAATACGATGAAGCACAAGATCCACATCACTGCAGCGACACTTGCTTCGTTGACGATCCTGGCGTTCTTGCTCTCCACAATCGTCTCGGAGCTGTTCCTCTCCTACGTGGCTGTAGCAGCCGTCAAACAGGCGATCGCCTATGCCCTGATCGGATTCATTCCACTGCTGATCGTGACCGCCGGCAGCGGGTTCTCGCTCGCGGGGAAGCGCCAGCACCCCTTGTTGACGGCCAAACAGCGCCGGATGCCGTTCATCGCATTGAACGGGCTGCTGATCCTGGTCCCCTTGGCGCTTTATCTGAACGCCAAGGCCGCGAACGGGCAATTCGATGCCTGGTTCTATGCGGCGCAGGTCCTCGAGCTCCTGGCCGGTGCGGCGAACCTGTCGCTGATCGTGCTGAACTTCCGCGATGGTTTGCGCCTGAGTCGGCGTCATTCGCTTGCGAGCGCGCAAGGGGCATAGGTGGTGATCATGAGCCACACGCTGCTCAACTTCCTGCACCAGCTCGGCGTCATCATCTTGGCCTCGGGTCTGATCGGTGCATGGCTCGCCGAATGGCGCTCGCGCGAGGTGGTTAGACTCCGGGGCTATCTCGAGGCCGTCCGCTCGATGCGCGTGCTCCACGACCTTTTGGTGCTGCCGGGAGGCGTGCTGATCCTCGCCGCGGGCGGAGCATTGATCGCCCTCTACCACAACGGGATCGACGCCCTGACGCAGCCCTGGCTGCTCGGCATGGTCGTCCTGTTCCTGTTCGAGCTCTTCATCAGCAACAGCCTGACCTGGGTGCACGCAAGGCGGCTGGAGCGGCTTGCTGGCGATGACCTCATCGCAGGGAGGCTGTCAGAAGAGCTCGTGCAGGCACAGGAGCAAGTCCTGCCCAGGCTCGCCCATGCTCTCGCTGTGCCGATCCTGATCGTGATCCTGGGCCTCGGTGTCTATCGGCCGCAAGACCTCGACAGCCTATTGGTCGGGACCCTCTTCGCCGTATTCATCGCCGGCGTATTGGTCTATGTCGTACCGCGCATCAGGCCATTTCTACCCCTCTACCCAGATGCGAGCGAGCTCGCCCGATAGCAGTCTTGAGGAGCCACGACCATGCATCATCCAGTTCCATTCTTGGCACGTCTCTCCACGATCGGCCTGACTGTCCTATTGGCTGCTCCAACGGTTGCAGCCGCAAGGCAGTCCGACTCCGCGGCAACGCCGAGCACCCAGGATCTCGCGCTCTTGCAGGCGCGACTGGCGCGAGCGAGCGAACAGGCACAGCGCTTGGCAGCGGTGCTCGGGGAGAAGGGGGCCGAGATCCATCCGCCGGCTTATTTGTCGCGGCCGGGTCTCGAAATACCCGTGTCAGTTGCCGCTTGCGGGTATCCCAACCCCCTGGAGGCATTGCAGGACGATCGGTATTTCGCGCGCATGGCCGATTCGCTGCAGCTGACCGCCGAGCAGCTCGCTGAGCTCGAGGCGATCCGGATGCTCGCCGATCCTCGGTTCACGCCGCACCTCTCCGCGGAGCAATTCAGCCAGAGCGTTCGCGCGGTGCTGGGCGATCCCCAGGCCGATCTTCTCATCACCTTTCTATGGCAGCACGCGGCCGAATAACCGCGCGGTTTCTTCGACCTCCACCGGTGTCCCGGATGCGGCTGAGCCAGGGCTCGGTCGCATCCGGCTCGGGGCGCCAAACGAGACACAAGGGGAACAATGACATGTTCATCACAAAGCAATCGATCACGCTGTTCGCGGCGTGCGCGACACTCGCCTTGACGGGTTGTGGCGCACCGCATCTGGCAGCGGTACGGACCGCCAAGCATGAGCTTGTCGGCGAGGACGTTGCGGTCCTCCCGCGATGCGTCGGCGAGCCCCTGTCCGTCAGGGCGTTCGAGACGCCCGCGGGCATTCGGATGCAGTCTTACGTCTATTCCTCCGCGCAGGCCCGTGGTCCGGACGGCCTGCTGATCGGCGCGCCGGCACCCGATGCCGAGGCGGAGGATCGCGCGTGCGTCTTCGACTTCGCGATCGAGGCAGGGCGCATCGTCGCGGTGCGCAGCGACAATCGCGCCGGCTGGGGCTTCGGGAGCATCAAGAACTGCTCCGCGGTGATCGAGCGATGCGTCAGCGGCTGACTCTTACAGTGGGCGGCTTGGCGGCCTCGATGAAGCCGTCGGCTGGGGGCGGAGCCGGCTTGCTGATGGGCCTGCTGACCCTGAGTCTGGCCGGGTGCAGTGAGCCCGCACCGCCCGATGAGGCCGCACCGCGTCCAATCGCCTGGGCCGAAGTGCGGCCCGCGGAGCGGGCTGCCCGGCGAAGCCTGTCCGGGGTGGTCAGAACCGTGCAGCGGGCGCCGCTCAGCTTCGAGGTGCCAGGTCGGATCGCAACGCTCGACGTCGAAGTGGGCGAGCGGTTCGACTCTGGCGAAGTCCTGGCTCGGCTGGATCCGCGCAGCTACGAGCTCGCCCGCCAGGAGCGCTTAAGCGAAGTGGCCGAGGCCGAGGCCAGCTTGCGCGAGGCCGAGCAGGCCTTTACGCGCCAGCGCGAGCTCCATGAGCGAGACCTGGCCTCGACGGCGGCCTTCGATGCGGCCGAGGCGGCGCTCGGGACCGCGCGGGCGCGGCTCGCTATGGCCCGGGCCCGCGAGGACATAGCCAATGAGGATCTCGCCGATACCTGGCTCCGCGCCCCGTATCCGGGCATTGTGGCGCGCCGTTTCGCAGAGCCGGCGCAGCGTGTTGCGCCGGGCGAGACAGTGCTGGAGATCCAGGGTAGTGGTAGCGGGCTGGAGATCGCCGTCGCCGTTCCGGAGACCCTGATCGCTAAGGTCCAGGCGGGCGCCGTCCACCCGGTGGGCTTCCCGGCCTGTGGCGATGCGTCGTCTCGCGCCCGGGTCGCCGAGATAGGGACCGATGCCGAGCCGAGCGGCGCCTTTGCTGTGACGCTACGCCTGGCCCAGGCCCCCTGTGAGCTGCGCGCCGGGATGACGGCGGAGGTGGTCTTCGCGGTCCCCGACCGCCGGCCGGTGAGCGGTCGCGGCGACGCAGAAGAGGATGGGCCGGCGGTCACCATACCGGTCACCGCGTTTCTGGCCGGCGATGGTCCGCAGCAGCTGGCATTCGTCTTTACTCCAGAGGACGACGTTGGCGCCGTCGGCGTCCTCGAAGAGCGGTCCATCGCCCTTGGCCCGGTCGACTCGGAGCGGGCCATCGTGCTCGCCGGGTTGCGGCCCGGCGAGATCATCGCCACACGCGGTCTGCCCTTCCTGCGCGCCGGTCAGCGCGTGACCCGCCTGGGCGTCGGCCCGGCGCGCTTCGAGTAGCCGCCGCCATGAACCTGACCGAGCTCGCCTTTCGCTACCGCCCCGTGGTCGGCCTGCTGCTGGTTGCGTTGATGGCCTTAGGCGCGCGCAGCTACTTCGCCCTCCCGGCGCGCGAAGACCCCGAGATCACGATCCGCGAGGCCGTCATCACGACTGAGTATCCGGGCCTCTCGGCCGAGCGCATCGAGCGCCTGATCACCCGCCCGCTCGAAGAGGCGGTACGCCGCGTCCCCGAGATCGAGGCGATCCGCTCCGTCTCGATGCCGGGGACCTCGGTCATCCATGCCGAGGTCTATCCGAGTCTGTTCGAGCTGGACCAGATCTGGGACGAGCTGCGCCAGAAGGTCGCCGCCGCCCGTTCCGATCTGCCCGAGGGGGCCCAAGCACCGGGGATCAACACCGACTTCGGCGACGTCGCCGTCGTGACCGTCGCGCTGCTGGCCGAGGACTTCCCCTGGCAGGAGCGCTTCGATATGGCCGAGCACGTGCGCGACCGCCTCTATGCCGTCCCCGGGACCAAGCGGGTCGACCTGCTCGGTGTCCAGCCGGAGCGGATCTTCATCGAGGCCCGCGACGCCCGACTGGCCGAGCTCGGGCTCGATCCGGACCGGTTGGCGGAGATGCTGCGCCGCCAGAATACCTTCCGCCCCGGCGGCCTCGTCGATACCGGCGCGCGGGGCATGCTCGTCGAGCCCACGGGGCGGTTCGACGACGCCGAGGCGGTCGGTGAGACGCTCGTGACCTTGCCGCGCGGGCAAGGCGTGATCGCGCTGCGCGACATCGCAGAGGTCCACCGTGCCCCTGTAGATCCGCCCGAACGTCCGGCCTACTTCAACGGGCGGCCCGCGATCGTCCTCGCCGTGTCGATGCGCGCGGGCTGGAGCGTGCTCGACTACGGGCATGCCGTCGGCGCGGCGCTCGAGGGGATCGAGGCCACACTGCCGATCGGCTATCGGCTCGAGATCATGACCCTCCAGGCCGATCAGGTGGCCAAGGCCGTCTATGGCGTTACCGCGAACGTGCTGCAGACGCTGGCCATCGTGCTGCTCGTCGTCATTCTGTTCCTGGGTCTGCGCACCGGCCTGATCGTCGGTGCGATCGTCCCGGCGGTCATGCTGGTCACGTTGGCGGTCATGGGGTTTTTCGAGCTGTCGCTGCAGCGCATGAGCCTCGCGACGCTCGTGATCGCGCTCGGCCTGCTCGTCGACAACGGCATCGTCGTCGCCGAGGACTTCAAGCGGCGCCTCGAGGAGGGCGCGAGCCGCGACGAGGCGCTGCGCCGCGGCGGGCGCGAGCTGGCCGTGCCGCTCTTGATCTCGACGCTGACGACGATCCTGGTCTTCCTGCCGCTGATGCTGGCCGAGCACACGGCCGGCGAGTACACGCGCTCGATCTCGCTGGTGATCCTGGTCGCGCTGCTGACCTCCTGGGTGCTGGCGATGACGGTGACCCCGAGCCTGTGTTACCGCTTCATTCGGCTGCCGGTGGTCGATGCGGGGGCCGGCGCGCGCCGAGCGAGCGTTTCCGACCGGGCATTCCGGTGGATGACCGGCTGCTACGCGCGCCTGCTGCGCATCCTGCTGCGCCGCCGCTGGGTGCTGGTCGGTGCGATGCTGGCCCTGATGGTCGCGGCGGTGGCCGGCATGAGCCAGGTGCCCAAGCAGTTCTTCCCGAACAGCGACCGTGCGCAGCTCTTGGTCTATATCGACCTGCCGGCCGGGGTGACGACCCGCACGACCGATGCGGCGATGCAGCGCGTCTTCGCGGCGCTCGCCGAGCCGGGCCGCGTGCCGCACATCGAGCGCTACGCGGCCTATGTCGGCTATGGCGGGCCGCGCTTCGTGCTGTCGCTGACCCCGATCGATCCGGCCCCGAACAATGCCTTCATGATCGTCAATGTCGATGCCTTCGAACACTTGGATTCCGTGCGCCGCGACCTGCGTGCGCTCTTCCGTGAGCTGGCACCAGAGCTCTCGGCGCGGGTGACCAAGATGTTCCTCGGCCCGAGCGATTCCACCAAGATCGAGGTGCAGGTCAAAGGCCCGGATGCCGCCGTGCTCTTCGACGCCGGGCGGCGTATCGAGGCGGCCTTCGGAGAGATCCCGGGCGCCATCGACATCCACGCCGACTGGGAGAACCGCATCCCCAAGCTGGTCGTCGCCGTCGATCAGGCCCGCGCGCGCCGCGCCGGGGTCTCCTCGGCCGAGATCGCCCGTGCGCTCGAGCGCGCCGTCGACGGCCAGGTGATCACCGATCTGCGCGAGGGCGACGATCCGGTGCCGATCGTCGCCCGCAATCATCGCGACGAGCGCACCAATCCCGAGCGCCTCGGCTCCCTCGGCGTCTACTCCGCCGCGCTCGGGGCGATCGTGCCGCTGCTGCAGGTCGCCGATCTCGAGCTGGTCAACGCCTATGGGCGCATCGCCCGCGAGGACATGCAGCGTACGCTGACCGTCGAGGCGCGCAATTCGGCGATGACGGCCGAGGACATGGTGCCGCTGATCGAACCGGCGCTCGCCGATCTCGCTGCCACGCTGCCGCCGGGCCACGCCATCGAGCTCGATGGCGTCGTCATCGACTCGGGCGAGGCGCGCGCCGCGCTGACCGCGAACCTGCCGCTGTGCCTGGCGGCGATGCTCGTGCTGCTGGTCGCCCAGTTCAATTCCTATCGTCGCCCCGCCATCATCGTCGCGACCATCCCGCTGCTGCTGATCGGTGCCGCGGCCGGGCTCCTGATCACCGGCGCCAAGTTCGGCTTCATGGTCATCCTCGGGCTCTTCGCCCTCGCCGGGATCCTGGTGAACAATGCCATCGTGCTGATCGATCGGATCGACATCGAGCGCGCCGCAGGCCTTCCTTCCTCCGAGGCGATCATCAGCGCCTCGGTCCGCCGCCTGCGCCCGATCCTGATGACCACCGTCACGACCATCCTCGGCCTCGCGCCGCTGATCTTGACCCACGACCCGCTGTTCTACGGCATGGCCAGCGTTATTGCCTTCGGCCTTTTTGTCGGCACAGCACTCACGCTCGGGGTCGTGCCGGTGCTTTACAGCCTGGTGTTGGGGACCGGCTCGGTGGATCGATCGGAGGCACCAGCAAGGGCGCGGCGCTTCGTCTCGGCAGCGATCTCGGGACCAAGATAGGCGTCGATTAGACGGTGTGAGCCGTAGATGAGCGGCGTCAGTATGACCGCTGCGCCGAGCTTGTAGAGGTAATTGACCGTCCCGACGGCCAGGAACAGGCTGATCGGCCAGTTCTGCGGCCCGATCACGAAGGCGATGTAGAGCACCACTTACTATGAAATTCGCGAAGCACGTTCGCTCCCTCGCCCTCTGGGAGAGGGTTGGGGTGAGGGAACGATCAGGGGCGAGGCGACATTTCATCGTCCGGGGTGGCTCGCCTCGCCCCATGATCGTTAGCTGTCGACCAGCTGCGAGACTGCAGTCGAGCCCGTCGCACGCGCCCAGACGTGGCGCGCACCGGTGAGCCGGCGCAAGCTCGATCGCCAAGAATGCGAACAGAAAGGCGTAGAGGATGAGACCGACGGTCAGGTACGAGATGAAACGCACACCGCGCTTGCCGAAGTACTCGTTGATGACATCGGTCATGATGAACACGACCGGCCACAGGATGACCCCAGCGGTGAAGCTCAGCGAGCCGCTTTGCCCGAACAGCGCCCAGTCGACCGGCGGCAGGCCGAGCGTTGCCTCGAGCGCGAAGATTTTGATGCCGATGAATTCAGCGATCAGGGCGTTGCAGATGAAGAAGCCTGCCAGCACGACGAACAGCGCGCGGATCTTGTCGGATTGGTGCGGCATGGTACGAGCATTGTACCGGGCGGCGCCGGTCGCGTTTTAGAATGACCTTGCGATCCAGCATTGGCCCATTCCGAATCCCGGTTCGTCACACCCGATCGGAGTCGGAATGGCCTTGCGCGCCGCATCCATACTGGCACCGAGAACGCACCGACTCAAAGCCGGTGCGCATGTAATACCTCTACCTGATCCAGGTAGGCGATGCCGGAGAAGTTGTCGAAGTATTTGCCTGCGATCTCGTTCGCGATCTTGCGTGCAAGCTCTTCGCTCGCCAAGATGAT
This sequence comes from uncultured Chromatiaceae bacterium, assembly GCA_964583605.1. GTDB lineage: Bacteria > Pseudomonadota > Gammaproteobacteria > Chromatiales > Chromatiaceae > CAZOWL01. Next base: position 10,831 of record CAZOWL010000051.1, on the reverse strand, counting down.
CTCGACTTTGATATTGGAGAAGGAGTCGGACACGGCTGGTTGGCCTGATGACCGAATGTTGCGGCTGCCCTTGCCGTCGGCCGCCGTGACGGTGTAGCCGGGCGCGCCGGCGGTCTCGATGATCTGGACGATATGGCGCAGCAACAGCTTTTCGGTGATGATCACGAGCTTAATGGCCTGTCGGTTCATGTTGAGGTTACCTCTAAGCGGAGATTGGCATTGTTTCGTGCCACCGGCTGTCCGATGCGCGTAGAACGCATGGTATGCGCCCGAGACCGCGTCTCGGGTACGCGTCCTCGGATGCCCGGCTCAGCTGCCGAACAGGGCTTGCGCGAGCCCGATGTATAGAGGCAGGCCGATGGCGATGGCGACGGGGGTACCGATGCTGGTGGAGGCGCCGACATAGGCGGATGGATTCGCCGTCGGTATGCCGGCACGCAGGGTCGGTGGCCCCGAGATGTCGGAGCTGGAGCCGGCGAGCACCGCCAGCAGCACGATCCCGCCGGGGCTGAAGCCCACCAGGACATGGGCCAGGTAACCCAACCCGAAAGCGATCAAGCCGTGCACCAGCGGCGCAATCGCAGCGTATACCGCGTACCAGTGCGCGACGCGTCGCAGTTCGTTGAGCCGGGCATAGGCCTCCATGCCCATCACCAGCATCAGTAGCGATAGCAGCCCGCGGAAGAGCGGATCGTAAAAACCCTCGAAGACCGCTTCCGGTCGCGTGAAGAGCCCGAGCGCGATCCCGAGCAACAGCGCGGACAGGGCCGAGCCCTGGAGGCTTTCCTTGACAATCGGCCAAATCCGGACTTTCCCGCCGCTGCCGTCCTTGCGTTTGAGGTACAGGCTCGCGAGCACAATGGCCAGCACCAGCGCCGGGATGTCCATGAACGGATAGAGCGCTGGCGCCCAATGCTCGTACTCGATGCCTTCGCTCTCCATGACGACGATTGCCGCGGCCAACGTCGAGCCGCTCACGGCGCCAAACAGCCCCGCCGTGGCGATGCCGTCCTCGGTACGCACGCTCGGCAGCAGGGCGAGCGTATAGCGGCCGAGCAAGACGATGCCGCAGCCGATCAGTACGGCGAAGAAGGCCGGTAAGAGCATATCGAGGAGATTCGCTTCGCGGATCGACATGCCACCGTCGAGCCCGACCCGCATCAACAGCATGAACACGACGAACTTGTAGATTGCCTCCGGTATCTCGAGCCGCGAGCCGAGTGCCGCGATCGCGATTCCCCCCAATAGGAAGGCCAGGGTCGGCGACTGAAACTGGCTCAAGAATTTTGCGAGGAATTCGAGAAGTGCTTCCACAATTGCCCTCCATTCAGGTTGCAAGCCAGCCGCATGACTGGTCCTGGCGACGAGCCAGGCGTCTCCGATCACCGATTCGGGCTGGCCGCAAGCGCCCAGTCATCAGTATCAGAGCAAGTGCTGATCTAAGCCCTATCCAGCGTCTCGAATGTCTTCGCACGCGGGTTGCTGCAACACGCTGGGGGACTTCCCTGTCAGCTCCGCGGGCTCCCGCCCGCTGACGGTTGCGGCAGCCCGCATGCGAAGACCTGTGGAACCATCAACGAGAGCGTGCGCGGCCCGGCAATCAGACGACGCGCGGCCGCGGGCCCAGTCATGTGCGATGGCTTCAGGCGCCCAGAGCGGAGCGGCCGCAATTGCCTGTCGCTCGACTCAAAGGTATGGGTCGGTGTCCCTATCGACGAATCGGGATTTCACGGGACAATCCATCGACAGAGTGCAATAGGTTTGAGGCGTCCAAGACCAGGTGCGAAGAACAAAACCCGCAGACCCCCTTGGGGTCGGCGCATCCCCGCATGATCGGTGGGGATTTCCCCGGGGGCTTCAGGCCTCCTGACCTCTCGGTAATCGCATGGGCTCGAGCGGGGGGATCGGGGACCCGCCCATGCGCGGCACTGGCCTTGGTGCGTAGCGACCCACCCCCTGCGCGATGCTCGCAGGCCTTTTGAGCGCGCCCTTGATGTCCCTGGTGCTCGATGGTCGAGGGAAAGGCCGTCAAGCTTGGTGGTGCCGCTCTTGCTCTCTTGCTCCCGCGTTGCACCGGCGGCGGGATTGAGCAGCACTGAACTGCTCGATGCCCGCTGCCGATCGCCGGTAGCCGCGAGCTGGTGATCCAGGGCGCCCCCTACATCCTGCCCTACCAGATCCAGGGAGCTCGCTTGGAGCTGGTGCGTGCTACCACAAGGCGCGCCGCTGGCCCGAGCACTTTCGTTACTATGAAATTCGCGCAGCACGTTTGCTCCCTAGCCCTCTGGGAGAGGGTTGGGGTGAGGGAACGATCAGGGGCGAGGCGACATTTCATCGTCCGGGGTGGGTCGGCTCGCCCCATGATCGTTAGGTCGCGGCCCGATGCCCGCTGGGTCCACCCCGATAAGGCCCGCTACTACGAGGCCGAGCTGATCCGGAGCTTGCTCGGCGACTGGATGCTGGTGCGCTGCCGGGGCGGGCTCGGGTGGCGGCGGGAAGGGCGGCGCATCGAGCAGATGCCGAGCTCCGGGGCCAGTTGGTGTAACTTCGCTGGGTTGTGGGGCAGGCCGGCGTGGCGGCGACCCTTGGCCTTGTGCGGGACAACTTCCGGCCTGGTTCTCATCGACGAGCACCCGGGTCAGCCTTCTGCGCGCCGCCGCCCGCAGGTACCGCTTCGTTGATCAGTTGGACGGCACGCTGGTGATCCGGGGTACCGATCATGCGTCTTCTCCTACCCTGGCCGCTTGGGCCTTGTCCCTCGGCACCAACCGCGTGCCCATTCCGCCAAGACCGCGTCCGTCATGGCGTCTTCCGCGCCAAATGCGCCTGCACCATCTTGAGTTCGCCGTAGGAGCAGTCCTCACCCAAGGTCTGCTTCACCGGGCCGAACTCTTCGGCGCCAAGCTCGGTGAGCACGGCCTCGATGCGGGCGAGCCGCTCGGCGTCGATGATGTCGGCGACGAGCAGTTCGCCGGTGCCGATGTAATGGGCGAGGTGGCCCTCGATGGTGCTGGGCTGGAGCGAGCGGTGCCGGGCGATCTCCTGGATGCTCAGGCCGTCTCGGTAGAGCTGATAGCTGATCCGCTTGGTGTCGGTCTCGACCGCAGGTGTCTTGGGCTTCGCCGGGCGCGGGACCGAGCCTGGATCGATGCCGTTCTGCCGGCAGTGCTCGGCGACGAGGGCGAGGATCTCCTCGCCATAGCGCTCGACGGTCCGCTTGCCGAGGCCGTCCAGGGCGCGCAGGGCCTCCTTGTTGTCCGGTAGGGTATTGGCGATCTGGCGCAGGACGGCACGGGTCAGGGTGCGGTAGCGGGTCTCGCCGGCTTGTTCTTCGGCTTCGGCCTTGTCGGCACGCCAGCGCCGCAGCGCCGCCAGCAGCGTCGGGTGCTCGGTGTCGTTGCCGGCCGCCTCAGGGGCTGTGCCGGGCCTGGGTGCTGTCCGCCGCGGGGCGTCGAGTCGGGCCTTGGCCACGGCCGCAAGATACGCGGTCGTCGAGAACCCCTCCCGGCAGCTCTCGATGGCGGCGCTCTTGAGCGCGAGCGCCTGGCGCAGCGCGTCCTCGGTCTGGCGCAGCGTCTTGCCGAGCGCCTTGTTGTCGGTCTCGACGGCGAAGGAGCCGAGCCAGGGGACGAGCCCTTCGGCCAGCTTGCCGGCGAAATAGGCGGCCGCCTTGCCGATACGCTCCTGTACCCGGGGGTCGTCCTCCGGGACTTGGTCTTCGCGGTAGAGCGAGCGGAGCTGACGGCGGAATTTCTCGCCGACCGTCACGACCTCGACCAGGGTCTGGCGGCTGACCGCGTCGATGGCCTCGAGGCCGCGCGCGTCGATGACCCGCTCGTTCTCGCGCAGCAGACCGCGAAGCCGCCGCAGCCGGGCGCCGAGATCGCCGAAGTCCCAGCAGGCCTCGAGCAGCCGCTGCTGGTAGGCGATGCGCGCGCGCTCGAGCTGGGCGCGGTCCGGCGGATGGCGGGTGGCTTCGTCGACATAGTGGGCGACGGCCCGATCGGTCATGACCGCGCGGGGCGGGATCGGGCTCGAGAGCACCAGGCCCTCGAAGGTTTTGCAACGGCTCAGGGCCACGTAGACCTGCCCGTGGGAGAAGGCCGCCCCGGCGTCGATGACGGCGCGCTCGAAGGTCAGCCCCTGGCTCTTGTGAATCGTGATGGCCCAGGCGAGGCGCAGCGGGTACTGGGTGAAGGTGCCGATGACCTCGGCGGTGATCTCCTTGGTCTCATCGTCGAGGCGGTACTGGACGTTCTCCCAGTTCACCGGCTCGACCTCGAGATGGGCCTCCTCATTCGGGCAGCGCACGAGGATGCACTCGTGCGTGAGCTTCGTCACGGTGCCGATCTTGCCGTTGAACCAGCGCCTGTCCGCAGCGCCGTCGTTGCGCACGAACATGACCTGCGCACCCGGCTTCAGGGTCAGCGTCTGCGCCGTGGGCCAGCTGTGCTCGGGGTAGTCGCCTTCGATGCGCGCCGTGAAGGTCCGGGGCTTGCCGCCGAGGGCGCGCAGGCGCGCCTCGTTGATCTGATCGGCGCTGCGGTTGTGCGTCGTCAGCGTGATCCAGCCGTTCGCACCGTCCGGCCTGAAGCCGGGCCGGTGGCGGGAGTTGAGCCGCTCCAGCGTGGCCTCGTCCAGGCGGTTGTTCCGGACTCGATTCAGCAGCTCGATGAAGTCCGCGTCGGACTGCCGGTAAATGTGCTTGAGGTCGATCGGCACCAGCGCCGTTGCCTGCAAGGCCCGGCTGCTGAAGAAGTAACCGGAGTCGTAGAAGTCTTTCAGGATGGCCCAGTCGTCGTCGCGCACGACGGGTGGGAGCTGATGCAGGTCGCCGATCATCAGGAGCTGCACGCCGCCGAAGGGCAGGTCCGAGCGGCGCTCTCGGCGTAGCACGAAGTCCACGGCGTCGAGGAGGTCGCCGCGGACCATGCTGATCTCGTCGATGACGAGCAGATCCAGGCTGCGGATGATGTCGCGCTTCTGACGGGTCAGCCGTTGCGCCGCGGTCTGGCGCTCCGAGTCGCCGCCCGGTACGAAGGGGCCGAACGGGAGCTGAAAGAACGAATGCAGTGTCACGCCGCCGGCATTGATCGCCGCGACCCCGGTCGGTGCGGTGACGATCATGCGCTTCGGGCAGTCGGCCTTGAGCGCATGCAGGAAGGTCGTCTTGCCCGTGCCGGCCTTACCGGTCAGGAAGACGCTGTGGTCGGTGGCGCGGACGAACTCCCGCGCCAGTTCCAGCTGTGGATTCCGCATGGCCGTATCCATGGTCAATCAGCCTCCATGTTGCTGCATTGTAATGAGGGTTGGAAGACCAAGGCGATTCCCTGCCTGTCGCAGCGCCCCGAGCGTCTTTTCCAGGATGGCACGGTTGCCGGTCACAGTCGTTGGTCCTCTGCGCGCGCCCGCCGCTTGAAGGCTGTCGGCCTATTCCGGCGGACCACGACATCCACCGGCTGCGTCAAGTTCTGCCATGCCTCGCTCCGGGGAGCGGACTTCCATGTCACAGTGCGCGACGCCCTTGCAATTCGTGGACTATGACAGCGCAGGCATCCTGAAAACAAAGACTTGAGTCACTGTTGGAGTTGACAGTGTTCAGTGTGGGCAATAGGCAGTGGCGGGGGAGGGGGTTGGGAGGAGAGGCGGGTTTTTTATCCCTCCTCCCACGGCCTCGGCGAAACGGCCCCCGCTGGCGGCGGACGTGCGCCGAGGAACTTGGACTCAACGCACGATTTCACCAAAGAACCTTGCAGGCTCGGGCTCCATCCGGCTCAAGTCCCGGAACAACAGCTTGTCCCCGAGCCGTGCCGAGGCACCGTCGTAGAATCCTGTCTCCAACGTGAAGCCTTTTGGGTTGCGGAAGGTGCCAAAAAGCATGTCGAAAACCGGCAGGTCCGCGTAGTTGTGCGCATGGACACCGCGCCCGTGATGGATGGTATGGCTTTCCGGACGCTGAATCAGGTACCCGAGCCAGCGCGGTGTGCGGATGTTGGCGTGCTGGAGCATCGCAAGGAAGGTTATCAGCAGCGCCACTGAGGTGGCCGCCGCGGGCGCGATCCCGATCACCAGCACCAGCGACAGGCTGCCCAACAAGGTCCAGACTACCATGTCTGCCGGGCTGAGCCAGAACGCCCCGTAGAGGTATCCAGCCGCTCGGCGCTGTGGTGCATCTGGTGGAATACCCGCCACAGCAGCGGCGAGGCATGCATGGCCCGGTGCCAGCCGTAGGCCAGGGTCTCGTACACGAGCAGGCCTGCGGTGATGCCTCCCAAAGTGCCGAGCCCGGTCAGATCCACAAGCCGGTAGGCCGCCAAGTGGCTGTCCCAGAGTAACGGCAGGTACGAGGCGACGAAGAAGTACACCCCGAAGGAGGCAAGCCCTCGTAGGCGCCAGCCCCGCAACCGGGGCAGTGGCCGGCCGGGGGCGAGATGCTCCCAGAGTACGAGGCCCCCGTAGAGGGCCAAGATGAATCGCGACGTCGGATCGAGAATCACGTCAATGGGCGTAGGCACTGGTCTGTCCTCCGCTGCGGCGGAGCGCCCCATGCGCTCCATGGCCGATAGAGTAGGCCTGCCTGGGGGTCAGTGCTAACGATGATGGGGCGAGGCGAGCCACCCCAGATGATGAAACGCCGCCTCGTCCCTGATCGTTCCCTCACCCCAACCCTCTCCCAGAGGGCGAGGGAGCGAAGGTGCTACGCGATTTTCATGGTAAAGTCATTCCGGACAAAAAACTGCTGAATCTGCCATGCCGGCCACCAACGCGCCCGTCACCGTCGCCGTGCTCGCCATCCCGGAGATCACCGCTTCCACCCTCTACGGGATGTATGACGTCTTCTCCGGCGTTGGCCGGGATTGGGCGTTCCGCATGACCGGATCCCCCGGGGAGCCACTGATGAGACCGGTCTGCTCGACGGGCATGAGGCCACGACCCACTGGGGCTATTGTGAGGTCTTGGCGCGCCGTTACCCCGGTATCCGGCTGTTGCCCGACCGTGCCCTCGTCGTGACCGGAAAGAGCCAGCGGCTCGTCATGGCCGGCGGTGGTACCTCTTGGCAGAATGTAGCCCTCTACTTGGAGGCCACCGAGCTACCGGTCGAAGCTGTTGCCAACGAGGTAGGCTACGAGGACGGCAGCTTCTTCGGTCGCCTGTTTCGCCGCAAGGTCGGCCTTACGCCGGCCCAGTACAGGTGCCGCTTCGGTGCCATGCGCCGCGCTCTCCAGTCCCCAGATCGCCATGGCCGCCTCGTAGGCTCCCTCGGGCGAGGCGGACGGTGCATTGGAGGCGCCCGCCCACTTTGCTTGGGGAATGGCAGCTCGTTTCGCGATGACACGCGAGACGAGCTCGCGCTGCTCGCACTGCTCGCGCTGAGCGTCTGGCTCGCATGGATACCCATGGGGATCTGGAATCCGATCGCCGCCGCGAGTATCGCCGCGGCCAAGGTATTGCTGATCGCCGTCTACTTCATGCATCTCAATCGTAGCAGTGCACGGGAACACCTGGCCGCGCCGGGCGGCCTGGTCTGGCTGTCGCTACTGTTCGGGCTGTCTCTCGCCGACTACCTGACAAGGCCGGGCGAGGAGGTCTTTGTGGCCGACGACTTGGAATGGCGTGCGGGGCCACCCGAGCGATCCGAAACGGCGGAGCCTATCGACTCAGGTACCATCAGGGCTCTCGCACAAGCCGTTCGGCCAGGCCGAGCAGATGCCCCTCGACGCTTGACGCCAAGCGCCTCATAACACCACGCGAGAAGAGTGCCTGGCCGTAGTGCCAGCTGACCATGAGCCGACCATGTAGGACCATGGCTTCGAACTCGATATCGTGTGTGCGCCTGTTGCAGCCTGCGCGATCCTGACCGGCAGCGCCCAGCACATGCCAGTCGTCCGGTATGGACATGCTGTCGAACATCCCAAGGAAGTTATAGAGCACTGCATTGTCGTTGTAGCCGCGCAGTGGATCGTTCTCGCTGTCGAGTGACCGATTACATGCCTCGACAAAATAGGGGCTGATCTCCTTGTGCGACTGCCAGGCAGCGTCGACTCGGCGCAGGGCGTCGATGCCCTCGCCGTCGAGCTCGACCGCAAATGGGTTATGGGTAGCGAACCACCCGATGGTGCGCGAGAAATCGACCGTCGGATCGATGTCGCGCCCGTTCGAGATGATGTCGAGGCTCACCCGATCGGTGCCTGCCCAGGAACGCAGGCCCAGGCAGAGCGCGGTCAGCAGCAGCAGGTGGAGGTTGTAGCCGTCACCGGCGCGCGTCGCATCCAATAGGCGGCTCGTCTTCTCTGCATCGACGCGCTGGACCAGGGTGGCCAGCCGACGCTCCTCGTTGTCCTCCCCGCGGCACGGCAGGACGAGGCGAGGCGCATTGGCCAGCTTCTCCCAGGCGGGTCGATGGCGCTCGCCGGCGAGGGCGAAATCGCGCTCGATCACCGCCAGGTAACGATCGAAGCCGGTGGCCCGCGGCAGCTCGGCGTCGGGATGCTGATACGCCAGGCTCAGGTCCTCGAGCAGGATGCGCCAACAGTATGCATCGACTACCAGATGATGGGTACTCCACACCAACCGATAGTCGTTGGCGGCGAGCTTGACGAGCAGTGCGTCGCTGATCCTGTCTGCCTGAACACCGCGGGCGGACTGCAGGTCGGCGACCAGCCGGCGCAGTCGCCGCGCTCGCAGCAAGGTCGGGACATTGGTCAGATCGTATAACGGGACCTCCCAGGCCGGACAGTCTGCGATCCGCAACAGCCCTGCTGCGGCCGGGTCGATCCCGGCGTGCAACAAGGGGTAGACCCAACAGTCGTGTCACCAGCCGCCAGTTCGATCTTTCGTCTGTCCGCTGCGCCGGCCCAGAGCAGACGTGAGGGGCGACGGCTATGACTCCGCATGTCTATCGCGTAGCGGACATCACCGGCTACGCAGGCGATCCAGCACGCTCCCAGAAAGCGGACATTCGAGGCATGGTGCATCTGAGGCTGTTGGCTCAAAATCGGTAGATTCGCGCATCTGTGAGTATTGCCAGACCACTCGGCGGTAATCCGTGGTACGTCCCTGTTTTCCCTCAGCCGGCCGCAGTGGCGATCCGCGAGGCGACCCGGGATGCCGTTGCCGAGATCGAGCAGATCGCCCAGGCCCAGGCGCACTGGTTAGAGCAGGTCTCCCTCAAGGATCGAGCGACATTCATCGAGGAGCAGAAGGCGCCACGCGAGGCATGGAAGGCAGACATGGAGAGCCTGATCGAGGGGCAGAACGGCGCGCTGCGGGACGTGGTAATGCAGACCGCGGCCAAGTTGCGGGGGCCTGCTGCAATCGGACCCGCACCTGCCGCCCCATCCCCTACCGCAGTGCCGCGCGGTTCACCTTGCGGCGAGATATCCAGCTTCCGCCTCTGGCTCTGGCTCGCCGCAGGCGCCCTGTTGGGGATCGGCGCCACGCTCACCCGTACCTTGGCTACCTGGACCCACATAATCGGGCCATAATCGCCGAATCTCATCATATCCGTGGCGCGCCCCTATTTCTCCACGCAGTTAGAAGCGGCTGTTCTTACGCAAGTCGCAGATAATTCGATTCCAATAATTTACCGCCTTTATGTGATCTTCCCGGTTAAGAACGATCTTGTTCTCTGGATCGGTGGGACTTCCACCAAGAATGACAGGTTGAATTTCGAATATTTCCTTGCCCGCAAGGTCTCGCTCAGTTTTGCGGTCGAGCATCATCATGGCTGGGTTATTGCTCCGAGAGGTACTTGATGAAGGACATGAAATCATCGGCAATCGGTTCGATTGTCGATGGACCCATGCCAACGAATGGCACCCGAACGATGCGCATGGCGTCTCTGACATTAAAAGCAAAAGCTTCACCACCTCCATCAGACCCAAAAATCAATAGGCCAGGCACATAGTGTTCGACTTGATATGCCTCATTCAACGACATCAATTCGTCAACGGCGAAAAGAATCAGGTATGCATTCTGTCCTATAATTCCTTCCCCGCCATTGGTCTGCTTTAGGAAAACTACGTATTCCTGTGGGAGACTGAAACCCGCTGCGATAGAGAATGCCGCAATTTGCTCCGGGGTCGCCGGAGGTCGCTTATTGAAACGGTCGAGGGCGCGCTTCACTTTCAATTTCCACTCAGATCGCGGAGAAGTTGATTCCACCAAGTCGTTGCCGGAGCATGTTCTGCTGGCGTTAGAGGAATCTTGTTTCCAGGGTCCACTGGATCCCCATCAAACTTCACTGGTTGAATTTCGTGAATTTGCTTTCCCGCCAGCAAGCTATACCGCTCTCATCTCATATTTTCTCTCAAGACTCTAGCGCAACAGGCTGAAGATGTTTTACCCTTGGCCGCATGAACGATTATACGCTCGGGGCTGAGAAGCTCGCGGAACTGCGGGGGGCCCATCGCAAAACCCGCGACAAGCGCGAGGCCGACCGCATCAAGGCGGTGGTGCTACTGGCCACGGGCTGGCGGGCTGAAGAGGTGGCCGAGGTCCTGCAGGTTGACCCCAATACGGTGCGCAACCACTTCAAACGCTATCAACAAGGCGGTCTCGACGCCTTGGTCCATGTCGGCTTTCAAGGGAGTGCCTGTGCCTAGGTAGTTCAATTTGGCCGGCTTTTCGGTTGAAGGACTCACGCAGTTTCTGTCTGTTGCGATTATGCATATTTTAACTTATATATCAATACTTTGCGTCATGCCGCGAGGCATCCTGGCGTCACGGGACTGTCGGACAAAAAAGTGCGTGAAAAGAGCCAAATTGAACACCCTAGCCTGTGCCCTCGACGAGGCGCAGTTGGATGCCCTCGATGCCCATCTGGAAACGC
>CAZOWL010000050.1:0-30365 GCA_964583605.1 uncultured Chromatiaceae bacterium | reverse complement strand
GGCGAGGCGACGTTTCATGGTCGGGGGTGGCTCGCCTCGCCCCATGATCGTTAGAGGAGGTGCGCGAGCCTCGGCGTTGGCCCGGGTGAGGACCTCTCGGGCGCGTAGAAGGCGGCGTCGAGCAGGCGGCGTTGAGCAGGCCGCTCACAGGCCCACGCGCACGACGCCGTCATCGCCCACCACGCCATCGAGGACCTTCTTGCTCACGCTGTTCTGTACGCGTATCCGATCTCCTGGTGCGCCGTCCTCCATTGCGGTCCCGGCCATGCGCACGGCGAGATGTGCTGACTCGGCCACCAGCCAGACGCGCTGGCCGCGCTCGACGATCTGAATTTCCTCCAGTAGCGAGCGCGTCACCGGGAGTCCGAGCCGCAGTGGGCGCGTCGTCCGCAAGCCGAGCGCTTGAGCTGGGTCGGTCAGATAACCGGTTGGACTCTCCTCGAGGTCGCGCTCCTCGATCACCAGATCTTCGGCGGTCAATACTGCGCCGCGCGGCACGGATCGCGCGGCCACGAGCACCTCGCCATGCTCAATGATCCGCACTGACACATAGACTGTCCAGGGCTTGGGTCCAGGGCAGCTCACGCCGACGGTGCGCCGGCTTCCAGTGCGGGAGCCGGGGGCGAAGAAGGTGCGGAGTCCGTCGCCGCACCGAGTCAGGCGCAGGCGCGAATCCAAGTTCGCTACCTCGACGGTGCGCTCCCTGCCGCGCGAGGGCACTTGTGCTGCGACGAAGGATTCCACGGCGATGCGCAGGCTGTCGAGATCCTGAATCTCGTTGGCGGGCGCGGCGCCGTAACAGGCCAGCAAGGCTAGGGCAATGGCGAAGACGGGTCTGCGGCGCGTATCCTGCCCGGCGGCTTGCGTCCGCCGGGGTTGGTGGTTCATGGTGCAGGCTTGAGCTGTCGCATACATGGGCTTGTCTCACAGGGAGTCGGCACAACGACGGGGGCGCCGGGATTTTGGCGCCCATGAGATTCCTGCGCAGTAGGCAGCAACTTTGATACCGTAGGGGTTGTGTGTCCGAATCGTCGCGGCCTCGGCGAGGGTCGCGGTTAGGCCAGTGCTCCGGCCAGGGGGAGCAAAAGGGGCGCAACGCCAGCATCGGCCCGCGCCCGTTGGTTATGGGGTGTCAGCGTTACTATGAAATTCGCGAAGCACGTTCGCCCCCTCGCCCTCTGGGAGAGGGTTGGGGTGAGGGAACGATCAGGGGCGAGGCGACATTTCATGGTCTGGGGTGGCTCGCCCCATGATCGTTACCATGAAAATCGCGTAGCACCTTCGCTCCCTCGCCCTCTGGGAGAGGGTTGGGGTGAGGGAACGATCAGGGGCGAGGCGACGTTTCATGGTCGGGGGTGGCTCGCCTCGCCCCATGATCGTTAGCGAGATCGATCCTGATCCAGATGCTGGGCAGACCGCCGCCGCGGGTTCGTGCGATCGAGTCAGCTGTCGCCTCCGGGGCTTCTGCGCTATCGGCCGCCCAGATCAGGAGCCACTCGCCAACCCTTGCGGTGAGGCTCGTCGCCAGCGATCGCAGCCAGGGGGCAGGTGCGTACCGATGCGCAGGCGAGTCGAGCATCGCGATCTCCAACCTGACCTGCTCTCCGGTGAGACGTGGTCGCACGCGAAAGCCGCTGACCGGCTGGTCGGTGCGGCTGGGCGGTGGTATCAGTGCCGTCACCTCAAGTTGCGGCGTCACTTGAAGCCTAGCCGGCCGTGCCGGCGCGGCCGGGTACGCGTGCACGCCGAACGAGGCCCATTCCCCCTCTTGGACCATGACACGCTGAAAGGGTCGATGTCCCGTCCGCCAATGGTCAGTCGAGGACAGAGCTGGGCGGATAGCCCGCTGCCCCGCGTTGCGCTGGGCCGTCGCGAAATGCTCCGCCAGCGGTGGCAGGCCATAGGGACCGGAGTCATCCGCGCTGGGCGGGTTGTGGTCGACGGCTGTCGTGACCCAGAACTGGCGTGTTGGAATATCGATGGCGAAGATCAAATCGATGAGAACCCCGAGATCGCGTGTGGGGCCCCGGAGCAGGAGGCGATCCTCGGTTGCCGACAGGCTGACCGCACGGCCCGCGGTGTGCGGCGCGAGGGCCTGCAGGACCTCATCGGCCGTTCGGTAGCGCAGATCGATGACCATGGTCTGGTCCGTTTCCGGGACCAGTTCCTCGCCAAGCAGCGGCGAGAGAAGGGGGAGGGCGATAAGAAGGAGGGCGGCGAGTGGCGCCAGCCAATTGGGACACCGGCTAGATCGGGCGGTGAGGCACCTATGATGCCTTGCCGTGCCGCAGTCGATGGCTCTGGTGCGCCAGCACATGGCGAATGATAAGGTCACGGGTCGAGTCCCTCATGTCGACGAATTCCACGCTCGTGAGGTAGGGCGATTGACCGTCCCGACCGAACTGGCGGGTGCAGCGGAGCACGCGACCATGGCTCACGATCCCCGTCAGTGCCGGTAGCAGAAGCATCTCGAGCAGAAGGATGGTGTCGGGCTCGTAGGCTGTGCGGCTGCCGAAGGACATGCCTGCGGCGCTGAGCTTGACCGATCGGCGCAGCTCGGCGCAACCGCCCAGCTGATCCAAGAGGACGGCCGTCTCGATGGCGCTGACGCGCTCCTCGATTGCGGCCAGGCAGCGCGCGATCCTCGGTGACTCCGAGCGGATCTCGCGCAGCAGCACGCGAAGGGCCTCGCGCTGCTCAGCGAGCTCGGATAGCACAGCGAAGGGCCGCGAGGCAACCGCCTGTGCCGAGCCCGCGACATGGCCGGCCGCATCTTCTACCTGTCGGACCTGCAGAAAGACCTCATCTTCAATCCGACAGAAACGCCGGCGCTCGGGTAGCTCCATGCCTCGCATCGTCTGGGTCATGATTCGGATTGCGGCGGTGCAATGCCGAGTGCGCCCACGCCGGCCTCCGGGGTGGCCCGACCGGCCTCGGGTGCGCTGATCATGTTGCCCTCCTGTAGTCTCTCACGAGCTGGAGCGGAGCGCGGGCCATCTGGGCCGCCGATGCTTCCCACAGGATCTGCGTCGTAGACGAGGGAGATCTCCACACGTCGATTCCTGGCGCGTCCCTCCGGCGTCTCGTTGCTGTCGACCGGCCCATGCTCCGCGTGCGCCTCGAGGTGTAGCCGTGGTGCGAGGGAATCCGAGCGCTCGAAGAAGACGTGCGCCACCGTCAAGGCCCGCCCGGCAGAGAGCTCCCAATTGGAGCGGAAGCGCGAGTTCCTGATGGGCACGTTGTCCGTGTGCCCGGCGACGATAATCTCCCCGCTTGTCTCAACGAGGGTATCGCCGAGCCGTGCCATGATGGGCAGAAAATCCCGCTCCAAGCGGTCGCTGCCGGAGGGAAACACGCCCTTCTCTTTGATGCGCAGGATGATGCGATGATCCTCCATCTCGAGCTCGATCAGCCCGGCGTCGATCTCCGGCCTCAGCGCCCTCTCGAGCCGAGACCTGTCTTCGAGCTGGCGCTCATCGATCGTCGGGATTCTTGTCGGCGCTGGGCGCGTCGATTCGAATATCTGCGGGTAGGGCAGGGAATCCTTCGTCGTGAATTGGCGCACCTCGTTGAGCGGCGTCGGTCGCGGGACACCTGGGCTGAACTCGCGTGCGATGATGTTCAGACCCTTCGGCGGATCCTTGACGCGCACCTCCTGTTGCACACCGAAGGCGTCCCGCATGGATCCCGCCACCTGCTTGTACTTCTGTTTGTCCAACTCGGAGAAAGAGAAGAGCAGCACGAAAAAGGCCAAGAGGAGCGACATCAGGTCGGCGAAGGTCATGACCCACGCCGGGCTGCCCGCCTCGGTTGCCTGGTCAGACATGGTTCAGCCCGCGATCCCGCTCGGCATTTACGATGAAATCCGCGCAGCACGTTCGCTCCCTCGCCCTCTGGGAGAGGGTTGAGGTGAGGGAACGATCAGGGGCGAGGCGAACTTTCATCATCCGGGGCGGCTCGGCTCGTCCCATGATCGTTAGCTAGGCGGCCTTGTCCTGCGCCTGACCGCCGTCCTTGCCCTTCTTCTTGCTCGGCAGATAGCTATCGAGCAGTTGCTCCATCACCCGCGGGTTCATGCCCTCCTGGATCGAGCGGATGCTCTCGAGAACCAGCGATCGATGGTTGCGCTCCTCTCGGCTGCGGTGCGATAGCTTGTCGGCAATCGGCAGCGCGATTGCGCTGGCGATCACGGCGCCGTAGAGGGTGGTCAATAGGGCGACGGCCATCGCCGGGCCGATCGCCTTAGGGTCATCCATGTTGGCCATCATCTGCACGAGGCCGATGAGTGTACCGATCATGCCCATCGCTGGCGCCACATCGCCGATGGCCCTGAAGATCTTGATGCCCTCTTCGTTACGCTCGATCGTCAGATCGATGTCTTTGGAGAGCATGCGCTCGACGAGCTCTGGCTCGTGCCCGTCCACGACGAATTGGACCCCCTTGCGGAGAAAGGCGTTCTGCACCTCGACCTGCTCAAGGCCCAGCAGACCCTCTTTGCGCGCAATCGTTGCGAGCTCGACACTCTGAGCGATCAATTCCGAGGCTCGCTCCGGCTTATACAGGAAGGCCTTCATCCCGATATTGACCGCCCCGAGTGTGTGATCGAGCGGGAATTTCATCAGGGTCACCGCGAAGGTGCCGCCGATCACGATGATCAGGCCGGGCACGTTCATGAAGGTGCCGGCGCTCCCGCCCATGAGAATCGAGACGGAGATAGCGGCGAGCGCCCCGACTAGCCCGAGCAGTGTCGCCAGATCCATGTCCTGCCTTCTCCGTGTATGGTTCCGTATTGTCTCGTGATCCGGATCCCGGCCTCCGTGCGTGTTGCCCCGTTGGCGTCAACGTGGCTCCTGATGCGCACCGACCGGGCCCCTCCGGGCCAGGCATCGCAGGTGCGTCATCTCCCTGCTTGAATCGCCCTCGTTGCGGGTATCCCCTTCATCGGCGCGTTGGCAGCCGACTTTAGCCGTCGGTCTGGTCGCGAGCCGTCGGCGTGGTCGTGGTGCCCGCCCCGCGGTGGTCTTTGGCCGCCTTGTGCCGTTGTCGCGTGTCCCGACTCTAATCGAGGCGACGTCGCGAAGTCTCGACAGACTCCCGGTTTCGGCCTGTACAGACCATCGCCGTTTGCGGATGAGCGGAGCCCTGTCACATTTCGGGTCACATTTTGGGTCACATCTCGGGGGAGCGGATCCGGATCGGCAGCAAGGAGCGCGGCGCGGGGTGTCTCTGTTTAGGCCAGCACCCGAGCTCGCCGGAAGGCGACCTAGAACAGGGCGAGGACGCGCTCCACCAGCCGCGGCGAGCTCAATCGTCGCCGGCAAGCCTCTGCTGCGCCGCGGCGACCAACGCGCTAAACAGGCGTCGCTGGTGTCGATTGAAGAGCAGGAATTCCGGGTGCCACTGAACGCCGAGAAGAAAGGCCTGTCCCGGCGCTTCGATGGCCTGGACAATGCCGTCGAGGTCGCGCCCAGAGACGGTTAGGCCGCGACCGACCCTGTCGATGCCCTGATTGTGCAAGCTGTTGATCCGTGAACGGGTCCCGCCCAGGAGGGCGTTGAGTCGCGTACCCTCTTCGATCATCAGTGTCTTCAGCGGCAGGATGGTGCGCTGATTCGACGTCCGCACCCTCCGGGAGCGCAGCTCTTGGAACAGGTTCCCGCCCATGCGGACGTTGAGCAATTGCGCCCCGCGGCAGATGCCGAGCAGGGGAAGTCCGTCCTCGAGCGCTTCATCGATCATGCGTGACTCGAAGGCGTCGCGTTCCTTGTCGTAGTAGCTGGTGATGGTAGGGGCTTCGGCATACAGGACCGGCTCGATGTCGTGCCCGCCAGTGATCACGAGTGCATGGATCGGCTCGGAAGGGGCGTGGCGCTGTGGATCAAGGTGCTGCACCCGGGCGCCGGCTAGGCGTAGCGCCAGCGCGACGAGGTGCCGAGGCGCGCGCCCGCCGCGGCGCGGTCCGGTGATGGCGATCAGAGGTCCTCGGGCGGTTTGATCCACCGGGTCACCTCTTCCGCCCAGCTGTCGATCAGGCCGGCGAGCGGGCGATCAAGAAAGCCGGAATAGGCTTGGCACGCCTCTGCGAGCCGCTCCGGATCGGTGGCCAGGTGCTCGACCTGCAGCCAGTCCTCCCAAACAGGTCGCAAACCCCACCCGGGGCGATCGATCTCGCAGTTCGGGAGCCGGTAGTGCAGGGCAGGGCGAGGCTTGACGCGTGGGTCTGTGACGACGCGCCGTACCCGCGCCTCGTCGAGATGGAGGAACAGGGGTAACAGATCGAGGGCGCGATTCCGTGTCGGATTCGCGCGGAGATAATCATCGATCAGGTTACCCAACCCCGGTCGATACTCAGCGCTCATGACCTGCCTGATATAGGCGGCCTCGAAGGGATCGACGAAGGTCGTCAGCCGTCGGGTGAGGTCGACCTTGGCCCGTTGCTGCAGCCAGGGAAACAGGCAGAGAAAGGCCTGCAGATAACGCCTGATCGTATCGGGATCGGTCGCAGGCATCTCGGGGTTCAGTTGCAGGCCGAATGCGTACACAATCCCTCCCCCGGTGCCAAGGGCGCCCGCATCGCGCAGGCGCGCGATCAGACCGTCCACGTCAGCCAGCCGCGGGAGCGAGAGCGGCGGACTCACGACCTCGATCGGCACCAGCCAGGAGCTTGCGCTGCGCACGAGGTCCTCACCGGCCTCTGCGAGTCCAGCGAGTGGATCCGCGGGGTCGCGCTCCTGCCGACCGAGCTCCTTGAGCAAGGAGAAGTCGATCTCCACCAGCCATGGACCGGCGGGGTCGCCGATCACCGCTTGCTCGTAGCGGCCGCGCGTCTCGACTGCGCCTTTGAGATGCGCGGCGACGATGGCGACGACGACATCGAGCTCGAGCCCGCCCATCTCCAGCTCCACGCCGATGCGGCGCAACGCGCCGGATTCGGTCCTGGGTAACGGCGGTAACGGTACCTCCCCTCGCGACGATGGCATCGGCACTTCCTGTTGGCGTGATCGTAGGAAAGACGTCCTCTAGCGGGCGAAACGCTCCCGCGTCAAGCGGAACACCACCGGCGAGAGAAGCAATAGAGCAATGAGGTTCGGGATCGCCATCAGGGCATTCAAGGTGTCGGCGACCAGCCAGACGAAATCCAGCTTGACGATGGCGCCGACGGGTATCGCGGCGACCCACAGGAGTCGAAACGGGATGATGGCGCGCACGCCGAACAGATACTCGATGCAGCGCTCGCCGTAGACGCTCCAGCCCAGCACTGTCGTGAACGCGAACAGGGTCAGTCCCAGGCCCACGATGTAGCCGCCGACCCCCGGCAGACCGGCATCGAATGCGGTCGCTGACAGCGAGGCCCCGGTCTCGCCTGATGACCAAGCCCCCGAGACCATGATGACGAGCCCGGTGATGCTGCAGATGATGAGGGTATCGATGAAGGTGCCGAGCATCCCAACGGTGCCTTGCGCGATCGGGTCATTGGTTCGGGCCGCGGCGTGGGCCATCGGCGCACTGCCGAGCCCGGCCTCGTTCGAGAAGATGCCGCGCGCCACGCCCATCTGGATGGCGAGCATGATGCCTGCCCCGGCGAATCCGCCAACCGCGGCGGTCGGCGTGAAGGCCTGGATGACGATCTGCTGAATCGCCTGCGGTATGTCGGTGATGTTGACGGCGAGCACCAACAGCCCCCCGGCGAGATAGGCGATGGCCATGAAGGGGACCAGCCGACCGGCGACCTCGGCGATCCAGCGGATGCCGCCGATCAGCACCAGGCCGACCAACAGCGCCATCGCGAGCCCGGTCAACCAATTGGGTATCGCGAAGTCGCTGGCCAGGACATCTGCGACCGAGTTGGCCTGCACCATGTTGCCGATGCCGAATCCTGCCGCGCCGCCGAATACCGCGAATGCGACGGCGAGCCACGTCCATTGCGTGCCCAAGCCGTTGCGGATGTAGTACATCGGGCCGCCGACGTGGAGGCCATTCGCGTCCACCTCGCGATACTTGACGGCCAACACCGCCTCGGCGTACTTCGTGGCCATCCCGACCAGGGCCGTGCACCACATCCAGAACAAGGCACCGGGTCCGCCTACGGCGATGGCGGTTGCGACGCCCGCGATGTTCCCGGTGCCGATCGTTGCCGACAAGGATGTCATCAGGGCATTGAACGGGGTGATGTCGCCTGCCCCCTGTGCGACCCGCCCGCGCCAGAGCATGCGGAACCCGTAGCCGATATGGCGCAGCGGCATGAAGCGCAGGCCGATCGTCAGGTACAGACCCGTCCCCAAGATCAGCACCAGCATCGGCGGGCCCCAGACGAGCCCGTTCAAAGCGCTGACGGCATTCGTGATCAGCTCCATCCGGATGCGCCCTGTGTTGCGAGGGTTACAGGAGTAGTGCCGGGTGGACCCAGTCGGCCGGCGGCGAGGGCTCGGCCTGGAGGCCGGAGGGGGAGTACGCGGCGAGGGCCGGCCGGATCGCGCCTGGGATCGGCCCGACGCGGTCTTGCAGCTGCCCAAATCCGATGCCCTGACCGACCAGATAGAGGACATAGCTGTGCCAGATACTCAAGGCGTTCACACTCTTTGGCGCGCTGAGGTGGGCCGCTGAGGCTGCCGCTTGGATCCGCGCATCCAGCTCCGTGGCCGACAGACGCACGCCGTCCGTCTCGAGCTGGGTTAGAAACGGTTCCAGCCGGTGCCAGACCGGTGGCGCCAGCGCGAGCTGTCGCGGTGCCTGGCCAGGCACGGACACCGTCTCCGCTGTCTCGTCGAAGCAATCGCCGCGCATGAGCTCGAGCTCGCCCGGGGAGATGCCGGCGAGGAGCAAGACGCAATAGCCGGCCGTCATCTCGTCAGCCTGCTCCAGTAACGCCCGGATCTCCGCCGCGGCGAGCTCGCGCGGGAGGTCCGGATGATGCGGTGCGACCTGGGTGTCGTCCGGGCTCGGTGCCGTGAGCTGTGCCGACGGATGGCCGTGGTGCTCCAGCGGCGGCCGCTCGCTGTAGCCGACATCCAAGCTTGCCTGGTGGCCTTGAGCGCCGCCTCGTACACCGACGAAATAGACGCTCTGCCGATCCGCGCGCTCGGACAGATAGTCGCTAAGCCAGGTGGCGAACAAGGCCACGAGCAACGCCGCCAGCAGTGCGACAAGCAGGTCTCGAGCGTAGTCCGGACGAATCGGCCGCGTCGGCACATGCGCCCACTCGACCACCTGCATCGGCGGGAACTCCTCGAGGTTGCGCACCTGGATCTGCGCGAGGCGTTCTCGGTTGTCGGCATACAGCTCATCGAGGCGCGCCAGCTCCTCCTCCAAGGACTGAAATTCCTGAAAGCGCTGCGTGAATGTCTGCACGCGGCGCTGTTCGCCGGCCAGCTCCGCCTCGAGCGCTCGCACCGTGTCATCGGCGGCGACCAGCTCCTGCTGGGCCTCATCCCGGACCGTGATCTGGGCAAGCTTCACAGCGCGCTCGAGCTCGCGCTCCATGATTTCGAGCTGCTCCGGCAGATCCCTGAAATCTGGGTGCTGGGCGATGTATTGGGGTGTATAGCGCGCTGTCAGCTGGCCGAGGCGATCTCGCAATCCCTGAACGCGAACCTCCATTCGGGCCAGGTCAGCCTTCTGTTCGGAAGGCACAACGGTCTCACCGCTCATGATGGCGCGATCAATCGACTCGAGCCTCGCTTGCGCCTCGATCAAGCGCTCTCGCGCCTGGTTCAGGGACTCATTGAGGCCGCGTAACGACGCCAGGCTGCGGTTCTCTTCCCGTTCCAGGCTGACGATATCGTGCTGCTCGCGAAAACGCTTCAATTCGGCGCGCGCGTCCTCGATCTTGCGCGCGAGCCGCGCCTGCTTATCCTCCAGCTCGGCCGTGGTGCGTCCGGTGACCGCGCTGACCTGCTCCGCGCGAAAGCCCTCGTAGAGCTGCGCCCAGAGATTGACCATCCGCTGCAACAGCTCCGGTGCATCGCCTTCGGCACGCAGCTCGATGAGATTGGTATCCGGGACTGGCACGACGCTCAGCATCTGGCGGAGCGCGTCAGGCTCGGCGATGGTCGGCTCTGCGTCTTCAGCCAGCCGATCGGCCAGGCGACTGAGGAGCTCCTCGCCGAGCAGCAGACGTTGCTCGATCGCGACGTGCTCCAGATCGGCCGGTGCGCTCAGCGTATCCACTGCCTTGGGCTTCACGGTCAGCACCGAGGCCGTGGCGCGGTAGACCGCATCGCGCCCATAGACGAACGACACCCCGATGACGACGGCGAGCAAGAGCACGGTGACAAACACCTTCCAGCGGTTCGGATGCCGCGCCAGGGTGGGCGTCCGCTGAGGCTGAGCCTCAGCCCAATCGAGGCGAGCTGTCTGAGAGGGGATAGTCACGAGGTTCTGCTGGAATGATTTGCTTTGGATCGCTCGTTGACGAGGCGTTGTCCGTCCCGGGAACGAGGATAGGCCGGGGACCGGCGTCGGGCAAGCGGCTGTCAGTCCTGCGCGCCAACCAATGGTGTGCCACGCGCCTGGGCTACGCCCGGAGGATGTCATGAGTCAGCTCTCTACGAGTGGCTCGAGCGGGAAGTCCCGTTGGCTCGCGAGCGCCTCGTCTTCCGGCCGGGTGTTCAGACCGATGCGGTCGTGCTCGTGCGATAATCCGCCCGGCGGCTTGCGCGGACGGCGCGTAAGCATTTGTTTGTTGGACCTGGAGCCTTCTACATGAATCTAATCGGGCACGCCGTGCTGTTGCTTCTGGCTGGCGTTAGCGGATATCTCCTCACCACCGGTCGTGCCGATACCATCGGTATGCTGCTGCTGTTCGTTTCGGCCTTGGCGGGCATCTTCCTACTGGACTGGTGGGCGTTCCTGACCGTCTTTCTCGGCGCCTACCTCGGGGGCAAGATCCAAACGCGGGCCTAGCCTGGCGGAAGGATGCCAAGCCGCGGCGTCCGAGGGCCTTCGTTCGCCGCATTGGCCCAACGACGCGGGCGTCGGCCTCCCGGGATCCGCCACAGCGTCGCGAGAACAGATCGTCGCGCCCCGGGACCGGTGAGCTACGCCGGAGGCTGGGCTGCCAAGGGCCTCTCGCCGATCCAGAGCGCTTTCAGGCGCAGGGCATCAGGAAGGATGCATCGATCATTATCAATGCAGAAGGATACTAAAATCGATTTTTGATCTGACGCGTGCTTCCGTACCCTAATCGGCGATGTCTGTCGCATCGGGCTCAGCACCGATCTGGACCTCTTGGGAGTATCGCTTGCACGAGTTGCTGCCAATACTCGTCCCTCTCGCTCCGCTCGCTGCGGCGCTGTTCCTCGCGCAGAGGGCCCTAACCGAGCAACCGCGTGGCTCGGCCGCGGCCGTCGCAAGCGGTGCGATGCTCGTGGCCTTCGGGCTGGCCATCTTTGGTCTGTTGCTGGTCGTCGCCGTTGGGCCGTGGGCGCTCCGCGGGTGGACCTGGCTGGCTGTCGGCGGTGTCGAGGTGCGTTTCGCGCTGGTGATGGATCACCTCACGGCGGTCATGCTCGTGCTGGTGTCAGGCGTCAGTCTGATCGTGCATCTCTACTCACGCCGCTATATGCAGGACGAGGCCGGCTACAGGCGCTTCTACGCGCTGCTGTCGGCGACCACCGCGGTGACGCTCGCGATGGTGATGGCCGGCGACCTGATCCAGCTCTTCCTGCTGTGGCAGCTGATGGGCGTCCTCCTCTACCTGCTGATCTTCGTCGCACTCGGCTACTCCACCGTTGGTCAGATGGGCTACATGATGATGGAGGCCGGGCTCGGGGCCTTCGCGCTGGCGATCTTCCACCTGGCCGCGCACGGGATCTTCAAGGCCGCCTTGTTCCTCAGTGCTGGCGGGGTCGTCCATGCGACGCGCCGGAACCCCAACATGGAGCCGAAGCCGAGGACCGGGCCCCACCCCCGGCTCCCGCTCTGGATCGGGGTGGGCGCGACGATCGCGGTGCCGCTGCTGATCTTGATCGGCATGCACGAGATGCTGGGCATCTCCTTGCCGGAGCACCAGGGGGCGATCGTACTCCTGTTCTTCGGCTGGGTGACGGCCTCGCAGGCCGCGCTGAGCGTCTACCGCGCGGGGGCTCGCAGCAGCCTCAATGCGACCTTGCTCATGCTGGCAACGCTGTTTGTTGTCGTGTTCGGCTACATGTGGGGCGGCCACGCCTTCGAGAGCTTCCTCTATCCTGCTGGGGTTGGCGCTGGGGTCGGGGGGGCCGCTGTTGCGACGATCGACTGGACGCTCTTCTACATCGCCATCGTCCTCGCCACGGGACTCATCCTGCTCGGCTGGCTCGCCGCGTTCCGGCGTGCCGAGGGCGCCGACCGCCGAGCTCGCACCGAGCGCTGGTATGACCTCGCCTATGTCTGGGTGCATGGCGGCCTCTTCGTCGAAGGCCTTTACCGATCCCTGATCGTACGGCCCGCCGTTGCGCTGGCCGGACTGGTCGATCGGTACCTATAGGTCGGGGGAGCGGATGATACGTGCGGCCCTCGGCCTCTTCAGCAGTTGGCTACCGCTCCTGGTCATCGGCGGCGCGCTCTACCACCTGCGCGGCAGGGCTTCCGGCGTCGCGCGGCGTGGCACGCAGGCGCTCTTGGTCGCTGTGGCGGCGGCGCTGCTCGCGGCCCTGGCCGAGGGCTCGGGCCTCGCGCTGACCGAGATCGCCGTCGCCCTTGGCGCGCTGATCGCAGCCCTGTCTTTTGCCATTGGCACTGCGCCGGCCGGTGTCGAGGCCGACTCGGCCTCGTCGTTGCGCGCCGTACTCTGGCTCCTTGGGACCTTGGCGCTCCTCGCAGCCGTCCCGGCGGGACCAGCTGCGGGACTGGTCTGGGCGGCGTGGCTCGTCGTCGCGGCTTGGCTGACGCGCGACTCGGCCTCGACGGGTAGCGGCCTTTCGCCCTTGCCGCTGATTGGGGCGCTATTGGTTGCCGTTGGCGCCCTGGTCGGCGAAGCCGGTCTCGGGCCCTGGCTCGTGCTGCTCGGCTCAGGCGTCGCCATGCCGCTGTTTCCGCTCCATGGCTGGTACCTCTCCCTGCTCACCGAGGGTCGGTCGCCAGAGCGCATCCTGGTCGCCGCCCTGCTGCCGGTCACGGCCTTGATCCTGTTGCTCGGCCAAGCCCCGCCGGCCTTGGCCGAGATCACCCCGCTACTCACGAGCTGGGGCATCTTGTCGCTGGTCTACGCCGCCTTGCGTGCCTTCGCGCAGAATGAGCTGCGCCGCGTGATTGCGTTGGCCGCGATGGCCTCTGCGGCATTGGTGGCCATCGGTGTCGGCAACGCGTCCGCCGCGGCCTACAGCGGCGCGGCGCTGCAGGCCCTGTCGTTGGCGATCGTCATCGCCGGCCTCGCGCTGCTTGCCGTGAGGCTACCGGGTCCGAGCTTCGGTTTGCCGCTGCGCGAGCTCGGTGGCCTGGCCGCGGCGGCGCCGCGACTGGCGTTGGTCCTTGCCACGTTGCTCCTGGCCCTGATGCAGACGCCCGCACTCGGCGGCTTCGCGGCCTGGTGGCTCGTGCTGATGGGCAGTCAGGGTACCGCGTCGCTGTCGGCATTGGCCGTATTGTTGCTGCTCAGCGCCAGCGTCGTCGCGCGCCTGCTGCGCCAGACGCACTATGGCGAGCCGGGCCCGCTCGCGGCGCGCCAACGAGACCTGGCCCCGCGCGAGCTGGCGCTGTTCGGCGTCTTCGTCGCGGCCGATCTCGTCATCGGGCTGGCCCCAACCGCGGTGCTGAGCGGTGTCGGGCTGACGGCGGGCTAGGCATTCTCCGCTCGCGTCGCCAACATCCGGAACGCCGTCCATGTCGCATTCTGTGCCCAAGATCGACAGTGCTGACCGCGCCGAGATCCGCACGCGCGCCGGCTTGGCCGCTGAGGTCGTCGCGCCCTATTGGCCGATTCGCACCTTCATCTCACGCAATCCGCTCTCCGGTTTCCAGCACCTGCGCTTTGCGGAGGGTGTGAAGGCTGCCGGCTCGTGGATCGGGGGGCGCGGCTATGCCCCGTTCGCGGCCTACAAGGATTGGTATCGCGACGGGCGCATCGGCGACGCCGATCTCGATGCCGCACTTCACGAGCACCTGGCCGTCGCCGCGGACACCCTGACGCTGAGCGATGGCCGCGCTCTCGATGCTGTGGCCGTGCTGCGGCGCCTGCTGCTGCTCGCGGACGAGGAGATGACGGCCGTGGCCCTGGCCGCGGAGCTCGACGAGTCGGGTCGCCCGTGGCGGCTCGACCGGGGGCTGACCTCGCGGCAACGCGAGCGGCTTCTGCGTGATGCCCGATCTGAGGCCACCGCCGCGGCGGCGTTGCGGCAGGCGCTGCAGGAGGCATGGGCCCATCAAGCCCCTCTCGAGCAGCATAAGGCCGACGCGCCCGAGGTGGGCGACGGGCCGGTGGGCCAGGATCTGGGGCTCGGTGCGACCGGTACGCTGGCTGACTGGTGCGATCAAATCTTGGGCACGAGCATCCGGGCCGCGCTCGGCGAGCGGCTCATCCATTGGGTTGCAGCCTTCGTCGATCAGGGGCAGGCGGTCTGGGGCATGCCGAAACGCGAGCGTGACCTCTACCAGGCCTGGCGCTATCTGGGCCGCTGGGATCTTACGCCCGGAGCGAGCGGTGCGCGGTGGCACCGCGCCGCGACGCAGGCCCCGGCGCAACCCGAGGACGCGATCATCGGCGCGTTGCGGTGGCTCGGCATTCCCCGGCGGCGCTGGCAGGAGTACCTTGGCTGCCACATAGCGCGCCAGCCAGGCTGGGCTGGTCTGATCCGCTGGCGCGCCAATCACCCGGACGACTACTGGCAGCGGCGCCATCCCGTCTCTCCGACGAAATACCTGGCGATCGTCATGCAACTGGAGGCAGAGGCCGTTGCGGCAGCGTGCCGCCGATGCGCAGGTGTCGGCGGCACGCTGCCGGCGATCCGGGCCTACTTTGCCGAGCGGCCGGAGGAGTATCGTGTGCGCGCCCGCCTCGCACGGGGCGGGCTGCCGCCGGACCTCGAGCGCCGCGCACGCCGCGCGGCCTTTGCAATGAAGCTCGCGAAGCACGTTCGCTCCCTCGCCCCCTGGGAGAGTTTGGGGAGAGGGTTGGGGAGAGGGAACGATCAGGGGCGAGGCGACCTTTCATCATCGGGGGCGGCTTGCCTCGCCCCATGATCGTTGGCTGGAGGCGTCCGCCCGCGGCCGTCTGGACGCGACTGGCCGACGAGATCCAGGCCGCGGATGGGCGCATCAGTGGTGGCACCGAGGCCGTGCGGATCTGGGCGCTCTTTCGACTCGTCCAGCACCTTGGCTGGAGCGCCGAGCGGGTGCGCGCAGAAGGCGGCCGGCGCATCGCTCGACTTGCGCACTGGCTCGAGGCCCTGCCGCCGCAGGCCCGTGGGCCGATCTGGCTGAGCGCGCTGGAGCGAGGTTATCGCAATGTCCTGCTCTGCGAGATCGCCAACGCCTACCGGGACAATCAGGCGACGGGCGATGGCGGTGACATCGAGAGCGCTGCGGCCATCGATGCGTCTCATCACCTGAGCACCGCGACACGGCCACTCGCCCAAGCCCTCTTCTGTATCGACGTGCGCTCCGAGCCGTTTCGTCGGGCGCTCGAAAACCTCGGTGGCTATGAGACCTTCGGTGTCGCGGGCTTTTTCGGTGTGCCCTTCAGCTTCGTCGGGTTCAATTCGCAGTGTCAGGCCGATCTTTGTCCAGTCCTGCTCAAGCCCAATCACCAGGTCGTCGAGCTGCCCAGGCCGTCGGCGGAGCGTGTGGACCAGCATCTGACCGGCAGTCGCGTCAAGGACACGCTCAAACATGCCCTGCACGAGGTGAAGGGCCACGTCGTCGCGCCGTTCGTGATGGTCGAGGCGATCGGTTGGGCATTCGGCTTGCCGTTCGTCCTCAAGACGCTCGTGCCGCGCTGGTACCACCACATGGCGGCGCGGGTGCAGCGCTGGATGACCCCGCCGGTTCCGACCGCGCTCACCGTCGACAAGCTGAGCGAGAGCGAGGCCCGCGAGCTCGTGGCGGCGCAGCAGCGGGCCCGGATCAGCCTGGCGCTCAGGCGCGATTACAATCTGCGACGCCGTGCGGTCGTATCGGCCGACACCCTGGAGGAGCTGCGCGAGGCGGCATTGGCCGCCGATCCGGTGCCCCATCCGGCGGCGCGGACGCGCATCGCCAGGGGCTTGGGTCTCGACGGTGCCGGCGAGGCAGCCCTTCTGAAGACGCTGCGGGAGGTCGACGGGATCGACAGCAAGCGTGCCGACGCGCTGCTCGAGCGGGTGACCCGAACCGGCTTCACCGACGAGGAGCAGGCCTACTTCGTCGAGGGCGCGCTGCGCCTGATCGGCCTGACCGATGGGCTCGCCCGCCTGGTCCTGGTCGCCGGCCACGCCAGCCATTCCGAGAACAACCCCTACGAATCGGCGCTCGACTGTGGCGCCTGCGGCGGGGATCAGGGCGGCCAGAACGCCCGCGTGCTGGTCCACATGGCCAACAAGCCGAGCGTGCGCCAGACCTTGGCCAGGCGGGGCATCGAGATCCCGCACGACTGCTGGTTCATTGCCGGCGAGCACGATACGACCACGGATGCCGTGACACTGCTCGACCTGGAGTCGGTGCCGATCTCCCACCGCCGCGAGCTGGAGCAGCTGCGCTCAGACCTGGCCGAGGCCGGGGGTCGGTGCGCGCGTGAGCGCTGCCGTCGTCTGCCGGATGCGCCCAGCAGTCGCGACCCGCGCGTTGCGGTCGAGCATGTCGAGGTGCGTGGTGTCGACTGGAGCCAGGTTCGCCCCGAGTGGGGACTGGCCAACAACGCCGCCTTCGTCATCGCGCGGCGCGCGGTGCTCCGCCAGCTGAATCTCGGCGGGCGCGCCTTCCTACATTCCTACGACCATCGCCGGGATGAGCGGGGCAGGGCGCTCGAGACCATCATGACGGCACCCTTGGTGGTCGCCCACTGGATCAATATGGAGTACTACTTCTCGGCGGTGGACAACGCCGTCTTCGGCAGCGGCAGCAAGGTCTACCACAATGTTGTCGGCCTGGTCGGCGTCATGAGCGGCAATCAAAGTGATCTGCGCATCGGTCTGCCGAGCCAGACCATCGCTGCCGGCGGGCGACTCTATCATGAGCCGATGCGTCTCCTGGCCGTGGTCGAGGCGCCGCTGGCGCGGGTGGCCGCGATCGTCGGCCGCAACGACGTCCTCCGGCAGATGTTCGATAACGAATGGGCCAGGCTCGCGGCCATCGAGCCGACCAGCGGGCGGCCATTCCTGTATCGTCTCGGGCAGTGGCACGACGCCTTCGACGAGTCATTCGCGTCATCGGATCGGCCGAGTAGCGCTGGTGGGCCGCTGCTCCGCGAGCCTTTTGCACACGCGGCGCTCAGCGGATGAGCGCCGCGCGCGCCAAAGGCTCGGCGAGCAGCGATGAGGGCGCCGTGGCTGCCTGATCCTTCCATCTCTCGATGCGACGAGGGTGCTCTATGTCTGAGCTACACAGTATGAAAAAGGTCGAGATCATCATTGGCGGTGACCAGCTGGAGCAGGTCAAGGAGCTCCTCGCCAAGCTGGGCGCGACAGGCTACACGATCATCCCCAACATCTCCGGCATGGGGCATCATGGCGTGCGCACCGGCCACCTGATGTTCAATGAGACGACCAGTCTCGCGATGCTGATCTCGGTCGTCCCCGACGATCTCGTCAAGCCGATCCATGCCGGTTTGATGCCGCTCCTCGATCGCCATTCGGGCGTCCTCTTCGTCTCCGAGGTGCTGATCGGCCGTCCGCAGCAGTTCGCCCTATGAGTCGCTGATTACTCGTATCGATCACCGATGCGAAACGGGCCCTGCCCCTGCAAGGCGTGGTGAGCGATGATGGCCCCGGTGGCGCTCCAGCCTTGGTGCCGGGTCCCGCCGGGGGCCAGCGAGCGGCCGTGAACAAACTCGGGGAAGCTCCAGGGCTCGCCGTCCATGCTCAGCGCATTGGCACGGTGTACGGCCTGAAGACATCGCTCGGCCGCCTCAACGCGCTGCCGGCGCGCCAGATCGGCCACGTAGAAGCCGGTCACCATGGGCCAGAGGCCGCCATTGTGGAACTCGTAGGGCCGGTTCTTGAAGTTGTACGAGAACATCACCTGCAGATCCTTCCAATCCTCGTCCACGGGCTCGATGACCGGGTGAAAGGCGGGCAGGAGTGGTAGCGCCTCGTTGATCGTCTCGCCGGCGATAAAGGCATCGACCGCGCGACTTTGCGCCTCGTTGGCGACATCGAGGAGCGAGGCCAGGACATTGGCGAAGGCGTCGAAGCGATAGCTGTAGCCGCTCGGCGCAAAGGAGGCCATCCAGTAGCGTGAGGCGCAGTGAGCGGCGGCCTGCAGTCCCTTGCGGTAGAGCACCTCGTGGTAGGCGTCCTCGGGAATGCCGTTGCCGTCGAACCAATAGTTGGCACGGATGAGGTGGCGCAAGCGCCCGATCCTCTCTTGCAGGCTGTGATCCGGGGAGCCGTGCACCGCGGCGTGCATCCGGGCCAGCGTGCGCTGGGCTTGCAGGTAGAGGAGCTGGTCGTAGAGCACATAGCCTTGATGCAGATACTCATCGGCCCAGTCCCCGGTCAGGGGCACGTAGAGCAGGCCGCGGCAGTTGAATTCCCAGGCGCCAAGCAGGAACCGCACCTTCTCGAGAGCGGGCAATAGCGTCTCCAGCAAGCCCGAGTCGCCGGTGGCCTGCCAGTACTCGCCGCAGCCGATGACGAGCCAGAGGTCGGCGTCGATGCGCCCTGTCGTTCCGCCATAGCTGACCCGGCCTGTCACCGGATCGACGTTACTCGGGATCTCCCCCTGCGGCCCTTGGTAACGAACCAGCGTCAGGAAGGTCTGGCGCGCGGTCGCGATCAGCTCTTCATCGCCTGTGAGCAGGGCCGCCAGGGCGAGGATGGCCCCATCCCGGGCCCAGATCCGGCGGTAGTTGGCGCTGGCGGTCGGCGAGGCGAGAAAGCCATCAGGGCTGCGGCAGGCGTGGAGCAGCGCCACGGCGCGTTCAACACCCTGGGCGGTGGCCCCGTCATCAGTTGCTTCTTCGGTCGTCTTGGTCTCGGCCATGAATGGGATCGAGCTCGGGCGGTCAGAGAGACGTTGCGCGGCGACCTTCCGGTGGGCTCCGCCCAGATTCTATCCATGCGGCTGCCGGGTGGCGAGTCAGGTGAGGGATGGGGACGCGGGTCGGCTCAACTGGGCGCGGCTGCGTTCAACTGGGCAGCCAGTCATTGTCGAGCACCTCCGAGAGCGCCCAGGGACACTCGGGCGTGAAGTGGTCGCTACCGATGCCGGTCTCCTTGCTCGCGATCGTCCTGGCCTCGAGCCAGACATCCTCTCGCCATTCTGGGTCGGTGAGGCTGCTGCGCAGCATCGGTGCCCTCTGCAGCCGCTGCGTCACAGCGCGCCGATGCCCGCGTATTGCGCTGCTCCAGTCCTCGCCGCGATGCTCCGGCTGAAACTGCCAGCGGAGCAGGTGGACCAAGAGCACGACCATTCTGGCCGTGAGCTCGCGCTCCTGACGTGCTCCGATATCCTCCAGCTCCTCAGCGAGATGCGCGATGTCCAAGCGGTCGAATTGCCCGGCGCGCAACAGCCGCGCCTGCTCGTCTGCCCAGGCGACGAGATCGTCTTCGTATGCGGTCATGGGTACCTCCTTCGCGGTTCAGCCAGCATCATGCCCGGCACCGCCGCCGGTTCCGGACACCGATCGATGAACTGGAGTCGCTGAACCGCTTCGGCAAGCGGCCCATCCGGTTGCGTTGATGACGAGGCGCCTCGTGACGAATCGTGCCGCGGCGGCTGATCAGGACCGCGGGCGCTCGGCCCCCCGCGCGGCGGGGCGAACCGCTGGTCTCAGACCATAGGAATCAGTAGGGTACGCATCGCGTATCTTTCACGCGCCGGCGTTCAACGTTGGGCGTGTCCGAGCCGCCACGTGATCGTTAGTCGGTAGGGTACGCAGCGCGTACCGTGCGCACTTGGCGGGATCGTCGTGCCCGCTTCAGGCTACAGGAACTTCACCAAGGCCGCGATGGCGATGACCTGGGTGAGCATCAAGGGCAGGATCCATTTGAGCAGATCGCTTTTGATCCGCTCGATGTCGGCCTTAAGCTCGCCGCGCAGCTGCTCGATCTCGAGCTTGAGGTCGGCCCGGACCTCCTCGATCTCCTTCTGCAGGCGCAGCTCGGTCTCGCGCAGGTGGCCTTGCGTGGCGAGATCGGGCAGGTGCGGGTAGCGCTCCTCGAGGCGCTCGAAGGCCTCCGCGATGACCTTGGCGCGGGTCTTGTCGTCGGGGGCGCTGGCGAGCGCTTCGTAGAGGCCGATGATGGAGCTCATGTGGGCAATCTGCCATCCTGGGCTGCGGGGTGCAAGCTGACGCGAGCTGCGCGGCGGCGCTGGCGGTGTGATGAAGGATGGATCAAGCGCAGTGATTCCGCTACCCGGCTCCGATAGCGCGCGGTCCGACGCGGGACCGCAGGTCACCGCTTGGGAGTTGGTCGGACCGCTGCGCTTGCTTCACGCTCAGGTACCTCGAACAGACAACCCAGGGTACGCTTTGCCTGGCCTGCGCGCTTTGGCAGGCTCACTACGTCGATTCGACGCACCGATTTTGCGAAAGTGGGATCGGCTCCTCGCTTACGGGGCGAGATCCTCCTCGATCGCGTGGGGATTCTGTGCTTCACTGTTCCCGTAACGGGATGCCCCCTCCGGCGTGAACAACGAAGCCTGGACGAGACGTTCCGCGATCCTTGCCCGATGGCCCCGCAGCATCACCCTGACGTCGCTTCTGGGTCCGCTGGATCGCGCGGTACGTGTATTGCTGAGGGCGAGGATGGTGGAGCGCACATGGCGGTACAGTTTCTAGAATCCGGCGCGTTATTTCGCGGTACGCACTGGGCCGCGCGTACGAGGTCGATGTTCGGGGGATGGCTGCCTTCCCCGCGCGGTGCGGCTGGTGTGACGCTGGTCGAGTTGCTCATCACGCTAGCGATCGCTGCGATTCTGCTCGCCATCGGCGTTCCCGCCTTCCAGAACATGGTCGCCACGAACCGAATCGCGGCGCTGACCAATGAGCTCAGCGCCGCGCTCCAACTCGCCCGCTCGGAGGCCATGAGCCGTGGTCAACGCGTCACGGTGTGCAAGTCCTCTAACGCTGAGGCCGCTGCGCCGACCTGCTCGCCCTCGGCCAACTGGGCGGATGGGTGGCTGGTCTTCGTCGATGGCGTCAGCGGTGGTGTGGAGGGTACCTTCGATGGCAGCGATCTTCGTCTGAGGGCCGGCAAGCCAGCGAGCGGAGACGCCACCGTCACCACCGTCAATTTCGCGGACTATGTGGTCTTCAGGCCCGATGGGCAGAACAGGGGCAGCTCCGGCCTGGCCAACGGCTCGTTCGCGATCTGCATCGCGCCGAATGAACGCCGCATCGTGATCAACACCGTCGGTCGTATCCGCATCGAAACAGGGACCTGTCCATGAACGCTCACCGAGCCGCGCGCGCGAGATCCCGCCGGAGGGCTCGATGCCAATCCGGATTCACCCTCCTGGAGACGGCCATCGCCACCCTGGTGCTCGCCTTTGGGCTGTTGGGTGCCGCCGCGCTCCAGATCAGCACGATGAAGAACTACCAGAGCAGTCTTCAGCGTTCGCAGGCGGTGATGCTGTCCTACTACATGCTCGACGCGCTACGCGCCAACCGCGCAGATGCGGCTACCGGTACATACAACCGCGGCAAGACCTGCACCGTGCCGGCGTCCGGCACGACCCTGGCCTCGGACGAGCACAACTTCTGGCTCCAGGCGATCAAGGACAATCTAGGCAATGCGGCGACCAGTTGCGGCGAGATCAGTTGCGCCACGACCACCGGTGTCACCACCTGCACGGTGAAGATCCACTGGGCCGACGATCGGGGCACGGGTGGCAGCTCCTCTCAGTTCTTCGAGACCGCGACACAGCTATGAAGATACTGTCTCGGCATGCTCGAGCATTGCAATCTGGTTTCTCCCTGCTCGAGCTGATGATTGGGATGACCCTCGGGTTGTTTCTGCTGCTCGGCCTCATGAACGTCTTTCTTGCGCAGCGTCAGGCCTACCGGGTCAATGAGAATCTCGCCTATATGCAGGATGGCGCGCGCCTGGCCTTTGAGCTGATGGCGCATGATATCCGCGAGGCCGGCGGGAATCCCTGCGGCACTCAGCGGGTCGCGAACGTGGTCAAGAAGGCGGACACGACCAGTTTTTCCGACGCGACGGTCTGGTACGACTGGAATACCGGCGGGCTCCAGGGCTTCGATAGCAACGTGGCGATGCCCAGGGTGACGATCGGCACCGGCTCGGCGCAGCGGGTCAGCGACCCGGACCTGACGGATACGGTCGACATGGATGCCCTGATCGTGATGTCCGCTTCCAACGATGGCGCCGTGATTGTCCAGCACACGCCGTCCTCGAGTCCCCCGCAATTCACGGTCAACACGACCGCACATGGGATCCAGGTCGACGATCTTGTCATGGCCTGTGACTACAATCAGGCGACGATCATTGAGGTCACGGGCGTTTCGGGGGCGCAGATCCAGTACAGCGGCAGTGGCACGATCGGTCACGGGTGCCAGGATCTCGGGTTCCCGACCGTCTTCTCGGCCGCCGACACCTGCTCAGCCTTGTCCTATACCTTCAACGCCAACGGCTTCCTCGGCTTCCTGTCCCGACTCTCTGTCAATGCCTGGTACGTCGGCCACAACAGCCGTGGCGGCACGTCGCTATACCGCAAGCACAATGGCGAGAATGCGCAGGAGATGATCGAGGGCGTGGCGAGCATGCGTCTGCAATACCTGACCCGCACGGGCGCGACTCTCGCAACCAGCTATGTCAATGCCTCCGCCGTTGCAGACTGGTCGAACGACGCCGCGGCACTCGTGGTTGCGGTGCGCATCACGCTGGGTCTGGAATCGGTCGATACGGTCGGGACTGACGGGGCAACGATCAAGCGTCAGGTCGTCCACCTGGTCAGCCTGCGCCATCGGGAGAATGTGCAATGAAGGGTCTTCCGGGCACGGAGCGCCAGCGCGGAGCGGTTCTGATCGTCGCGCTGATTCTGCTGGTCGTCATGCTGCTTATCAGCCTGTCCGGTGTGCGCAACGTCACCTTCGAGGAGCGGATGTCAACGAATACCTATGACCGCGGCCTGGCCTTCCAGGCGACAGAAGCCGCGCTACGGGCAGGCGAGCGAACGGCGCAGACACAGGCGGCTGCGGGTAATTCGGGATTCAGCGGCAATGGCATCTATACCGATGCCGATGGCACATGCGGATCGTCGCCGTGCCAGAACGGCCTCTGCTCCCAGCCTGACAAAGACTGTTCGGAACGCTGGAAGGACGCGAGCTTCAGCGGTTGGGTGGATGCGACGGGGCTAGGATTAACCTCCCTGGCCGTGACACCCCAGTATATTGTCGAGTATCTGGGCGGCGCTTTCCCCTGCACCGGCGATCCGGGAACGGGGCCGCAGAACTGCAAGCTCTACCGGGTCACTGCCCGCAGTCGCGACAGCGCCGTTCAAGCCAATCGTTCCATGGTGATGCTGCAATCGCTTTTCAGAACCCAGTGAGTGGTGTGTCATGATGTGCCTGTCCCTCTCCGTATTTGACCGCCGATCAAAAGGGCGCCGTTGTCTTGATGGGCTTATGACAACGGTCGCTCTTGTCTTTAGCCTTTCCGTCGCGTCTGCGGCCCAGGTGATCCCAGATACGCCACTAATCACGAATCAGTCCACCATCCCGATGAGCATGCTGGTCGTCGGCCGTGATCACACGTTGTTTTACGAGGCCTATAACGACGCGAGCGATATCGATGGCGACGGCACATTGGATATCCGCTTCGACCCGACGATCACCTATTACGGGCTCTTCGACTCAGGCCTTTGCTATACGCATTCTGGCGGCGATACGACGAGCGACAAGTTCTCGCCGAGCGGCACCGCGGGCGCACTGGGGACCTGCTCTGATGCTTGGTCTGGGAACTGGCTCAACTATGTGACGACGAGCCGAATCGACGCGTTGCGCAAGGTCTTCTACGGGGGCTATCGCGACGTGGATACCGACTCGGAGACGGTCCTCAGGCGGGCCTATATCCCGCAGGATGCGCACTCCTGGGCCAAGGAATACACCAGCGAGTCTGTGGATGGATACAAGATTAGCGACTATACGCCGTTGAGTGAGCCCGCCTCTGGCAAACGCCATTTTTTTGGTAACCTCACCGCCACAGCTGGCGTCAACTGCGCAGCTCTGTCTGATTGTAGCGATAAGCCGCCGGTGTTGCGGGTCGTAGAGAATAGCACACGACGCGTCTGGGCTTGGGCTTCCACCGAACGCCCCGTTCTACAATGGAACAA
Organism: uncultured Chromatiaceae bacterium; assembly: GCA_964583605.1. Lineage (GTDB taxonomy): Bacteria > Pseudomonadota > Gammaproteobacteria > Chromatiales > Chromatiaceae > CAZOWL01. The sequence continues at coordinate 5,960 of CAZOWL010000050.1, read as the reverse complement.
CGACGGCGGGGCCTCGCGAAAAGACTACACGGTACGGGTGCAGGTCTGCACGCCGACCTATTCCGACGGCTGCAAGCGTTATCCAGACAACAGCCTCAAGCCGATCGGTCTGCTGCATGAATATGGCGAGAATCAAACCATGTTCTTTGGACTGCTGACCGGCAGCTATAACAAGAATATGTCCGGCGGGGTTCTGCGTAAGGTGGTTTCGTCTTTCAAGGGTGAGATCGACGCCGACACCGGTCAATTCACCGGCGATGCAACCATTGTCAATGCGTTGAACGCCCTGCGTATTCGTGATTTTAATAATGCTCGTACCGATAACGCCTATCGTGGTGGGTGGGTTACCACGAGGGCGATGAATGAGGGTGAGTTCATCGACTGGGCGAATCCGACCGGCGAGATGATGTATGAGGCCCTGCGCTATTTCGCTGGAAAGGGCTCGGCTACGCCCGACTTCGCCACCTCAGGTAGCTATGATGAACAGATCGGACTTCCGGTCGCGGGCTGGGACGACCCCTATGACACGTACAATAGTTCCGCCAAGGCGGAATGGTGTGCCCGCCCGAACCTGATGGTGGTCTCCGGGATCAATCCGTCCTTCGATTCGGATCAGGTGCCCGGCACGGCATCCGAATTTGCGTCTTCCTTTTCTGGGGACATCAGCGGCATGGATTGTCAGGCTTTGGCGCAAACGATCAGTAGCGAAGAGTCCGGTATCGTCGGGCTGCGCTACATCGGTCAGTCTGGGTCTAATTACGATGGTGCGCCGACTGCAAAGCAGGTCGCGTCCCTAGGCAACATCCGAGGCCTTGCGCCCGAAGAGCCGACCAAGCAGGGCAGCTACTATTCCGCCTCGGTCGCGTATTTCGGCAAGACGAATGACCTGCGGCCTTCACTGAAGGGCGCTCAGACGGTCGACACCTATGCGGTCGTACTAAGCTCCCCTTTGCCGCGGATTGTGGCCACGACGACCGCGGGCAACACCATCACCCTGGTGCCATTCGCGAAATCGATAGGCGGCTTGAGCATCTCCAACAGCGAGGGGAGCTTTCAGCCAACCAATCAAATCGTCGATTTCTATGTCGACACCATCGTCAACAGCTCTGGCCCAGCCGGCCCGGATTATGATGCCGCAGTGAATGGCGGCCGGTATTTCGCACGCTTCCGCATCAATTTCGAGGATGTCGAGCAGGGGGCGGACCATGACAAGGACGCCATCGTGGTCTATGAGATCTCTGCCGAGGCCGACGGGCGTCTGAGGGTCAAGCTCACGCCTGAGTCTCAGGCGGGCAGCATCAAGCACAGCATGGGCTACGTGATCTCCGGGACGACTAAGGATGGCGTGTACCTGGTGGTTCAGGATGAGAATACGGATCGGTATTACCATCTCAACGTCCCGCCTGGGCTGGACCCCGGCGGTTGCGATGTCACCAATCCGCCAACGGCCTGTAACAAGCTTCCCTATATAGGTGGGGTGGGGACGATGGGATACAGTGAGCGATTCTTCACCGGCGGCTCCTCTCCGGCCAGTCTCCTGAAGGATCCGCTCTGGTACGCTGCGAAGTGGGGCGGATTCGTCGATTTCAATGACAGTCAGAAGCCCGACCATCCGAGTGAATGGGATGCCGATGGGAATGGGGTCCCAGACACCTATTTCCTGGTGCAGAACCCGCTCAAGCTGCGCGATTCGCTCGAGAAGAGCCTGGACACCATCGTCGAGCGCAGCGCGAGCGCGGGCAACATTACCTCGAATGGGCAGAAGATCGACGGCGATACCAGGGTCTTCCAGTCGCAGTTCAATAGTGCGGTCTGGGAGGGGGAGCTGTTTGCTTTTCCTGTCACCTCGGGGGGTGTCAGTGAAACGCCTTCATGGAAGGCATCGGAGCATCTCCCGCAACCGTCGCAACGGGAGATCTTCACCTGGCAGGACCCGGCAGACAAGGGCGTTGAATTCATATGGACATCTTTATCATCCGCGAAACAGGCGACCCTGGGGAGTAGCGCCATCCTAGATTATCTGCGCGGCGAACAATCCCAGGAGATTCAGAACGCGGGCAACTACCGCACCCGCAAGAAGCTCCTTGGCGACATCGTTCACTCATCGCCCTATTACGTCAAAGACACAGATACCGTCTATGTCGGCGGGAACGACGGCATGCTCCACGTGTTCGCCGGGAGCACTGGCGAGGAGATCTTCGCGTATATCCCAGGACTGGTATTCGATGAGTTGGCCGACTTGTCCTTGCCTACTTATGGGCACCAGTTCTACGTGGATGGCGATATCGCCGTCTCAACCCAGGCGCAGACCTCTGGACAGAACATCCTCGTCGCCTCGCCCGGACGCGGGGCCAAGGGATTGTTTGCACTGGACGTGACAGAGCCGGGGTCATTCGCGGCCACCGATGTCTTATGGGAGCTCGATGGGTCGACGGATGCTGATTTCGGGTTCGTCCTCGGCCGGCCTCAGATCGGCACCTTGGAGAACGGCGACAATGTGGTTGTTGTGGGTAACGGATACAACAGCGACAGTGAGAAGGCCGTCCTGTATATCCTGAATCTCCAGACCGGCGTTGAATTGGCGAGAATCCCGGTAACCGCGGGCGGTGACGACAACGGCTTATCCACCCCGACCCTCTATGACAGCGACACCAATGGCAAGATCGATACCGTCTATGCTGGCGATTTGAAGGGGAACGTCTGGCGTTTCGATGTCTCGGGGACCTTGGCGACTGACTGGAAGTCCCATTTTTCCTTGGGCACTGATGCACTGCCCTTGTTCACTGCGACAAGCCCCGACAGCGGTCCGCCACAGCCGATCACGGCCCAGATCACAGTAGCGGTCAATGATGTGGCGAGCGATGTGAACGTTGGCAAGAGGTTTGTGTTCTTTGGGACCGGTAGCTATGTGTTTGCAACAGATCCGGCAGACAAGCAGGTTCAGACCTGGTATGGCCTCATCGACGCGAATGCGACCATCTCGGGGCGTTCCGCGTTGAAGGAGCGCAAGATCGAGACCCTCGGCACGGTAGACAGCTTTGCTGTCCGGGTCTTTTCCGAGGCTACCGCGAACGACATGTCAGGCATGGACGGCTGGTATATCGATCTGGTTGATCCCACGACCGATCCCCCGACCGCCCACGGCGAGCGGATTGTCACTCGCTCGAATCTCTACAAATTAGTCGAGCCTGCTCTCATTGCGAGCAGCATCATTCCGGACCCTGATCCGTGCGAGGCCGGCGGCAGCGGCTACGTGAACGCGATTAACCCCTTTACGGGCGCCCGTCTTAGCTTCGTGACCTTTGACCTGAACGACGACGCGAAATTCGATAGTGATGACGAGTTAAACAGTGATAATGGTCCACAAGTGGTGACGTCGTTCGATCCGCAGGTCGCGATGCCAGGGGAGCCGACCCTAATCGGCGATCTACTCGTTGTCGGCGGGTCCTCCGGGGCAATTGCCGATATGCGTGTGAATCTCGGCGGCGGAACGGCACAGACAGGACGAATCTCGTGGCGCGAGATTCAGGGAGATTGAGAAATGAGATTACAGGCGGGTTTTACCCTGATCGAGCTCATGATCGTCGTGGCCATCGTCGGCATTCTGGCGGCCATCGCCTACCCGAGCTACCAGGGTCATGTCATCAAGACTCGTCGCGGCTCGGCACAGGGCTGCCTGCTGGAATTGGCCCAATTCATGGATCGCTATTACACGACCAACATGGCCTATACGGGTGCGGCACTTCCGACGACCGCCTGTCGCAACGAACTGGCGTCCTTCTACACCTTTAGCGTCACGATCCCTTCGGCCACGACCTTTTCGATCACGGCGGCCCCGCAAGGGGCGCAGACGGCCGATACCACCTGCGCGACCCTGGGGATCAACCAGCTGGGAACCAAGAGCGAGACTGGTACTGGCTCGGTCAGCGATTGTTGGTAGAGCCAGGTTGCGGCATCGTGCGGGGCATCCTGCCCCGCGGCGCGCAGAGGCCTTACTCGCTGTTGCCCGCGCTTTTCGCCTTGTTGGTCTTGATGCCGAACGGCAGGTAGGCCGGGCACCAGGCCATGGCCGAGGTGGCCAGCAGGACGACGCCAATGATGCCGAGCGGCCAGCTTGGGTCATAGAACCCCCAGGCCAGGAAGAAGATGCCGGCGATGAGGCGGATGGTGCGATCGGTGCCGCCCATGTTCTTCGATAGATCCATGATTGTCTCTCCGCTGTCGTTGCGTGGGTTGGAGGACCGGCCAGAGGGCCGGCGTCATCAGGGTGAGACCATGTTAGCGGGGCGGTTGCTCCCCGTCAGTGACTTTGTCACTCGCGCCGCCGAGCCGCGCCTTCGCGGTCAAGGCGGGAACATCCAGAAGCTCGATCTGGCCACGCCCCGTGCGCAACAGCTGGGCGCCCTCGAGGTCCTTCAGGAGGCGCGTCACGACCTCGCGCGATGAGCCGAGCTCGATGGCCAGCTCCTGGTGCGTGACCTGGATGGTATCGCCGGCCCGGGCTTCCCTGAGACGCAGCAGATGGCCGGCGAGACGCTGATCGAGACGCTGGAAGAGGACGGCGTCGATGACGCCGAAGATCTCATCGAGGCGCTCGGCGATCAGGCCGAAGATGAGCTCGCGCCAGGCAGCACAGCTGGCGATCCACTGGCCGACCTGGGCCGGCGACACGATGGCCGCCGAGACCTCGGTCTCGCACTCGGCAAAGGCCGGGAACGGACGTTGGCTCAGCACACAGGAGGCGGTCAGGACGCAGCTCTGGCCGGGCTCGACACGGTAGAGGGTGATCTCGCGCCCGTTCGCGCCGATCTTGAAGATGCGCCCCGTGCCCTCGAGGACCAGCGGCAGGTGCGAGCACACGGCGCCGTCGCGGCAGATCATGTGCCCGGCCGGCAGCGTCACCAGCGAGACGCGACTGAAGAATTCCGCACGGAAGTCGGCCGGCGCCTGCCGCAGGAAGGCGAAGCGCTCGAGCAGTCGTTGGCGTTGTGTGGGGTCAGCGATCATGGCGTTGGCTCACGCTGGCGGTCATGCGGGGGTTGGTATACCCCGGAACATGCGTGTCAGGGACTCGGGGGTACGCGGTGCGTACCCTACGCCTGCACATCGATGACATCCTTGCTGTTGGTACGCGGTGCGTACCCTACTGCGCCTGATGTTGGTATGCGGTGCGTAGCCTCGGCTGGATGTTCGCGGTGACCCTTGTCGTGCCGTGCGGGGTGGGTCGATCACCTGCGACATCAGAGGGCACGGATGCGGGTCCGCTGCTCCGCGAGCTTGTCGAGCGCGGCGCGCTGGGCATCGAGGCGCTCGCGCTCCTTCTGCACGACGGCCGGCGGGGCCTTCTCGACGAAGCTTGGAGTGGCGAGCTTCTGCGCGATCCTGGGCAGGTCGGCCTCGAGTCGCGTGATCTCCTTATCGAGGCGCTTGAGCTCCGCGTCCTTGTCGATCAGGCCGGCCATCGGGATCAGGATGCGCATCTCGCCGACCAGGGCGATCGCCGATTCGGGTGCTGCGCTCGCGTCATCGAGCAGCGTCACCGATTCGGTGCGGGCCAGGAAGTCCAGGTAGGGTCGTGCCGCGGCGAGCCAGGTGCGATCCTGCTCACTGGCGTTGGCGATCAGCACGGGCAGCGGCCGCGCCGGCGGGATGTTCATCTCGCCCTTGATGCGCCGCACGCCGAGGATGAACTGCATGACCCACTCCATCTCGGCGACGGCGTCGGCGTCGGCGCTGCCGGGGTCGGCGACGGGGTAGGGGGCGAGCATGATGCTGTCGCCGTCGACACCGGCCAGTGGCTTGAGCTTCTGCCAGATCTCCTCGGTGATGAAGGGCATGATCGGGTGGGCGAGGCGCAGCAGCGTCTCGAGCGTCGTGACCAGCGTGCGGCGGGTGCCGCGCTTGGTGGCGGCGGTCGCGTCCGGGCTCGTCAGGACCGGTTTGCTGAGCTCGAGATACCA
>CAZOWL010000049.1:0-31591 GCA_964583605.1 uncultured Chromatiaceae bacterium | reverse complement strand
GAACATACGGGGCTCAGCTGGAAGTGGGCGCGCTTCGCGCTATTCTACCAACGTCGCTCGGGGGTTGCAGGCCCGGGGGGCTTTTCGGAGGGGACTCAGGAGTTGGGCACCTTATCCGACACCGAGCGTTGGCAGGGGCTGCGCAGCATCGGCCTGGTCGAGCGCGAATGCTGGATCGAGGATCGCCACACCGTGGAGCAGCGCTTGTTCATCAACTCCATCCCCGCTGAGGCCAAGCGCTTCGCCCACGCGGTGCGCGGTCACTGGGGTGTGGAGAACCGCCTGCACTGGCGCCTGGATGTCGTTCTCCGTGAAGATGCCAGCCGCATCCGCAAAGGCGACGCGCCGGCGATTCTGACCTCGATTCGCCATCTGTGCATGAATCTGTTCGAACAAGAGCCCTCCAATCTGCGCTTGGCCCAGAAGCGCCGCAAGGCCGCTTGGGATGATGACTACCGCGCTAACGATCATGGGACGAGGCGAGCCACCCCAGATGATGAAATGCCGCCTCGTCCCTGATCGTTCCCTCACCCCAACCCTCTCCCAGAGGGCGAGGGAGCGAAGGTGCTACGCGATTTTCATGGTAAGGTCATCTTCGGCTGACGATCTATACGCGCCCGCCCTGAGGCTGGAACGTGCTGGTCGGTCGCCCGCGCGGAACAGGGTGTACAGTGGACTGCTCGGTGCGTTTCGCCCTACCTCGGGCGACAGCGAACACTCTGGCTGCTATCCTGACTTCACTTGGCCTCATCCTATGCAAAAGGGCGCCTATGGCCATGAAAATCGACCGCATTACCTTGGATCCTGCTGTCATGGGAGGCAAGCCCTGCATTCGCGGTCTTCGGGTAACGGTGGGTACATTGCTCGGACTCATGGCCACGGGTGTTAGCCGAGAGCGCATCCTTGCCGCTTATCCTTACCTGGAGCCTGAGGACCTGGATGCAGCGCTCGCTTATGCCGCTTGGCGACTGGAGGAACGGGAAGAGGACCTCACAGCAGCATGACGCTGCAGCTGCTCATCGACGTCAACCTCTCGCCGGAGTGGGTTCCGATTCTTACCGAAGCGGGATTCGAGGCGGTGCATTGGTCGCAGATCGGTGATCCTTCCGCCTCAGATAGCGAAATCATGGACCGGGCGGTGACCGAGGACTTCGCGGTTTTCAGCCACGATCTCGACTTCTCGACCATGCTCGCGCTGACGCACGCTGGCAAGCCGAGTGTGGTTCAACTCCGAGGTCCCAAGGTGTTGCCTGAGCAGATCGCCGAGCCTCTCATCGAGTCGCTACGGCGCTTCCGCGCCGAACTGGAATCCGGTGCTTTGCTGCTGATCGAGCCCGGACGGAGCCGGGTGCGCATCTTGCCGCTGTGATCTCCGGGGTCGAGCGGTCAGAACAGGTCGCGGGCAGGGTCGGAAAGGTGAGTAACGGGTTGGGGTAGATTAGAGGGCAGGCATCCAGCGCCTTTAGACCCGGCCTATCGGTTGCCGCCCCTTTCGTCTGGCGGTGCCACATTTCGAGTCCGGCTTTCCCATGTGATTCACGCCAAGGCATGTGACGGGAAGGGGTTATGACGGGAACGGGAAGGGGTCAAGTCTTGAAATCGAGCATATGCGTGATTGCAAGACTTGACCCCTTTCTCTGCATCGTCCGGACTGGCTCGCCGCTCAGTGCGAGCGGGGCACCTGCTCGCGGCCACCTTGTCTGGCGATCGAACGCCAGGTGACGGGGGATCGACCCCTGAGCAGCGTCGCAGCGCGCGCAACCAATCCGGCTGGTCGGTTCGCACCAAGAAGCCCGCGCGCCCAGGTGCCGGCACTTCAAGTGCCGCGCAGGCGGTCACGGTTGGCCAGGTCGTTCTCGCGTTGGCGGACACGGCGCTCGTAGCTGGCCTGGTTCTTCTTGCAGACGAGGGTATAGGGGCGGCCGCGTTTGTCCGTCGCGTAGTCGAGGTCGCACTGGCTGCGCCGAATGCTGTGCTCCACATGACTGCGGGTGTCCTGGGCTGCCTTGAGGTGCCAGACCGCTTCGGTGGGTGAGGCGAGGAAGGCGCTCAGGTTGCGGCAGTGGCCGCAGTCGCAGCGAATTTCGGCGGGGCGCTGCCAATCGGGGGGCGGTGCCAGCGGCTGGGCGATCCGTTGGTCGAGATGCGTCAGCACGGCCTGGCGCAGGTTCGCCGTCGCCGTGCCGGCCGCGGGGTTGGACTCCGTTTCGCGGAGCCGCAATGTGGCGGGTAGCAGGATCTCGTCGATCGGGTAGTAAGCGTGATCCGACAGGAACAGGCCAAGCGCCTGGTCAGCGAGCGCCGAATCGATGCGCATCAATGCCGTCAAGGTGTCGGCGACCAGTGCCGGCGACGTTGGCTCGCGCTGCCAGCGCAGCATCGGTAACTGATCCGTTGGCTCTGTCGCCGTGCCGGGCAGCGCGCCCAACAGTGCTTGTGCGGCAAGGCGCAACGCCGACGGATCGGCGTCCGACCTTGCGGTGCAACGGGCCAGCAGGTCGGCACAGGCGGCCGGCTTCAGGGGGGGCATTGCCGCTGACAACAGCGCTCAGCAGGGCGCCGGCCTCCGCGGCCGGCAGCCCCGTGAGCACGTCGGCGAGCGCCGCATTGTCGGCTGCACCGTAGGCGCTGGCGGTCACAGGGCCGGCGATGAAGCCGGCGGCAGCAGTCCGGTCGCCTAGCTGCAACAGGGCCTCGAGCAGCGCGGCGGGTCGGCCCTCCGTGCTGTCACGGAGACCTTGCGGGCCCCCGGTTGGCCATTGATCGCGGACTCGTCACCATCGGGTGCGATGCCCCAGTGCCGATTTCCCTTCGTCGGCCGCAAGTTGCCGCTCATGGCGCGGTTCAACCGCCGGATTTAGGTTCAATTGTTCACCTCCCTTTGGGCGCAGGTCATAATCTACGCGCCCCAGCAGTTCGTGAATCTCATAGGCGCTGGAGTGTAAGGCAGCGCGGCGGCGCAAATCATCGAGGCGAGTGCCGATCGATTGGCTGAAGGACAACTTCAACAAGCCATTGCGGATCGACGAGGTGGCGGGCGAGGTCGGCTTGAGCACCTCCGCCCTCCATAGCCACTTTACAATGAAATCCGCGTAGCACCTTCGCTCCCTCGCCCTCTGGGAGAGGGTTGGGGTGAGGGAACGATCAGGGGCGAGGCGACATTTCATCGTCCGGGGTGGCTCGGCTCGCCCCATGATCGTTCGCGCCACAACCGCCATGAGCCCGCTGCAGTTCCGAAAGAAGATGCGGCTGAACGAGCTGCGACGGTTGATGCTAACGGAGCAGCGCGATGCGTCGCGGGCCGCCTTCGAAGTCGGCTACGAGACCCCTTCGCAGTTCAGCCGCGAATACAGCCGGCAATTCGGCGCTCCGCCGATGCGGGACATCAAGAACTTAATGCAGGGTTCCGCGAGTTGAACGCCAGGCGGGCACGCTCCCCCAGCGTTTGGAAAGACAGGCCGGCTTGTTCTTGAGAGAAAATGGGGGACATGCGGTCTGACTCCGGGTGCGCCGGGTGCGCCGGGTGCGCCAGGTGCGACCCCGAGTGCAGCACCTGATTGCGCGAGGAGCTCCACGCGATACAGCAGGAGCGCCGGCACGGTCGGCCGGATATGGGCGACGGCCGCGGCATGGGACCCGGAATGGGCTGGAATATGCCGGCGTTCAGCGATTCCGAACTGGACGCCAATGCTGCCTTGACCAGGGACGAGCTCACCGAAGGCGCGCGGCGAGCGGATGGAGACGCAGGCCAGACAGGGCTATATGATGCGCAAACCGGCAAATGCCCCCTCCTTCGAGGAGATCGACCAAAATGGCGAAGGTCGCGTCAGTCCGCAGGAGTTTGCTCAAGCCCAAGCGGCTCATATGATGCCACGGGCGCCGCGCTGAACATCGGCAGCGCACGATGACGCGCACGTTCGCCCTTGTGGAGGTTGTGGTAATGCGAGAAGCTGCCGCTATCCATTGGGAGCTGAGGGACGTCAGGGTTGGGTGCGTTGGGCAAAGCGGTCAGTGAATCCTGATCTCTCGAGCGGCGATGCTGGCAGGTCCATACCGGAAGTTCTTACAGATGCGAGAGGTGGGGAGCCCAGACAGGCGCAAGGCGTCCTGGCGAGAGGATCCCGTTGTGCTTGCATTGTCGACCTAGGGACCCGCGCCCCGTAGCGACGCGGCGGATGCGCGTTGAACGGCGACCGCGTCGAACTGAGAGACGGAGCAGTGTGCCATTCGCTCTGCCCTTCCTCGCTGGGCTGTCACCTACCAAATATCTGCCCCAAATATCTGCCATGAGTAAGCATGACGTTGACGGCTTGACCGACGAGGCCGCGCCCCGCCGCGGCCTGATTGCTGCGCTGGAGGTCATCGGTGCCGAGGCACCCGCAGACGGCCTGACCCTGCACGAATTCACCCATGCCATGGGCGAGCGTGCCTTCGGTCTGATGCTGTTCGCGCTCGCGATACCCGTGTGCATCCCGCTGCTCTACGGTATCCCGCAGATCGTCTCCCTGCCGATGATCGCGATCGCGGTGCAGATGGCAATGGGCCGGCCGGAACCTTGGATACCGCATCGCTTGGGGGAGCGCCGCCTTGCCAAGGGCGGGCTGGAGCAGATGGCTGAAGGCGCGCGCAAGTGGTTCGGCTGGATCGAGACGCTGGCCCGACCGCGCCTCCTGATCTTGTCCGGGCCAACGGCTGAGCGGCTGGTGGGCGCCGTCTTCGTCATCTTCATCGTGAGCATCCTGGTCCCCTTCCCCGCCACCAACACCCTGCCCGGCATCGGCGTCGCCATGGCCTCGATCGGCCTCATCACCCGCGATGGTCTCTTGGTGCTAGCCGGGCTTGCCATCGGCATCGCCTGGATTACGCTGCTCGTGGTGGGTATTGCCGTGCTCGGCCCAGCCTTCATCGACCTGGTCAAGGATTTCGCGAATGGCCTGCTCGGCGTCGGCTGAACGATCGGCGAAGCCCCGAGTAGGATGTCCTTGGTAACCCGTGCGCCTTGGGAAACCGGGGACACCCAGTAGCCGCCCCCGACAAAGGAGAAGATGAGGTCTGAGCAGTGCGCGGACCCCGATGACGCGATGACCCCATTTGCGCGTGACATCGATTGCGCGTCACGAGGACAACAGCTGCCAGGTCGTGGTCAACGCAGCGACGGGCGAGGTGCAGGGCGATCCCCGTGAAGCCCGTCGAGCGCGTGGAAGACTGCGTTGGCGGGGTGATCGCGGGACTGTGGTCGTCGTCGGAGCGATCTACTGGCTCAGCGAGCGGTGAACCTAGAAAGAGCAGCTGGGGAAGCGAGAAATCACGCAAAATGCTGATTTTAAGAAACTCTGTTCAACTGCGGAGCAGTTCAACTCGTCACCATCGGGTGCGATGCCCCAGTGCCGATTTCCCTTCGTCGGCCGCAAGTTGCCGCTCATGGCGCGGTTCAACCGCCGGATTTAGGTTCATTGGTCGGTGCCTGTGGGACGGATGTTCTGGTTCATCCGGAATAGGTTGGTCGGGTCCCAACGGTCTTTCACGGCCTTCAGTCGCTCGAAATTTGCGCCATGGCTGGCCCGCCAAAGCTCGCGCTCGTCCTCACCGTAGCCTGGGAAATTCAGATAGACGCCGCCTTTCGAGAAGGGGCGCATCGCCGACCAGAACTCGCGAACCCGGGCGATGTTGCGATCGGTCTCGGCCGGGTCGCTCCAGGCGCCGTCAATGCTGAGCATGTAGTTGGCGCCGCGGTTGCTGTAGGCGGTTGCGCCTTGGTCGACGCGGGCGACGGCGCCACCGAGGTGACGCAGGATAACGAGGATGCGGGGATTCGGGCGAGTCTGTGATCGAGACAGGATCTGCTCCATCGCATCATCGCTCAGTTCCTGCAGGAACAGCGACTTCCAGTAGTAGAGCCCACCGTCTGGGAATAGCGGATCCAGCGCGCTCTGGGCCTCGACGTAGGACGTCCGGCCGCTGAGGTCAAACAGCGGCGTGGCGAGCTCGCGCAGCGGCCGAAACAAATCCTCGCCTAGGTCGGGAGCACCGGCATACATCCCGTCGAGCACGCAAGCAGGCAGGCCATGGAGACGCTCGGGTAGTTCTGGGTCAGCGGGCACCGCCCAGATCGCAAACGCCGTGGTCGCCTCGTCTGGGGCCGATTCGGTGAACGCCCGCCAGGCAGAGAGGACTCGACGCGCGTCTTCTAGCGGGAAGAACGGTGTCAAGGTCGCGACCTCGGGACCCACCGGATGCAGGCGGAAGACGAACGATGTGACCACGCCGAAGTTGCCGCCCCCGCCGCGCAGTGCCCAGAACAGGTCCGGATGCTCGTGCTCGCTCGCATGGACCTTGTGACCGTCCGCGGTGACGACGTCGGCGGACACCAGGTTGTCGCAGCTGAGGCCGTATTTACGGCGCAGGTACCCCATGCCGCCGCCGAGCGTCAGCCCCGCAACGCCCGTGGCAGAGACCTCGCCGCCGGGCGTCGCAAGCCCGTGCGGCTGGGTCGCCCGGTCGACGTCGGCCCAGCGCGCCCCGGGGCCGACGCGCACCGTCCGCGCATCGACATCGAACTCGACGTCCTGCATCGGTGAGAGATCGATCACCAGGCCGCCCTCGCAGACCGCGTAGCCGGCGACGCCGTGCCCGCCGCCGCGCACGGACACGAGGAGGTCGTGCTCCTTGGCGAACTCGATCGCAGTCACGACATCGTCGTCCGACTGGCAGCGGGCGATCAGCGCCGGGCGTCGATCGATCGTTCCGTTCCAGACCCTGCGTGCCTGCTGATACTCGGGATGGGCGGGGTCTAACACGACACCACGCATCGATGCCCGAAAGCGCTTCAGGCGGCCGCTGGTGAGCAAGTGGTCTCCGCTAGGGATCGGCTCCATGACGTGCTTGCCTCATTCGAAGTGGCTAGGTGTACAGAGGCAAAACGTATACCGAAAATAGGACTTGATGGACGTGATGCGCGGGAGAAGCCGGGGTCCGATCAGCATTAGCGCGGACGGCAATCGCCCCCGGCCGCAGCGAAAAGCCTGCCAAGGGCGGGCGTGCCCGCGGGCCAGGTGAAGCGATACGGGATCCCCCGAAGGACGGGCCGGGCGCCGCGGCATCTCGCCGGCAGGCGAAGGCTGCCTGGCTCACCTCGCGGCGGGGCAATAGCACCGGGGGCGGTTGCTATGCCCCATCCAGGCACAACCGGCGGCCTAGCACGGCCGACCACGCGCGAGGCCTGATGGCATCGGACTTGCCGCCCCTCGGCTCGACCACCTGCCAAGCCAAGTCCAGACTCGGTACCAGGACACGCCACCGCCTCCGCGCCCGCAGAAGATCCGGTCTGCCCCCTGCGGACCCCTATCGCGCTCTAGCAGGGCCGTGGCGGGAGCAATCAGGTTCCACCGACACCGCTTTGGTCGCCGGCCGTGCGGCGTTTCCGGCTCTTCGGCCGCGTAGCGGCGCGAACCTCCACGAGGCGAAAAACCTCCGGCGGATGCCATTTCTTCTGACCTGCCCAGCGGGCGACAAGCCGCCGATAGGCGCTCGCCGCCGGCGGCTGCGGTCGCCGATGTCGGCGGTTGTTGCAGAACAGGCAGTCGGCCAGGATGCGCTCGTAGCGCGTCGAGGATCGCGAGATTCTCGATTCCTTCCGGCCAGATGCGATGTCCCGAGAGGGCTGTCTGCGGCTCGAGCAGCCGCGACAGGGTGCAGAGGATACGCAGCCGAAAGCCGCGGAGGGCTGGACCGGCAGGATCGATTGGATCGCGTTCCATGCGCCGAGGGATCACGGGCCTGGCGAGGATAGATTCTCGCGCATGCGACGCAAGGACTTCAGAAGCGCCGGCACATCATCTTGGATGATGCTCCAGACGGTGTCGTCCTCGATTCCCAGATAGGCGTGGATCAATCGGTGCCGTGTCACGATGACGAGACGCCATGGGTTCTGCGGATTGGCCGAACGCACATCATCGAGAGTATTCGTCGCGGCTTCGCCAATTAGCTCAAGGTTGCGCAGCGTAGCGTCGTAAACGAGAAAATTGCCAACGAATTCTTGTTGGCCCAGCCCCTGTGAACTTGTTGGCCCAGCCCCTGTGAATAGGCCGATGCCTTCTTTGCAAATGCGACCCTGAAGGAGTTGGCCCGTGACATCGTCCTCAACCCGGTGCGGGCACGGATGCTCGACCGATCCCAGGATTGGCCATGGAGCAGCTACTCGGCGACGACGGCTGATGCCGGCTGTTCGGATTGGCTGCGCCGGGATTGGTCGTTGTCGGCCGACGAGCCGCGGATTCTCGCGGGTCACCCGATCGTGAAAATAGCGCCGGGTAAGCTGTGGGATGAGGCTCAGGAAGGTGGCCGCACGGATGCCGACACCATCGACGCTGGCGATGTCTTTCGGGTCCGCTTCGAGGACGGCCGACAGGCTCCCAAAGCGCCGCACGAGCCGGTGCGCGATGGGATTCGTGTCGCCTCGCGGAATGACGTGAAACAACAACGGCTCTAGCACCTGGTGATCTTGAAAGCTATCAAGCCCGTCTTCAAGAAGGCGCGCGGGGAGACGCTCCCGGTGTCCTTGATGAACCTGCGATCGCACCTCGTCCCTTGCCATGGAAACCCGTTTCGGTTGACCTTTCCGTGCGTGCGAGGACATTGTATCGTCACTCCGGGGGTTGTTTATGCAGATCCCGCGGGTCATCTCCGGCGCCTTGATCCGTCGAGCGGCTCAAGACAGCTGGTTCAGCAGTTCAGGGCTTCCGTGCGGGAGGCGGTGCCGAGCGTCCTCATCTTGCCTCGGTCCGGCATGGCCCCGAACCCCGCTCCAGCGCGCCGCTTCTGCGCGCGGCGGGCGTCGCGCAAGGTTGGTCCGCCATGTTTCCGGGCCTGAGACTCACATCCTGCCTTTACTACGGTCCTGCCGCAGCCCTGGACCCCCTGGGCGGCTTGGATTTCCTATCCGTTATCCGTTTTCCGTTCGTCCAGTCAACGAGCTGGCTGCCGAGTGAAGGCGTCGTTTCAGTGAAGGCGTCGTTTCGTGGGCAAAGATCCGCGTCCGGCGTCACACCGGAACACCCACTCCCCGCTTGCCGTGCTACTCTTCTGGTACGAAACATGACCAACTAACGGTCTAAGCGATGATCCAAGTTAATCTACACGAGGCTAACGATCATGGGGCGAGCCGACCCACCCCAGACGATGAAATGTCGCCTCGCCCCTGATCGTTCCCTCACCCCAACCCTCTCCCAGAGGGCGAGGGAGCGAAGGTGCTACGCGATTTTCATGGTAAGGCCCGGCTTTCGGAATATCTCGACTCGGCCCTGCGCGGGGAGCGCGTTGTGATCGCGCGGCGCAACGTGCCGCTGGTTGAGCTCAAGCCCATCGCCCGGCCACCCGCGGAGCGGCGGCGGCTCGGACAGGGTCCGCGGGAAGAGGGCTACGAGTTGCCGGACGGGTTCTGGGAGCCGCTGCCGGACGCGCTGATCGCCGCCTTTGCCGGGGGCGAGCCCAAGACCGAGGCCCCGCCGGCATCCGGCCGGCCCGGGGGCGCGTGACTGGGGCCGCGAGCGCGCGATGAAGCTCATCCTCGACACCTGCACCTTCCTCTGGCTCGCCAGCGCCGAGCATCGCCTGTCCCCCGCCGCCGAGCTGATCCAGGACAGCGGCAACGCCCTACTCCTATCTGCCGCATCGGCCTGGGAGATCGCCGTCAAGCAGGCCCTCGGCCGGCTGCCTCTCCCGCAGGGGCTCGCACCTGGCGCCTTCATCCCCGAGGCGCGGGCACGCCATGGAATAGCCTCACTCGCCATCGACGAAACCGCCACCTTTCAGCTCGCCCGCCTGCCCCCTCTGCACCAGGACCCCTTCGACCGAATCCTCATCTGCCAGGCCATCGCCGAACAGGCGGTACTCCTGACGCCGGACCCGCTGATCACCCAATATCCGGTGGCGGCTCGTTGGTAGCCAGCGCGCCGGCGTTGACTCGGTTTCAGGGCCTCGGCTCTGCCGATGACCGCGAGACTCACGATGAAACTCGCGCAGCGCATTTGCTGCCTCGCCCGCTAGGAGAAGGTTGGGGTGAGGGGACGATCAGGGGCGAGGCGACATGTCATCATCTGGGGCGGCTCGCCTCGCCCCATGATCGTTAGCGGACTCCCATCGGTGGTTGACGGCTCCTCGATAATGGACGGTACCGAGCTGCCCCTGCCACGCTGCCTGCCGCGCTGAGGTTCGACTGAAGCGATGCAAGTCCGACCCGAAAACACCGACCTTGCCGACCGCGCCCGCGCCGCTCTGCTCGCCCATGCCTGCGGCGACCGCTTCGGTGCGCCGCTGGAATTCATCAGCGGGCCGAGCGTCCGCACCCGCCCGGTCCAGCTCGGGAATTGGACCGACGACACGCACATGTCGCTGTATCTGGGCGAGGCGATTCTGGAGCACGGCCCAGGAACGCTTCAGATCGACCGATTCGGGGATGCGGTCGGCGCGGCCTTCGTGCGCTGGATGCATGATCCGCTCACACCCTCGACGGCGCCGGGCAATACCTGTCTCGCCGGGGTCGCCAATTTCGAGCGCGATCGCGACTGGCGCACGAGCGGCGTCGCCGCGTCCGACGGCTGCGGGGCTGTGATGCGGATCGTGCCGCTGGCGCTCGCCTTTCGCGGCGACGCGTTGCTGGAGGCAGCGCGGATCTCGGCGCGGATCACGCACGCACATCCCAATGCCGAAGAGGCGGCGATGGCCGGGGCCTGGCTCGTCCATCGAATCCTGCAGACTGGCCGGTGGGGCACGGATCTGGTCGGGGAGGCGATCCGCGGACTGGAAGGGCCTTGGAGCCGCGGCGGCAGCGTCGTCGAGAGCCTACGCGCGGCCTTGGCGTGGGTGCGCCGGGGAGAGGATTGGCTCGACGAGCCGGCAATCCCGCCCGGCGACGGCGGCTGGCGCGCCGGCAGCGCGCTGGGACTGGCCGTGGCGGCGGCGCTGCGCTGGCCCGCCGATCTGGGGACGGCGGTCGAGAAGGCGGCGCGCATCCGCGGCGACTCGGATTCGGTCGCCTGCCTGACCGGCGCCCTCCTCGGTGCGGCGCTCGGGACTCGGGCGATCCCGGCGGACTGGCTTGCGACCCTACCGCGGCGCGACGCGATCCAGGATCTCGCGGATCGGCTGATAGGACTAACTGATACTTAAACGACCGAGCGGCGCTCATTCCCTCATCAGCTGCGTGCGCCGCACCCCGCGCCGTCGCCGGAATCGCTGCTCGATGCCCCGGGCGAGGCCCCGGCAGCCGCTCCGGGCCTCATCGGCCGCGGGAGAACCAGCGGTCGAGCTCCTGCTGGCTCACCTTGATCCAGGTGGGGCGACCATGATTGCACTGATCGGCGCGCTCGGCGCGCTCCATATCCCGCAGCAAGGCATTCATCTCCTCGAGGCTCAGGCGTCGATTGGCCCGGACGGATCGATGACAGGCCATCGTCGCGAGCACACCGTTGACCTCGTCGCGGACTCGCCCGGCGTCGCCGTGGCTCGCAAGATCGGCGATCACGTCGCGCACCAGCTGTTCCGGATCCGCGCCTTGAAGTGGGGCCGGAATCGCCCGGACCGCCAGCTGATCGCGCCCGAGCGGCTCCACGACCAGGCCAAGCCGCTGCAGGGCCGGCCGATGCTGCTCGGCCAGCTCGGTATCGCGTGGCCCAACCCGCACCACCACCGGCAGCAGGAGTGGCTGGCTGGCCACACCCCCGGCCGCCCAAGCCGCCTTGAGACGCTCATAGCCGATTCGCTCATGCGCCGCGTGCATGTCGACGATGATCAAGCCGTCCTCAGCCTGCGCCAAAATGTACACGCCGGAGAGCTGAGCAAGCGCCAGACCGAGCGGCGGCAAGCAGCCATCCGGATCCGCGAATTCCTCCGGCGACTGGCCCGGCTCCGCGGCAAGGGCCCCCGAGGTGCGCCGCTGTGCGGCAAGACTGAAGCGATAACCCGCCGCCTGATCATCGATCCGCAACGGCATTGCCTGTTGGCGCCCGAACACCGGCAGCGCCGCCGCGGGGCGATCGGTTTCGTACCCGGCGGTGCCGCGCGGTCCATCGTCCGCGCACCCGCTCGGCGATGGGGCCGGCTCCACGCCAGCAGCGATGCCGCCTGCCGCCAACCGCCGGTGGAGGGCACGGTAGATGAAATCATGAACCTGACGTCCCTCCCGAAAACGCACCTCGAGCTTGGCCGGGTGCACATTGACATCGACCAACTGCGGCGGGATCTCGAGATACAACACATACGCCGGGTGGCGCGCATGATGCAGTACGTCCTGAAACGCCTGGCGCACCGCATGCGCGACCAGCTTGTCACGGACCGGACGGCCGTTGACGAAGAAGAACTGCATGTCGGCCTGGCTGCGTGAGAACGCCGGCCGCACGACCCAGCCATGCAGCCGCAGGCCCACCGCCTGCTCATCGAGGTGCAGGGCATGCTCCAAGAAGGCCGCACCAAGCAGCTCGCCGAGGCGTCGCGCAGCGCCAGCGGCATCCCTCATTCCCGGCAGGTCCAGCAGCGTGCGCCCCTGGTGGGTCAGCCGCACCGTTACATCGGTCCGCACCAGCGCCACCCGCCGCACCACCTGCTCCAGGTGGCTCAGCTCCGTCTTGGCCGCACGCAGAAACTTCCGGCGTGCCGGGACGTTGTAGAAGAGATCGCGGATCTCAACTGTAGTGCCCTCCGGATGTGCCGCGGGCTGAGGCTCGCTCGGCCGACCCTGCGCATCGACCGTGACCTGCCAGGCGTGAGATGCCTCGGCGACCCGCGACGTGAGCCCCAGGCGTGAGACCGACGCGATGCTCGGCAAGGCCTCGCCGCGGAAGCCCAGGCTCGCCACTGCGTCCAGATCGGCAAGCTCGACGAGCTTGCTCGTAGCGTGCCGCGACAGGGCCAGCGACAGCTCGGCCGCGGGGATCCCTTGGCCGTTATCGCGCACCCGCAACAGCTTGATGCCGCCCTGTTCCAGATCGATCTCGATCCGGTCGGCGCCCGCATCCAAGCTGTTTTCGATCAGCTCCTTGGCCACGGAGGCAGGTCGCTCGATCACCTCCCCGGCGGCAATCTGATTGACCAGTTGCGGGGTGAGGGGTCGAATCGGTCGGCGCATCCGGTGATGGGACCAAAAAGGTCGGCCCCGCGCAAGCGCCGCAGGGCGGCGCTCGAGTCGAGGCGCGGGCCGCCTCGGACTCAGTCCGAAGCCGGATTAGCCTGCAAAGCGCGCACCCTCTGAAGGAGCGCAGGATCATCCCAGTCCCGCTCTCCGATCGCCTGGTAGACGAGATGCCCCGCGCCGTCAACCACGAATGTCGTCGGCAAGCCGCGCATCGGCCAGCGCTGCGAGGCCTGCGTGTCCGGATCTAGGAGGAGTGGAAGCTCCACCGGTTGCTCATCAATGAAGGACCTCACGGTCTCCGCATCCTCGCCGACGTTGATGCCGAGGACGCTGATACCATCCTTCGCGAGCTGCTCCCACGCGCGCTGCAGGGCCGGCATCTCGGCGCGGCAAGGTGGACACCAAGTCGCCCAGAAGTTGACGACCAGCGGCTGCCCCAGATAATCCTCGGAGCGATGGCGATTGCCGTCCGTATCGACGAGATCGAACTCGGGCAGGGCCGGGCGTCCGGGGACCTCGGAGAGAGACTGATCGGCCCCGACTGGGCAGGTCAGCAGGACAAGGGCCGCGATGGCCGCCGAAGCAGCGCGCGGTGCAGGGCTCTTCATCGTGGTCTCGCTCCAGTCGTATCCTGTGCTGATTAACCGGAAACCGATGCGCGTCACGGCGCCTCATGCCGCCTGAGGGAGGTAGAGGTCGGTGACCCCATACACAAGAGCTCGCAAGCCAAATGATTGCCGACCCGCAACCCGCAACAATGACGCCCGAGATGTTCCGCGCCGAGGCCGTGAGCCGCGGCCTCTCGCGCCGCGATCTCGCGCCGAGCCCATTCCGTCAATTCCAGGAGTGGCTCGATGCCGCGATCGGCACCGGCATTCCAGAGCCCAACGCCATGAGCCTCGCGACGGTGGACGCAAACGGCCAGCCATGGCTGCGCACGGTTCTGCTCAAGCTCTACGACGAGCGGGGCTTCGTCTTCTTCACCAACTACGACAGCGCCAAGGCTCGCCAGATCGACGCCAACGAGCAGGTCGCCTTGCTGTTCCCTTGGGCCGCATTGGCTCGCCAGGTACAGATCCTCGGCACCGCCGGGCGCATCTCGCAGGCCGAATCTCTGCGCTATTTCCTGACGCGACCGCGCGGCAGCCAGATCGGCGCGTGGGCCTCACCGCAGAGCCAAGTGATCCGCTCCCGCGCCTTGTTGGACGCCAAGGTCGACGAGATCCGACGGCGCTTCGCCAACGGCGAGATCCCTTTGCCGTCGTTTTGGGGCGGCTATCGCGTCGCGCCGCGCCTGATCGAGTTCTGGCAGGGACGCGAGAACCGGCTGCATGACCGCTTCCGCTATTCGCGTTCTGAGGACGGGCACTGGCAGATCACGCGCCTCGCCCCCTGAGGTGCGCCTGGCCCGAGCGAAACCGGTACTATGAAATTCGCGAAGCACGTTCGCTCCCTCGCCCTCTGGGAGAGGGTTGGGGTGAGGGAACGATCAGGGGCGAGGCGACCTTTCATCATCTGGAGTGGCTCGCCTCGCCCCATGATCGTTGGCACTCGTCTCTGAACCGCTCGTTATGCGCGTGCGCCTCTTGCCGCGCCGACTACCTCGCCAAGAGGCGCACGCGCACCGCATCCTCGCGCTCGACTTCCTCGAGCGCGCTGGCGATCTGCCGCAGCGCCGTGTCGATTTCGGGGATCAGCACGTCCTCGAGCGCGCGCGCCCGGCGTGCCGTCTGCGTGTACTCGCTCTGCAGACGCTCGAGATTGCCCCTGATGACAGCAAGCCGCGCGACGTGCGGGATGAGCCGCTGGAAGGCCTCCCGGCAGGATTCAGCCTCCGGACTCCGATCCAGCACCGGGACAGGTGCCGCCGGCGGCGGCGACGGGATGGCGTCGATCTCTAGCAGGACCACTCCAAGGACGGCTCGCGAGCGGGCGGTGATCGACTCACCACCCATCGACAGTGCCGGGTAGAGGCTCAGCGCCTCCAGCCCGTGCCGCACCACGGCCGCCGTGAGCGCCGCCAGAGCCTGATCGAATAGGTCGGAGAGCTCCGCCATCAGCGCACCATGTTGGCCCAGCTGCGTGATGATCTCGCCGGCCAAGACGAGGCGCTTCTCGTCGAGAAAGCGATACCCCTCCTGCATGCCCAGCCGTTCCTCTTGGAGCTCCAAGTAGGCACTGTGGGTCGCGGTGGCCTCTCCCTCGGCCATGTCCTTCAGCCCCCCAGGTGCGCCCGAATCTGCGCGTCGCTGAGGCGGTGTAGCTCTGAGGCCAAGTCCTGCAGTTGGGCAAAGGTGTTGGTCAGCTCCGCATCGAGCGCCGAGAAGCGTTCCCAGTCGCCCTCGGGGATCTCCTCACCCATGCGCATCAGAGCGCGAAAGACCGGCGTGGCCGCGATCTGCTCCGGCACGAGGCCGCGGACGAGGAGCTCGTCCGCACCCTCGATGAAGCGACCGATCAGGCGCATCATCACGGCTTGGCGCTCAGGGCTGGCGTAGCGGTCGTTCTCGGAGAAGGCCGACTGACGCAGGAAGCCCTGGCCGACGAGCTGCGCGCAGAGAAGCGTCAGTCGCTGACGGGGCGGCATCGCATCGCGGCCGATGATGCGCGCCATCCGCTCCAAGCGCGCCTCGTCCTCGAGCAGCGTCAGGAAACGGCGCCGCAGCTCCTCCCAACGCGTGCAGCCTTGTCCGTGCCACCAGCGCGACAGGTCTGTCGCGACGAGGCTGTAGGATTGGAGTGGATGAATGGCGGGATAGAAGCGCGCCTGGGCGCGCTTGACGTCGAGCGCCCAGAGGCAATCGACGTACCGCCGCGTATGATTCGTGATCGGCTCGGAGAAATCCCCTGACGGCGGGCTCACGGCACCGAGGATCGTGACCGCGCCGGTCTTCCCGCTCAACGCCTGCACCCTGGCCGCCCGCTCGTAAAAGCCGGCCAGTCGGCTGCTCAAATAGGCGGGAAAGCCGGCCTCTCCCGGCAGCTCACCGAGCCGCCCTGAGACCTCCCTCAGGGCTTCGGCCCAGCGACTCGTCGAGTCGGCCATGAGGGTCACGTTGAGGCCCTGGTCACGAAAATACTCGGCGACCGTGATCGCCGTGTAGATGCTCGCCTCCCGCGCCGAGACCGGCATGTTCGAGGTGTTGGCGATGACCACGGTGCGCTCCAGGAGCGGCCGCCCGCTGCGCGGATCGACCAGCTCAGCGAGATCGGCCAGCAGCCCGGCCAGCTCGTTGCCACGCTCCCCGCACCCGACGTAGACGATGATATCGGCATCGCACCACTTGGCCACCGTCTCGAGCAAGACGGTCTTGCCAGTACCGAACCCACCGGGGACTGCCCCGGTGCCGCCGCGGGCGATCGGAAACAGGCAATCGATGACCCGCTGACCGGTCACCATCGGCTCGTCCGCCGGAAGCCGCGCCGCGACCGGCCGGACCTGCCGCACGGGCCAGTCGTGACACATCGTCAGACTGAACAGGTCCCCCTCTTCGCCACGCGCACGCCCGATGACCTCATCACCGGCGTACTCGCCCGCCGCAGCGATGTCAACGACCGTGCCAACTGGTTGGTCTGGTGCCAGCAGGCAGGTCTGAACAGCCCCGTTCGCCGAGCGCACCTCGCCGATAGGCTGCCCGGCCCCAATCGTATCCCCAAGGGCACAGAGAGGCCGGAAAGAAAAGGACTCGCGAGGGGCGGCCGTGAGGCCAGGCAGCACGTAGGGCTCGCTCGGATCGCCAATCGGGCGCAGCAGGCCATCGAAGATCCGACCGAGCAGACCTGGGCCAAGCCTGACCGACAGCAGACCACCCTGCCCCTCCACCTTGGTGCCTGGGCGAAGACCGCTGGTGTCCTCGTAGATCTGAACGACGATCTCCTCGCGGGCGAGCCGAATGACCTCACCGAGGAGGCGTTGAGGACCGACGGAGACGGCCTCGCGGAGCCGGAACGGCCCATCCGGCCGCGCCCGCAGCACAGGACCGCTCACCCATGTTGTGCTCGCTGAGCTCATGCCGTCGGCACCAGCGACCGGGCACCGCGCGCGGACGGTGCGCCCGCACCACCGCAAGCCGAGCCCAACCCCTGCGAGGCCAATCCCTGCAAGCTCGACCCCTGCGAGCCCGACCCCTGGAGCAGGGCGAGCAGGCGCGCCTCCAGGCGCGATCGATCGTGCAGCAGGCCCGCGAGGCTGAGATCGAGCAGGGCCCCGGCGGCCGTGATGATGAGACCGGCCCGCAGGCCGGTGTCGCGCAGGACACGCGGGGGATCGCGAAGATCGAGCCGGAGGGTCACGAACAGGTCACGCTGCTCCTCGTCCGACCAATCGCAAGCGTGCCGAATCACCCATGGCCCGTCTTGATCCGCCACCGGGAGCCGCTGCTGCGCAACGTCGAGCGCCCGCTCGGCCCAACGGCGCCGACCCTCAGGCGTCCGCCAACGGGCCAAAAGCGCCGCCTCGAGCTTTGGCCAGGCCTTCGCCAGGAAGAGGGCATTCGCCTGCTCGGCTTTGCGGCGCGCGCGCGTCTCGCGATCGGCGAGCAAGGCCTCGATGCGCAGGCGTGCGCTGTGTCGCTCCGCCTCGGCCCGTTCGTGGAGACGGGCGCGCTCTTTGGCGTACGTCTGCCGCAGGATAGCAGCCGCCTCGGACCGCGCCGCCGCTAACCGCCGTCGGCACTCCTCGTCGCGATATTGCTCGACCAGCCTGAGAAGGCCCTGTTCGCGCTCGGCGAGGCGCATTAGGCCATCCCGAGCTGGCGCCGCAGCGTGTCGGCGAGGCTCGCTGGCTGATGTCGGCCGCGGATATCAGGCAGCACTAGCACCAGAGGCCACTCCTCGCGCAGCCGCCGCCTCAGAGACTCCGCCGGAAGCCAATCGGCCACCTCGGCCGTGATCAGAATCAGCTGCGCCTCGCTACACAAGGTCTCGAACAGCGTCGGCGCCTCTGACGGCGCTGGAACATACACGGGGAGCCCCGCGAGACGCCAACCCGTCGCGCTCACCTCATCACCTAAGAAGACGCACGGCAGCACGTCAGCCGAGCCGGTTCAGGATGATGACCGAGATGATGACGCCATAGATGGCGATGCCTTCTGCGAGCCCAACCAGGATGATGACGCGCCCGAAAAGCTCCGGCTTCTCCGTCAGCGCGCCAACGGCCGCGGTGCCCACCGTGGCGACGGCATAGGCAGCGCCGAGCGACGCGATACCCGTGACCAGCGCGGCCGCCAGATAGGCCCACTGAGCCGCGGCCGGCTCGTTGCTGGCGGCACCGACTGGCGCACTCGTCGCCTCGGAGGCCAAGGCAAGCGGATGCCAGAGCATCAAGCTCGACAGTGCGCCGAGCAGGGCTACGCCGACGATCAGCGCGCCCACGAACAGTGCCTTCTTTCCCATCACATCAATGATCTCCGTAGATGCCAGCCGTCCGGGCTCGCGGCCGTCTGGCGTTCATCTGACCCCAACCACCGTTGGCGGAGGCGGCAGCGGGCGGAAGGCCCGGCCGGTTCCGCGCAGAAAGCGATTGAAGAACTCGAACAGGATCAAGCGTGTCGTCTGAATCGAGACGACCAAGCCTTCAAGGGCGATCAGGACGACATTGCCCAACGCAAGAAGGACAAGATCGAGGATCGCCGGCGCGGTATCCGCCAAGGTGACGATCGCCGCGGAGAGCGCGGCATGCGCCAAGGCGAAAGCGCCCACCCGGGCAAACGAGAGGGTATTGACCATGATCTGTAGGCCGTTCTCGACCGAGCGGCCGAGGGCGGCGAGGACACCCGCCCAGGCGCGATACGTTATCAAGGTCCCGGTCAGATACCACACCAAACCGATTAATGGCAGCCAGTACAACGTCGGACTCGCCAGCGAGCCGATCAGCCCGAGGTAAAGGGCCAAGAAGCCGGCATCGACACGCAGCCACTCCCCGAAGGCGCCGCGGCGGTAAGCGCCCAGACCACCTAACGATCATGGGACGAGGCGAGCCACCCCAGATGATGAAAGGTCGCTTTGTCCCTGATCGTTCCCTCACCCGAACCCTCTCCCAGAGGGCGAGGGAGCGAACGTACTACGCGAATTTCATAGTAAGGCCTGGCCGAGACCGAGCAGGCCGACACCGAGAACCAAAGGTACCAGCAGCACCACCAGCGGCGCATCGAGCGGATGCAGCCAGAGGGCTGGGATCAGGTCCTCGCGCGCAAAAATACTGCCGAAGAGCAGGCCGAAGGCCATCGCCGAAAGGCCACACGGGATCAGCAGCCGCGCCACTTCAAAGCGCGGGCGCAGCCACCACCCGAGCAGAACCAAGACCAGACCCTGACCGACATCGCCGAACATGTATCCGAACAGCCATGGCACGACCACGGCCAGGACGGGTGTCGGATCCGCCTCCTCAGCTCCCGGCACGCCCAACGCCCGCGCGAAGACCTCGAACGGTCGCAGCCACTGTGGATTCGTCAGGATCTGCGGCGGGCGTGCCCCGCGGGGGGGCGCCGCCAGGCGCAGGATGGCGCCGCTTCGATAGCGATCGAGCGCTGTGCGCGGAATACGGCCGCTCGGATCGTCGGTCCACCCGGTGATCCAGGCAAGATAGTCGCCCTCGCGCTCCAGTGCGCCGACATGCTGCCTGAACCAGGCGAGCCAGGCCATTTCGGCCAGGACATCACCAAGCGCGTGGTCCTCGAACAGACTGTCCAGCTCGGCGTAAAGGTGCACGATACGCACGGAAAGGAAGCGGCAGCGGGCCAGGATACGGGCCCCGGCATCATCGACCTCGCCACGCAGCCAGTCCGGACGCTCGATGATCCGCCCCTTTGCGGCGCTGATCTGGTGCTTCACCTCGCCGAGCGATTTGGCCGGACCCAAGATCAGGAAGCAGCGCTCCTCCTCCCAGGCGATCGGGCGCACGATCACCCAGTCCGGCAGCTTCGGCTCCGCCTGACGCGGCAGTAACGCGCAGAAGCTCGCGAGCACAGGACCACACTGGGCGATGAGATGCAAATCGACCAGTCCGTGCCTAAGGCGCTCGATGATGCCGCCGAGCCGCTTCAGGAGGCTCAGCTCCGCCTCGCAGTCCTGCAAGGTATCGATGAGCGGGTCGGCCTCCTTGCGCCATGCGGCGAGCCGCGTCAAGGCCAGATCGAGAACGACACGCGGCGTCCCCGCAAAGGGTGACAACCGGAATCGGCCGCGCTGCCAATAGCGCTCATAGCGGACACGCAACCGCTCATACTCTGCCAGCCCGGAACCGAGCTCCTGCACCGGTGACTCGGTGACGGCCTCGGGTCGGAGCTCGATCTCAACCGCACGGGTGGCGGCCAGAATCGCCGCAGTGCGCACCGCATCGCGACGGCTGCACAGCACCTCCAGCCAGCAGGCCGCCGTTGGGCCGAGCATCACGCCGGCCCCGTCGCGAAAAGCACGCGGGCAACCAGCTCGCCGCGCAGCCGCTCGAGGTCCAGACCCACGAGGGCGAGGAAGATGAAGACCGTCGCCGGCTGCAGCAGGTCGTAGCGAAATCGCCCCCGCAGCCGTTCGCGCAAGGCCCGGCGCGAAGCGACTGACGCGCCTGGCTCGAGACCGGTTCCAGGGGCCATTACCAGGGCCGCGACAGCTTCCAGGGCCGCGCGACGCCTGCCGCTGCATCGCGGCCAGCGGGCCAGCCACTCAACCCGCCAGCGCTCGCCGACATCGCCATAACGACCTGAATCGCGCGCCACGCCCTCCGCTTCTCCCGCCGCCGGTGCGAGGGAGGGCCAGGGAGGGCCAGGGAGGGGGAGCCAGCACGGCGGTACGCGTCCTCTGATGATGAGAGGCTGGCTTGCCGCTATGGTCGTGTACGGCCAGCAACGGTGACAGACCCGCAGCCGCGAGCAGCTTAGGCTTCAGCTCTTCGGCGCCGTCCAGCAGGGTCCGCACGAGGAAATCCTTGTGCGCCCAATCTGGCATCGCCCCCCGCTGGGACAGATGTGCGAGCATCGGGAGCCAGGCCAGCCAGCGCGCCCAGAGCACGGCTTCCCGCCACGGCGCCGGGACCCAGCCCGCAACCAGCTCCACCGCTTCGCGATACTGGGCGCGCAGGCCCCTTTCCAGCTCGTGGGCATCGCTGCGCAATGAGATGCCGCGTAGCCAGTGCCCGAATGGCGTCATCTTGCGGGCCTCTTCCAAGAAGGCGGCCAGGGTTCGGGTCGGAGCCAGACGCGCCCAGTCCGGCTCATCAGGCAGCGCGGCGAAGCGCGCCTGGATCCGGGCCTGCGCATAGCCGAAGGCATGCTGGGCCGACATCATTCGCGCGCGCCGACGATCTCGTCGACGAGACTCTCGATGACCTGTTGCAACCCATCATCGACAACGAGACCCTCACTGCTACTCCCCTCCACCGGCTTGGCATCGTGCTCCTGCTGAGCCCGCGCGACCTGCCGATCCGCGATCTCCGAGAGCCTTTGGCTGCGCGACTCCATGCGCCGCGTAATGCGCTCCGCCTGGCTGCGGGCCGTTGCGAGCATAGCCGCTGCCTGGTCCGCACACCGCGCGACAGCGGCTCGGCTCTCCCGCTCGGCCTCGAGGACGCGGTTGATGGCCTGATCGACCTCCGCGGTATCGATTGACTCGATCGTCATGAAACGGCAACGGCTTCTAGGGCGAGCCGGTAGCCTAGCACAGCGATTCGCGCCGGCACGGCGGCGGCCGATTAGGATTGATCACCGTCAACGCCGGGCCGGCCGCAAGCCACCGCCGGGATCAGTGACGCCCCTCGGGTGCCGACGCGAGCGCCGGCGCGGTGTAGACTAGACGACGGGCCGGTTGTTTTCGCGGGGGGCTTGACGATGGACAACACCCTTCAACGCCTGCTCGATGCCGAGCTGCGTGCGGAGCGCATTGCCCAGCAGGCCGAGGCCGAGCTGGAGCAGGTCATTCAGGCGGCGATGCGTGAGGCCCGCGTCGAAGACGAGCGGCTCACCGCCCGGGTGCCCGATCTGCATCGCGCCTTCATCAAGAAGGCCGAGGAGCGCGCCGAGCAGACGATCGCCGAGCTCAAGCGGCGTTACGATGAGCGTCACGTGCAACTGCGCGATATGGCCGAGGAGCGCGAGGACGAGGCCTTGGAAGCGGCCTTTCAGGTCTTGATCGACCCGGCGCTCTGAGCGAGATGCTCTGAGCGAGACGCTCTGAGAGAGATGCCTGGCCATCGCGAGCGATCAGCAACCTCATGTCCAGCGCAGCACGTCAAGCGTATCTGAGCACGCGGGTCTCCATCCTCGCGAGCGCGTTGCTGGACGACGCCGAGCTCGCCGCCTTGGCGCAGTTGGAGCTGCCGGAGTTCGCCGAGCGCTTCGGGCTTGCCACCTGCCTCAACGAGCCGGTAAGTACCCGGGCAAAGAGTCGGGCCATCGAACAGGCGCTGACTCATATGCTGCTCGCCGAGCAGGCCATCTTGATCCGACCGATGCTCACCACCGAGCGCGGCTTGCTCCTGGCCTGGAGCCGAAAGTACGGCCTGTTCAATCTCAAGGCCCTGATCCGCGGCACGCTTCACGGTCTCGATCAGCGGGACATCCAGGCCCACCTGTACGCGCTGCCGCCGCAGCTGCAGCTCGCCGAGGAGACCCGGCTCTTGCGCGCCGAGAACGTGCTTGAGCTGCTCCGCGCCCTGGAGGGCGGGCCCTACACGCTGATCGCCCGCCAGGCGCGCGAGGTCTACGAGCAGCGCGGGGAGTCCTTCGCCCTCGAGGCCGCCATCGATCAACGCTACTACGCCGGCCTCGCACGGCAGGTGGCCCAATTTCACGACGAGACCCGGCAGTGGCTGCAGGTGCTCGTCGGCGCCCTGCTGGATCGTGTCAGCCTGATCTGGCTCTTGCGCTCACGCTTCAACTTCGAGCTCTCGCCGTCGGAGACCTTCTTTCGTCTTGTGCCCTCGCCGCGGCTGTTGCACCGCGGGCGTCTGCTCGAGCTGGTCAACCTGGAGAGCCTGGAGCAGGTGCTCGAGGCCTTGCCGCAACCCTTGCGTGGCCACCTCGCCGATTGCGGCGATCTGATCGCGGTACAGCATCGACTGGGTAGCTATTTCGCCGAGCAGGCCCGCTTCGTGCTGAGGCAAGGCAGCTCTGCGGCGGCCCGTGCCCTCGCCTATCTGATGCTTCGCGAGCGCGACCTGCTGAGCCTGTTCGGCCTCGTCCAGGGCCGGCTGCTCGGGCTCAGTGTCGACCTGATCGACGTCGCCGTCGAGCGGTCCGACGCGCAGAAGCTGCCGCGCCAGCCGGCCGCAGCAGCATGAAGGCCGGCACGGCAACAGGAGGTATCCGCGCATGCTGACGCCCCTGGCGATGAAGCATGTGCGCCTGCTGATGCTCACCGAGGATCTACCGCAGGCGGCGCTCACTTTGGCCGAGAGTGAAAGCTTTCACCCGGATCATCGCGTCCCTGACATCGAGCAGCTGGCCGAGCTGGCCGATCACACGTATCGCGAGAACTACCAGCAGGCGCATGCGCGCCTGAGCAAGATCGCGGGGCTCGTCCCCATCGCCGAGGATGCGGAGCTCACCGAGGTTCGGGTCGTCGCGGTCGAGGAGCTGAAGGCGCTCAACGATTGGCTGGGCAAGATCTGGCACGAGGCATCACGCTACGAGGAGGAATACCGTCGCCTCGACGACGAGGCGAGGTTCGTTGCCGAGCAGCAAGCGGCGTTGGACAACTTTGCCGAGCTCAAGGTGGACCTCGGGCTGCTGCACACCAAGACGCGTTTTCTGGATTTCTACGTGGGGCTTGTCCCGCGCGAGAACCTGCGCCAGCTCGAGGGCGCCACGGCTCTGGCCGAGCACCTGCTGTACCCATACATGGTGCGCGGCGAGCAGGCTCACGTCGTCATCGTCGGACCGCGCGGTGAGCGCGAGGCACAGCTCTCCTCGGTGCTCGCGTCGGCCGGCTTCCAGTCCCTGCCGATCCCGCGCGAGCTGGAGCGCTCCCCCGAGGAGACCGGCCGTCATCTCGCTGCGCGCCGCGACGCGATCGGCAAGGAGCGGGAGGCGCTGACTGGTCGGCTGGCCGACTGGGCCGCCGGCATCGCCGAGCGTCTCGCGGCGGCCGAGCAGACCTTGCGCCTCGTCCAGCCACTTGTGGCGCTCGATCCCTCGATCCGCAGCGCCGGGCATCTGGCCTACCTCGCCGGCTGGGTGCCAGCCCGTGCGGTGGACGGGCTGGAGACGCAGCTCCGGGAGGGACTGACGGGACCGCTCAGCCTCGAGATGCGCGACCCATTACCCGAGGAGCGCCGGTTGGTGCCGACGGTACCGACCCGCAACCGCTGGCTCAAGCCGTTCGCGACGCTGGTGAAGCAGTATGGCATCCCCGAGTACGGCGAGGTCGACCCGACGCCGCTGTTCGCCGTGACCTTCCTGCTGATGTTCGGGATGATGTTCGGCGATCTCGGCCACGGTGCCGTGATCGCGATGGTCGCCTGGCTCGCACGGGCCAAGCTCAAGGAGTTTGCCTGGTTCGGCATCGCCGCCGGCGGCTCGTCGATGGCCTTCGGCCTCCTGTTCGGCAGCGTCTTCGGTTATGAGGAGCTGGCGTGGCTCCCGGCGCTCTGGATGGCCCCGCTGCATGATCCGATCCTGATGCTGCAGGTCGCGCTCGGCTGGGGCATCGGCTTCATCGTCCTGGCCTGCCTGCTCGGCATCTACAACCGATTGGTCACGGGCAATCGCGAAGGCGCCACCTTCGGTCCCCACGGCGCCGTGAACCTGGCCTTCTATCTCGGTTTCCTCGCCGGCGGCTATGGACTAGCCACAAGCGGCAGCTTCGGCTGGCTACCGGGACTCGTCGTCGTCACCTCGCTGGCGACGCTGGCCGCCTACCAATGGCGCCATCTCGAAGGGCCGATCGGCGAGCGCGCCCTGATCGTCTTCATCGAGACCCTGGACACCGTCATCGTCTACCTGTCCAATACGCTCTCATTCCTGCGCGTCTCGGCCTTCAGCCTGAACCATGCCGCGCTGGCGATCGCCATCTTCACGCTCGCCGACATGCTGGGGACGCTCGGCACCGTCATCACGCTGATCCTCGGGAACCTCTTCATTCTCGTGCTCGAGGGCGGCATCGTGATGATCCAAGTGATGCGGCTGGAGTACTACGAGGGCTTCTCGCGCTACTTTTCCGGCGATGGACACGCCTTCGCCCCGTTGCGGCTGCGGCGGGGCGGAGCGCCGACGAGCGTGACGCGAGCCGGGTGACCCGCTTCGGGAACCGAGTATAGGAGCGATGACGATGGGCCTCGTACATGCGGAGATCGAGCTCAGCAATCCGCGACATCCATCCCTTAATCCCCTCGCCGTGCGTGCGCTAGTGGATTCGGGTGCCATCACCCTGTGCATCCCGGAGCACGTCGCGATCCAGCTGCGCCTCGATGAGCTGGAGCAGCGCGAGGTGACGACTGCCGAGGGCCGTTCGATCCTGGCGCCATACGTCGGCCCGATTCAGGTGCGATTTAAGAACCGCTCCTGCTTCACTGGTGCGCTCGTGCTGGGCGACAGTGTGCTGCTCGGAGCCATCCCCCTAGAGGACATGGATCTGGTCATCAACGCGCGGCTTCAGCAGGTGACCGTCAACCCGGCGAGCCCGAACATTCCGAGCGTCATCGTGAAGACGCTGACCCCAGCTGACCCCGGAGTAGCTCTCAGCGGCGCGCCGCCCGTTGCGCCTTTGCGGTTCCAATTTCCTGTGAGATTGCGATAAAGATTCGGAGCGCTCATGTACTGGCTCGTTGCACTGATGTCCGTCGCCATCCTCGGACTCCTCGTCACCGGCATCGCGCTGGAGATGCGCCCGGCGGGGACGTTTCGCGCACCCGTTTGGCTCAAACCGGCCCTTGGGACCCAGTTGATCGTCTTTGTCGGCGCCCAGCTCGGGCTCCTTCTGCTCGGCATCAACGAGGTGCTGGCCGAGGAGGCAGCCGAGGCCGGGGCCTCGATCGCCGAGATGTCGACCGGGATGGGCCTCGCGATACTCGGAGTCGGTATCCCAACGGGCCTCTCGACGATCGGCGCGGGCATCGCGGTCGGTCCGATCGGCGCTGCCTCGTTGGCCGCCGTCATGGAGCGACCAGAGGCGCTCGGCCGCAGCCTGATCTTCCTTGGCCTCGCCGAAGGCATCGCGATCTACGGCCTGGTGATGAGCATCCTGCTGCTCAACCGGCTCTGACATCCCGATGGCGGAGCAAACGACCGACACCGCCCAGCCGCCCGGCACGCGGATGCTGTTCTTCGGCGATGCGCATCTCGCCGACGGCTTCCGGCTGATCGGCTTCGAGGCCCACCCCGATCCGGACCCGGGCGAGGTCGATCGGGTGTTGCGGGACCTGCAGCGCGGGCGCGAGCATGCCTTCGTGATCGTCGACGACGCCGTGATGGCCGCGGACATCCCGGCCTTGCAGCAGGTACGCCGCGAAGGGGGGCGCATCGTCGTGATCGCCGTGCCGCCTCTGCGAGGTCCCGCGCGGCTGACCAGCGAGGTGGCCGAGCGCCTCAGCGCGGTGTTCGCGCATACCCCGACCCGGCCGTGACCCCCTTAACCCACGCGATCGCCGGGACGACAAGCAGCCACCGATTCAGTCATCCGACAGGACGCCGCGCCGTGAATCAGGTAGAAGAGCTCGAGCAGGCCATCCTCTCCCGCGCCGAGCGCCTTGCGGCCCAGTATCGCGAACGGGCCAAGCGCAGCCGCGACAGTATCCTGCGCGAGGCGGCGGAGAAGCGCCGGATGCGCGAGCACCGTGAGGAGGCCATCGCCAAGGCCTTCGGCGATCGCACCTACCGGCAACAGGTTCAAGCCAACGAGCTCAAGATGCAGAGCCAGCTCGATCGCGTGCGCTGGAACCTGGTGCAGTCGGTCGAGCGCCGGCTCAGCGAGCGGATGCAGCGCTTCATCCAGGACGAGATGGCCTACCTGGCCTTCCTTAAGGCCGCGGTCGCCGCCGCCGCGCGCAGCATCGAGCGGCACGAGATGCAGGTGCGGTCCAATGCCCGCGACCACCAGCGGCTCGTGCGGATCTGGGGCGACATCGCCCAAGCGGTTCCCGGGCGCTCGCTGCGGCTCGCCGAGGAACCGATCGATACCCTCGCCGGCGTGCTCGTCTGCAGCCTCGACAACCGCATCCGCGTCGACAATACCTTTGAAGGGCGTCTGGCGCGGCTGCGCCCGCGCATCGCTCAGGTCATCCTCGAGCGACTCCTGCCGAGCAGCTTCGACGCCGGCCACATCTTCACCGGGTAGGACCATGAGCGAGAGGCAGCGAGCCGGCACCATCCGCGACATCAACGGACCCATCGTCACCATCGACCTACCCGGCATCCGCAGCGGCGAGCAGGTCAAGATCGGCGAGTTCGGACTCTTTGGCGAGGTGATCTCGCTGAAGGGAGACCAGGCCATCGTTCAGACCTACGAGTCGACCGACGGCGTTCGGCCCGGCGAGCCGGCGGTCGGCCTCGGCTGGCCGTTATCGGTCGAGCTCGGACCGGGACTCATGGGCGGCATCTTCGACGGCGTGCAGCGGCCGCTCGAGCAGATCGCTTTGGTGTCGGGCGACTATATCCGCCGCGGCATTGACGTGCCGGCACTCGATCGCAGCAAGGTCTGGGAGTTCGAGCCCAGCCCCGACCTCGAGCCCGGCACCCGGGTCATCGGCGGCACAGTCCTCGGCACTGTCCAGGAGACCACGACGATTCAACACCGCATCCTCGTGCCGCCCCGCATGCATGGCGAGCTCGAGGAGATCGCCCCAGCCGGCGACTATGACGTCGAGGCGACCATCGCCCGGGTCCGCGATGAGCGCGACCACAGTCAGCATCTCTGCCTCTATCACCGCTGGCCGGTGCGCAAGCCCCGCCCCTACGCCCGGCGCGACGACGGCGTCGCGCCCTTGATCACGGGTCAACGGGTCATCGACAGCTTCTTCCCACTGCTCAAGGGCGGCAAGGGGGCCGTGCCCGGCCCCTTCGGTGCCGGCAAGACGGTCGTCCAGCAGCAGATCGCCCGTTGGTCGAACGCCGACATCGTGATCTATGTCGGCTGCGGCGAGCGCGGCAATGAGCTGGTCGACGTGCTCGAGAGCTTCCCTCAGCTCGATGACCCCTACACCGGCCGCAAGCTGATGGAGCGCACGCTGCTGGTCGCCAATACCTCGAACATGCCGGTCGTTGCCCGCGAGGCGTCCGTGTACGTTGGGATCACGATGGCCGAGTACTACCGTGACATGGGCTACGACGTCGTCATGCTCGCCGATTCGACGAGCCGCTGGGCCGAGGCGCTACGCGAGGTCTCCGGGCGGCTCGGCCAGATGCCGGTCGAGGAGGGCTACCCGGCCTATCTGGCCTCGCGGCTCGCCGCCGTCTACGAGCGCGCCGGGCGGGTCGAGACCTGCGCCGGCGCACCCGGCTCGGTGACCCTCATCGGGGCCGTCTCCCCGCCCGGTGGGGACTTCTCCGAGCCGGTGACGAGTCACACCAAGGACATCATCGAGACCTTCTGGGCCCTGTCCAAAGAGCTCGCCGACGCGCGCCACTACCCGTCGATCGATTGGGACACCAGCTTCTCCGGTCACGTCACGACCGCCGCCCAGTGGTGGCACAAGGAGATCGACCGTCATTGGGAGGCAAGACGCACGCAGGCCCTGGCGCTGTTGAGCCGTGATGCCGAGCTGTCACGGATCGTCAATCTGGTCGGACCCGAGGCCCTCTCGGACGACCAGCGCTGGGATCTCGAGGGGGCCGCGCTGATCAAGGAAGGCATCCTGCAGCAGAGCGCCCTCGATGAGATCGATACCTTCTGCTCACCGCGCAAGCAATTCGCCCTCCTCGACCTTGTGCTGGCGATCTACGACAAGGGCTCAGAGCTGGTCGCCCAGGGCGTGCCGGTGTCCGAGGTGCAATCGCTGCCCTTCATATCGCGGGCGCGGCGGATCAAGTCGCTCTACAGCAGTGACCAGCTCGACGAGATCGCGGCCTTCCGCACCGAGGTGGAGCAGGCCTTCGACAGCTTGCGGCTCGAATACGCCAAGGCCGGGGAGGGTCGATGAGCATCAAGGAATACCGCACCGCTAGCGAGGCGCGCGGCGGGCTGCTGGTGCTCGAGGACACGCCCGGGGTCGCCTTCGGCGATCGCGTGCGGATCACGGACCATACCGGTGGGACGCGCCACGGCCAGGTGATCAGGGCGTCGGACGACGAGGTGCTGATCCTGGTCTTCGAGGGCACCGAAGACCTCAACCTGACCGAGACCTGGGTACGCTTCCTCGACGAGCCGGTCGAGATCGCCCTCTCACCCGAGCTGCTCGGCCGCGAGCTCAACGGCCTCGGCGAGCCCCGCGACGGCCGCCCGCCGATCCTCTCCAACACGCGCCGCTCGGTGGCCGGCTCGGCGATCAATCCCGCCGCACGGACCTATCCGCGCGAGTTCATCCAGACCGGCATCTCGACGATCGACGGCCTGAACTCGCTGGTGCGAGGGCAGAAGCTGCCGATCTTCACGGGCTCCGGGCTGCCGCACAATCGTCTGGCGGCCCAGATCGTGCGCCAGGCCAAGCTCAAGGACGAGGAGACCAGCTTCTCGATCGTCTTCGCCGCGATGGGCGTCTCCTACGCCGATGCCAAGTTCTTCCGCGACGAGCTGGCCTCATCCGGCGTGCTGCGCAACGTCGTCATGTTCATCAACCTGGCCGACGATCCGCCGGTCGAGCGCCTGATCCTCCCGCGCACGGCGCTGACGGTCGCCGAGTACCTGGCCTATGACCTCGACCGCCACGTGCTCGTGGTGATGACCGACATGACCTACTACGCCGAGGCCCTGCGCGAGGTCGCAACGGCCAAGGGCGATGTCCCCGCGCGCAAGGGCTACCCCGGCTATCTCTACTCCGACCTCGCCGAGATCTACGAGCGCTGCGGACGGATCCACGAGCGGCACGGCTCGATCACGATGATGCCGGTCGTCAGTATGCCCTCCGACGACATCACCCATCCGATCCCGGACCTGACCGGCTACATCACCGAGGGCCAGATCGTCCTATCGCGCGACCTGCACAACCGCGGCATCTACCCGCCGGTGCATATCTCGCCTTCCCTCTCGCGGCTGATGAAGGACGGCATCGGCAAGGACGATACCCGTGAGGACCACCCGCGCGTCGCCGCGCAGCTCTACGCCCTCTACGCCCGGGCCCAGGAGACCCGCAACCTGGCCTCGATCATCGGCGCCGACGAGCTATCCGAGCGCGACCGCCGCTTCCTCAAGTTTGCCGATGCCTTCGACACCCGCTTCGTCGGCCAAGGCGAGGCCGAGGACCGCAGCATCGAGGCGACGCTGAACCTCGCGTGGGAGCTGATGTCGATGTTCCCGCGCGACCTCCTCACCCGCGTCAGCGAGACGGACCTCGCCAAGTACCACCAGGGTGAGGAGTGAGCGGGCACCCTTGGCCACCGCGACGCTGCGCTCCTATGCCGAGCTGAGCGACTTCCTGCCCGCCGCGCGGCGCGGCCGGGACAGAGCGGTCGCCTTCGTCGCGCCGGCCCCGGTGCGGCACCTGATCGAGCTGTGCGGCGTGCCCCACACCGAGGTCGAGCTGGTGCTGCGCAACGGCGAGTCGGTGGGGCTCGAGGGTACCGTCGCCAACGGCCACCTAGGCGCCCCGCTTGAGGAGAGTATAGCGCAGCTATACACTTAGCCGTGTGATCAAGCAATTCAGGCACAAAGGGCTTCAGCGCTCCTTCGAGACCGGATCGAAGGCCGGCATCCAGGCCACCCACGCCCCGAAGCTCCGGCGCCAATTGGCGCGGTTGGACGTAGCCGCTTCCCCTCAGGACATGAACCTGCCCGGCTGGAAGCTGCATCCGCTCTCGGCGGATCTGGCCGAACACTGGGCCGTCTGGGTCAGCGGCAACTGGCGCCTGACCTTCGTCTTCGAGGGCGAAGACGCGGTTCTTGTCGATTACCAAGACGATCACTAGGCGCCAGGCTAGGCGCTAGGCAATGATCATGAGCGACATGCACAACCCTCCCCATCCCGGAGAGACCTTGCGCGACGACGTGTTGCCCGCGCTTGGGCTCACCATCACCGAGTCCGCTCGGCATCTTGGCGTGACCCGAGCCGCCTTGTCTCGCGTGTTCAATGGGCGTGCCGCAATGTCGCCTGACATGGCCCTGCGCCTTGAGGCATGGCTCGGCACCGAGCGCGGCGGGCGCGCCGAGCTCTGGCTCGGTCAGCAGATGGCCTATGACGTGTGGCAAGCAAGGCAGAAGCCACGGCCAAAAGTCGCACAGCTCTCGAAGAGCTAGACCTGGCGTTACATGGGGGATCTGACGCCCGCGTCCCAAGGTCAAGAATGCCGGCGGCATCTGGCGTCCGAGGCACAGGCTCTGGGAGATGCAATATGAGGTAACCGTTCACGGGCGCAGATTCAGCTGACCCTACCGGTGCTGGACTCAGAA
>CAZOWL010000048.1:0-32476 GCA_964583605.1 uncultured Chromatiaceae bacterium | reverse complement strand
CTTCTGGCCTACAAGATTCTCTGTGTACGCTTCACCTGTGTTGTTCACGATGGCTTCAGTGTCCTTACCAAGGCGTCGCTCTCCGCCACAGGCGTAACACTCGATACGGGTGGGTGGCTAGCCCTTACCCGACCGGGACTTCCACCCGGCAAGAAGCGCCAAGCTTCGCTTGGCGCACCAACAAATAGGCTTGTCGGCGTCTAGGCCCCCCCGCCGTCTCCCCAGCCCTCGCGCGCACCCTTATACTGCTCCGGCATCTTGCGGTATCTGAGTCGGAGCGAATCCATGGCAAAAAAGGCGATCAGCAAGGCCGTGCTGGCCTATTCAGGGGGGCTCGATACCTCCGTCATCCTGCGCTGGCTGCAGGAGGAGTATGGCTGTGAGGTGGTCACTTTCACGGCTGATATCGGCCAGGGCGAGGAGCTGGGCCCGGCCCGGGCGAAGGCCGAGGCCGCCGGCGTCAAAGAGATCTACATCGACGACCTGCGAGAGGAGTTTGTCCGGGACTTCGTCTTTCCTATGTTTCGTGCCAATGCGCTCTATGAAGGGGAGTATCTGCTTGGCACGTCGATCGCGCGGCCCCTGATCGCTAAGCGACTCGTCGAGATCGCCGCCGAAACCGGCGCCGATGCCATCTCGCACGGCGCCACCGGCAAGGGGAACGACCAGGTCCGCTTCGAGCTCACCGCCTATGCCCTGAATCCAAGCATCCAGATCATTGCCCCATGGCGCGAGTGGGACCTGCTCTCGCGCGAGAAGCTGTTGGCCTATGCCGAGCGCCATCGCATCCCGGTCGAGATGAAGCGCGACGGCACCAAGTCGCCTTACTCGATGGACGCCAACCTGCTGCATATCTCTTACGAGGGCTATGACCTGGAAGATCCCTGGTGCGAGCCCAGCGCCGAGATGTGGCGTTGGACTGTTGCCCCGGAGCAGGCCCCGGATCAGCCGACCTACATCGAGCTGAGCTTCGCCCGAGGGGACTGTATCGCGATCGACGGCCATGCGCTGCCGCCAGCCGAGCTACTCGCCGCGCTCAACCGTATCGGCGGGGCCAACGGTGTGGGGCGGGCCGACATTGTCGAGAACCGCTATGTGGGCATGAAATCGCGCGGTTGCTACGAGACCCCCGGTGGGACCATCCTGCTCAAGGCGCATCGCGCGATGGAATCGCTGACGCTCGATCGCGAGGCGGCGCACTTGAAGGACTCGCTGATGCCACGCTATGCCGAGCTGATCTACAACGGCTATTGGTATTCGCCCGAGCGCCGCATGCTCCAGGCCGCGATCGATCAGACTCAAGCCGTCGTTAACGGCGTCGTGCGCCTGAAGCTCTACAAAGGCAACGTGCTCGTCGTTGGGCGCAGATCGGAGTCAGATAGCCTGTTCGACAGCGCGATTGCCACCTTCGAGGAGGATGCCGGCGCCTATGACCAGGGCGACGCCACCGGCTTCATCCGGCTCAACGCGCTCAGATTGCGCGTCGCAGCGAAGCGGCGTCCCTGACGACCAGCAAGGCAAGGGGTCAGGCGCGCTCGATACCGATCTCGACGCGCCCTGTTGCCGCCCGGCGGGCGCCCAGCTGTCCCTCAGTCATCGCCCTCGGTGCCATCCTCGCCCTCGGGATCGGCCACGATGCGGCGGTAGATCTCGACCCGGTCGCCGTCGTGGACCTTGGCATCGAGCCGGGTGATCTTGCCGAAGATTCCGACCGGCTGCGTCTGCAGGTCGAGGCCTGGGAACTGATCGAGCAGTCCGGACCGCTCGATGGCTTCCTGCACGGTACTGCCGTCGGGGACGTCGAGCTTGAGCCAGAGCTGCTTGTAGCTGTCGGCATACGCGACACCGATGTGCATGATTGGTCTCCGTTCTATTGAGCCGGTGTCTGGCCCGCAAGCGCCGTCCGCCGGCGGGTCAGCTGGCCAGCGGCGTAGACATCGGCTGCCCGGATTGTGTGGCCTTGCGGGCCAGGCGGCGATCGAGTAGACGCTTACCGGCCAGCAGGAAGCCGAGGATCAGGAAGCCGCCGGGGGGGAGGATCGCCAGCAGGAAGCCTGGGTAGTCAGGTATCAGGGTCACCTCGAGGACGGCCATCGTCTCGCCGAGAAGCAGCGGCGCGCCAGCGAAGAGGGTACCGCTGCCGATGATCTCGCGCGTCGCTCCGAGGCCGACCAGCACCAGCGTGAAGCCGAGCCCCATCATCAGGCCGTCAAAGGTGGCCGGCAGCACCTCGTGACGCGCCGCGAAGGATTCGGCCCGGCCGAGGATGGCGCAGTTGGTGACGATCAGCGGGATGAAGAGGCCGAGGACCTTATGCAGGTCATGCAGCCAGGCATTCATCGCGAGATCGACGAGGGTCACGAGCGTGGCGATGACGAGGACGAAGATGGGTATGCGTACGGCCGGCGTCAGCAGACCGCGGAGCAGGGCGATCAACATCCCCGAGGCGGTCATCACGACCGTCGTGGCGATGCCCATCCCGAGCCCGTTGGTCGCGGTGCTGGTGACGGCGAGCAGGGGGCACAGCGCCAGGGCTTGGGACAAGACGACATTGTTGTCCCAGATGCCGTCGCGGGCGAGCTGCCGATAGCTGGGGGTCAGGGTCCTGTTGGCCATGGCGCTCAAGGGCTTGGTCCCGGATCCGCGGCCGGCTCGGTCAAGACGGCCGAGGCGGTCAGGGTGTCCTGGTGGTTGGCGAAAGAGTCCAAGGCGTCTCGGATCGCCCCGACTACGGCCCGCGGCGTGATGGTAGCCCCGGTGAACTGATCGAACTCGCCGCCGTCCTTCGCGACCGCCCACTGCTCATGGGGTGGATCCCCGATCGAGCGTCCGTTGAACTCGAGGATCCAGTCATCCCGGGTGACCTCGATCTTGTCGCCAAGGCCCGGCGTTTCGGTATGCGCCAGGACGCGGGCGCCGAGGATGCGACCCTCGGCGTCGATCCCAACGATTAGATCGATTGGCCCGGCATAGCCCTGCCCGGTGGTGCGGAAGGCAACGCCAGTGACCTGAAGACCGCGCAGCGCCCGGTAGACGGTGAGCGGCTCACCGTCTGGGTCGGCCAACGTCAGCGGGTGGGCCAAGAGATCGTTGTTGTGGAGGCCGGCCGGTAGGACCTGGCCCAGTGAGGCCTTGAGATCCTCGGCGCGGCGCTCGGCGATCGGCCCGCGCGTGACTTGATCGCCGAGCGAGAGCAGGGCCGCGGCGACCAGCGAGAAGACACCGAGCAGACCGGCCTGATAGGCGATCCGATCGCGCCAGTCGTTGCCCGATTCGGTTACCTGGCTCATCGCGGCGGCCCCCCGGTTTCGTCGGCATAACTCAGCGGCTCGCCGCGGCGGTCGCGGCCATAGATGCGTGGACGCACATAGTGGTCGATCAGGGGTGTGCAGGCATTCATCAGCAGCACCGCAAAGGCCGCGCCCTCCGGGTAGCTCGACCAGGTGCGGATGACATAGACCAAGAGTCCGCAACCGAGCCCGTATAGCAGCCGCCCCCTAGAGGACACTGGCGCCGTCACCGGGTCGGTCGCGATGAAGAAGGCGGCGAGCATCGTGGCGCCGGAGAGCAGGTGATAGCCCGGGTTCAGGAACTGCTGGGGATCCACAAGATGCATCCCCGTCGCAAAGACGGTGATGGCGGCAAGCATCGCGAGCGGGATGTGCCAGGTGATCACCCCTTTGGCGATCAAGAAGAGTCCCCCGAGCAGAATCAGTGCGGCCGAGGTCTCGCCGAGGCTGCCGGCGATGGTGCCGATCGCCGCCTGGCTGAGCTGATAGGTCGAGGGCAGGATGTCGAGCAAGGTCATTCCCGCGCTCAGGTCGGTGCGGACCTGTCCGAGCACCGTGGCGCTCGTCATCGCGTCGAACTCTTGGCCGCCGAACGTGATCGCGAGCCCACCGAGAAACCCGGGCGCGTCGGCCGAGAGCAGCGGCGTCGGCGCGACGAAGGTCGTCATCGGCACCGGGAAGGAGATCAGGAGCGCGACACGGGCTACCATCGCCGGGTTGAACAGGTTCTGGCCAAGGCCGCCGAAGACCTGCTTGGCGATGACGATGGCGATGACGCCGCCGACGACGCCGATCCACCAGGGCGCCCAGGGCGGCAGCGTGAGACTGAGGAGCCAACCCGTCACGAGCGCCGAGCCGTCCAGCAGGTGCGCCCGCACAGGACGGCCGGCGAGATAGAGGCTCGCGGCCTCGACGATGACCACGGTGACGGTCGTCACGATGAACAGGTTGATCGCTGGCCAGCCGAATTGCCACAGGCCGACCAAGGTGCCCGGGGTGAGGGCGAGCATCACGAGCCCCATCGTCCGCCCGACGCTCGTATGGGCATGGGCAAAGGGCCCTGGCATCAGTGGTGCGTCGGCGATCGTGCTCACGCCTCGGCCTCCTCGGCCGCCGGCTTTGCCTGCGGCGCGGCTTCGCGCTTGCGCCGGGCCAGGGCCTCGCGCTTGGCGCGCTTCGCGGCCTCGAGCCGCGCGGTGCGCTGCTCGGCGAGCCGCTTGGTCTCGAGCTGCTTGTGCCGCGCGCGACCGCGTGCCGCCATCTCGCCCTTGGCGTAGTTGAAGTACTGCACGAGCGGGATGTG
This sequence comes from uncultured Chromatiaceae bacterium, assembly GCA_964583605.1. Classification (GTDB taxonomy): domain Bacteria; phylum Pseudomonadota; class Gammaproteobacteria; order Chromatiales; family Chromatiaceae; genus CAZOWL01. The sequence goes on along the minus strand of CAZOWL010000048.1, from coordinate 27,883 downwards.
GGCCGGACAGACGTAGGCGCAGGAGCCGCAGCCGATGCAGTCCATCAGACCGTGTCGCACCGCGCTGGCCAGGTCAGCGGCTCGCACACGGGCCGCGAGATCGAGCGGCATCAGACCGCAGGGGCAGGCCGCGACACAGCTGCCGCAACGGATGCAGGGCATCGGGTCCTGCCGGTGGGCCTCGCGGGCCGTGAGCGCCAGCACGCCGTTGCTGCCCTTGATGATCGGCACCCGCGTGCTCGACAGCGGCTGGCCCATCATGGGCCCGCCGCTGATCAGCCGCATCGGCTCCTCGCGAAAGCCGCCGCAGTGTGCGATCAGGTGCTCGACCGGTGTGCCGAGGGGTACGCGCAGATTGCGCGGCTGGGTGATGGCTTGGCCGGTCACCGTCACGACCCGTTCGATCAGGGGTCGGCCGAGACGCAGCGCCTGATGCACGGCGAAGGCGGTCGCGGGATTATGCACGACCACGCCGATGTCCGCGGTCAGCCCCCGGGCCGGGGTCTCGCGGCCGGTCACCGCGAGCACCAAGTGCTTCTCCGAGCCCATCGGATAGCGGTTCGGCAGGCGCACGACCCGCACCTCGGCGAAGCCGGCGGCGGCCGAGCCCATCGCCGCCTGGGCCTCGGGCTTGTTGTCCTCGATCCCGATGAGGACCCGGGAGACCCCCAAGGCGTAGGCCATGATGCGCACGCCGTCGAGGACCTCGGCCGGTTGCTCGCGCATCAGCCGGTCGTCGCATGTCAGGTAGGGCTCGCACTCGGAGCCGTTGATGACGAGCGTGTGCAGACGATAGCGATGGCGCAGGTTCAGCTTGACGGCGGCGGGAAAGGTCGCCCCGCCCATGCCGACGACACCCGCCGCAGCCACCTGATGGGCGATCTCTTCCGGTGGCAGCGCGAAGGGGTCGGCGACGCCCTGCAATGCCTCCGCCCAGCGTTCCTCGCCGTCCGGCTGCAGCGTGATCGTCGGCACGGACAGCCCGGACGGATGGTTGGCGGGATAGCGACCGATGCCGACGACCCGTCCCGACGTGGAGGCATGTACCGGTGCCGACACGGTGCCCTGGCGCTCGCCCAGCAGCTCGCCCTTGGCGACCCGCTGGCCGCGCCGCACGACTGGGTACGCGGCGGTGCCGATATGCTGCTGCAGCGGGATGTGCAGCAGGTGAGGGAGTGCGATCGGCTCGATCGGCTGGCGGCCGGCGAGCCCTTTGTGGTCCTGCGGGTGAACGCCGCCACGGATCTTGAAGAGCCTCATCTCGGGACCTCGTCCGCCGCGTCAGGCGGCCAGCGCCGGCTTCGGCCAGTGCCAGTTCGGCAAGGTCAACGGAGCGGGACGCATGTCGATACACTCGTGCGGGCAGACCTCGTGGCACTTGCCGCAGCCGGTGCAGGCATCGGCGAAGACGGCATGGATCATCTTGGGTCCGCCCAGGATGGCATCGGTCGGGCAGCGCTTCATGCACTTGGTGCAGCCGGTGCAGCGCCGCTCATGGATGTGGGCGACGCGCGGGCCTTGGTCCTGGATCGCGGCTAGGTCGACGCTAACGCCTAGCTTGGTGGCCAGCTCCTCGACGAGCGCCCGGCCGCCCGGTGGGCACAGCGTGATCGCCGCTTGCCCGGCCGCCACGGCCGCCGCGGCCGCGCCGCAGCCCGGGTAGCCGCATTGGCCGCATTGGGAGCCGGGAAGCAGGCCCTCGATCTCGGCCTGCAGCGGGCTCTGCTCGACCTTGAGGAAGCGCGCGGCGAAGCCGAGGAGGGTGCCAAGCGTGAGGCCCAGTAGGGTGAGGCTGAGGATCGGGGTGATCATGGTCATCCGGTCGTGTTAGTGTCGGGTCAAGCCGGCGAAGCCCATGAAGGCGAGCGATAGAAGCCCGGCGGCGACGAAGGCGATCGGTGCTCCGGCGAAGGCCGCCGGCACCTGCGCCAACGCCAGGCGCTCACGCATGCCGGCGAACAAGACCATCACCAGGGTGAAGCCCAACGCCGAGCCGAAGCCGAACAGCAGACTCTCGACTAGGCCGTGCTCCCCCTGGATGTTGAGGAGCGCGACGCCGAGCACAGCGCAGTTGGTCGTGATCAGCGGCAGGAAGATCCCGAGGACCTGATAGAGCACGGGCGAGATACGGCGCACTGCCATCTCCGTGAACTGCACCACGGCGGCGATGACGAGGATGAAGGTCAGGATCCGCAGGAAACCGATGTCGAGCGGCTTGAGGACATAATGCTCCAAGAGCCAGCTCGCCAGCGCGGCCAGGGTGAGGACAAACGTGGTGGCCAGCCCCATCCCGATTGCCGAGTCCAGCTTGCTCGAGACGCCCATGAAGGGACAGAGTCCGAGGAATTTAACCAGGACAACATTGTTGACCAGTGCCGTGCCGAGGATGAGGAGCAGATAGTCGGTCATTCGCCCGCCTTTCGATGAAATTCGCGCAGCACGTTCGCTCCCTCGCCCTCTGGGAGAGGGTTGGGGTGAGGGAGCGATCAGGGGCGAGGCGCGATGTCATTATCCGGGGTGGCTCGCCTCGGCCCATGATCGTCAGGCCGCGACCCGATGGGGTCGTGCTCAGGGAGCATCAAGGCAAATCCCGCGCCATAGCCGGGCCCGGCGGGGCAAACAACCCAGGGCGACGACGTACAGGGTCGGCGGCGCGGCCATTCGGCTGTGGCGTTGATAACAATGGCCCCAACACGGCTGTCACCAATTGTCAGGAAGCCGACAAAGGCCTGCCGGCGGGCGTGTGGCCGAACGGCCCCCGCGTCCGTCAGGTGCGGGTCGGCCTGGCCCCGGACCGGCTGATGTAGCATGATATTTGCTGCAATCCCCGATACCCTACAATGTCTTTCGGAGCAGTCCTCATGACCAAGCCAGGCTCGACGGAACCGGCGCCGCAATTTGCCGCCAACGCCCTGGCGGCCTTCGTCGCGGCGCCGCCGCCGGGCACCCCGCCGGAGGTGATCGATGCCCTGAGGCTAGGGGGGGACACGTCGCGCGACCCGCTGCCGCCGCGCCTGTTCTTCGAGGCCGTCGAGCAATCGCCGGTGGCGATCTCGATCACGGACGCCGAGGCGATCATCCTGTATGCCAATGCGGCCTTCGAGGCCCTCACCGGTTACTCCCGTGCCGAGGTGATTGGCAAGAACGAGTCCATCCTGTCGAACAACGCCACGCCGGACACCATCTACAAGCAGCTCTGGCGAACGATTAAGCGGAAGCAGACCTGGACCGGAACACTCGTCAACCGTGGCAAGCTCGGTGGCGACTACCTGGCGGAGCTGACCATCTCCCCGGTCCTCGACCAGGAAGGGAAGATTCGCTATTTCCTCGGCATGCATCGCGATGTCACGCGCGTCCACGAGCTGGAGGGAGCGCTGCGGCAGCAGAAGGCGCGGGTCGAGACGGTGCTCGAGGCGGCGCCGGTCGTGATGGTATTGCTCGACGATGGCGGTCGGGTGCTCCTCGACAATCAGGCCTATAAGAAGCTGCGCGCCGACTTGCAGGGGGCCGATCCGATCGACCTCCTGCGCGCCGCGTTGCGCAAACAGGCCGGCTTCGACCCGCTGGAAGCGGCACTCTCCGAGCGCGGCTTCAAGGATGTCGAGATCAACCTTGAGATCCCGGGCGGCGGCGGTCCCCGTTGGCTGGCGTGCTCGGGCACGCCTGCGCACGAGCAGGACCCGAGCGCACGGAGCTTCTTCGGGCGCCAGGCGAGAGGCGAGCGGCGGCTCCTGCTGCTCGTCAACGACGTCACCGCGCGCCGGCGCGAGACCGAGCGTGCTCACCTGGAGAATCTGCGTGCGCGCCTCGCCGAGCAGCAGCTGGGGCATACGATGCGTGAGGCGCTGGCCGCTGCGATCTACCAGATTCAGGGCCCGCAGAACGTAATCCAGGCGGCCGCGCAGATGCTCAAGGCCGGCGGCGGCAGCCCGTTGGCGTTGGGCGGGGTGCTCGAGCAGATCAGCGCCTCGGGGCAGGAAGCCCTGGCGATGCTGCGCGCCGCCCTGCCCGAGCAGTCGCGCGAGGCGGGGCTGATGGTCAACGTGAACGCCTTGCTGCGCCAGGTGCTGGAGCTCGAGACCGATCGACTGCTGGCCGATGGGATCGTTGTCGACTGGCAGCCGGCGCATGTGCTGCCCGAGCTCAATGGCCATAAGGATCAGCTGCGTGCCCTGTTCAAGCACCTGCTCGACAACGCGATCCAGGCCCTCAACGAGAGTGGCCGCGCGCACCGCGAGCTGCGTATCGTGACGCGCGCCGTGGACAAAGGGGTCGAGGTGGAGATCCAAGACAACGGGCCGGGGATTTCGCCGGCCGAGCGCTACGCCGTCTTCGAGCCATTCCATAGTGGTTGGCGCCACCGCCGCGGCCGTGCCGGGATGGGCTTGGCCTTGAGCCAGGAGATCGTCAATCTGCACGGCGGATCGATCGAGATCGACCCCAATTACCAGGATGGCTGTCGTATCCGCCTTCTGCTGGTGGCGGCGAGCGAGGAATAGGGGCAAGACCTGGATCACTGATGAGAGACCGAATGGTGAGCGCGGGCGACCGGGGGACGATATCGCGCCTGGCGTTGCTCGAATCCCAGCTGGCCGCCCTGTTCGAGGTAAGCAGTGTCCTTAGCCGCTCGCTGGACCTGCGCGAGACGCTGTGCGAGGTGCTCAGAGTCCTACACGATCACGGCTGTCTCTGCCATGGCATGGTGACGCTCGTCGATGAGGAGAGCGGCGACCTCTTGGTCAGCGCGTTGCAGGACGACGAGACCGATGCGCTCGAGACGGTCCGGTACCGGCCCGGCGAGGGCGTGGTGGGACGCATCCTGGAGCGTAACGAGCCTTGGATCCTGCCGCGTGTCGGTGATGAGCCGCGCTTTCTCGATCGCCTGAGCCTCTATGACCCGGGGCTCCCATTCATCGGGGTGCCGATCCGGCTCGGCGATGAGGGGGCGGTTGGCGTGCTGGCCGCGCAGCCGCCGCAAGCCGGTGACCTCGTTGGCGAAGGGGCCCGCTTTCTCGAGATGGTCGCCAATCTGATCGGCCAGGTCGTGCGTCTGGCACGCCGCGTTGCCGCCGAGCAGGCGGCGCTGCGCGAGGAGCGCGACAAGCTGCGCCGCCAGGTCAAGGGAAACCATGGCTTCGAGAACATCATCGGCCACGCCGACTCGATGCGCCTGGTCTTCGAGCAGGTCCGCCAGGTCGCGAAGTGGAACACCACCGTGCTGCTGCGCGGCGAGTCCGGCACCGGCAAGGAGCTGATCGCCAGCGCCATCCATTACAACTCCCCACGTGCCCGCGGCGCCTTCGTCAAGCTCAACTGCGCCGCACTCCCGGACAACCTGCTCGAGTCCGAGCTCTTTGGCCATGAGAAAGGGGCCTTCACCGGGGCCGTGGCCCAGCGCAAGGGGCGCTTCGAGCAGGCCGACGGCGGCACCCTGTTCCTCGATGAGATCGGCGAGATCTCGCCGGCCTTTCAGGCCAAGCTGCTGCGCGTGCTGCAGGAGGGCGAACTCGAGCGCGTCGGCGGCACTCGGACCTTGAAGGTCGATGTGCGCGTCATCGCGGCGACCAACCGCGACCTCGAGGCCGAGGTCCGCAGCGGCGACTTTCGCGAGGATCTCTACTACCGACTGAACGTCATGCCGATCCGGATGCCGGCCTTACGCGACCGCCTCGAGGATATCCCGGAGCTGGCCCGCTTCCTGGTGGCCAAGATCGCCCGTGCGCAGGGCCGGGAGCTGGAGATCACGGACAGCGCCTTGCGCCAGCTGGTGCGCTATCACTGGCCCGGCAATGTGCGCGAGCTCGAGAATTGCCTCGAGCGCGCGGCGGTGATGAGCGAGGGCGGGACGATCGATCGGGATGCCATCCACCTATCGGGGCTCGACGCCGGGCCTGGCCCGGAGCCGGCCGTATCGGCCCACACCTCGGCCGCCGCTCGGCTTGCGACGAAGACGGCGTTGGAGGACCCCGACCTCGATGAGCGCGAGCGTGTGATCGCGGCCTTGGAGGAGGCCGGGTGGGTCCAGGCCAAGGCGGCCCGGTTGCTCAACATGACCCCGCGGCAGATCGCCTACCGGATCCAGACGCTGAACATCAAGGTCCGCCAGTTCTGAGGGTCGCAGGGTTGGCCTCCGGGGCTGGAGGCGGTCCAGACTAGATGACGAGCACCAGATATGGACGGCCGCGCCAGATCTGTGCGGCGCGGGGCACCTTTGCGCGATTGCGCTCGCAATCGAGCTTCTCCCAGAGCGCTCGATCTCGATACCGCTTTCGACCAGGGCGACTCGTCGGTCTGAGGCAGGGCTCGGTAACCTTCCTGCGGCGGCAGGGACACCCACGAAGATGAACATCGGCTTGAGGAGGGTACGCAATGCGTGCTCTCCGACTTTGTGAGCCCGGCAGGTGCTTCGCTCGGCGGAACCTCCGCATCAGATAAGATTGCCGTCATCAAACCGTAATCGTTAGTTAATAAAATCTGAACTAACCGGAAAGACAATAGCGGCGCCGTTCCTTACAAGCATTAATCGAGGTGACAGTCTATGAAGAAGACGCTCATCGCGGCGGCCGTAACCGCGCTGGCCGCTACCGTGTCGACGCAGGCCATGGCCCGGGACACCATCAGCATCGTCGGCTCGTCGACGGTGTTCCCCTTCTCCACCGCCGTCGCCGAGAACTTTGGACGCACCACCGATTTCGGCACGCCGAAGGTCGAGTCGACCGGTTCTGGCGGTGGATTCAAGCTTTTCTGCGCGGGCGTCGGGGTCGATACTCCGGACATCACTAACGCCTCGCGGCGAATGAAGGCCTCTGAGTACGAGACCTGCGTCGCGAACGGCGTCAAGGAGATCGTCGAGGTGGTCATCGGCTATGACGGCATCAGCATCGCCAACTCCAAGGATGCCGAGCAGCTTGACCTGGGCCTGAACGAGATCTTCATGGCGCTGGCCAAGGACGTCCCAGATCCGTCCTCTGACTCCTTCAAGTTGATTCCCAACCCGTACAAGACCTGGCAGGATGTACGAGCGAGCCTGCCCGCAGTCAAGATCGAGGTCTTGGGTCCGCCGCCGACATCCGGTACCCGCGATGCCTTCGCTGAGCTGGCGATGGAGGGCGGTTGCCAGACCTTCCCGGGCATCAAGGCCATGAAGGATAGCGACAAGGACATGTACGAGGGTGTCTGTCACGGGGTTCGTGAGGACGGGCACTACATCGAGGCCGGCGAGAACGACAACCTGATCGTGCAGAAGCTGGCCGCCAATCCAGATGCCCTCGGCATCTTCGGCTTCAGCTTCCTGGATCAGAATACCGACAAGATTCAGGGCTCCAAGGTCAATGGCATTGCCCCGAGCTTCGAGACCATCGCCGACGGCAGCTATCCTCTGTCGCGCTCGCTGTACTTTTATGTGAAGAAGGCGCACGTCGGCACCATCCCGGGCATCGAGGAATACATCACCGAGTTCACCAGCGACAAGGCCTGGGGCCCCGAGGGATACCTGGCCGACAAGGGTCTGATCTCGCTGAACGACGACGAGCGCAAGGCGATGGCCAAGAGTGCGACGAGCATGACTTCCATGAGCAAGCCTGAGTAATCCGAGCTTCTGCGCGCTTGCCTTCGGGCAAGGGCACGCGCTCTTACGCCGGCGGTCCATCGGGCCGCCGGCTTCGTCTTGTTGATCGCGCCTTTCTTCTATGCAGCCGTCTGTCCTCCTGTTGGTCCTCCTCACCATCATGGCAGTGGCCTATCGATTCGGCAGCAAACGGGCCGTCTCGGCGGCAGGTGGCGTCACCCAGATCAAGACCCTGCACTCGCTGCCATCCTACTACGGCTTCTACGCGGCCCTCTGGACCGGCCTGCCGGCGCTGCTGTTGCTCGGATTCTGGATCGGCTTTCAGGACACGATCGTCACGTGGCTGGTGCAGGCCAAGCTGCCCGCCGAGATGACCGCCGACCTCTCGCCGGGCCGCCTCAGCTTGCTGGTCAACGACATCCGCAATCTGGCCAGCGGCAATATCATCTCGGGTGAGGCGACCGCCGAGCTCCGAGCCGCGGCAGAGCAGTACACGCGCCTGCAAGGGATCGCCGATCTGGCGCTGTGGTCGCTTGCCATCACGACTGCGCTCTTTGGGCTGACCTTCGCCGGCCGGCAGATCCGCCCCAGGCTGCGGGCCCGCAATCAGGTCGAGACCGCGCTGCTGGTCATCATGATCGTCTGCTCGTCGATCGCGATCCTGACGACACTCGGGATCGTGCTGTCGATGGTCTTCGAGTCGATCCTATTCTTTCAGAAGGTCTCTTGGACGGAATTCCTGTTCGGCCTGGAATGGAGCCCGCAAACAGCGTTGCGCGCCGACCAGGTCGGGTCAAGCGGTCTCTTCGGTACGGTATCCCTGTTCTCGGGCACGCTGCTGATCTCGTTCCTTGCGATGCTGATCGCGGTACCCATTGGTCTCATGTCCGCGATCTACCTCGCCGAGTACGCACACGCCACGGTGCGCGCCTGGGCTAAGCCGGTGCTGGAGGTCCTCGCCGGGATCCCGACCGTCGTCTACGGCTTCTTCGCGGCGCTGACGGTCGCGCCCTTCATGCGCAACCTCGGCGAAGGGCTGGGATTGGATGTGTCCTCCGAGAGCGCACTGGCGGCCGGGCTTGTGATGGGGATCATGATTATTCCCTTCGTCTCCTCGCTCTCCGACGACGTCATCAACGCCGTGCCCCAGTCGATGCGGGACGGCTCCTACGCCCTTGGCGCGACGCAATCCGAAACGGTCAAGCGCGTGATTATCCCCGCTGCCTTGCCGGGAATCATCGGTGGCATTCTGCTCGCCGTCTCCCGCGCCGTCGGCGAGACCATGATCGTTGTCATGGCGGCCGGGCTCTCGGCCAACCTAACCTGGAACCCGCTCGATAGCGTCACAACGGTCACCGTGCAGATCGTGACCCTGCTGACCGGCGACCAAGAGTTCGACAGCGCCAAGACGCTCGCGGCGTTTGCGCTTGGCCTCACACTCTTCGCCGTCACTCTCGTTCTGAACGTCGTCGCGCTCGGTATCGTCCGCAAGTACCGTGAGCAGTATGAATAGCGCAGCTACAACGGCAGGCAGCCCGCCACCGGCCCGCCCACGGGCGATTGACCGGGTCAACAAGAGCCTCAAGCGACGCTACGCGGCGGAGAAGCGCTTCCGGCTATTGGGGGCATCCGCTGTCGTGGTCGGCCTGCTCTTTGTCGCCATCCTCTTCGCCGACATCGTCAGCAAGGGCTACTCGGCGTTCCAGCAGACCTACATCCAGCTCGCGGTCTATTTCGACCCGGACGTCATCGATCCCAGCGGCCAGCGAGACCCCGATGACCTGCGGCGGGCGAATTATCTGAAGCTCGCGCGCGATGCGTTACTCGCCGAGCTTCCCGACGTCGAGGACCGGCGCGCGAAACGCGAGCTCTACTCGATCTTGAGCGTCGGTGTCGCGCAGCAACTGGCCGAGCTCGTCGCGGCGGATCCGGGCCGGATCGGGACTACCGAGTCAGTCCTGCTGCTCGCTGACGACGATATCGACCAGCTGGTCAAAGGCAAGATCAATCGTCAGTTGCCCGAGTCCGATCGGCGGGTCAAGGATCGCACCCTCGCCTGGGTCGAGACGCTTGAGGAGCGAGGGCTCGTCCAGAAGCGCTTCAACAGCGTCTTCTTCACGAGCGGGACCTCCCGCGAGCCAGAGCTCGCCGGCATCGCGGGGGCGCTAGCGGGCTCCTTCTACACGCTACTCTTGACGCTCCTCTTCTCCTTCCCTGTTGCTGTGGCCGCGGCTGTTTATCTGGAAGAGTTTGCGCCGAAGAACCGGTGGACAGACATAATCGAGGTCAACATCAATAACCTCGCGGCCGTGCCTTCGATTGTCTTTGGCCTGCTCGGTCTGGCGGTTTTCATCAATTTCTTTGGTGTGCCCCGCTCGACACCGCTGGTCGGCGCATTGGTCCTGACGCTGATGACCCTGCCGACCATCATCATCGCGAGCCGCGCAGCGCTGAAGTCGGTCCCGCCCTCGATCCGGGAGGCCGCGCTTGGCGTCGGCGCCTCGCCGCTACAGACGCAGTTTCATCATGTCTTGCCGCTTGCGATGCCAGGCATGCTGACCGGCACCATCATCGGCATGGCCCAGGCCTTGGGCGAGACCGCCCCGCTGCTGATGATCGGTATGATCGCCTTCATCGTCGATATCCCCACCGGGGCGACAGACCCCGCGACCGTGCTCCCGGTGCAGATCTTCCTCTGGGCGGACAGCCCCGAGCGAGGCTTCGTCGAGCGCACCTCGGCCGCCATCATGGTGCTTTTGGCATTCCTGATCACCATGAACCTCACAGCGGTCATGCTTCGTAGGCAATTCGAGCGACGCTGGTAGTCGCCGCCGCACGCATAATGAATCGAGACAAAGAGCGAATGAGCACCACAGCCGACGCAATCCAGCGCCCAGCCAGGACGATTACCTCGACCGATCTCGCCAAGGACCGCGCGATCGAGGGCACGGTCGGGGAGGTCCGGTCGCCCAACCCGCGTTTCGTATGCCGCAACGTCAATGTCTGGTACGGCGACAAGCAGGCGATCCGCGATGTCAGCCTCGACATCGGCAAGAACGAGGTGGTGTCGATGATCGGCCCGTCGGGGTGCGGCAAGTCGACCTTCCTGCGGTGCATGAACCGGATGAACGACACCATCCCGGGTTGTCGCGTGACCGGCAGGCTCGAGCTCGATGGGGTCGACATCTACGGTAAAGGACTCGATGTCGTGCCCCTGCGGGCGCAGGTCGGCATGGTCTTTCAGAAGCCGAATCCGTTCCCCAAATCCATCTATGAGAACGTGGCCTACGGACCGCGGATCCATGGACTCACGAACAACAAGGCCGAGCTCGATGACCTGGTTGAGGAAAGCCTGCGCAAGGCCGGCCTGTGGGAAGAGATCAAGGATCGGCTTGACCAACCCGGCACGGGCCTCTCGGGCGGGCAACAGCAGCGCCTGTGCATTGCCCGCACGATTGCCGTCTCTCCCGAGGTGATTCTGATGGACGAGCCCTGCTCGGCGTTGGACCCGATCGCAACCGCGAAAATCGAGGAGCTGATCGACGAGCTGCGTGCGAACTACACGATCGCAATCGTAACCCATTCGATGCAGCAGGCGGCGCGGGTCTCCCAACGGACTGCGTACTTCCACCTCGGGGACTTGATCGAGGTCGGCGAGACCGATCAAATCTTCACGAATCCGGGGCACCGGCTCACCGAGGACTACATTACGGGGCGGTTTGGGTGATGCGTATCAATCGGTCTCGCGATCGCTCCAGGCCGCTCCCCCCGCTGAGCTCCATGCGGTCGACATAGGATACGCAGATGGCCGTGGATCCTACAGAAGGCCATACCGTTCGCGCCTATGACCGCGAGCTGACGAAGCTGCGTGGGCAGGTCTTGGAGATGGGTCAGCTCGTCCTCGATCAGACCCAGCGCGCGGTCGACGCGCTGATCGAAGGCGACGCCGATGCGGCCTGGCGCGTCGTCAACCACGAGCGCAAGATCGACTACATGGAGCTCGATGCCGACGAGCGGGTCTTCGAGCTGATTGCGCGGCGCTCCCCAACGGCCGTCGACCTCAGGTTGACGCTGGCCCTGTCCAAGGTTACCGGCGACCTCGAGCGCGCCGGGGATAAGGCGGCGCGAATCGCCCGTTGCGTCATTGCGCTGGAGGCGCGCGGTAGCCGGCTGCCCGAGGCGAAGATCCTCCACCATATCCGCCAGATGGATGAGACGGTTCGGCGCATGCTGACCAACAGTCTCGATGCCCTGGCCCGCACCGATGTCGAGTTCGCTCTGGCCGTGTTCGCCGACGACCGGGGGCTCGATGAGCGATTCGATGCGGCGATGCGGCACCTGATGACCTTCGTCTTCGAGGATGCTTCCCTAGTCGGGCAAGTGATCGAGCTCGTCCTCGGACTCAAGGCCCTGGAGCGCATTGGCAATCACGCCGGCAATATCGCCGCGCAGGTGATCTACGTCGCCAAAGGCCAGGATGTCCGCTATCAGAACCGTGAGAACCTGATTGCGGCCTTGAGCCAGCGTCACCAACCGTAACGGGCGGCCGCACTGGGACTGGAGGCTGGAAGCCGGCCGTTCTCTTCAGCCTCAAGCCATCTCCTGCGGGTCGATGTCGACCGACCAGCGCACACGGGCCTTCCCGGTGCTGCGCACCTGCGGCAGCCATTGGTCCAGAAAGCGACGCAACGCCCGGCGCTGTGGCGACTGGACCAGCAGCTGCGCGCGCCAGCGTCCGGCACGGCGCTCCATCGGCGCCGGCGCCGGACCCCAGATCGCGATGCCCCCCATCGATGCCTCGCGCGCCTGCGCCGCCGCAGATTGCAGAAAGGCCAGCGCGGCACCCGGCTCGCGAGCCTCGGCACGCAGCAATGCCTGGTAGCTGAACGGCGGCAGGCCAGCCGCCCGGCGCTCGGCCAGCGCGGCGTCGGCAAACGCTGGGTAGCCGTTCTGCATCAATACACCGAAGAAGGGATGCTGCGGGTGGCGTGTCTGGACGACCACTTGCCCAGCCTTGTGGGCGCGGCCGGCGCGGCCGGTCACCTGCACCAAGAGCTGCGCCATGCGCTCCGGGGCACGGAAGTCGATTCCGTAGAGCCCGAGGTCGGCATCCAGGATCCCGACCAGTGTCACGCCAGGGAAGTGGTGACCTTTGGTCAGCATTTGGGTGCCCAGCAAGATCCGATACTCACCCCGACGGGCGGCATCGAGGAGGCGCACCAGCTCACCCTTGCGGCGCGTGCTGTCGCGGTCGATGCGGGCTAGCGCAAGGCCTGGGAACCGATTGACGAGCCATTCCTCGAGTTGCTCGGTCCCCTGTCCGAGGGTGCGCAGATCCGGCCCGCGGCAATCCGGGCAAGCGGGCGGTGACCGGCGGATGAAGCCACAGTGATGGCAGCGCAGCTTGTGACTGGCGCGATGTAGGGTGAGCCGCGCGTCGCAGTGGGGGCATTCGCCGATCCAGCCACAGTCGTGACAGGTCAGCACGGGGGCGTAGCCGCGGCGATTGAGGAACAGCAGCACCTGGTTGTCGGCCGTGATCTCTCGCTCCATCAGCTCGATCAGGAGCGGTGAGAGGCCGGCCTGCAGCGGCTGGGCACGGATATCGATCAGCTTCACCGCCGGTGCCGAGGTGCCGCTCGCCCGGCGGCTGAGCCGCAGCCACTGGTAGCGTGCGGCGCGCGCGTTGGCCAGCGTCTCGAGCGAGGGCGTCGCTGAGCCGAGCACGACGGGGCAGCCCGCCTGTTGGGCGCGCCGCACTGACAGATCACGGGCCGAGTAACGGAAGCCGTCCTGCTGCTTGAGCGAAAGGTCGTGCTCCTCATCGACGAGGATCAATGCCAAGCGCGGCATCGGCACGAAGACGGCGGAGCGGGTGCCCAGCACCAGCGCGATCTCTCCGCGGGCGACTCGTCGCCAGGCCTGCTCGCGCTCGCCATCCGCGAGTCCCGAGTGCAAGACGGTCATCGCGCCCGGCAGACGCTCGGCGAACCGCCGTTCGAGCTGCGGCGTCAAGCCGATCTCGGGGACCAGCACCAAGGCCTGGTGACCAGCGGCCAGCACGGTCGCCAGAAGCCGGATGTAGACCTCAGTCTTGCCGCTGGCCGTAACGCCCTCGAGCAGGAAGGGCTGGAAGGTGCCGAGGGCGCCCTGAACCCGCTCGACCGCGATCTCCTGTTCGTCGCTCAGTGTAGGCGACTCGGCCAGGGCCGCCCGCGGCGTCGGGCTCGCGCATCCCGCGAGCTCGCAGGGCGCGATCCAGCCGCGATGCGCCAAGGCCTGGAGGATCGCCGCGCTAACACCCAGCTCGCGCCTGAGCGTGGCGGCCGGCAGTCCACCAGGAGTGGCCTGCAGGTGGGCCAGCAGCGCCGCCTGTTTCGGTGCCCGTGTCAGGGCCGCGGCGTCGACGGCACGGCCCGCGGGCGTCACGCACCAGCCGAGCCGCTGCGGGTCGCGCAGCGGCTCGGCACGGCGCAGGCGTGCGGGCAGGGCGCTGAACAGGGCCTCGCCCGGCGGGTGGCGATAGTAATCGGCGGCCCACAGGGCGAATGCGAGATCCGCCGCCTCGAGCAACGGCTGATCGTCGAGGATGGCCAGTGCTGGCCTCAGACGCTCGGCCGGCACGGCCGCCGTGGCCGGCAGCGTCGTGATGAGACCAACGCGACGACCACGACCAAATGGCACCAAGACCCGCAGCCCGGGCTTGGCCTGTGGTGAGCGGGGGTCGCACGGAGCCAGGTAGTCGTACAGCTCGGAGACGGGCGCCGCGACCGCGACGCGCAGGACCCGGCGCGGCCCATCCGGTGACGCCTCGACGGCGGCCGCCCCGGGATGCGGCGGGTCGATCGGCCGCGCTGCGACACCGGCCGCCGCAGCGGCCGCCGCTTGGCCGGGCGCGCTGATGCATCCGTCCTCGTCGTTCGGTCTGATCGGGTGATCCATGGCCGCCGTTTACAATGAAATCCGCGTAGCACGTCCGCTCCCTCGCCCTCTGGGAGAGGGCTGGGGTGAGGGGACGATCAGAGGCGAGACGACATTTCATGGTCCGGGGTGGCTCGGCTCGCCCCATGATCGTTAGTATCTCGCAAGCAACTGTGGCGCGCCCGACGGGCTTGCGTGCGATCGGTAGTTATGTATGATGGCCGCGGGTTATCACGCCGTTGCCAACCATGTTGTATTCCAGCCAGCAGGTATTGCGCACGGATCTAGCCGGTATGCCGCTGGAGTGGGTGGACTACCGGGTGGCGGCGCGTCTCTATGTCCTCGGGCAGGTGGCCTACGCGTGTGGCAATACCCTATTCCGATTGCGCGGGGGCCTCAATTCGGCAACTCGACAGCGCAGCCTGCTCGAGATCCACTCGATCATTGCTACCCACGGCACGCACCATGCGCTGAGCAAGCGGCGCGAAGATTATGTCCCGCCCTTGTCCAACCGTACGCTCTTTCAGCGCGATGACCACATCTGCCTCTATTGCGGCGGCCATTTCTCAGCACGCCAGCTCTCACGGGATCATGTCCGCCCGATCAGTCAAGGTGGCGCGGACAGCTGGACCAATGTTGTCACGGCCTGCGTGCGCTGCAACAATTCCAAGGCCGGTCGCACGCCCGAAGCGGCGGGCATGGAGCTGCTTGCGGTGCCGTTCACGCCGACCCATGCCGAGTACATTTTCCTGATGGGCCGTCAAGTCCTCGCTGACCAGATGGCCTTTCTGCACGCCCATTTCCCACGCACGAGCCCGTTGCTGAAGCGGCGCCCGCGCAGCTGAGCCGATGGCGGATTGGGAGGAGATCGCGCGTCACATCGCCGCCGTAACCGGGCGGCCGTTCTCGCCGAAGCCGGCGCGTCATGTCGCGGGCGGCTGCATCAATTCGGCGATGACGCTGGCCGATGATGAGCGCGAGCTCTTCATCAAGCTCAACGATGCCTCTCTGCTCGAGATGTTCGAGGCCGAGGCCGCTGGTCTTGCGGCACTCGGCGCGACGCGCACGCTGCGCGTGCCCGAGCCGCTCTGTACCGGGATTGCGGGGGGCCAGGCCTATCTGGTCATGGAGCACGTCCCGCTCAGCGGACGGGCGAGAGGCGATGCCGCGGCCCTGGCCGGGCGGCAGCTCGCGGCCTTGCACCGCAGCACCTGGGAGCAGTTTGGTTGGGAGCGGGACAATACGATCGGATCCACGCCTCAGCCCAATGCGCCCAGCCCGGACTGGATCCGTTTCTGGCGCGAACGCCGTCTGGGCCACCAGCTGGATCTTGCACGCCGCAACGGCTATCGGGGTCGCTTGCAGGACTGCGGCACGCGCCTGCTCGAGGGGCTTGGCACGCTGCTCGATCATGCCCCGGTGCCTTCACTCCTGCACGGCGACTTGTGGGGCGGAAACATGGGCTATGGCCCGAGCGGCGAGCCCGTCATCTTCGATCCTGCGGTCTACTACGGCGACCGCGAGAGCGATCTCGCCATGACTGAGCTGTTCGGTGGGTTTGGCGGTGACTTCTATTCCGCCTACCGCGAAGCCTGGCCGCTTGATCCCGGCTATCCCGTCCGCAAGACCCTCTACAATCTCTATCACGTCCTCAATCACCTCAACCTCTTCGGCGGCGGCTATCTGGCTCAGGCCGAGGGCATGATCGGCCGGCTCCTGGCCGAGATCGGCTGAGTCGACGGCCAGCGCGGCGTCGCTGCGTGACGCCTTCAACAAGATGTGCGAAGGGCCTGCGAGTCGGTGTCAATGGTCATCACGAAGGCTCGTGGATGACGTATTTGCTGCGAATGTGTTACAAGCTCCACCAGTTCGATCACTTCGCTGTAGGATAGGGGTTGAGTCGTACCGATCCCATCAATGACATGCCACGTGAGCTCTTGATTTTGCGCCATGCCAAGTCGGATCCTGGGACGGCGGCCACAATCGATTTCGAGCGCCCGCTGGCCAAGCGCGGCAAGGCCGATGCCCCGCGCGTCGGCTCATGGCTCTACCGTGAGGGCTTGGTGCCGGACTATGTGGTCAGCTCACCCGCGGAGCGCGCCCGGCAAACGGCTCAGCGGGTCTGCAAGGCGATGGAGTTCAAGACCGGTCACATCGTTTGGGATAAAAAGGTCTACGAGGCCGATGTGCCGACGCTGCTTGGCGCACTGGCGCGATGCCCGGCGGACGCGTGGCTCGTGATGCTGGTTGGACACAATCCCGGCCTGGAAGACCTCGTCCGCTATCTGGTCGGTGATGAGATCGATGAGCCGGCCGACGGAAAGCTGCTCCCGACCGCGGCCGTGGCCCGAATCGAGATGCCTCAGGCCTGGGACAGCCTCGATCCGGGGTGCGGACATCTGGTCGGCATCACCCGTCCGAAGGCCCTGCCGGCCTAGCGCGGGCAGGCGCGAACGGACCGGCCGTGACGATGCGTTTTTGCAGCCAATGCGGAGCGCCGGTAGTCCAACGCATCCCGGACGGCGATGACCGGCCGCGCTACGTCTGCGATGCCTGCTCGACGATCCACTACCAGAACCCGAAGCTGGTCGTCGGCTGTATCCCCGAGTGGGAGGGGCGGATCCTGCTGTGCCGCCGCGCGATCGAGCCGCGCCGCGGCCTTTGGACCCTGCCTGCCGGCTTCATGGAGAACGGAGAAACCACACAAGAGGGCGCGGCGCGCGAGACCCTGGAAGAGGCGCAGGCGCGTGTCGCCATCGGTGCGCCCTATGCCCTGTTCAACCTGCCGCACATCAATCAAGTCTATCTGATCTTCCGCGCGCAGCTCCTCGGCGGCGAGTTCGCTCCGGGACCGGAAAGCCTCGAGACGCGTCTCTTCTCTGCGGCCGAGATCCCTTGGGCTGAGCTGGCCTTCCCGGTCATCAAAGAGACGCTCAAGCTGTATCAGGGTGATTGCTCTCGACCACAGTCTGGGCTGCACTCGGGCGACATCGTCCGCGCTGGCGACGGGATTGGTCACTACCGCGTGACGCTGCATTCAAACGGGATCAGTCAAACCTTTTAGAAATGGGCAGTTACAATGAAATCCGCCCAGCACGCTCGCGCCCTCGCCCTCTGGGAGAGCGTTGGGGTGAGGGAACGATCAAAGGCGAGGCGACAGTTCATGGTCCGGGGTGGCTCGCCTCGCCCCATGATCGTTAATGCAGCGATCATCTGTCCAACGGGGACTCGACGGCCGGGCTGCGCAGCGTCTCGCCTCGGGTCTTTTCGACCATCCGGGCCAGCGAGCGCTCGCTCAGTGGCTCTTCGCTCAGGATGCGAGCAGTGCCGCGCCGGAAGGAGTCGGCCAAGCGGGGGACGGCGATCGTGAGTCCGTTCTTACCCTCGCGATTCGTGAACAGATAGATGCTGCGCACGGCGTTGATCCAGGAGAGACGCAGCGTCTTGCGGCTGCCGCGATCACTGCGGAATTCGACCCAGGTCCCCAGGCCGAGGCTACGTGCCAGCTTCAGATGGCTGTCCTGGCTCGCCTCGTCGCGCGGCCGATCAGGCTCTGCATGCCCCAGCGGGTCCTCGGGCACGCTTGCGCTCGGCGAAGCCAAGGCAGGACTGGGCTGAAGCTGGCCCGCCCGTGCCGCCGTGCAGAGGGGCCCGCGCAGGGCCTGCATATGGTAGTCCATCAGGCCGGAATAGAACTCGGACCACTCCTCGCCCTTTTCGACGGCCACCACCCCGTGGTGCAGGCGCTCGAGGAGGCTCGGCAGACTGGCGAGTAGCCGCTGACGCTCTGCCTCCGTCGCCTTCGGCATCACGCTCCAAACGAGCTCGTCCATCGTCGCGATGGCTTGGTCCCAGGCGCGATCCTTCTTGCCCGATTCGCGCAGGATCTGTATCAGCACCAGACGCCACAGGCGATCGAGGAAGCCGACGATCAGGTCAGGCAGGCTCGGTTCTGCCATGCGGCGAGCGATCTGCTCGTTGACCGCCGCTTCTGCAGCCTCTGGCGCGATGGCCCGCTCGGCGTCCCCGACCGCCCGCAGCTCGGGCCTGCTACCCCGCCATTCGTCGGCAAGACTCTGGGCCAACTTTTCGGCCTCGACCGCGAAGATGTCGATGTCGGCGTGGAAATCGCGGACAATCCTGTCGACGGCCTCCCTCACCGCCGCCAGGAGCCGCGGCACTGCCTCAGGACTTGCCGCGCTGGCCGAGCGCGCAATCGTCTCGAGCAACCGGCGCGCTGGGTGCCTCTTGTTGGAGAAGAAGCCCTTGTCGATGAGCGCGACCTTCAGCATCGGAATCTGCAGCTTAGCGATCTCGGCGTGCAGCGGCGACGGCACATCTGGGTCGTCGAATATCAGGTCGAAGAGCATCGCTAAGATGTCAAGGGTCAAGACATCAATCGGCTGCGACCAGCCGTCCATCGGCGTGGCCCGCATTTGCTGCAGAAATCCGACCGAATCGGCTGCGAGCTGGGTGCCGTCGAGCCCGAGCGGGCCGAGGCTCTGATCAGCGCCGCGTTGTAAACGCGTGAGGGCGCCGAGCAGCTGGCCGCGCGTCTCGGGCTGCCCCGCCGGTAGGGTAAGCGGTGTTGACATCCCAAGCGCCTGCAGGCTAGCGAGCAGGCGCGCGAAGATATCCTCTGCGGGAGGCTGTCCGAACTCTGCTCCCTGTGCGGCGGCCAGCGGTGGTATTGTCGCCGGCACACGGCCTGCTGAGGCCCCGGCGGTGACGGCCCTTGCACCGGACCCTCCGTCACTCGCCGCGGGGCGACCTTGATAGGGCGTGGTGTCAGGCTGGGGCTCACCGCGCGCCGCGGGCTCGTCCGTGCCGACTGGGATCGTCGGCAAGACCCCGTTGTCGACCAGGTGGCGATTGATGACGGCGTAGATCCCAGGCAGTTTTGCGGCCGTGCGTTGCTCGAACTGCTGGAGCAGGACCAGGTCGAGCTCGCGGTCTACGTCCATCGCCTGCACGGCCTTGAGGAAGGCTGTGAACAGCGCCCGCGGATGCAGTGGGTTCTCTTCCTGACGGATACGGGCGACGGACAGCAGCGCGGCAAGTCGCCGTTCCAGCGCCGTGAGCTGCTGGGAGCAGTTGTAGGCGGCCCGTGATGCGAGCTTGGCGATGCCGAGGTCGCGCTCGAAGTCGTCACAATCGACGAGGCCGAGCTCGGTGGTGCTGGGCGTGGCGCCTTCAGGCGGGGTCGGGTGCGATAATGCCCGCAGCTCGCTGTCGAACGACTCGATGAAGCGCGTGCGAAATTGTTGCAGGAGCTCCTGCCCGCGCGCAGACAAGAGGCGTTGCGCGATCAGGTAGAGCTGTTGCAGCTCGAGCTTGGTGGCGCGGTCCGCGAGGGTCAACAGGTCTTCTTGGGCATCGGCCAGGCCTTCGGCAAATGCGGTCGTCGTGCCGTGTATAAGGTGATCGCGGCAGGCTCGAGCCAAGGACACCGCAGAAGCCTCCCCCCTGGACTCGCTCGCGCCCCGACTATGGTCGGTAACAAGTCGTACGATGTTAGATGTGCTCTGCGCCGGCATGGGTTGGACTCCCGACTTCCAATTCGATAGACCACCCGCGCGACCTGGTCGGCAAGGCCAGGAAAGCCGCCGCAGGTCTCGGCCGCACCGGCCCCCGTGGTGTCGCCATGTTATCCCGCTGGCGTCACGCGAAGACGAGGCCACAGCGGCTCTTCGTGAGCACGGCCAGGTGCTCTGTGGTGAGTCCTCAGCTGGCTAGTGAGTCCTCTGCATCACCATTGAAATTGGTTGCGAGGACGCAACATCCGCGGCTGCGGCCAGTGCATCGGAATCCCTAGAGACCATCGGTTCGCTGGTGGCCTGACGTCGCCAAGTCTAGGAAGCTCAAGGGTGTCCTTCTGCCAACCGCGTCGCAAAACACCTCGACAACAAGCCGCCACATCGTCTCCGAAGTCTGCCTCTGCGTCCCGCTACGATCATGCCGCATCTCTCCAAGTTTTTGTTCGGACTGGTGTTGTTCGCCTCGAGCACCCTTGGGGCGCCGACGTCCGCGCCGCCGCAGGTCATCGTTGCTGAGGTGAAGCAGCAGGCCCTCTCGGACCGTGTCGAGGCACTCGGCACGCTCAAGGCCAACGAGTCGGTTGCCATCACCGCCAATGTCAGCGACATCATCACGGCGATCCACTTCGATGATGGCCAGCGCGTGGCGCGCGGCGAGGTCCTCGTCGAGCTCAATAGCGCAGAGCAACAGGCCTTATTCGATGAGGCCGTGGCCCGGCTCGGGGAGGCCGAGCGTCAGTACGAGCGGGTCAAGTCACTCGTGGCGCAGCGCTCCGCCTCCGAATCGCTCCTCGATGAGCGCCGCCGCGATGTCGAGACCACACGCGCGCTCGTCGTCGCGATCCGTTCTCGACTGGCCGATCGTCTGATCAAGGCCCCTTTCGATGGCGTGCTCGGGCTGCGCAACATCAGCCTCGGTGCCCTCGTCGAGCCGGGCGATCTGATCACGACGATCGATGATGACAACGTGATGAAGCTCGACTTCGCGGTGCCGAGCACCTACCTGACTGCGCTGTTACCCGGGATGCCGATCGAGGCACGATCCCGCGCCTATGGGATCGAGGTCTTCACCGGCACGATCCGCGGTATCGACAGCCGCGTCGATCCCGTCACCCGATCGGTCCAGGTGCGCGCGTTGATTCCCAATCCCGAGCGCCAGCTGCGCCCCGGGGTGCTGATGCGGGTCGAGCTGCTGCGTAATCCGCGCGAGGCCGCCGTCGTGCCTGAGGCGGCGCTGCTGCAGGTCGGGAGCAAGCACTCCGTGCTCGTCGTCGGCCCCGACGGGCAGGTCGAGCGGCGTCCCGTCGAGATCGGCACGCGTTTGCCGGGCCAGGTCGAGATCCTGGAAGGTGTGACACCGGGAGAGCGGGTCATCACGGACGGCCAAGACAAGGCCCGACCGGGCCAGCCGGTGCGTATCCTGGCCGTCGACGACGGCAGTCGAGGCCTGCGCGAGATGCTGGAGGCGGCGCGGTGATCCTCTCCGATATCTCGGTCACACGACCGATCTTCGCCAGTGTCCTGTCGCTCCTGCTCGTGGCCTTTGGGCTGGTCGCGTTCGATCGGCTGCCCTTGCGCGAGTATCCCGACATCGATCCGCCGGTGGTCTCGGTCGACACCACCTACCCGGGCGCGGCGGCCAATGTCATCGAAAACCGCATCACGCGACTGATCGAGGACCGGATTGCCGGCGTCGAGGGTATCGAGAGCATCGAGTCGGTCAGCGAGGATGGCCGTTCGGCGATCACGATACGCTTCAGCATCGCCCGCGACATCGATGGCGCCGCAAACGACATCCGCGATCGGGTTGCGTCCGTTGTCGAGGACCTGCCCATCGAGGCCGATCCGCCGGAGATCCGCAAGGTGGATGCCAATGAAGACGTGATCATGTGGCTCAACCTGGCGAGCGACCGCATGACGGTTCCAGAGCTGACCGACTATGCGAATCGCTATCTCGTGGACCGCTTCTCGGTGATCGACGGCGTGGCGCGGGTACGTACCGGCGGCGGCCAGAACTTCGCGATGCGGATCTGGCTCGACCGCGCGGCGTTGGCCGCGCGCAGGCTCACGGTCGCCGATGTCGAGGCGGCGCTGCGCGCCGAGAACGTCGAGCTGCCGGCCGGCAGCATCCAATCGCTCGATCGACAATTCAGTGTCCGCGTCGATCGCACCTTCAATACCGCGGAGGACTTCGCCCGCTTGGTGCTCGCCCGGGGCGCGGATGGGTACTTGGTACGTCTGGGTGACGTGGCCCGCGTCGAGCGCGGGACTGACGAGGATCGCACCTTTTTCCGTGGCAATGGCGTGCCGATGGTTGGGGTCGGTATTGTCAAGCAGTCGACGGCCAACACCATCACGGTCGCCGAGGCGGCCAAGGCCGAGATGGAGCGAATCAACGCAACCCTACCGGAGGGAATGTCGCTTAAGCAGAGCTACGATACCTCGATCTTCGTCAAGGGTGCGATCTTCGAGGTCTACAAGACGTTGGCCATCGCCATCGGCCTGGTCGTCCTGGTGATCTTCCTGTTTCTCGGCAGTGTCCGAGCGACTCTGGTCCCGGCCGTGACGGTGCCGGTGTCGCTCGTGGCCACCTTCATCGTGCTGCTGGCCTTGGACTTCTCGGTCAACATCCTGACGCTGCTGGCGCTGGTGCTCGCCATCGGTCTCGTCGTCGACGATTCGATCGTCGTGCTGGAGAACATCCATCGGCGCATCGAGCAGTACGGCGAGACGCGCCTCGTCGCGGCCTACCGCGGGACTCGCCAAGTCGGGTTTGCGGTCGTCGCAACCAGCCTGGTCCTCGTCGCGGTCTTCGTGCCCATTGCCTTCTTGCAGGGGGACATCGGGCGTCTGTTCGCCGAGTTCGCGTTGACGATGGTCGCGGCCGTGGCCTTCTCGACCTTCGTTGCCCTCACGCTCTCGCCGATGCTCGCCTCACAGGTTCTGGCACCAGGGCGGCTGGACGCCGGCGGTCTGGGTGGCACTGCCGGCCGCGTGCTCGGGTGGGTACGCAGCGGCTACCGACGGATGCTAGGCCTGTTCCTCGACCACAAGTGGTGGATAGGACTCCTGTTCCTCGCGACGCTCGGGGCGGCCGTCTGGCTGATGCAGACGATCCCGCAGGAATACGCCCCACGGGAGGATCGCGGCGCGTTCTTCATCATGGTCAACGGCCCTGAGGGTGCCTCGTATGACTACATGGTCGAGTACATGGACGAGATCGAGCGGCGCATGCTCCCTTATGCCGAAAGCGGCGAGGCCATCCGCGTGCTGGTCCGCGCCCCGCGCTCATTCGGCGGGGCCCAGATCTACAGCACCGGTTTCGTCATCGTCGTGCTCAATGACTTCTCGCAGCGGCGCTCGGCCTGGGAGATCATGGATGAGATGCGGGTCCAGCTCGCCGATTTGCCGGGCATCACGGCCTTCCCCGTCATGCGCCAGGGCTTCGGGGCGCGCATCCAGAAACCGGTGCAGTTCGTGATCGGCGGCGGCACCTACGAGGAGCTCGCCGCCTGGCGCGACATCCTCCTTGCGCGGGTCGAGGAGGACAATCCCGGCCTGACCGGCATCGACTGGGACTACAAGGAGACCAAGCCGCAGCTGCGTGTCGCCATCGACTACGACCGGGCCGCGGAGATCGGCGTCAGTGTCAGCGCCATCGGCCGCACCTTGGAGACCATGCTCGGCTCACGGCGCGTCACGACCTATATCGACACCGGCGAGGAGTACGACGTCATCCTCGAGGGCGAGCGCCGCCAGCAGCGCACCCCGGCGAGCCTGGAGAACATCTATGTGCGCTCCGAGCGCAGTGGCCAACTAATCCCGCTGGCGAATCTCGTCGAGATCACCGAGATCGCCGATTCCCAGAGTCTCAACCGCTACAACCGCCTGCGCGCGATCACGATCGAGGCCAACCTGGCCGAGGGACTGGCCCTCGGCGAGGCCCTGGAGTATCTGGAGCGACTGGTCGCCGAGCATCTGCCCGAGCAGGTGCAGATCGACTACAAGGGTTTGTCGCAGGATTTCCGTGACAGCGCGAGCGGGGTGCTCTTCGTCTTCCTCCTCGGCTTGGCGGTGGTCTTCCTGGTCCTCGCCGCCCAGTTCGAGAGCTGGATCCACCCCCTCGTGATCATGCTCACGGTGCCGCTGGCGATGGCCGGTGCCCTGTTCGGGCTCTGGGTCTCCGGTCAGACGATGAATCTCTACAGCCAGATCGGGCTGATCATGCTCGTCGGTTTGGCCGCGAAGAACGGCATCTTGATCGTCGAGTTCGCGAATCAGCTGCGCGATCAGGGCTGGGCCTTCCGCGAGGCGCTGCTCGAGGCAACGGATGTGCGGTTTCGCCCCATCATCATGACCGGCATCACGACGGCGGCCGGATCAATTCCGTTGCTACTCTCCAGCGGCGCTGGTGCCGAGACCCGCACCGTCATCGGCACCGTGATCCTGTCCGGCGTCCTGGCTGCGACGCTCTTTACCCTGTTCGTCGTGCCAGTCGCCTACGACTTGCTGGCCCGCCGTACCGGCTCACCGGGCGACGTCAAGCGGCGGTTGACCCAGGAATCCGAGCCGACCAGCGCCGAGCCGGCCGGTACCGCACTCAACCCTCCTGCCGGTTCGCGCGAAACCGTTCGGCGAGGTTGATCAGGCCGAGGATCAAGGCCCCAGCGAGGACGCCGGTGAACGCGTTGAGGAGCATCGGCGTGATGGCCTCAGCCAGGCCCCCGATCGCCGGGAGATCGGCCGCGAGGTGGGCGAGGGCGTGCGTGAGATCATGTCCGCCAGGCAGGCCGTGGATCAGGATGCCGCCGCCGACGAGGAACATCGCCGCGGTGCCGATGATCGCCAGCGCGCGCATCAGGATCGGGGCCGCGGCGATGAGTCCCGCCCCCAGGCGCTGCTGAAGCCGCGTCCATGGGTCCTCGCCGCTGCGCTGACTGAGGTAGAAGCCGGCGTCATCGAGCTTCACGATGCCGGCGACCAGCCCATAGACGCCGACAGTCATCAGCAGGCCAATCCCAACCAGGACCGAGACCTGTGTGGCGAAGGGCGCGTCAGCCACGACCCCGAGCGTGATCACGATGATCTCGGCCGAAAGGATGAAGTCGGTACGGATCGCCCCGCGGATCTTGTCGCGCTCGATGGCCACCATGTCCCGGTTCGGGTCCATGAGGGCCTGCTTCAGCTCCGCGTGGTGCGCCTCGTCTTCCGCCCTGGAATGCAGGAGCTTGTGTGCCAGCTTCTCGGCCCCCTCATAGCACAGGAAGGCCCCGCCGAGCATCAGCAGCGGGGTGATCGCCCAGGGCGCCACGGCACTGATCAGCAGCGCGGCCGGGACGATGATTAGCTTGTTCTTCAGTGATCCGACGGCCACGGCCCAGACGACCGGCAGCTCACGCTCGGCGCGCACGCCGACGACCTGCTGGGCATTGAGGGCGAGATCATCGCCGAGCACGCCAGCGGTCTTGCGCGCGGCGACCTTCGTCATCACCGAGATGTCGTCAAGGACCGTGGCAATATCGTCAATCAGGGCAAATAGACTCGTGCCGGCCATTGGCTGCTCCGGTGGCTTGGATCGCGCGGCATTCTAATCCGGCCGAGTGATACCCGTCACACATGGATCCTCCGACGCGGTGATGGCCCCTTGCTTACGGCAAGATTCATGCGCCCCGCGCATCGATACGGTCCTCCCGCTGCCGCGATGTCACCGATGGCCAAGGCCCTCGCATTCTTGTGCTGCATCGAGGGCGATCACGGGAACCAATCATCGCGCGGTGAATCCACTGGAATGTCGGGATCAATGCGATATCTCACCACGGGCGGCTTGGCTGGCGTCAATGCAACGATCCCTTGATCTAGATCCGTGACCTCGTTGGCGTTAGCTGCTAGCGTGGAATCGGTGTCTGTACCACCGAGGTAGTTTTTCCATGGCGCGAGTAGTGATTCTTGGTGCCGGGATCTCCGGGCACACAGCCGCACGTTACCTGAACAAGTGGATCGGCAACGCACATCAAGTCGTGGTCGTCTCGCCGAAGCCGACCTGGAACTGGGTCCCATCGAACGTCTGGGTGGGCGTGGGGGAAATGAATGAAAAGCAAGTGACCTTTGAGCTGGCGCCGATTTACTCAAAGGTCGGGGTGGAGTTTCATCAAGCCACTGCGCAGTCGATCCATCCAGAGGGCGGGCCGGACGGCGACAAGCCCTACGTCAAGATCGAGTACACGGATCCGGGTCGAGCCGGTCAGGCCGGGGTCGTCACCTATGACTATCTCATCAACGCCACCGGCCCGAAGCTGAATTACGGTGCGACGCCGGGGCTTGGGCCCGAGGGCGGCTACACCACCTCGGTCTGCACGCCGAGCCATGCGCTCGACGCCAACGCGCGCCTTCGGCAGGTCATCACGGAGATGAAGTCCGGCGAGAACCGCACGCTCATCGTCGGTACTGGGCATGGCATGTGCACCTGCCAGGGCGCCGCGTTCGAGTACATCTACAATGTCGACCATAGCCTGCGCGAGGCCGGTGTCCGCGACAAGGCGCGGATGGTCTGGCTGAGCAACGAGTACGAGCTCGGCGATTTCGGTATGGGCGGCGTGCACATCAAGCGCGGCGGTTATGTCCAGAACGGCAAGATCTTCGCCGAGTCCCTGATGGTCGAGCGGGGCATGGAATGGATCACCCGGGCCCACGTCGAGCGCATCGAGCCACGCACGATCTACTACGAGCTCCTCGATGGCTCAAAGCATGAGATCGACTTTGATTTCGCCATGTTGATCCCGCCCTTTGCGGGCGTGGGGATCAAGGCCTTCGATAAGGCGGGAGAGGACATCACCGATCAGGTATTCGCGCCAAACGGCTTCATGAAGGTCGATGCCGACTACGCTCCGAAGCCGTATGAGGATTGGGGTACGGCGGATTGGCCGAAGACCTACCAGTCGCCGAAGTACAAGAACATGTTTGCGATCGGTATCGCCTTCGCGCCGCCCCACCCGATCAGCAAGCCGATGAAGAGCCCGAATGGGACACCGATCAGTCCGACTCCTCCGCGCACGGGGATGCCGTCGGCCGCCATCGGCAAAGCGGTCGCGGCGAGCATCCGCGACATGCTGCAGGGTCGCCCTGAGCCGACCCACACCGCCTCAATGGCGGAGATCGGTGCCGCCTGCGTCGCCTCTACCGGCTCGCACATCTTCAAGGGCACCGCGGCGACCATGACCGTGTTCCCGGTCGTGCCGGACTACGACCGCTATCCAGAGTACGGGCGGGATATGAGCCTGACATTCGGCGAGGTCGGCTTGGCCGGGCACTGGATGAAATACATCCTCCACCACGTCTTCACCTACCAGGCCAAGCTCCGACCGGGCTGGTCGATCCTCCCGGATTGAATCGCAGATTTTGCCAGAATTGAGATGACGCCATGGCAGCAAAGAATCGAGAGCCTTATCAGCAGGCCTACTATCCACCGGTGCCCACGCGCTTGACGAGGGCCATGCGCACCAACCCGATCTGGCAGCTATTCCGCTTCCTGGTCATCAACTTCAAGATATTGAAGCTGTTGGCAAGGTCCGGGTGACGTCTGGCGCTCGCGTCGGCGTTGCCGGGGCCAGCGCCCCGGCCTGCCGCCCAGTGCCGCAACGCTAAGGATCTGGAAACCATCTCCTGTAGGGCCGGCTGCGCGGACCTTCACGGTTCCGATACTTGTCGCGACGGCAACGTAGGATATGCATCGCGTATCGTCCAGACGCCGCCGTTCATGTTAGGTGGCGTCCCATCCCCCCAATCATCTTGACAATGAAATCTGCGGAGCACGTTCGCTCCCTCGCCCTCTGGGAGAGGGTTGGGGTGAGGGAACGATCAG
>CAZOWL010000047.1:0-32955 GCA_964583605.1 uncultured Chromatiaceae bacterium | reverse complement strand
CCCCCTGGAATGACCCCCTGGAATGACCCCCTGGAATGACCCCCTGGAATGACCCATGGACCAACAGTTTGATCTGATCGCCATCGGCGGCGGCAGCGGCGGTCTCGCCGTTGCCGAGAAGGCCGCCCAGCTCGGCTGCCGCGTCGCGATCATCGATGGCGGTAAGCTTGGCGGGACCTGCGTCAATGCCGGCTGCGTACCCAAGAAGGTGATGTGGTACGCCGCCAACTTGGCCCACGCGGTCGGCGATGGTGCTGGCTTCGGCGTCCTCGCGCAGCTCGAGCGGATCGACTGGCAGACGCTCGTCACCGGCCGTCAGGCCTTTATCGCACGCATCAACGACTACTGGGCCGGCTACGTCGCCAAGCAAGGCATTGCCCATCTAGTGGGTCAGGGACGATTCGTCGACGCCCGCACCGTGGCCGTTGGCGAGCAACATTACCATGCCGAGCACATAGTGATCGCGACCGGCAGCGAGCCGATCGTTCCGCCGCTTCCCGGGGCGGAGCTGGGTATCACCTCAGACGGGTTCTTCGCCCTCGCCGAGCGGCCGCGTCGAGTCGCGATCGTCGGCGGCGGCTATATCGGCGTCGAACTGGCGGGGATGCTGCGGGCCTTTGGCTCTGAGGTGACCCTGGTGGCCATGGAGGATCGGCTGCTCTTCAACTTCGACGATCAGACCAGCGAGACGCTGGCGGAGAACATGACCCGGCAGGGGATCGACATCCACCTCGGCTTCGTCGTCACCGGCCTGGCTGAGAACGCGCGCGGCAAGGTCTTGCTGCACGAAGGCGGCGAGCCGCTCGCGGGGTTCGATACCGTCATCTGGGCCGTCGGACGACGACCGAACAGCGCCCGCTTGAACCTGGAGGCCGTCGGTGTCGAGCGGCTCGCCAACGGCATCGTGGTTGCCGACGACTTCCAGAACACCAACGTGCCGGGCATCTATGCGCTCGGCGACGTGACCGGGCGCGAGCCGCTGACACCGGTCGCGATCGCCGCCGGCCGCCGGCTCGCCGAACGACTCTTTGCGGACAAGCGCGAGGCCCGGCTCGACTACGAGAACATCCCAACAGTGGTCTTCTCCCATCCGCCGGTGGGCAAGGTCGGCCTCACCGAGACCCAGGCCAGGGAGCGCTACGGTGGCGATGTGACCGTCTATCGGACCCGGTTCGAGCCGATGCGCTATGCGTTGAGTGCACACCCGAGCCTCACCGCGATGAAGCTCGTATGCGCCGGGCCGAACGAGCGGGTCGTGGGGATCCACCTCGCCGGTGACGGTGTCGATGAGATGCTCCAGGGTTTCGCCGTTGTCGTGAAGATGGGCGGCACCAAGGCCGACCTAGACGCGACCGTCGCGCTGCACCCGACCAGCGCCGAAGAGCTCGTAACACTGAAGGCACCGGAGCCACCGGTCGGCCAACCCTGACCTCCGCTGATGCTGGCAGCAGGCCCCGCTGTCTATCGGGCTGGTGGGGACCTGCTGCCGACGTATCGACGTCGCTATTGGCCGATCTGCCACGCGCAGGGCGCCCTAACCGCCCACTATCGCCAACATCGGGCAGATCGAGGCCTTGGCCTTCGTACCCCAGAGACTTCTGAGCTACCGTGTGCTTCGGTAGATCCGTCGCCAGGCTCGTTGATCCACTCCTCGACGACTGGAAGCGAGCTCGCGAGCGGGAGACCGGGACGACCTGCAAAGCGGCTTAACTGCGACGAGCGATTGGATGGGGACCCATGCGTGCCGATCCCGCGTACCGGCTTGCGATCCATTTCGCCGCGATTGCCGATTCCCACCGGGGTCAATACCACAGTTTCTGAATTGTCTCTGGCTGTATCACGGAAACGCTCGCAGATACAGCCGGTTATCCACAGAACGAAGACAGCACCCAGGCACGGGTGGAAAAATCACATTTGCCTTTTTCCGCGCCATCGACAATCCTCATTCGCAGGCACGCAGGCCGTCTTCAGCCCTACTCCCGATCTCACGACGGCGCTGCCGAACGCCCTTTGAGCGCCTGATGTTTGAGCGCCTGATATAGAACCGGGCCAAATCCGATGCCACGTTCTCCGAATCGCGACCGGATGAGCGCCCAGCGGCAAGTTGCGCAGAACCCTTTCCCTCTGCACGGATTGGCACAGCGTCAGACACCTCTAAGGGTTTGCGGGCGTGACCCCGGGGCCCGTCGGCGGCACTGAGCCGACACCTCACCGACGACGCCCCTACTGCTCAGGAGGCATTGCGATGTCGAATCTCGCCGGGAAGGCCTATGGGATGAATGTCATCACGCCGATGCGTCCAATGCGCACCTGGATCAATCGGCTGATCTTCATGGCCATACGCGCCGCGCCTGAGAACCTGGCCGGGCTGCTGGGGCTCTCGCTGATCCATTTCGCTCGCTGGGTCATCGTCAAGCGTGACCAGTGGCCCGACAAGGGCCAGGGGAAGGAGCGCCTGAACAACGACTACATGCTCTTTTGCAGCAACTTCAACGGCACCTGGGACCAATACATCGACGCCTTCTCCGACGGCATCCCGAGCGGCCTCGATCTCTTCTGGTACTCGAGCACCAAATATCCCAAGTCGATCCCGATCACGAGCTTCAAGCGCTACATCGTCCACAACCAGATCGACACCCAGTATTATTACAACGCGACACCCGGGTCGGCGCAACGCGACATCAAGGGTGCGCTGCGCGTCCTGCGGGCGCTGCGGGCCCTGGCCGAGCAGCATCGCGCGCTGCCACCGGACGAATTCGCGGTGGCCTACCGCCAAGCGCTGCGGGAAGTGCAAAACAGCCTAAGCACGCCTGGTCTGGCCCCCGTGGCGAGCAACGCGACGGCACGCAGCGAGCGCAACCTCCAGCCATTCGTCGAGGCACGCTGGGGGTAAGAACCGATGCCGGCACACCTTTCGATCGCACGTGACTGGAGTCAGAGCCATGCCTAACTTCGATGGCGGCCATTACTTCTTGACCGTGCTGGTACCGGTCAGGACCGACGCCGTGGCAATCGGCGAGGGACGTTATCGCTCGCATGTCGATCTGTTGCGTGAGACCTTGACCCGGCTGCCGACGGCCAGGCAGAACGAGGTCACGCGCAACGCCAGACTGAACAGCCCCTTTGCGCGCAACCGTCTGAATCATCTCGCGCGTTTCGTCGTGATCGACGACGTCGTGTACAACGGCCGCGAATCGGGCCATACGCTGATCGAGCGATTCCGTGGCATCAATCCGATCATCCCGCAGCCGGTCGACAGGCTGAGATGCTCCTATCTCTTCTTCGGCGCCGACATCGACGCGCCCTCGGGCGCGGACGCCGCGCTCCGTGCCTACACCGACAGCCTCTGGGCGACGATGCGCGAGGAGCTGACCGAGGTCTTTAAGCACTGCCTGGGCTTCGATCGCGTGCAGGATGCCGGTGACTTCTTCCGCTACATCAAGAGCTGCCAGCTCGAGACGACGATGCCCTTCCATGATTACTGGACCGACCCGCTGCCGGCGAAGTCGATCCCCCTCGGCAACGCACTCCGGGTCGCGGGCGCGCTCGTGCTCGCGACGCTGGCCGCCTTTGGGCTGCAGTTGCTCGGGATCGGCGGCCTGCCCTGGGGCTTGCTCGGACTCGTCGGCGTGGCCCTGACCGCCGCGCTCGGCGTAGGCGCCTACCACTTCCTCGTGGCCAGGGGCGGAGAGCCCTTTCCGACAGCGCCCAATTCCGACCTGCCCTCCGTGCTCAAGGCCCTCTATCTGCAGCAGCACTTCACGCAGTTCGCGATCGACAATCAGGGCATCGATGCAGAGACGCTTCACCAGCGCTTCGCTGCCTTTATCGGCGAGCATCAACCGGATGATGTCGACCATCCAACCCAGCCACCCGGCGTCATCTCCGCCAGAGAACGGGAGGTTCCAGTATGAGCATGGGTCTCGACCTGGCGGACATCCAGGGCAACATCATCCGCGCCTACGGCCGTTTCGGCTTCCCGCTGGCGCGCCACTACTTCCTGCACGTCAAAGAGGGCCAGGGTGCCGCGGGGCGCGCCTTCGTCGAGTCCGTACGTCGCCGCGTGACGAGCGCCGTGCGCTGGCAGACCGGCCCGCATGGCGGCGACCCAGACACGGTGCCGCCGCCGGACAGCACGCTGAACATCGGTTTCACCTTCCACGGCCTGCTGGCGCTCGAGCTGCCGACCGAAACCCTCGGCCGGCTGCCGGCCGATTTCATCGACGGCATGGCTGGGCGCAGCTACATCCTCGGCGACCTGGGCCCGAACGCCCCCGAGCATTGGGACGCGATCTGGCAGCGATCGATCGCCGAGCCATCCCGGCGCGTCCATCTCTGGTTGGCGATGCACGCCCGCACGCCGGCAGACATGGAGACCGCCGATGGCTGGCTGCGCGAGCGGGTCGCCGACCATGCGAAGGGCGTCGTCCTCCTCGATGGCCACGGCCCGGACGAGGCCGATCACCAGGAGGCCGGCGCACTGACCGCACCCGGCCCAGACGGCGTGCCACAGCCGACGCCTAAGGAGCACTTCGGATTCACCGACGGCATCGGCGACCCGGTCTTCGAGGGGCGCTACGAGCCGGACATCGAGGCCAAACTCGTCAAGGGCCGCGGCAAGCTGATGCCGGATCAGACCTGGAAGCCGCTCGCCACCGGTGAGTTCTTGCTCGGCCACGCCGACGAATCCCAGGAGCTGCCGCCGGTCGCGCCGCCCTGGGAGCTGACGCGCAACGGGACCTTCATGGTGTACCGCAAGCTGCACCAGAACGTGGCCAGTTTCGCGCGCTACGTCGCCGAGCAGGCGCAGAGATTTGCGGCCATCACGGGGCTCTCCGAGGAAGCGGCCCGTGAGACTATGGCGGCCAAGATGGTCGGCCGGTGGCGCGACGGGATCCCGCTGATCGTCGCGGCGACCTATGAGGAATGGCAGACCGTGCGCGCCCGGTGGTCCGATGTCCCGGGACTCTTGGCAAGTCGCGAGGGCCGTACACCGGAGCAGCTGGCGCGTCTCGACGCGTACCGCGAGATGCTCAGCGACTTCAGGTTCGGCAACGACCAGGACGGCAGTCGATGTCCTCTCGGTGCCCACCTGCGGCGGGCAAACACGCGGGACATGCTCGACCCGCTCCTGAATGCCGCCGACCCCGCGCAACGCACCGGCTCGTCGCTGCAGAAGCGCCGCCACCTCCTGCGCCGTGGCCTACCCTACGGCCACAGCGACCCCGAGCATCCGCGCGACGACGGCGAGCACGGCGTCATCTTCATGGCGCTCTGCGCCAGCCTGAGCCGCCAGTTCGAGTTCGTCCAGCAGCAGTGGATGGAATACGGGCTCGACTTCAATGTCGGCAATGACACTTGCCCAGTGATCGGTCTGCACAGCCCGGACGTCAAGCACGTGATCCCGGCCGATCCGGCCAGCGAAGACCCGCCCTACATCTGTGCTGCGATGCCGCAGTTCGTGACCACCCGCGGCGGGGAGTATTTCTTCATTCCGGGGCTGAACGGGCTGCGAATGATTGCGGAGGGCTCGGTCGATCCAACCTAGCTAGACGCCGATCAGCGAGCAGAACCGCGGATGATCAGTCTGATAGAGCGCCCCGACCACGGGGCGTCAGGAACCATGCCAGGCGCAGAGAACGAGGGTTAGCCGATGTCCTTTGCCGTCAATCTTGTGATGGTGCCGGTGCGTTATCTAATGGTCCTCGGCGGCGGACTCGCCGATCTGATTGCGCTGCTGCGGTGGCTCGCACCGGCGCTGACCGAAAAGGATGGGACACTCAAGGGCCGTCTCGCCGCCCGGCTGACTTCGATCGACGGCCAGCGGCTCGTGCTTGGCGTCCTGCGCGTGTTCTGGGCCAACCTCGTCATCCGCCGGTCGTTCGTCAAGGCCTACGAAAACAGCGCGACCGTACTGGTGACCCGCTTCACGGATGTGCGGGAGGTGCTCGATCGCGAGTCCGAGTTCGCGGTGGTCTACGAGCCGCGCATGCGCGGGATCACCGCCGGCGAGAACTTCTTCCTTGGCATGCAGGACTCGCCCGCCTATCAGCACGATGTCTCGATCATGCGGCTTGCGATGCGCTGGGAGGACGTCGAGCAGACCGTCGTACCGATGGTCGCCGAGCGCGCCGCAGCGATCGTGGCCGAAGCGGGTCATCGAATCGATGTCCCGGAGCGGCTCTCGCTACCGGTCATCGCACAGACAATCGGGCACTATTTCGGCACGCCTGGCCCGAGCGAGCAGGAGATGATCGACTGGACCTCGATCATGTTCTGGTACCTGTTCGGCGACCTGGGCGCCGATCCGCAGGTCGGGCAAAAGGCCATGGCGGCTGCGGCGGCCTACCGCGATCATCTCGATCAGGCGATCGCCGCCCGCAAGGCCTCGCCGAGCGGGGCCGAGGACGTGCTCAACCGCTGTCTCGACCTGCAGCGTGCCGGCACACTCGGTTTCGATGATCTGGCCATCCGCAACAACCTGATCGGTCTCCTCATCGGCGCGATCCCGACGATCTCCAAAGCGGCCGTGCACGCGCTCGACCAGCTACTAGAACGGCCGGAGGCACTCGCCGAGGCCCAGGCGTCCGCGCGCCGCGGCGACGACGAGGCACTCGGCCGGTCGCTGTTCGAGGCGCTGCGGTTCAATCCGGTCAACCCTGTCATCTATCGCCGCGCCCTCGTGGACACCCAGATTGCGGCCGGGACCCCACGCGCACGGCGCGTGCCGAAGGACAGCCTGGTCTTCGCAGCGAACCTGGCGGCCATGTTCGACCCATGGCGCCTCGAGCAGCCGAAGGCCTTCCGCATGGACCGCCCCTGGGAGGATTACATCCTCTGGGGCCATGGGCTCCACCGCTGCTTCGGTGCCCACATCAACCGCGCTGTGATCCCAGTGCTGCTGCGTCCACTGCTAGCCGGCGGCAAGCTCAGCCGCGCCGAGGGCGCGGCCGGGCGCATCGACACGGCCGGCACCCCGTTCCCGGCCCATTTCGTCGTCGAGATCGGTCCGTCCTGACCGCCCCTCGGCATCGCGCTAGCTCGGCGACTGCTCTCGCAGCCAGCGGATCGTGTCCTCGAGCGAGGCCTGCAGCGACCGCGGCTCCCATCCAAGCTCGTCGCGTGCACGACGGGTGTCGTACCAGGCATAGCGCCCCCAGAGCTCGAGCAGACTCAGACTCACCGGCGCGGACCGTCCCCGCAAGCGCGCCCACGCATTGAGCACGACGATGATCGGGTAGACCATCCAGACGCGCAGCATCAATGACCAGGACGGCGGCGCGATGCCAGCGACGAGCGCCACCTCCTTGGCCAGCTGATCCGGCGTCAGGTTGGTGCCGCTGAGCAGATAGCGCCGCCCCGGCGTGCCGCGCTCGGCGGCGCGCAGAACGCCGTCTGCGTAATCGCGGACATCGAGCAGCCCGAAGCCGATCGGTGCGTTGATGCGGAACCCTGGCTTGCTCATACGCTTGACGAGACCGTTCGCCGGCGCACCGATATCGTCATCGGGCCCGAGCGTAAAGGACGGATTGACGACGACGACCTCAGGGGGCTCGGATGGCAAGCGGGCCAGTGCCTCCTGCTCGGCCTCACGCCGGGAAACCGCGTAGGGGAGCGTAAAGGCGTGGCGCTCCCAGTCGGCCTCTTCGTCGATCGGATGCGGCTCGCGATTGATGCCCACCGCGAGCGAGCTGCTGCTTACGACGACCCGCGATACGCCGGACTGGGCCGCCGCCTGCAAGAGATTGTTCGTGCCGACGACATTGCCCTGATAGAGGGTCTCCTCGGTACGTGGACCACCACCCAGCGTGATCGCGAAACTGAGATGCAGGACCCGATCGACGCCATCGCAGGCGGCCTTTAATGCCGCCGGATCATCGACATCTCCCTCGACCAGGTCGACATCCTGCGCCCTCAGCTTCGTCAACGACGACGCGCTTGAATCCATTGTTGCCGGCACTAGGACGCGTGGTCGAATGCCTCGCTCATTGAGCAACTTGACGACGTGGAAGCCAAGAAATCCGGCAGCACCCGTGACGAGGTAGGCAGTCATAGTCTGAGGCCAGCAGCAGTTGTGAGGGGTGGGATCGGAACATCCGTGTACCGCCAGGTCCGGAGCGTCGGCGTGGCCGCACGGATGCACTGACCGCTTTCGGGGACAGCGAGCAGATCCTCATGATCGAGCGAAGGGCTCGGCGCCCGATGACGAAACGACAACTTGAGCTTAGTACCCGCGAGCCAGACCGGCAAGGCAAGTTAGCCATGCCCAACCGATAGCCGGGACATAGCAGGTGATCGTGAAGACCCGTCCTCGAGCTGCCATCCAGCCGCCGCGCGCCGAAAGCCGGAGCTGGCCCCTGACGCAAAGCTCTCGCCCCGCCAGCCCCATGCCTGCACCTCGAGCGTGCGATCGTCATAGCGTATCAGATTGAAGCTGTTGACCTCGCCGTACAGGCGATTCGATACGGTCGTGCCGGCATGGGCGACCACAATGCCGTCGACGGCGCCACAATAGGCGTGATGGACGTGGCCGCTGAGCACCAGGTCCAGCCCTGCCTCGCGAAACCGAGCTAGCGCCAGATCCCGGTGTCCCACCTCTCCTCGATGCGCAACGGCGGCCGTCAGCAGAAGTGGATGGTGTACGGCTAGCACGCGCAGACGCCCGCCGCCGCGCACTACCTGCGCGGCCAGCCGATCGATCTGCGCGCGACCAAGCCGCCCCCGGGACCAATCGATATAGGGCCCCCAGCGCCGGGCGCTATTGGCGCCGACAGCGAGGATCTTGGGTGTGTCGACCAGCGGCTCCAAGCCGTCGGGGAAGTGACGCAGCCAGCGGCGCCAAGGGTCGACGAAGCGCGTCGGGGTCACACCGGGAATATCGTGATTGCCCGGCACGACGAGCACCGGTCGCGGCAGGCGCTCGACAAACGCCGCCGCTTCGACGAGCTCGTGCCGCCGGGCACGTTGCGTGAGGTCGCCGCTCGCCACGACGAGGTCAGGGCGCAACGCCCGGACCTGTTCCACAAGCGCGGCGACCAGCCGCGGTCGCTCCCTGCCGAAGTGCAGGTCCGAGATGTGAACGATGCGGGTCATCTAGCCTGTTGCCTCCGTTGTGCGCGGCACCAAGACCGGCAGCGCGCCCGACAGGACCTCGTAGCGCAAAGGTAAGCTCAAGCGCCGGCGCTCACCGTCGTTCATCACGGTGATGCGCTGATGCCGGCGTGCACGAATCGCAACGCTCCGGGTCGTATGATGAAAGATGCGCGGCTCCTCCGGCCAAGAGCCGTTGACGAGGCGCAAGGCCAGACGGGGCAGCTCCCACAGTGGGCCCTTGTGCACACCGTAGACGCCGAGAACGCCACGATCGAGCCGCTCGCGCCGCGGGTGCAGGCCGGGTGCGGGGGTCAACGGATTGTTGCTGATGAGCATGGCTCGCGTCTGCACGGTCACGACCTGGCCATCGAGGTCCAGCTCGCAAAGACGGTAAGGATAGCGGCCGAGCATCAGAAGGGCCTTGCGCAACATGCGGCCCCACAACCGCAAGAGACCGGCCCTGCGGGCCACCTCCCGCGTCCTAGCGAGCGGTGTACTGAGGCCGAGCATCGAGGCACACAGGAACGGCTCGCCGTTGACGCGAGCGACATCGATGAATCGCACCTCCGCATCGATGAGGGCCTCGACGGCGAGGTCCGGATCCAGGGGGATGCCCAGATCCCGGGCCAGCAGATTCGCCGTGCCGAGCGGGATAATGCCAAGCGGGGCCTCGCGACCGAGGAGTGCGCTCGCCACCGCGAGCACGGTACCATCACCGCCGAGTGCGTAGACGCGCTCGACCCCCTCGGCCAAGCCGGCATGGAGCTGCTGGAGCCAGGCCCCTGGTCGCCGGCGATGCATGCCAAAGGCGAGCACCTCGGTCGCCATCCGCTGCTCACGAAGGCGCTCGTTGAGCCGCTGGGTCAGCGTCTCAGCGTGATCGCGGTACGATCCGGCGCGAGGGTTGACAACAATGATGGCGCGCGACATGGTGCCTCGGTACCGGTGCGGCGGTCTGGGCCGATTGGCTCGGTGAGCCGTTCTCCGGCGAGGCCACGGCCGAGAGCAGCGCTACGGGGCTCGCCGGCACAATGGGCCCCGCCTGGATTGGACGAGTCGTATCAGAGGTTTCACATGGGAATCGAAGTCGGCGGAATTCTCGGGCTGCTGCTGTTGATCATCATGGTCTATGCGGTGGTCAAGATCGTCCAGAGCAGCGCAGGTACCGGCGCCAAGGTGATCTGGATCGTCCTGATCCTGCTCCTGCCGGTCTTCGGGCTCATCCTTTGGGCCCTGTTCGGCCCGAAGGGATAATCCTAGACAAGGCAGCTGACCACCTCACCTAGCGTGTAAGGCACGCGATGCGTGCCCCACTCGCTCCGCTCGTGTCACGGTTACTGACACCCGCCTCTCAGATCGCCAGCCTGATCAGGCGGTCGATGTTACACGAAGCCGCTTCAGTTATGCGCGGAGTCCACCATCCGCACAGGCCGGCCATATTACCCGCCGCGATCCATGGGCTGCGCTCCGGAGGCGGCCCTAGGTTGGTGCGTTATGGTGCGACGCCGCACCAAGGCCGCGCCCGGCCAGGCCCGGGGGGAAGCAAGGAGGCTCGAAATAATCGCCATTTACGAGTAGGCCCGAATCTTGCATAACAATCCTGGGGCGAGCCGAGCCACCCCAGACCGTGAAATGTCGCCTCGCCCCTGACCGTTCCCTCACCCCATGCCTCTCCCAGAGGGCGAGGGATCAAACGTGCTGCGCGGATTTCATTGCAAAGCGGGTGGCGAGTATCGCCGGCACGAACGACGCGGAGGACAACCTCATGGCGACAGTGAGCCCCCGGCGCGCGATTGGCCGTCGACCCCCGCACGAGTATGGCTCACCGCGGCTGCGACAGATTCACCACCATGACATCATGGCCTGCACGGCTCACGGCGTGGCTGGCAATCACCTTTATTCCGGCCGCGCGCTCGGCATTACCGAGCCCGGCGACCTGATCCTGCTCCATCCCGAGCTGGCCACACAATGGGAGTGGATCCATGCTCACTACTCCCGCATCGGTCTGCGCCACACCGAGGAGGTCATCTGGGAGCTTGGCTCTGCACACCTGGTCGACCACTCAGACCACTCGCTCTCGGTGTTCTTCTTCGGCGCCGGCGAGCAGCGCGCGCGCCCGGATTCCCGATGGTACCGGGCAGTCGAGTTCATCAACTCGAAGAACAACTTCGCCACCATCGCGGAGGCGCTCGGAGTACCAATTCCGACCACGCTGCGCTTCGACAGCGTCGCCGACATCGGCGCGAAGGACATCATCGCCGCGCCTTATCCCTGCTACCTTAAAGCAGCGGTGTCCGTGTCTGGGGTCGGGATCCATCGTTGCGCAGAGTCCGCTGCACTCGGCGAGGCGATGACCGGCTTCGACCCGCGCATACCGGTACAGATCCAGGCAGAGGTAGCGAGCCGCTGCTTTCTGAACCTGCAATACGAGGCCGCCGCGGACGGCGCGCGACCGTTGGCGGCGACCGAGCAGGTCCTGGATGGCTTCGCCCACCAGGGGAATCGCTATCCAGCCGCGCATGCGCCCTGGCACATCGTCGACCCCATGGCCCAGTGGCTCCTCGGCGAGGGCATGCGCGGCGTCTTTGCCTTCGATGTCGCCGTGATCGAGACCTCCGACGGCCCCGAGTTCCGGGCCATCGAATGTAATCCGCGTTGGAACGGGGCGTCCTATCCGACCGTCATCGCCCGCAAGCTGGGCATCGACCAGTGGCTGGCGCGAGTCTTCACGACTCGTCACCGATCATTGGCGGACATCGATCTCTCAGGCATTGAGCTCGACGGGCAGCATAAGCGCGGCGTAGTCCTAGTGAATTGGGGGCCGGTACTGGTCGGCAAGCTGCTTGTCTTGCTTGCCGGCGAGCCCGAGACGCAGGAGGTGCTGGCCGCGAAGCTCCAGGAGCGGCTCTGAGTCGCTGAGGCGCCAAGCCGGAATTGCGCTCGCAGGGCCCGCCCCCATCTGACGACGGATGCAGCGTGACTTCTCTCTGATGGTGCACGGTGGGGCCGGCTCGTTGGACAATGTCTCCGACAGCCGTATCGCGGTACGTTACCTGGAGAGCATGCGCGTCGTGCTGGAGCATGGCCGCGAGACGTTGGCGCGCGGGGCCTCGGCCGTCGAAGCCGTCGAGCGATGCGCCTCGCTCCTCGAGGACGACCCGCTCTTCAACGCCGGATGCGGCTCCGTGCTCAATGAGAATGGCAAGGTCGAGATGGACGCGGGGATCATGGACGGCCGTGACCTCGCCGCCGGCGCCGTCGCGGCGGTCAGCAACATCGCCAATCCCGTGCAGCTCGCGCGCTTGGTCATGGACGGTAGCGAGCACGTCCTGCTGATCGGCGACGGGGCGCTGCGCTTCGCTGAGCACTGCGGCATCCAATTCACGCCCGACCATTACTTCATCACGCAAGACCGCATCAGGCAGCTCGAGGAGGCACGCCTGCGCGGCCGGATCGTGCTCGATCACGATGAGGACGGGGAGGCGCAGAAATACGGCACGATCGGCGCAGTCGCCCGTGACCTCGATGGCAACCTCGCCGCCGCAACCTCGACCGGCGGCATTGTCAACAAACGCAGCGGGCGGGTCGGTGATTCGCCGATCATCGGCGCCGGCGTCTACGCCGATAACGCCAGCTGCGCAGTCTCCGCAACTGGTTATGGCGAAGACTTCATGCGCACAGTGCTTGCCAAGACGCTCGCCGACATCATCGAATTCCGCGCGCTGAGCGCCGAGGCCGCCGTCGCAGAGGCCCTGGAGCTGTTTGCCCGCAAGGTCGCGGGGCGCGGCGGCGTGATCTGCATCGACCATTCCGGCCGCTGCGCCAGCGGCACGACCACTAAGCGGATGATCCATGGCTGGATCGAGCACGGCGGCGAGACCTTGTGCCGATTCTGATCCATCGCGCTACGGGCAGCCTGGCCCGACCCATCGGTGCGCGCCCGACCAGGCCCCACGGGGCGGTTGGCGGAGCGGCAAAGGGTCGCGGGGATCCTCGCTCGGCCGCTGCAACCTGACCATCCCAGTATCCGACCGCCGTGCGCTCGCACGCGGAGGCATTAGAATCGGTGATCGGCCGAGTGCCTATGATGCCGCCACGGAGAGATCCCGATGACCCAGCTGACGCGCCTCACCGGCTTCATGCCATTCGTCATCGTGGTCTTTCTGAACAGCTTCGTCGACCTTGGGCACAAGGTCATCATCCAGAATACGCTCTTCAAGGCTTACGCGGGGCCTGAGCAGGTCTGGCTCACGGCGCTGGTCAATGCGCTGATCCTGCTGCCCTTCATCCTCCTGTTCTCGCCGTCCGGCTGGACGGCCGATCGTTGGCCGAAGAACCGGGTGATGCGCGTCGCGGCGTGGGTCGCCGTCGGGATCACGCTGGCCATCACGGCTTGCTACTACCTGGGCCTCTTCTGGCCCGCCTTCGCGCTGACTTTTGTGTTGGCGGTGCAGAGCGCCGTCTATTCGCCCTCCAAGTATGGCTATATCAAAGAGCTCTGCGGCAACGAGGCGTTGACCACCGCCAACGCTTGGGTGCAGGCCAGCTCGAGCATTGCGATCTTGGCCGGCATCTTGGTGTTCTCCGTGCTATTCGAGTGGCGTCTGGCGGCGCCGACCGGCGAGTTCGGCGGCAGCGGTCTCGTGCCCGAAGAGATCCTGCGACGCATCGCCCCAGTCGGCTGGTTCCTGGTGCTCGGCTCGCTCGTCGAGGCCGGGATGACGTACCGGCTGCCGGACAGGGGGTCGCGCCCGGTCTCGATGCGTTTCGATTGGGCCGACTATGTCCTCGGCCGCTATCTGCGGCACAACCTGCACGCCGCCTGGGACAACCGCGTCATTTGGCTCTCGATCATCGGCCTCGGGGTCTTCTGGGGTATCTCCCAGGTCCTGCTGGCGGCGTTTCCGGCCTTTGTCGAGGA
Organism: uncultured Chromatiaceae bacterium; assembly: GCA_964583605.1. Lineage (GTDB taxonomy): Bacteria > Pseudomonadota > Gammaproteobacteria > Chromatiales > Chromatiaceae > CAZOWL01. The sequence continues at coordinate 18,941 of CAZOWL010000047.1, read as the reverse complement.
GAGCCTCGGCGTGACCAACACGGTCGTCATTCAGGGCGTCATGGCCTTCGCCGGCATCGGCCTCATCCTTGGGTCGGTCGTGGCCGGAAGACTCTCCCGCGACCGCGTCGAGATAGGACTGGTCCCGGTAGGCGCCATGGGCATCGTCGTGACGCTCTTCTTCCTGCCCGGCCTCGGCACAGCCTGGCTGCATGGGATCAACTTCATGGCCCTCGGCCTCCTGGCCGGTCTCTTCGTCGTGCCGCTGAATGCGCTGATCCAGTTCCACGCCGGGGAGCGCGAGCTGGGTCGCGTGCTGGCCGCGAAGAACTTCGTCCTCAACTGGATCATGCTCGGCGGACTCGTGATCACCGTGCTCTCGGCCCTCGCCGATGCCGGCAGCCGCGCAATCATGTTTGGACTCGCGGTTGTCGGCCTGGTCGGGGCCGTTTACACGATCTGGCAGCTGCCTCAGTCGTTGGTGCGGTTCTTGGTTGCGCGCCTGATCGCGACCCGCTATCGGCTTCAGGTCATCGGCCTCGACCACATGCCAGCGCAGGGTGGCGTCCTCATGCTCGGCAACCACGTCAGCTGGATCGACTGGGCAATGGTGCAGATGGCGAGTCCGCGACCGGTGCGCTTCGTTATGGAACGGGTGATCTACGAGCGCTGGTACCTGCGGCGGTTCCTCGACTTCTTCGGCGTTGTGCCGATCTCCCCCGGGCGCAGCCGAAACGCCTTGAAGGCTGTAACCGAGCTTCTGAACGACGGACAAATCGTCTGCCTGTTCCCGGAAGGTACGCTGAGCAAGAACGCCCAGCTTGGCGAGTTCAAGAAGGGCTTCGAGCTAGCCGCGGAGCACGCGGAAGGGGTCATCCTGCCCTTCTATCTGCGTGGGCTCTGGGGCAGCCGGTTCTCCCACGCCAGCGCCAAGCTCAGGCAGAGCCGTCGCGGCGGGCGCATCCGCGAGATCATCGTCGCCTTCGGGCCCACGCTGCCGATGCGGAGCCGTGCCGAGCAGGTCAAGCAAGCGGTCTTCGGGCTCTCGGTCAGCTCCTGGCAGCGGCATGTGCGGACGCTGCCGACACTACCGGTGGCCTGGCTGGAGCGCGCCAAGCGCCTGCCTGGGGCACCGATGGTCATCGACTCGACCGGAGCCGTGCTGACCAATCGTCGCCTGATCGCGGCGGTACTCGTGTTTGCGACCAGGATCCGCCGGCTCTGCCCGGGACCGCGACTGGGGATACTGCTTCCGGCAAGCAGCGCCGGGGTCATCGCGAACCTGGCCGGCTGGGCCGCCGGCAAGACCGTTGTCAACCTCAACTACACGGCGAGCCGAGACGCGATCAGGGCGGCGCTGGCCACGGCCGAGATCCGCGATATCGTCACCGCTGAGCGATTCACCCGCCGGCTGGCGGGGCGCGGCCTCGACGTCGAGCAGCTCTTCGCCGGCGCCGCGCTGCATCCCATGGAGACGATCCGCTCCGGCATCGGGAGGCACGAATTCATCACCGCACTGGTCGCCGGAGCCCTGCTGCCGGCGCGCCTGCTAACGCGCCTGCTCGGCCGGCCCTCGCGACCCGAGGACACGGCGGCGATCCTCTTCTCGTCCGGCAGCGAAGGCGCCCCGAAGGGGATCGAGCTGACGCATCACAACATCCTCGCCAACGTGCGCCAGATCGCTGATGTCCTGAATCCCGAAGCCGACGATATGATGCTTTCGAACCTACCGCTGTTTCACGCCTTCGGCCTTACCGCGACCACGGCCCTTCCGCTCCTGGAAGGCATCCCGATGGTCTGCCATCCAGACCCCACCGATGCCGTCGGCAACGCCAAGGCGATTGCCCGGTACCGCGCGACAGTGCTCTGCAGCACGTCGACCTTCCTGCGGCTCTACGTGAAAAGCCGCAAAGTCCATCCGCTGATGCTGGAGAGCCTGCGCCTCGTCGTCGCCGGCGCCGAGCGGCTGAGTCCGGACGTCCGCGACGCCTTCGCGATCCGCTTCGGCAAGCGGGTCTATGAGGGCTACGGCGCCACCGAAACGACGCCCGTCGCCAGCGTCAACGTGCCAGACGCGATCGAGGTCAGCAACTGGAAGGTGCAGATCGGCTCCAAGCCCGGGACAGTCGGCCTGCCGGTACCGGGCACAAGCTTTCGCATCGTCGATCCGGCAACGCTCGAGCCCCTGCCCCAAGGCGCGGACGGCCTGATCCTGATCGGCGGCGTGCAGGTGATGAAGGGCTACCTAAACGACCCCGAGCGCACCGGCAAGGCCGTCGTCGAGGTCGACGGTCAGCGCTGGTACAAGACCGGCGACAAAGGTCACTTGGACGCGGATGGCTTCCTGACGATCGTCGATCGCTATTCGCGATTCGCCAAGCTCGGCGGCGAGATGGTCAGCCTCGGCCTCATCGAAGAGCAGATCCGCCGCGTCCTGGATGAGCCCGAGCTGGAGCTCTGCGCCGTCGCCCTGCCGCACGAAAAGAAAGGCGAGCGCATAGTCCTCCTGCTGGCCGCCGATCGCGACCCGGACGAGCTTCGCCGCCGGCTGATCGAGGCGGCCGTCAATCCGCTTAGCATCCCGGCTGAGATCCGTCCCGTCACGACGATCCCAAAGCTCGGCAGCGGCAAGACCGATTACGCCGCGGCCAAGCGCCTGGCTCAAGGTTAGCCGTTCGTCGCCTTATGCGGCCGGGCAGTTGCATCGATGCACTCGGCGGGACGACACTGCGCATCTAGCTTTACCATTCCAGGGCGTGCTATGCTGTTGCACGTGTGCGACTGCAGCTTTTCAGCCGAAAATCGATCGGGGCTTGGCGCAGAGCAATACCGTGCGAGCGAAGCTTCGAGAGTTAAGCCTGCTGTGCTTTAGGACGTGCTGCGGTGATCAACCGTGAAATTGGAACGGCGAGCGCTTTGAGCGCCCTCAGCGGAACCAGCCATGAGATCCAGAAATCTACTCCACCGGGCGGGGCTCGTTCTCGCCGCCGCGGCCATACCGCTGGCCTCCGTTGCGGAGGTCACACCATCCCAGGCCATGGCAGAGGTGGAAGAGCTCAGGCGACTGCTCGAGGCACAGCGGCAGCAGCAGCTGGAGCAACAACGGCTGCTGGAGCAACAGACCCAGCAGCTACAGGCACAGCAACGCGCCCTCGACGAGCTCAAAGAACAGCTCGCCGCCGCCACGGCACCGACTCCACCCGCCGAAGCAGCCTCACCCCCCCCGCCCTCGTTTCAGACGCCGGGGACCCTCGACACCCTGCCAACAGAGCATTTGGTCGTCGCCGAGCCGATGGCGGTGCGCGACGCGCGCGGCGGGCAACAGGGCGATCCCTCCAGCTCGAGCCAGGCCGAAGCGCAGACCCAGAGGCAAGGTGCCCAACCGCGCAAGACGCCTCCGACTGAGCAGGTCGGGGAGAGACCGCCCGAGCGCGAGAGCACCTCGGACCCGCTATCTGTCGCGGATGTGATTCGCGACCAGAGCATCCTAACGCCGAAAGGCTCCTTCGTCTTCACGCCCTCCTTCGCCTACACGAACGATTCCAACGTTCAGACCCAGATAACCGGCTTTAGCATTCTACCCGCGTTCATCATCGGCCTCTTCGACATACGCAAGATCAATCGCAATACCTTCGTAACGACTCTGACGGGCCGATACGGGCTGACCCGCAAGGTCGACCTGGAGCTCAAGATACCCTATGTGTATCGTGATGACAGCGTGCGGGCACGCGAGTTCGGTGTGGGCGCGGTCGGAGACACGCGATTCTCGGCGAGCGGAGGCGACATCGGCGACGTCGAGGCAGCCCTTCGTTACCAGTTCCAGCGACCCAGCTCCAAGTGGCCCTTCATCACCGGCGGGCTGCGCGTCAAATCCAATACGGGTAAGAGCCCCTACGACATCGAGATCGACGAGCAATCATTGCTACCCTCAGGCGATATGCCGACCGGCTCGGGCTTCTGGGGCATCAAGCCCAGCGTATTTTTCATGTATCCGTCCGATCCCGTCGTCTACTTCAGCGAGCTGAGCTATCAGTGGAACATTGAAAAAGACGTGGGCCGCAACATCGGCGAGATCGACCCCGGAGACTTCATTGGCTTCGATTTCGGCATGGGGTTTGCGCTGAACGAGAAGGCATCCTTCACGCTCGGCTACCAGCATCGCACTGTGCTGAAGACGGAGCAGGAAGGGCAACAGGTAGGTGACACTTTACAGGTGGCGAGCCTCATCACGAGCTTCGCCTACAAGTACTCGAACAAGGGTTCCGTCAACCTCAGCATTGCCGCCGGGCTCACAGAAGATTCACCCGAGCTTCAGCTGACGTTGAGCTTGCCCATCTCATTTGATCTTTAAGGTGCCGCCCGCCAGCTTGCGGGGCGCGGCCCGCGGCACGGCGAGACAAGGGCCGCACCGAGCAAAAGCCGAGACTGTTCGGACCGGCGGCAATCCGCTACGCGGACCTCTTGCAGTGCAACAACGCTGTGCGCAACGGTCCGCACAGCGGAGCCTACCCATCTACCTAGACCCTACCCTGGACAACTCTGGGCTTTCATCAAAAGCAGCTCGCGACTGCTTTCCCGCCGGCAACGACGCGCGCCGATCGCACAATGTCCCAACCCAACGGCAACAGGCCGACGCCTCATTTCGCCGCATCGAGAACCAGTTGATTGAAGAACCCGCTGTTGAGCGCTGAAGCCCCTGAGCCGAAATCGATATTCTTGATCACGATGTCGATCACGGTCTCGGTCTGGATCAGTTGCTGATCCAGGGAATTCTGGATCACGGTGCCAACGCCAGCCTGGAGCGCCTCCACCACCGACGGCGCGACCGCATTCTGCTCGCCGATCTGGATGATATTCGACGCGCTCCTTTGCAGCGCCAGCGATGCCGCATCACCAGAGCCAAGGCTTGTATTCAAGCTCGTCAGGGATGCCACTTCACCGTTGACAGAAACGATGCGCGTCAAGCCGAAGGACAGCTCGACACCGTCGGTCAGCAGAAGTCCGCCTCGCGCCTGATCCAGCTCCTCGAGGCTCAACAATTCACAGCTCCGACAGACGTCCCTCCACAAGGGTCCTTCACCTAGCGTATCCGCCAGACAGGCTGATGAACCGAGACAGGCGAACAGCGCCAAATAGTGAAGGGATCGAGTGTGATAGATGCTCATTAGAACAAAACAACCAGTAACACATGCCAGAACACGGCGCCGCGACTCAGAAGTCGCCTGGGCTCGGCAGCATCAACGAGAAGTTCGAGATACCCACCTGACTATCCGCTGCTCCAAGCGGCGCATCCTGTCGCACCTTCCAGTCCGTGCTGCGATTGAAGGAGGCGCGCGCCTCCCTCGCCTTGTCCTTGATCAGGAAAACAATCCCTTGGTTCATCGCCTCGAAATCTGGGGCCGCAATCGTCTTAAGCCCCCGCGCCGGATCGCCGACCAGCACCGTCTCGTTCGCCAGCCCCTTAACTACAACGAAATGCTTGTACCCGCCGGTGTTGATCAGCACGATCGCCGGCACACCGAGCTGGGCGAGCTTCTGCATCGGCATCCGATAACCATCTGATCGCAGCCCCCGGCTCGCCAGATAGTTCTTCATGTCCAGGAGAGAGAAGCCTTTGGCGCGGATCTTGTCTCGATCCCCCGCCTCAAACATTGCGTCAAAGGCGTCTTCTTCAGTGATCGGTATACCGTAGTGGTAGTGCAGCAAGGTGGCCAACGCCGCCGAGCCGCAGCTGAAATCGTACTGCTGCGCGATGACGGAACGATACCTAGCCTCCTTGAAGCTCGTCACCTCAGCGCTCAGGTCACCACCGAGCGGCCCATAGAAGGTGTGGGGCGAGGAGAGCGCCGTGCGCGTGCCGAGGATCGTCAGGCACGCCATCAAGACGCACGGGAAAACCGATCGAGAAAATCGAGAAAGAAGCATCGACAAAGACATCCGAAAGACCGCGCAGAGACCGCTCCAACTACCCGAGCGGCCTCTGCCGGAAAAACGCTTTGGGCCTGGCCGTCTTGCACCACGCCTCGAAAAACATGAGCCTATCGTCCCTGCGTGCGGGACCCGGCCGAAGAGAACAGCTATGGAGCCGTATGGATATCGATATTGACGGTTACCGCTTCCTGGATCACCACCGCATTCCCGGTGTTCTGCACGATAGTCGCCAATCCATTAAGGCCGCTGAACGCCCCTTCACCGATCAGGTTGCCACCGGTTACCGTGTCCCAAACCAGATTGTTGTAGGAATGAGCCTCGAGTTGATTGTTACTGAGCCTCACGATGACCGCGTCTGCTTCTCCGCCGCGCGACAGCTCGAGCTCCCTGCTCTCAACCACCTCGCTCTCAAGGAGTAGCTCGAGCTCCAGTGCGTCCTCTGCCTTGGCGCTTGGCTGAAGAAGCAGCGTACCCGCCAATGTCACGGGGAGCAGCCCGTTAAGTGCCAAGCTCTTCATAGAAGCCAGACTCCTGACAGATTGATCATCAACCCCGAAAAGCCGGGGCGGCTCAGCCGCCCCGGCATACGGCCGGCTATCTAGTTACCGGCTCAGTCGGTGCCGTTGCTGGCACCGCCGAAGTTGATGTCATTGAAGTTGGCCTGAACGGACACGTTCTGCTGCAGAGAGGAGTTGTGTCCAGCGTTCTGACCGACCTGGTTGATGCCCGCCGCGCCACCGAAGCCACTCAGGTTGTTCTGGTGGCTGACGCTGCCGAAGCCGCTGACGCTGGTATCCGCCACGGTAGCATCGAGGTCCGCCAGATTCACCGCCGAGCCGTCCCCAATGTTGAGGCTGTTGTCGGTGATGGTGTTGCTGCTGTTATCGATCGAGATATCACCGACGGCGGCGACACCGCCATTGTCAGCATCAGCGTTGGTGCTATTGTCCGTGTTGTTGCTGTCGACAGTGTTGTAGGAGTTGTCGGTGTTGTAAGAGCCAGTCGCGCTGTTATCGCTGTTGTCGACATCGACACTCGCACCGCCATGCGCCGCGACGGCGTTGTCATTGGCGTTCAGGCTGTTGTCGCTGTTGTCGCTGTTGTCGCTCAGGTCATTCCCGTTGAGCGAATCACTGATGGCAACATCAACATCGGTGCCGTCATTGTCCTGACCGCTGTTGTCGACACTGTTGTCGTTGTACGAGTCAGTCGTGTTCAGGGCATTATTAGCAGTCGTGTTGCCGCTGTTATTGCCCTGATCGCTGTTGTCGGTGTTGTTGCTGTTGTTGGTGCTGCTGTTGTTCTGGCTCTCGGTCAGGCTCTGATCCGTATTGGTCGTCGTGTTCTGACTGTCAGCGAGGTTCGTGCTGTTGTCGCTGTTATTGCTGTTGTCGCTGTTGTTGCTGTTGTCGCTGTTGTTGCTCTGATCGCGGTTATCGCTGTTGTCGTTACGGCCAGCGCTGTTGTCGTTGTAGCTGCCGTTGGTGCTGCTGTTGTTCTGGCTCTCCGTCAGGCTCTGATCCGTATTGGTCGTCGTGTTCTGACTGTCTGCCAAATTGGTGCTGCGATTGCTGTTATCGCTGTTGTCGTTGCGGCCAGCGCTGTTGTCGTTGTAGCTGCCGTTGGTGCTGTTATTGCTGTTGTCGCTGTTGTTACTCTGATCGCGATTGTCGCTGTTGTCGCTGTTGTTGCTGTTATCGCTGTTGTTGCTGTTGTCGTTCAGGCTCCCGTTGGTGCTGTTATTGCTGTTGTCGTTATTGCTGTTATTGGTGCTGCTGTTGCTGTTGTCGCGGTTATCGCTGTTATCGCTGTTGTTGCTGTTGTCGTTTAGGCTCCCATTGGTGCTATTGTTGCTGTTGTCGTCGTTATCCTGACTGTTGTTGTTCTGGCTATCAGTCAGGTTTGTGCTGTTGTTGATGTCGTTATTGCTGTTATTGGTGCTGCTGTTGCTGTTGTCGTCATTGTCCTGACTGTTGTTGTTCTGGCTATCAGTCAGGTTTGTGCTGTTGTTGGCGTTATTGCTGTTATCGCTGTTGTTGCTGTTATCGCTGTTGTTGCTTTGGTCGCGGTTGTCGCTGTTGTCGCTGTTATTGCTCTGGTCGCGGTTGTCGCTGTTGTCGCTGTTGTTGCTCTGGTCGCGGTTGTCGCTGTTGTCGCTGTTGTTGCTTTGGTCGCGGCTGTCGCTGTTGTCGTTATTGCTATTGTTGGTGCTGTTATTGCTGTTGTCGTCGTTATCCTGACTGTTATTGCTGTTGTCGGCGTTATTGCTGTTGTCGCTGTTGTCGCTCAGATCATTCCCATTTAGGGAGTCGCTCACAGCCACATCGACATCAGTGCCATCGTTGTCCTGACTATTGTCGTTGCCGCTGTTGTTGCCCTGATTGCTATTGTCTGTGTTAGCGTTGGTATGAGTGCTGTTGTCGCTGTTGTCGTTACCGCTATTAGCGACGCTGTTGTCGCTGTTGTCGTCGTTGTCCTGGCTGTTGTTGCTGTTGTCGTTTAAGCTGCCGTTGGTGCTGTTGTTGCTATTGTCGCTATTATTGCTGTTATCACTGTTGTTGCTCTGATCGCGATTGTCGCTGTTATCGGTCGCGATTATGCTGTTGTCGCTGTTGTCGTCGTTGTCCTGGCTGTTGTCGCTATTGTCGTTGCCGCTGTTGTTGCCCTGATTGCTGTTGTCCGTGTTGGCGTTGGTATGAGTGCTGTTATCGCTGTTGTCGTTCCCGCTATTAGCGAGGCTGTTGTCGCTGTTGTCGCTGTTGTCCCGGCTGTCCGTATTGGCGACGGACTGCTCGGCCGCTGCGGCGGAGCCGCCGGCGGCGTCGGTGTTGACCGAGTTGTCCTGCCAGCCTTTGCCTTCCTCGGTATTATTGTTCGGATTCGCCCACGCCTGAGCGGAAACGCCAAGGGCCAAGGCAATTGCTGAAGCCAGAAGGGTCTTTTTCATGGATTACTCCGTATATAGGTAGTCGTGCGTTTGCTGATAGTGCTTAGCTGTGCGCTGGCCCATCGCCACAGGGGGGCGTGCCCCAGCGCGCGCCGCGGTCTCCCGCGAAAACGAGCCGTCGATGCATCGCACCAAGACGGTCCACGTGCGCCCTCTCGTGTTGCACAAGCCGTTCCAACTCGGCCGCCGCGGCCCGGCTGCGAGATTTTCTCCTGCTTATCTCGCTACTTGGCCTCACTTGGCGCGCGCACCATTCTGGTGCAAACGGGCTTTTCGCCGAGACGCCCTCCGAAGTGTAAAGATTCTCGACAAAAACGGGGGGCGAGCCTGGTCGCTCGCCTACCTGACCTGACAGACGAATTGAGTCCTTTTACGCGCTGATTTGTCGCTGGTTTGCGATCGGCCTAGCGAAGCTCGGAGCGATTTAGTGTCGGAAAATTTGACAGTGGCCATCCTTGCGCTCCCTGAGCCGAGCCCGCGCAGAGACGGGGGAGCTAAGATGTGAGCCCCTGCACCCGCGGCCTCCCTGCGTTATCCTGGGCGCCTGGTACCAACTGATGCTTCTCGTCCTCGGTAGCTATGACAAGAAGGAAACGCGTGGAAGTGCTATTCGTCTGCATGGGCAATATCTGTCGCTCGCCAACAGCGCAGGGGGTGTTTGCCAAGGCTCTGCGGGAGGCCGGCTTGGAGGATTGGGTTGCCGTCGACTCCGCCGGCACCCACGCCTATCATGTCGGCGAGTCCCCAGACCCGCGGGCGCAGAAGACCGCCAAGGCGCGCGGGATCGATCTCCGCAGCCTACGTGCGCGCCGGGCCACGGCCGAGGATTTCCTGCGGTTCGATTACGTCCTGGCGATGGATCAGGACAACCTGGCCTCCCTGGCGGAGATCTGCCCGCCGGGCTCCGAGCACAAGCTCAAGCTCCTGATGGAGTTCGCGCCCGAACTGCGGATTCGCGAGGTGCCTGATCCCTACTACGGCGGCGTCGGCGGCTTCGAGCGCGTCTTCGACATGGTTGAGGCGGCCGCGCAAGGTCTGCTCGCGGACATACGTGACCGCCACCTCGAGGGATGATGGTCAGTCGGACCTCCAAAGCCACTCCGGTGGCTTACCGCCCTCCCTGGCCTTAACGCGACGACTCGGCTCCGAGCGTGTCCATACCGCTGCATCATTCACCTGTATCGCTATCCCGCGGTAGGGATTGCATGGGCTGAGCCGCAGCGGCTGCTGGCTTGCCACGCCTTGGCCCTGGCCGCCCCTCCCCCGGCTGCGCGGGTCCAGGTGTCACCGTTTCGTCACCGGCTGTCGTGGCGCTGGCCGCCAGGGCTCGCGACGCATCCTCGAGCCGGGCCGGGCTTGCTGCGGCGGAGGCCGCGGGGCTCATCTCGATCAATGGCCCGTTGGCGGTCCGGTCACCTCCGTTCGGCAAGCCTGGATGCTCCTCGTTTGGGGAGACAACCAACCCCTGGACGGCACTCGAAGGGCCTATAGCCGGAGGCGTTACCGAGATAGGCGAGGGACCGGGCACCTGGTCAGAGGCTCCGAGCATCTCGCCGGGAGGTTGGGTCACGGGCGACTGCTCGCTGGCGGGCAGACGCAGGGACGTGCGGGCTGAGGCGTCCTCTGGCGACGGACCGGAGCGGGTGTCGGGCCCACTTCGCCTCCCGCTGAGTGGGGCGTCTTCCCTGCCATCCCCGGAGCGCCTAACTGCTGGCGACGACGGTTCGTCATCGGATAGCTTCTCTCTTCCCCCGCCATCCTGCGAGGCCCCGGCGGATTCCGCGTCCGACGAGGTGCCCGCCTCAGCAGCCACCGCCTCCGCGCTCCGTTGGCTCGAGCTCCTCCGGCGGCCCCGCCCACCACGCCGGCGGCGACCAGAACGCACACGGGTTTCGCCGGTCATTGCACCGCTTGGCTGCGTTAACGCCGCATCCTCGGCGACCCTTGTCTCGTCGCCGCCGTGCCCTGACTCGAGCGCACCGCGTGCGTCGGCTCGGTCATCCTTCGACTCATCCGACTCGGCGCACGCCCCAGAGTAAGGAGGTAACAAGAGCACTTGGCCCTTATCCTCCGGGCGCGCGTCCTGCACCTCCCCCTGAGCCTGGCGAGAAGATCCTTCAGTTACGGCGGGCGTCGCCGGACCCGTCTCTGCATCGCGATCGCCGCCAGGCGCGCGCTCGCGGCTGGCGGCGGCTCGATCTCGGCTCTCTATCGGCGGCCGATCGGCCGCGATGGCCGACGCAACCGGATCGCTCGAACCGCTGGACGCCTTACCACCCCGCCCCGCCTCCCCCTGCGGCGCCTTTCCGGCAGGCCTCGCATTGGGGACCTCGCGGGCCTTCTCCAGCGGCGCGCCGCTGCGGCCCTCGCTGCGCCGCGAGGGATCTCCGCCAGAACGACGGCCTCGCCCTCCGCGACTGCGGCGCTCACCACCTGAGCGCGGGCGCTCGCTTGGGCCACCTTCTTGGCCAGGCCGCCCACCACCCGGAGCGCCCTCGGCCTGGCCGGACCTAGGCGAGCGGCCACCACCGATTTGGCTCTCGACGGCCCCTGGGGCTTCCATCGAAGAGGAGGGCCCATCCAGCGGCCCACTGCGACCGACCTCTCGCGTATCTGCGTCTGTCGGGGAGAGAAGGGCTTCCTCCTCAGGAGTCGGCCGCGGCATGAAGATGCTCGTCCAGATACGTTTCAGAAGCGGCTCCGGATGGCGCTCCGCGGCGCGGGCGGTGGAATCCCGATCCGCCTCGCCAAGCCTTCGGGGCCCTGCCACCGAGCGCGGGTACGCCGACGGACCCGACGGCGGGCTCGTGTCGAGGCGGTTTGGCGCCGGAGCACTAGGTGTAATCTGCTTCACGGCCGGCTCCTCGAATCGAGCCTGATCGACACTCCGTCCCGGAACGGCCGCAACGACATCGTTCGGGGCGGGGTAGGCGTAGCTGGCCTGATCCCTAGGCTGTCGGGCCATATCTTGCAGGCGGATCCGCTCGATCGAGTACTCGGGCGTCTCCAGGTGTCTTGACGGCAGCAGGATGACCTCCACTTCCTGGCGCTGCTCGATATCGAGGATGCTGCGACGCTTCTCGTTGAGCAGGAAGGTCGCCACATCGATCGGCAGCCGCGCGACAATCCGCTGGGTACTGTCCTTCATCGCCTCCTCCTCGATCAGGCGGAGGATCGACAAGGACAGGGATTCGACGCTGCGGATCGTGCCCTGACCGCGACAGCGAGGGCAGGCAAGCTGGCTCGATTCGCCTAATGATGGGCGAAGTCTCTGGCGTGACATCTCGAGGAGCCCGAAGCGCGAGATCCGGGCAACTTGAACACGCGCGCGGTCCTGCTTGAGCGCCTCACGCAGGCGGTTCTCGACTTCCCTCTGATGCTTCGCGGGCGTCATGTCGATGAAATCGATGACAAATAATCCACCGAGGTCGCGCAGGCGCAGCTGTCGAGCGATCTCGTCGGCCGCTTCCAAATTGGTATTGAATGCGGTCTCTTCGATATCCGCGCCCTTGGTCGCTCGCGACGAGTTGATATCGATTGAGGTCAGCGCCTCGGTGTGATCGATGACAATCGAGCCGCCGGACGGCAGCTGCACCGCACGCTGAAAGGCGGACTCGATCTGGCTCTCGATCTGATAGCGCGTGAAGAGCGGCACCTCGTCCTCATAGAGGCGCAGCTTCCTGAGGTTGCCGGGCATCACCTGCCGCATGAACTGCTCGGCCTTCTCATACATCCTGCGATCATCGATGACGATCTCGCCGATGTCCGCGCGCAGATAGTCGCGGATCGAACGTATGATGACGTCGCTCTCCTGATAGATCAGGAACGGGGCCGGACGCTCGGCTGCGGAGCTCTCGATCGCTTGCCAGAGCTGCAGGAGGTAATCGAGATCCCACTGGAGCTCTTCGACATTCTTACCGACGCCCGCTGTGCGCACGATCAACCCCATGTCCTCGGGGATGCGCAGCTGACTCATCGTAAGCCGTAGCTCGGTACGGTCCTCACCCTCGATGCGGCGCGACACCCCGCCGGCGCGCGGGTTGTTGGGCATCAAGACGAGGTAACGACCCGCCAGCGAAACAAAAGTCGTGAGGGCGGCCCCTTTGTTGCCACGCTCTTCCTTGTCGATCTGCACGACCACCTCACGGCCGTCCTTGATCGCCTCCTTGATGTTGATGCGGACACCTGGCTTGGCGCTCTCCGGCTCGAAATAGCCCCGCGCGATCTCCTTGAGAGGCAGGAAGCCGTGCCGCTCGGCGCCGTAGTCGACGAAAGCGGCCTCGAGACTCGGCTCGACGCGGGTGATCTTGCCCTTGTAGATGTTTGCCTTTTTCTGCTCGCGACCAGGAGATTCTATGTCGAGATTGAAGAGTTGTTGCCCATCTACGATCGCAACGCGCACCTCTTCGGGCTGCGTCGCGTTGATCAGCATTCGTTTCATGTGGTCCCTATTTGGCACATCGGCGCATGCCCCATCCTCGGAACACCGGGCGGGGGGCGGCTGCGCTCCGCTGCCGCGCTCCCCCACCTGCACCCCAGCCAGGATCCTATTGCGACCCCGCGAAGCTAGGGCTCGAGGTATCCTCTCGTTGCCGGGAAGCCCGGAGCACTCGGCGGGATACGCGCCGCTCGTTTGTTGCTCAGACCGCCGCGCGTGCGACGGGGATTTGATTGGCCCGGCGGTCAACACCGCTTAAGACAGGCCGGGATTCAGTCATTTGAGCGCCTCAACGGGCGATTGCAGTGGTCGACACCGCGAGCTGCTCATGGCGCGCCGGCAGGCAGTTCGGTATACAATCCTCGCCTGTCCACGCAAGCGGCCCAACTGCCTATTGCTCGCCACTCGCCCGCGCGCCCATGCGCCCCTAGAAACAATGTGGGACCGAGGGATCGATGCGGGCCGAGCGCGGCGCCTCAGGCGTATGCAAGTCCTCTAACTAACTAGAAATTTGCGAAATCGTCGGGCAGCGCAAGGGCTCGATAGTAGCAGTGTTCCAAAATTGCATCAATTGAAGCCCTATCATCCTGTTGCGGGCAGTCCATCCGGGCCTACACCGCAGACGCACTATGTGCAAATCGGCCGCGACGCAGTGGGCCAGCGCGTCGACAACTTCCTGCTGCGCTACCTCAAGGGCGTGCCTCGGAGCCGTTTATACCGGGTGCTCCGTAGGGGAGAGGTGCGGGTCAACAGGGCGCGGGTCAAGCCTGACTATCGATTGCGGGATGGCGACGAGGTCCGGATCCCGCCACTGCGTCAGGCCGAGCCCAGCTCGCTTGAGGGACGGCCGCCACCGCGCGAGCTGGCGTGGATCGAGGAGGCGATCCTGCACGAGGACGAGCGCCTGCTGGTCATCAACAAGCCAGCCGGGCTGGCGGTACACGGCGGCAGCGGACTTCATTACGGCTTGATCGAGGCGTTGCGCATCCAGCGACCGAAGCAGGATTTGGAGCTGGTCCATCGGCTTGATCGCGACACCTCGGGCTGCCTGGTGGTCAGCAAGCGCCGGAGCGCGTTACGGGAGCTGCATCAGCTGCTGCGCGAGCAAGCCCTGGCCAAGCATTACGTGGCGCTCCTCTCCGGGTACATGCCGACGGCTAGGCTCTGCGCCGAGGCACCGCTGCGCAAGAATGTGCAGCAGGGCGGTGAGCGGGTCGTGCGCGTCGACGCGCTTCACGGCAAGCCGGCACGTACGGATTTTCGGCGCCTGAAGGCCTTGGATGGCGCCACGCTGGTTGAGGCCAGGCCAATCACCGGTCGCACACACCAGATTCGCGTTCACGCCGCCGATCTCGGTCTACCGGTGGCGGGGGATGAAAAATATGGCGATGCCGTGAGCAACCAGCGGTTCCGTGCGATTGGGTTGAGGCGTTTGTTTCTGCATGCGTCAGTCGTGTACTTGCCGGCCGGGGAATCCGGCTGCGTTGTGCGTGTGGAAGCGCCTTTACCCCCCGCCCTCGAAGCGGTGCTCGCCGCATTGGCGTCAACGCCATGAGCATCCGGCTGGTCGTCTTCGATTGGGACGGGACGCTGATGGATTCCGAAGCGCGCATCGTCGCCTGCATTCAAGCTGCATTCCGCGAGGTCGGAGAGATCCCGCCCTCGGCCGAGGCGGCGCGCAACGTGATCGGTCTTGGCCTCGATGAGGCCATGGCGATGCTCTGGCCCAGCGCCGATCCGTTGCAGCGCCGTGGCGTCGTTGAGCGCTATCGAGCGCGATTCCTGGTCGAGGACGCGACCCCATCGGCGCTATTCCCGGAGACACAACCGGTCCTCTCGTGGCTAAGCAGGCACGGTTTTCTGTTGGCCGTAGCCACGGGAAAGAGCCGACGCGGACTGGATCTCGCACTCTCGAGCACAGGGTTGCACCAGGCCTTTCATGCGAGCCGCTGCGCCGACGAGACCTTCTCGAAGCCGCACCCGGAGATGCTGCACCAGATCATGGATCAGCTCGGCGTCGCCGCCTCGGATACACTAATGGTCGGCGATACGGAATACGACATCCAGATGGCCCACAATGCCGGGGTCGCCGCGCTGGCGGTCTGCTGCGGTGTCCACGAGCGTGGCCGTCTACTGGCACAGCGTCCGGCCGGCTGTCTGGATACTCTCGCGGGGCTACCTGACTGGCTCGAGTCGGCAACACAATGCTTTTCGTAGAAGATTGAAGCCTATGAACTGGAAGTTTTGGAAACGCCGCGGAGATGACCTCCCAGACCCGAGCGATCCGCATTGGGAGCGCGTCGTGCTGAGCCGCCTGGCGGCCGATTACATCCGCGAGCGACGACGGCGTCGGAGGTGGGCCAGCTTTTTCAAGGCGGCCGCGCTCGTCTACCTGTTTGCCGTGCTGATCGCCTTCTATGCCGAAGACCTGTCGCAGCGCGTCAAGGCAGGCGAAGGGCACACCGCGCTGATCGAGGTCAAAGGGATCATCGCTCCGGAGACCGAGGCCAGCGCCGACCTCATCGTCACCTCCCTGCGCAATGCATTCGAGGACACGGCCACGAAGGGTGTCATCCTGCGCATCAATAGTCCCGGGGGCAGCCCGGTCCAGGCCGGATACATCAACGACGAGATCACGCGTCTGAAGGCCAAGTATAGGGAGGAGCACGACAAGGAGATGCCTGTCTACGCCGTCGCCGTCGATCTATGCGCCTCTGGCGGTTACTACATCGCGGTGGCAGCGGACGAGATCTATGCCGACAAGGCCAGCCTCATCGGTTCGATCGGGGTGCGGCTCGACAGTTTCGGATTCGATAAGCTGATCGAGGATCTTGGCATCGAGCGCCGGCTTCTGACCGCAGGGGAGAACAAAGGGATTCTCGATCCGTTTTCGCCGTTGGAGCCATCCGAGCGGGATTTCCTCCTCAGCGTCCTAGACCAGCTCCACGAGCAGTTCATCGCGGCCGTCAAAACGGGTCGTGGGGACCGCCTCAATGGCGGGGACGAGATCTTCAGCGGGCTGTTCTGGAACGGCGAGCAGGGCGTCGAGCTTGGTCTTGTCGACGGACTTGGCAGCTCGAGCTACGTCGCCAGGGAGCTGATCGGCGCCGAGACGATCGTCAATTTCACCAAGAAACGGGATCTCCTCGACCGATTCGCGGAGCGCATTGGGACCGAGCTTGCCGGGGCCATCCTGCAGCAGATGCGCACGACGCTGGAGCCTATGCTGCGCTGATCTCGAAATTTTCTTGGAATGAGAGGCTAGAGACGGTTTTTTAACGGATATCGAGGGTAGGCAAGCGCCCCTCTAACGTCTAATCTATGGGGACGAAACGAAGACGAGTCGAGCTCGTAGGCCATTTGGGCTGAATTCCCGCGACGTCACTTGACCCGACAGGACCCAGTGACCCGCGGGTACGGGGAGGGGGCCTCAACATGATCGCTAGTTCCTGGCGCCAGCTGCTGGCGCTCGTGGTGACACTCGTTGTGCTGGCCGGCTGCGCGTCGACGCCGGCAGATCGTTACGCGGACGATGCGTCCAGCTCGTTCCCGGTACCACCGGAGATCGAAGACAACGTCGCCTTCTGGCGTAACGTCTACGGCCGCTGGAGCCGCAGCGAGGTCGCGATCCATGATGACGAGCACCTCGGCGTGATCTACGAGGTGGTGCGCCTCCGTGGACCGACTCTCGAGGGCTATACGCCCGAGCAGATCGACCTCGTCCGCGGACGCAAGGCCTACTACGCCGCACGTCTCGCGGCGATGGAGGACAAGCTCGCGGCCGGCCAGCCATTGAGTCGGGTCGAGCGCACGTGGCGCGACCAGCTAGTCACCGCCGGGGGCCGAGGTGCCTATGTCGGTGCCTCCGAGCGGGTCCGCTCGCAGCGAGGCCTGCGCGAGCGCTTTCGCCGCGGACTCGAGATCAGCGGCCGCTATGATGAGACCTTCCGCGAGGTCATGCGCCGTCACGGGATGCCGGAGGACCTCGCCTACCTGCCGCACGTCGAATCGTCTTTTCAGACGCAGGCCCGGTCCAGTGTCGGCGCGGCTGGGGTCTGGCAGTTCATGCCCGCCACTGGGCGACAATTCATGACGGTCACACGATCCGTAGACGAACGCCTCGACCCAGTGGTCGCGGCCGACGGCGCGGCACGCTATCTCCGTGACGCTTATGGCCGACTCGGGACCTGGCCGCTCGCAATCACCTCATACAACCACGGCGTCGGGGGCATGCAGCGGGCGAAAGCGGCCTACGGCACCGATTTTGGAGCCATTGCGCGCCACTATCGCGGCAAGGCCTTCGGCTTCTCGTCGCGGAACTTCTATGCCAGCTTCGTCGCCGCCCGCGAGGTGGCTAGAGACCCGGAGCGCTACTTCCCGGAGGGCGTGCGCTTTGCCCAGCCGATGCGGGAAGATCGGTTGGTATTGGAGCACAGCCTACCTGCCTCGCAGATCGCGCGGCATTATGACCTATCGGTCCAGCGACTTGGCGCGCTGAACCTGGCGTGGCGGGAACCGGTCCTGCGCGGCGCGGCCTGGATACCGGCTGGAAGCACCGTTTGGCTGCCGGAGGGCTCCTTATTGCGGGTGGCAGGCCACCCCGAGCCGGTCCCCGTGCTGGTCGCCCAGACGAAACCGAAGCCTAAGCCGGCAGCGAAGCCCCCGGTAGCTACGATGAAAGTCGCTGCCAACCTTGAGCCGGCGCCGCCAAGGAAGGAGCCTCCACGCAACGCCGCGCCGATCAAGCACCACGTCGTGAAACCGAACGAGACCCTCTATCGCGTGGCACTGCAATACGAGCTGAGCGTAGACGAGCTGCGGCGGCTCAACCGGCTGGCACCGAACGACAATACGATCCGCCCAGGGCAGCGCTTGCGCGTCAGCGGATAACATTGGGCGCCGGGGGCTGCCCGGGCGGGAAGCGGCACCCTCTCAGCCTTCCGCGCCATCATCGAGATGCCAGCGGGCAGGGTTGAGCACATCGACCCCGGCGATGCCGAGCATGCGCGTGAGCTGGATCAGTGGTAGGCCAACCACGGCCGTCGGATCATCGCCCTCAAGCCGCTCGAACAAGGCGATGCCCAGCCCTTCGGACTTGAAGCTTCCGGCGCAGTTGAACGGTTGCTCGCGGTCTACGTAGGCCTCGATCTGGGCTCGCGTGAGCCGCCGGAAATGGACGCGAAAGGACTCACAGTGAACCTGGAACGATCCCTGGCGGCCATCGATCAGGCACAGACCGGTGAGGAGCTCGACGGCACGGCCCGCGGACTGCTCAAGCTGAGCCACAGCACCGTCTCGACCTCTCGGCTTCCCTAGCACGAGCGACCCGAGGCAGGCGACCTGATCGGCGCCGATCACCAAGGCCTCCGGATAGGCCTCGGCAACCGCCCGGGCCTTCGCCTCTGCCAGCCTCAGGACAAGGCCACGCGGCATCTCCTGCGGGTAGCGGGATTCGTCTACCGACGGTGCCGCGACCAGGAACTCAAGCCCCAGTCGAGCGAGCAGCTCGCGACGGTAAGGCGATGTCGAAGCAAGCACGATTTGCGGCATGTTGGAGCCTCCACGAGAAACGCGACGATCCCTTCCTGAGTGGTAACTACTCGCCCCCTTGGGCATAGAGCGCCCCGGACAAGGCCAACTGAATCG
>CAZOWL010000046.1:0-33184 GCA_964583605.1 uncultured Chromatiaceae bacterium | reverse complement strand
CTTGCCGCGGACAAAAAATGGGATCTTCCCCAGCTCGCGCTCCGCTTCGGGGGTCAGCGCGACGGACCTGGCGGCGCGAGCAGCCTTGCCGCCAGGCTCTTGCAGTCGCGGATCGGTGCGGCAGCCCACAACGTCGACGCCATCGCCCAGTCCTTCGGCGAGCCATTAGCAAGGAATCTAGACCTGCTCGAAGGATCTGTCAACCGCACTTAACGTAAATGGTACTTGACAACCCCAAGGGTAGGGTATCTAAACTTAGCAGCAACTCAAAGCAAAGTGCCGGTCGCTTCGGGATTCGGTGGGTTGAAGAAGCCGCCGGTATCGAGCACGGCTCCGCATTAGCTGGCCCAACGAAGCTTGTTCTCGGGCACACGGGGTAGCTAGTGCCTACAGGCATGTTTGGGGGGTGATTAGAGAGCGTCGCGTCAACATGGCAGGGCGGCCGCCAATTGATGGTGTTCTGGTTACCCATGAACAGAAATTCGGCGCTGAAGGATACGCTTGGGGAATTGGACAGCGGCACGGCATCGCGACTGATGCTCGGGGCGTCGGACATCATACTGACGTTAGATCGGGAGGGGACGGTTCTAGAGGTAGCCTTTGGCAGCGATGAGCTGGCGCAGGAGGTAAATGGGGATTGGGTCGGGCTCTTGTGGGCCGATACGGTGACCTCCGAAAGTCGAGGTACTATCGAGGAGCTTCTGCGGGAGGGCGCGCCCGGCTCCAAAGGGGGGTGGCGGCAGGTCTTTCACGCAACGCGCCAGGGAGACGGGATACCGGTGCGCTATTGCGTGGCGAGGCTGCCCAAGGGAGACCGGATTCTGGCCGTCGGTCGAAATTTGCAGGCGATCGCGGCGCTGCAGCAACAGCTCGCCGAGGCGCAGCAGGCATTGGAGCGGGACTATTGGCGCCTGCGGCAGATGGAGACCCGTTATCGTCTGCTGTTCCAGACGGCAAGCGAGGGTGTGCTGATCGTCGAAGCCGCTACGCTGAAGATCGTGGAGGCCAATCCGGTGGCCACCGGGCTTTTGGGGGAGCGCGGGCGAGGAGTGCTGGGTCGGGTGTTTCCTGTGGGCTTTGACGCGGAGGGCAATCAGGCTCTAATGGGGCTTTTAGCGGCGGTCAGGTCCGCTGGTCGTGCCGATGAGGTCCGCGTCCGCCTAGCCGATGGTGGCCGCGAACAGGTGGTCTCTGCGGCATTACTGCGGCAAGAAAATGTGACCCTCTACTTGGTCCGGCTGACACCGGTCGCTGGGGGGCCAGAGCCGCCATTGCCTGAATCGGTTAGGAAGTTGCTCAAAGTGACCGAAGTAGCGCCGGATGGGATTGTTGTCACGGGGCCAGATGGGCGGATTGTGAATGCAAATGCCGCATTCCTTGACCTGGCTCAACTAGCAAGTGAGGAGCAAGTACGCGGCCTGTCGCTAGACCAGTGGCTTGGTCGTCCAGGTGTGGACCTGAACGTGCTCTTGGCCAATCTCAGGCAGCATGGAACTGTAAGGCTATTTGCTACCATCTTGCGCGGAGAATATGGGTCCGGAACAGAGGTGGAAATCTCGGCTGCGGCGATCCCGAATGCGGGTCGGGGGGGATTTGGCTTCATCATTCGGAACGTTGGCCGTCGCGTGAGCATCGAGTCTCCGGCTGGGAGAGAGTTGCCGCGGTCCGTCGAGCAACTGACTGAGTTGGTTGGCAGGGTGCCCCTTAAAGAGCTTGTTCGTGAGTCGACCGATCTGATTGAGCGGCTCTGCATTGAGACGGCCCTTGAGCTGACGGGTGACAACCGCGCTTCGGCTGCAGAACTGCTGGGGCTGAGCCGTCAGAGCCTCTACGTGAAGCTCCGTCGATACGGGATGAGCGACATGCCGGCGGAGGAGGGCTCGTGAACCTATTGATTCGACTTGGTATGGCATGTGGTCCTGGCCTGCTGGCTCGCTCAAGCTCGGCGATGATCGGTTCGGCGGGATTGCGTCTCCCTGGCGCCGCCGATGATGAGGGCGCCGCGGAACCGGCGGCGACTCGCTACCATCCTTGCCAGATTGGTGGTAATCTAGCATAGAGTCCGTTTGGGAAAATTTCGGCAGCGCAGAAGGGCAGTTTTCTGTGGTCTGGCTTAGGGTTTTGATTCGCTGATGCGGTGGTGGGAGCGTATAGCGTCCCGGGTAGCCGGCAGCGCATCATGTGTGCCTGTGTATGCGCATGGGCCTTTGGGGCTGCCAAACCGCTTGACTCGGGTGAGCGCCGATGGCGGTATGGCGGTATGCGTTGATAATTCCTTAGAATCGGGAGCAAGACGATATGAATACGCCTCCTTTAACTGAAGCGATGATGCTGCAAGTCATGTTGGCTGCGTGGGGTGTGCTGGCCTTTTTGTATTTCATCTGGCCCGGGACCCCTGCGTATATCTAGGTCCGTGTCTGGGCGCCGCGGTGCGCTTCAGGAAGCATGCCCGCGGCGAATATTGAGCCTGCCTGGCTCTTAGGGGGAAACAATGCTGCAGCTGATGCTGGCCGCGTGGGCTGGATTGGCCTTTGTCTATTTCATTTGGCCGGGAATCCACGCCGTTATTTAGGTTGTGTGGAAGATGCCGCTGTGCGGCTTCAACAAGTCGTCTGGTGGCGATCGTGCGTGTATCTAACTTGAGTCTGTTCGAGGAGTGAAAGAATGACTGAGCAACAAGGCTTGTACGTGATGCTGGCGGCCTGGGCGGGCCTGGCCTTTGTGTATTTCATCGCCCCGGGCATGATGCCTGCCTGAGGCAGTACTTTCTTAAGTAATTGGTCGGTGAGCTCTGTGCGCCGCGCGAGATGTCCGCAGTCGGCGTACGGGTAAGCTGTATGAGCGCGGCCCGGCCGTGTGCGGTCGATGGTTGTCCTCTGCAGCCTGAGGGAGCGGGCCTTCGGCGCGTAGAGTCACCCACCTAGGCGTGCCCGATGTGGCCAGCTGAACTGTCGTAAGTTTTTACGCGAACGGTATCGTGCAGTGCGTCAACAGTACGGTGGCGCCAACCGGGAGGTTGGTTGACCGGCGGGCGCGAAGGCGCTTCGTTATGTCTACTGCTAGCAACGTGGTTGGCGCTGCCGGCGCAGGGGCGCCAGGTGTCGTGCGTCAAGCATGTGCAGGCGCGATCGGCAGCGGAGAGGTTACTCTGATGTCGCAACTCTGTTCGAGTAAGGACGCGTACCAGTCTCTTTTACGCTCTAATGCATTTGGGAGGCTGGGAAGCAGTTTGGCTGTGTCCACTGCGAGCAAGGCTGGGGGCTTATCGCAGGTGAAGCGCTATCGGTGCAATCCTGGGTGAGTTGTACTCACTAGAGTGTATGAGCCTCTCATTGACGAAGCTAATTGTGGAGTTGGAAAGATGACTGAGCAACAAGGTCTGTGGGTAATGATGGCTGCTTGGGCGGGTCTTGCTTTTGTGTATTTCGTGGCCCCGGGTATGATGCCCGCCTAATAAGTCGACTTCAGATACGTATTTCGCGTATAAATTTTGCCATTGGCTGGGGCCCCTCTTAAGCGGTAAGCTGAGGGGCAACGAGAGACCTCCTTTCGGTTGTGTGAGAAAGGAGGTCTTTTTCTATTCGCGGCATCAATCGCCGCGGCATCGCGGTTATGTGGATGGCCCTGGACACTGTCAAGCCTTTACGTCAAGAAGCCTTTGCTGAAAGCATTCGGACAGCGGTGCCGAACGGGCGTCTATTTATTACTTCCTGGCTCGTACGCGCCCAGTGCAGGGGACTGCGAGGACATTAGGGAGAGAGGCCCTGCTGGGCCTGCGGCGCCCGTTGGCTGTTTAACGCATTGACCATCGTCCACGGATCCATATCGTCTAGGCGGGGGAGTAGTCGCTTGACCTCCTCTGCGAGCATCGATACGTGGCAACCACGGATCACGTCTTTGATCTCGAGCAGTGCGTCCGGCTGCATGCTGAAGGAGCGCAGACCGAGGCCTAGCAAAAGCCCTGTGAATCGCGGATCAGCGGCCATCTCGCCACACATGCTGAGAGGTGTGTCCGTTTGTGAAGCGGCGTCGATGACGAGGCGGATCAGGCGCAGTACGGAAGGATGTAAGGGGTCGTATAGATAGCTGACCGCATCATCGACTCTGTCGATTGCGAGAGTGTACTGGATCAGGTCATTGGTACCGATGGACAGGAAATCGAGGCGCCGGGCTATTGCGGTGGCGCTGAGTGCCGCTGCGGGGACCTCGATCATCGCGCCTACGGGGATATGCGGATCAAAGGCGAGCCCTTCGTGCTGCAGTTCCTCTTTAGATTTGGCAATAAGACGAAGGACGGTCTCGACCTCATGCAAGGAAGTGATCATCGGCACCATGAGGCTTACAGGGCCCACTGCCCCGGCCCGCAGAATCGCCCGCAATTGCGGTCGGAACAAGGCAGGCTCTTTAAGGCAGAGACGAATGGCCCGCAGGCCGAGAGCAGGATTGCACACATCGGTGTCGCGGGAATCCTGATTAGTCCGCTTATCAGCACCTAGGTCTAGGGTTCGGATCGTGATGGGGATGCCGTTAAGGCTCCGTACGAGGTCGCTGTATACGGCAAAATGCTCCTCTTCATCGGGGAGGTCGTCGCGGTTCATGTAGAGGAACTCGGTGCGAAACAATCCCACGCCAGTTGCGCCACAGGTGCCGGCGATCTCCGCGTCCTCGGGCAGCTCAAGGTTCGCGAGTAGCTCGATAGGAGTGCCGTCAAGCGTGACAGAGGGTTCTCTAACCAGGTACTGGAGTTGGGCGCGGCGCATCTGCAGCCGCGCTGCGCGGCGGCGATAATGAACTAGCGTTGGTGCATCGACATCGGCCAGGACGCTCCCGGTCTCGCTATCGACAACGAGGACCTCGCCCGAGATGACGTAGCTGGCAGCATGGTGGACACCCACGACGGCGGGGATGTTGAGGCTCCGGGCGAGAATCGCCATGTGCGACATTGGGCTGCCGTATTCGGTTACCAGAGCTGCAACGCCTCTTTGGCTCAGCATGATGACCTCGGCAGGCGTCAAGTCCCGGGCCACGACTACACGGTCGTGCAGATTGTCGGAAATTGCTTCATTCGGCCCCGGGGCGCCGGTCAAGAAGTCCTGAATATGGCGAACAATGTGCTCCACATCGTCGCGGCGCGTGCGCAGATAGGGGTCGTTCATCAGATCGAAGGTTTCGACCAAGCGATCGCGCTGTAGCTGGAGCGCCCATTGGGCGCTGCAGAGCTGGTCCCGAATGAGGGTGCGGCTGGATTCGACGAGTGCCGCATCGTCCAGCATCAAGAGATGCGTATCGATGAACTCGGCGACATCCGGTCCACTGCCGGGCGGGATCTGTTGGCGAATGCCCTTGAGCGACTGTCGCACGCCCTCAACGGCTGCCCCTAGTCGCGCCAACTCGGCTTCGACTGCCTCAGGGGTGATTGTGCTCGGTGTAACAAGGGGCCGGCCGCGATCGAGCAAGAACGCGGTGCCGATCGCGATCGCCCGGCTTGCCGGTACGCCGAGGCCCTGACAGGAGAGCGTCATTCGGCCTCTCCAAACCGGTCGGCGATCAATGTTGTCAGGGCAACGTCGGCGTCGCCCTCGTCGTCCCCGGCGATCTCCAGCGTCACCCGGCTGCCCTGGCTTGCGGCCAACATCATGACGCCCATAATGCTTTTCCCGTTAACTCGGCGCCCGTCTTTCACTACGTGGATCTGGCTCGCGAAGCCGCTCGAGCAAGTGACAAACTTCGCCGCGGCGCGGGCATGGAGCCCAAGCTTGTTGACGATCTGGACATCCCGCTGAATCATCGCGTCATCCGTTGCGGAGCGCCTTCCGTCTCCGGCCAGAGTATCACGCCGTCTATGCCGCCGCTTAGCGCCTTGTTGGCTAGTTCATTCAGCGGGAGATGAGCGTAATTCAATACCCGAACGAGCATAGGTAAATTGGCGCCGCTCAAGATCCTAACACGGTGTCGGCCGCTCAGGGTGTTGGCGATGTTCGAGGGTGTCGATCCGTATAGGTCGGTCAGCACGAGTAGGCCGTCGCCTTCGTCGAGGGTCGCGGCAATGCCCTGGGTAGCGGCGATCTGTTCATCTCGGTCGTCCTGCAAGCCGATGGCCAGGGTCTTGGCGCGCAGTGGACAGCCACCCAGCATCGCCGTTGCCGCTTTCAGAAGCTCGGTCCCGATCAAGTTGTGCGTAACGATCAGGAGTCCAGCGCTCACGGGAGCTCCCGGTGGCGGACCATGACCTTGTGACCTCCATGCTCGAAATGACGGCGGAGCGCTTCGACCATGAATACGGAACGATGTTGGCCTCCAGTGCACCCAATCGCAATGGTAAGGTAGCTCCGGCCGTCGGTCTCGAACTGCGGAACCCAGCGGTCGAGAAAGGACAGGATATCATTACGCATTTCAACTACCTCGGTGCGGTTCTCGAGGAAGGCGGCCACGGCCGAGTCGAGTCCAGTGAGTGGTCTTAATGCGGGCTCCCAGTGAGGATTCGGGAGGCAACGGACGTCGAAAACGAAGTCCACGTCGTTCGGGACACCATTCTTGTAGCCGAACGATTGCACTAAGATCGAGGCTCTCGGGGAGGCATCGCTGCCCACCTGCTCGCGCACCAGTTCGCGCAGCTCATGGACGTTCGTCCGAGTGGTGTCGATCTGCAAGTCAGCCACCTTCAGGATCGGCTCGAGGTACCGGCGTTCCAATGCGATGGCTTCAGCCAATGGACGATCGGCGCGGGAAAGAGGATGTTTGCGTCGCGTTTCACTGAAGCGGTGGATGAGGGTGTCAGTCTGGGCGTCGAGATAGACAACCCGGCACTCCACTCCCTGCGTCCGGGCTCGCTGCAGCAGATCGGGAAGGGTGCTCAGGTCCTCCGGCTTGTTGCGGACGTCGATCCCAACCGCCATTCGAGCGTAGACTGGATCCGGGGAGCGGCTTAGGACCGTCGCGAGTCGGCTGAGCAGGAATAGGGGGAGATTATCAATGCAGTAGTAGTCGATATCCTCCAAGGTATGGAGGGCGACGCTCTTCCCTGAGCCGGAGAGGCCGCTTACTATGATGAGCTTCATGGTGCGGGCAGCCGATCGGCATTGGTGTGGGTCTGACGGAGCAGGTCCCGGATCCTCGCGGGCTTCGGACTGCTCCACGCAAATAAACAGCCGAAGACCTGTTGCGTGCGCTCAGGGTCGATTGCCGCCTATCCCCACCCTTGCAGTAGCGCCAGAATCTCTTCCGGCGAGCCCGCCTCCCGCAGGCGCGCGCGCAGCACGGCGTCGCTGAACATCGCGGCGAGGTGAGAGAGCAACTTCAGGTGTGTCTCATTCGCCGATTCGGGAACGACGAGCGCGAACGCGAGGTCGACGGGAACCTCGTCAATCGCGTCATAGTCGATTCCGGCAGAGAGCTGCACGAACGCACCAATTGACTCAGTGACGGCGGGCACCCGCGCGTGCGGCAATGCGATACCGTGGCCGAGGCCGGTACTGCCCAATCGCTCCCGCTCCACGAGGTGCTCAAAGACGGACTCCGGTGTCAGTGCCGGCAACGCGCTTGACAAAAGCTCGCCAAGGGACTCCAACAGCCGCTTCTTGCTGGATACCTCGAGGCGACAGCCTATGCGAGGTGCGACGATGAGCTCAGGCGGTAACATCGGCCACTCGTATCTTAAGACATCAGGGACGCTATAGTGGGTTGGAATTTTCGCACATCGACCGCGGCGGTGATGTAGCTTTTGTGCCTCAGCCGGCAAGAATTGGTGAAGAGAAGCAACTCCGTGCGGTTGCGGTAAGCAGGCCGGCCCGTTCAGCGACGTAACTGGCCGCCTCGGGACGCGGCCTGTCGCGCTAGTCAAGGGTTTCGTCGAGGCCCTTGCCGCCGTTGCCACGATGATTCGATTTCTTCTCCTTATGCTTGATCATCTGCCGATCAAGTTTGTCGATCAATCCATCGATGGCAGCATACATGTCCTCGTGGACGGAATCGGCAAACAGATTGCCGCCATTGACCTGTATCGTCGCCTCGGCGCGCTGACGCAGCTTTTCGACGCTAAGAATGACGTGGGCGTT
Organism: uncultured Chromatiaceae bacterium; assembly: GCA_964583605.1. Taxonomy (GTDB): domain Bacteria; phylum Pseudomonadota; class Gammaproteobacteria; order Chromatiales; family Chromatiaceae; genus CAZOWL01. The sequence goes on along the minus strand of CAZOWL010000046.1, from coordinate 25,130 downwards.
GATGACATGGTCGAAGTGTCGCCCAAGTCGCTCGAACTTGGTATCGACGTAGCCCTTCAAGGCATCGGTGATGTCGACATGATGACCTGTCAAGTTGATCTGCATATGAGTTCACTCCTGCGGTTCATAGCGCCTTCTACGCGAGGCGCCTGCGCTCGTTCGAGGGAGGGATTCCCAGTGCCTCGCGATATTTAGCTACGGTACGTCTGGCCACGTTAATGCCCTGATCCGACAACAAGCTCGCGATCTTCTTGTCGCTCAGAGGCTTGTTGGCCGACTCGGCCGCGACCAGCTTGCGTATCAGCGCGCGAATCGCGGTGGAGGAGCATTCGCCGCCGGAAGCCGTGCTGACGTGACTGGAAAAGAAGTACTTGAGCTCGTAGGTGCCGCGAGGTGTGTGCACGTACTTCTGGGTGGTCACTCGAGAAACGGTCGACTCGTGCAGCTGCAGCGATTCGGCAACGTGTCGCAATACCATCGGCTTCATGGCCTCATCACCTCGCTCGAGGAACTCTCGCTGCAGCTCGACGATCTTGGATGCAACACGGAGCACAGTCTCGTTACGACTGGCCAGGCTCTTGATAAACCATCGGGCTTCTTGGAGATGGCTCTTGAGGCACGTGTTGTCGGCGCTCTGGTCGGCGCGGCGGATGAGCTTGGCGTAGTCGGCATTAACGCGCAGCTTGGGGGTGATATCGGAGTTTAGCTCCACGACCCATACGTCATCGCGCTTACGCACGAAGACATCAGGGATAACGTACTCTGGTTCAGCGTCATCTATCAAGGTCCCGGGTCGGGGATTAAGTGTCCGTATGAGCGCGATGACGCCCCTCATCTCGTCGTCGTTGAGACTCAAATCACACGCAATACCGCCGAGATCGCGCCGCGTAAGGTCTTGGAAATGATCCCGGCACACGGCGATGGCCGCGTCCCGCAGTGGCCGGTCCTCGGGCATTTGGCGCAGCTGCAGGAGTAGGCATTCCTTGAGGTCACGGGCGCCGACCCCCGCCGGGTCGAAGGACTGGATTCGGTGTATCACCGCCTCTACTTCATCGGCGTCGAGCTCAGGATCCTTGAGCGCCGCCAACAATTCATCGTTATCGATCGTGAGGTAGCCGTCATGATTGATGGCATCGATGACCGCGGTTGCAATCGCCCGCTCCCGGTCATCGAGACGGGCCAGGTTCAGCTGCCAGAGCAGATGATCATGCAAACTCTGCGGTCGGCTGCGTTGGGCAAGAAAATCCGGCTCGTCTTCTCCGCTCTTGTGGGTTGATGATGGGTAATAGCTATCATAGACATCGCCCCATTCGACATCGACCGGCAGCTCCGCTGGCATGTCAGCGCGCTCGCCATCGACCTCACGCTCAATTTCTGCAGACCGCTGTGCCTCAAGGGGCTCGGCATCGGTCGTTGTGGCTGCAGTGGCGGGGGCCTCTTCGCCCCCGCCATGCTCGATTTCTTCGGCCTCTTCCAGCATGAAGTTGGAATCGAGCACCTCCTGAATCTCGCGCTGTAAGTCGAGTGTCGACAGCTGCAAGAGCTTGATAGCGTGCTGCAGCTGCGGGGTCATCGTGAGGTGCTGACCAAGTCGAAGTTGAATCGACTGCTTCATCGGCGACAGTATCCAGAGCGTGGTACGTTATTTGTATACTCTCGCAAGTCTAGCCCATTTTACTCGGCTTAGGTGAGGTACGTTGTGCAAACGTGCGAAAATCGGCACGAGAAATGGGGCGTCACGGATGGCGCTTGGTCAGCGTTTGCCGGTACAACCATGCGTGATCTGCGGCGGGCCAGTCAGATCTTCGGCTGAGTGCTGTTCATGGTCGTTAGCGCGCAAATCGGCACAGCCAAGTCGCCCCCGGTCCACGCAGGACAGTGTTCCGATAATCGCTTAGACAAAGCCTTCGTCGATCTCGACTAGAATGCGTCGACTGTGAAGGCCAGGTCCTCCAAGGATATCGCGCGATTCCGCACCGGGCGCCTCGGTCACAGCGTGAAGTGATCACCGAGATACACGGCGCGAACCTGGGTATCGGCGAGCAAATCCGCGGGCGTACCTTCGGCGATGACCTGCCCCTCGTTGATGATGTAGGCCCGATCGCAGATGTCGAGGGTTTCGCGCACATTATGGTCGGTAATCAAGATACCGATACCCCGCTCACGCAGATGGCTGACGATGTGCTTGATGTCGCCGACGGCGATGGGGTCCACGCCCGCGAAGGGCTCGTCAAGGAGCATGACACGCGGGTCGACGGCGAGGGCCCGGGCAATCTCGAGGCGCCGCCGCTCGCCACCGGATAGGCTCATCGCCAGCGAGTCATGGATGGGCGCAATGCCCAGCTCGTCGAGGAGCTCGAGTGCCCTCTGTCGCTGACCGTTGCGGCTGAGATCGCTGCGCGTCTCGAGGATCGCCAGCAGGTTCTCGTAGGCGCTTAGTTTGCGAAAGACCGAAGGCTCTTGAGCCAAGTAGCTCAAGCCACGGCGCGCACGCGCATGCATCGGGAGCAGCGTGACATCCTGTCCATCAAGCGTGATCCGGCCAGCGTTGGCGGCGATCAGGCCGACGATCAAATAGAAGCAGGTCGTCTTGCCAGCCCCGTTTGGTCCGAGAAGTCCCACTACCTCGCTGGTTCCGACCTGGATGCCTACCCCTTTTAGCACCTGCCGCTGTCGGTAGCTCTTGACCAGGTCAGTGGCCTGAAGGACGGTCATTGTTGATCCGGCGTAATCGTGATCTTGACGCGCTGTGAGCCGTCAGCGCTGCCACCAGCCTTGACTCGGGCATTGGCCCTTTCATAGACGATTCGGTCGCTGCTGAAACGGTCGTCGCCTTGATAAAGGACTGCTTCGTCAATCAAGGTGATCTCGTCCCGGGCAACATCGTACTCCATGCGCCGGGCACGGGCGTGGTTCGGCGTCGCCTCGCCCTCGAACTCTTGCCGATATTTCGCCGGATTGCCCCAGGCGGTGACATGCTCGGGGCGGCGGTCGGCTCGATGCCGCATCTCGACCTTGTCCGCTTCGAGGCGCATGCTGCCCTGTATGACGACCACGTTGCCAAGGTAATGACTGGTGCTTGTGGCCTCGTCGATCTCGACGCTATCCGCCTCGATATAGATGGGCTCCTCTTGGCCGGTGGCGGCTAAGACTGTCGCGCCGGCGCATAGGCCGAAGAGAAGGGCATACCGGAAGATGCGCATCGTCGGGATCATTCTGGCGCTTCCTCCTCGGCAAGGTGAAAGAGGGCCACAGCGCGTTCCGGCAGGATGATGCGCGTCGACTCGCCCAGCCAGGCGCGCAGGCCGATGGCCCGGAGCCAATCGGCCCCGCTGGCGATGTGGACGGGAAGATCCGTCTCGGCATATTCATCCCGAGGCCGCACGTTTAGGGCGTCTGTTTCAATGCGCAGCGGTCGGGTCGTCGCGCCTGCCCCGCGATCGATGACGACATCGCCGCTCAGCCGCATCTCCTCGCCATCGGCGTAGATCCAACCGCGGGCGGCGCGGGCGTGCCACGGGGGGGCCTGATCGGCATAGAGGGTTAGGGCCGGCTCGTCGAGCTCGCTGGTGTTGTCGCTCGCGTAGTGTCGCAGCTCCACGGCCTCGAGATATTGGTGCCGACGACCCGAAGCATCCATTCTGGTGGCCCGTAGTCCTTCGACGATGTAATCGGGGCGCTGAGCAACGCGCTGCGAGCCAATCCGCTCGGGTGGTCGCGTATCGAGCGACCACCAGGCGGCCGCGCTGAGACCGCACAGCAGTGTGGCCAGGAGAATCTGCCTCGTCGAAAGCATGATGTCTAAGCCGCGATGAGGGGCCTAAGCCTCGTATCCCTCACAGATAGGCGGACAGCATGGACATCAGGGTGCCTTGGGCATCCATGATCAGCTCGCATACATCTCGCGCAGCCCCGTATCCGCCGGGCGAAGGCGTCTGCCAGTGCGCATGTCGGGACACAAGAGGGTGCGCATCCGCCGGTGCGATGGCGAGGCCGGCGCGGCGCATGACCGGCAGATCGACGGCATCGTCACCGACAAAGCCGATGGCCGCGTCCGAGAGCTCCATCTCGCGCTTGAGCTCTTCATAGGCTGCGAGCTTATCGCGGCAGCCCTGTACCACACGATCAACACCGAGCTCGGCCATGCGGATGCGCACGACCTCGGAGCGCCGGCCGGTGATGACGCCGATCTCGACGCCGGAGTTTTGGAGCATGACGAGTCCATGTCCGTCGCGCGAGTAGAATGCCTTGTATTCCTGACCATCATCACCGAGAAAAAGCTGACCGTTGGTTAGCACGCCGTCCACATCGAACAGCAGCAGCCGAATGGCTCGTGCACGCTCTGTCACCTCTCGGTACGGGTGAGCCACTGGCGCTATCCGTGCTTCAGACGACACCGGCGCGCAGCATGTCGTGCATGTTGAGCGCGCCGATTAGGCGCGCTCCCTCGTCGACAATGAACAAGCCGTTGATTTTGTGTTCCTCCATGAGATGCAGTGCCTCGGCAGCTAGCATCTCGCGGTGGGCTGTAATGCAGTCTGGAGTCATGATTGTCTCGATGATGGTGGTGTAGATGTCAACGGGTCGGTCGAGTGCCCGGCGGAGGTCGCCGTCTGTGAAGACCCCGAGCAGGCGTCCTTCGTCGTCGACGATGGCGGTCATGCCGAGTCCCTTGCGGGTCATCTCCACCAAAGCCTGCGTGAGACGGGTGCCGCGCCTCACCCGCGGGATGGCTTCCTCCTGGTGCATGATGTCGCAGACGCGAAGCAGCAGCCGTCGGCCCAGGGTCCCGGCCGGATGGGAGCGGGCGAAATCATCCGCCGTAAAGCCGCGGCTCTCAAGCAGGGCGATGGCCAGCGCATCGCCCATGGCCAGCGCACAGGTCGTGCTGGAGGTCGGGGCGAGGCCGAGCGGGCAGGCTTCGCGCTCGACGCCGACATCTAAGTTCACGCTGGCTGTCCGGGCCAGCGTGGACGCGGCCTGGCCGGTGAGACTGATTAGCGGCACGCCGAGGCGCTTGATGATGGGTAGCAGCATCAGTATCTCCGGCGTTTCCCCGGAGTTAGACAGGGCGAGGACGACATCTCGCGGAGTGATCATGCCGAGATCACCGTGGCTGGCTTCGCCCGGGTGGACGAAGAAGGCTGGCGTACCCGTGCTAGCCAAGGTCGCAGCGATCTTGCTGCCGATATGCCCCGATTTGCCCATACCTAGCACGACAATCCGACCATCACAGGCAAGCATGTGGAGACAGGCCTCGACGAAGGCGTCCCCGATTCGGTCAACGAGGGCCGCGACGGACTCCGCCTCGGTGCGCAGCACCGCCTCACCGAGACGCCGTATGCCCGTTGCATCGAGCGGATGTGGCGGGCTGATCGACTGTCGGTTGCGAGAGGGGTCGGCTGTCATCTCGGTGCTCGGTTGGCGTCAGACGCCCGCTGACTAGGCGTGAAGATTGTTCCAAACGTCCTCCGGGCCGCGCAACCGACGCGACTGTGCCAGGGCACAGGCGGATGCGGAGGCATCAAGCCGGTCGTCGAAGGGCCGTCGCAGCCGGCGCCTGTCACCCTGGCAGAACCAGATCGGGGCGACCGAACGACTGACATCAGCTTGACCCAGGTTATCACTCCCATAGACAATCCGTGAGTTTTTCCCGCGTCTTTTGTGCATGGGGTGATGGGCCATGGTCCCAAGTGGCCGGCAAGATGTTCCGCCCGGCGACGTGGCAGGCGAAAGCCCGCGCGGGCTCGCCGGTCGGGCAGAGGGAGCCGAGGGGTGCGATCGCGTTTCGGACCTGGTCCGAATTCGTGGATTGCGCTTCGCGCGTGGTCGGCAACAAGTCTTCGACGGCGTCGATCTGACGATTCCCCGTGGCCGCGTCACCGCGGTCCTGGGACCGAGCGGAACGGGCAAGACCACGTTGTTGAAGCTGATCAGCGGGCAACTGCGGCCGGACGGCGGCACCATCGAGGTCGATGGTGTCGATGTCCATCGGCTCAGCCTCGCCGGGCTCTATCGGTTGCGGATGCGCATGGGCATGCTGTTCCAAACGGGAGCCTTGTTGACGGATCTCAGCGTATTCGACAACGTCGCCTATCCACTTCGCGAGCACACGCGTCTGCCCGAGGGCATGATCCGCAAGCTTGTGCTGATGAAGCTCGAGGCTGTCGGGCTGCGTGGGGCCCGGGCGCAAATGCCGGCTACGCTTTCGGGGGGCATGGCGCGGCGTGTTGCCCTGGCGCGTGCCATTGCGCTCGACCCAATGATGATCCTCTACGACGAGCCGTTCACCGGCCAGGACCCCATCTCGATGGGGGTCCTGGTAGCATTGATCCGCCAGCTCAACGACGCCAGCCGGATGACCAGTATTGTCGTGTCTCATGATGTGGAGGAGACCCTGAGCATCGCCGATTGTGCCTACATCATCGCCAATGGCCGGGTCATCGCGTCTGGAACTGCGGCTCAGCTTCGCCGCGACGGCTCCGACTGGGTGCGGCAGTTTCTCGAGGGGCAGCCGGACGGACCCGTACACTATCACGTGCCAGCCCCAGAGCTGTCCCAGGATTTCTTGAGCTGATCGCTTGGACTGATCGCTGGGAGATGCTCACTCTGTTTGCACGATTGGGTGCTGCCGGGATCGCGACCGTAGCACGTCTGGGCGAGGCCCACCTGCTCCTGCTCGGCCTGCTAACGGGTACGATGGCCCTGCTCGCGAGGCCGCGACTCCTAGTCGCCCAGATCTACGCCATCGGCGTGCTGTCGGTGCTAATCGTCGTTGTCTCTGGGCTATTCGTCGGCATGGTCCTCGGTCTGCAGGGCTACTACGTCCTCTCCCAGTTCGGCGCGGCCGAGAGCCTGGGCATCATGGTTGCCGCGTCTCTGGTCCGCGAGCTCGGGCCGGTGGTCACAGCGCTGTTGGTCGCTGGTCGCGCCGGCTCCGCGCTGACCGCCGAGATCGGCCTGATGAAGGCCACCGAGCAGCTTTCCGCGCTGGAGATGATGGCCGTGGATCCGGTCAAGCGGATCCTGACCCCGCGCTTCTACGGTGGCCTGTTAGCGATGCCGCTCCTGGCCGCGATGTTCAGCGCCGTTGGCGTGCTCGGCGGGTATTTCGTCGGCGTCGGATTGCTCGGCATCGATGCTGGCTCCTACTGGAGTCAGATGCAGGCGAAGATCGATCTGCGCGAGGACGTGATCAATGGCGTCATCAAGAGCCTGGTCTTCGGGGTCGTCGTGACCTGGATCGCCCTGTTTCAGGGCTACGCCGCGACGCCGACAGCCGAGGGTGTGAGCCGGGCGACGACCCGGACAGTCGTGCATTCGGCCCTTGCTGTCCTCGCGCTCGACTTCGTGTTGACCGCACTGATGTTTGGGGAGTAGTGATTTATGGTGGCTGGCCGCACGATCGAGATCCTCGTGGGGACATTCATGGCCGGAGGGCTTGTGGCGCTCTTCTTCCTCGCCATGCAGGTGAGTAACCTGAGCTCGGCCCCGGCCGACGACGGCTACCGGTTGACGGCCCGGTTCGACAATGTTGGGAGCTTGAAGGTGCGCGCACCGGTCAGCATGGCCGGGGTCCGCGTCGGCCGCATCAAGTCGATCGATTTCGACAAATCCACCTACGAGGCCGTCGTCACCTTGGTCATCGATCCGCAATATGACACTATCCCGTCCGATACCTTCGCCAACATCTACACCGCCGGGCTCCTGGGGGAGCAATACATCGGCCTCGATCCTGGAGGCAGTCCGGATTATTTAGGCGATGGGGACCAGATTGTGCACACGCAGTCGGCCTTGGTGTTGGAGCAGATGATCGGTCAGTTCCTGCTCAGCAAGGCACAGGAGGGGGCTCAATGACCATGCGCCGAGTCGTGATATTGTTGCTGGTGATCCTGTGGGCCGCGGCCTCACCGGCCGCGACGGACACCGCGACCGCGCTCGTAGAGGAGACAAGCGAGCGGATGCTCGAGGTCTTAGAGCAGCGCCGTGGCGAGATCGAGACGGATCCACAGCTGATATTCCAGTTGGTCGAGCGGATCGTCCTGCCGCACTTCGACTTCGAGCGCATCACCCGTGGCGCGCTGGGACGCTATTGGCAGCAGACAACGGCGGCGCAGCGTGTCGCGCTGACCGAGGGCTTTCGCGAGGTATTGGTCCGCACCTACGCCCGCGCCTTGCTCGAGTATTCTGGGCAGGCGATCCGTTACCTGCCCCTCAAGCCGGGCCCAGAGGCGAACCGAGTGACGGTGGCGACCGAGATCCACAATCCGGGTGGCGACTTGATATCAATCGATTATCGTCTGCACGGCGGCGATGGGGCCTGGAAAGTGTACGATCTTGTGATCAACAATGTGAGCCTGGTGGCCAACTACCGCAGCAGCTTCGCGACCATCATCCGCAGCGACGGTCTCGACGGTCTGATTGCCCGCCTGGACGAAATGAATCGTTCGGGCCAGGGGTAAGCGATGAGCGCGGTGACCTTGGTCCGCCTCTCCGAAGGCTCGTTCCGCCTCGAGGGCGATCTCGATTTCTTCAGTGTCAGGGGCCTTGTCGGGCTGCCGGAGTGGGTCTTCGCCGATGCCGGTGAGCTCTGTATTGATCTCGGCGGTGTGCAGCACGCGAATAGCGCTGGCTTGGCCCTATTGCTGGAGTGGCTAGGCCAGGCGCGTCGTCGCGAGCGATTCCTCCATCTCACCAACCTCCCCGATTCGCTGGAGCGGCTCGCGAGACTGAGCAACCTCGGGGCTCTAATCCGAACCGGCCGCCGGCCCCAGTCGTAGCTTCTCCAGGTCGCTGCGGCGACCTACCTGGTCCTGTTTCGATTACCAACAAGTATGGATAAGCTTTCGATCGTCGGCGGTGCGGCGCTCGCCGGCGAGATAAGTATCGCCGGGGCCAAGAACGCGGCGCTGCCGATCCTGGCCGGGACCTTGCTGGCCGACGGTCCGGTCACGCTTGCCAATGTCCCGCATCTCAGGGACATCACGACGACGATGGAGCTGCTCGGCCTGATGGGTGTGCGGCTCACCGTCGATGACCGCATGCAGATTCATATCGACCCGTCGCCGATCCACCGCTTCGCCGCGCCCTACGAGCTAGTGAAGACGATGCGGGCATCGATCCTTGTGCTTGGGCCGCTTCTCGCCCGGTTCGGTTGCGCCGATGTCTCGCTTCCCGGCGGCTGTGCGATCGGCGCACGACCGGTCAACCTCCATCTCGCCGGGCTCCGGGCGATGGGGGCCGAGATCCAGGTGGAGGGCGGCTACATCCGCGCCCGCGCGAAGCGGCTACAAGGTGCGCGCCTCGTGATGGATCTGGTTACCGTGACAGGTACCGAGAATCTGATGATGGCCGCCGTCTTGGCGAAGGGCGTGACGATCATCGAGAACGCCGCGCGCGAGCCGGAAGTGGTCGACCTCGCTGACTTCCTGACCGCCATGGGGGCGCGGATCGAGGGGGCCGGCACCGATACGATACGGATCGAAGGTGTTGAGCGCTTGGCCGGCACGCACTATCGTGTCATGGCCGACCGGATCGAGACGGGTACCTACCTGGTCGCCGCTGCGATGACACGCGGTCATGTCCGACTGCGCCATACGCGGGCCGATCTTCTTGAAGCGGTGCTGGTCAAGCTCCGGGAGGCTGGGGCGCGGATCGAGGTTGGGCCTGATTGGATCGATTTGGACATGACGGGCCGGCGCCCGCAGGCGGTGGATATCCATACAGCTCCCTATCCCGGCTTTCCGACCGATATGCAGGCCCAGTTCTGCGCCCTGAACAGCATTGCGGACGGGGTCGCCACCGTGACGGAGACGGTCTTCGAGAACCGTTTCATGCACGTGCTGGAGATGCAGCGACTGGGGGCAGATGTCCGCATCGAGGGCAACGTAGCGACTTGCCGCGGTGTCGAGCACCTGATCGGGGCGCCGGTCATGGCGACCGATCTGCGTGCCTCGGCGAGTCTCGTTCTGGCGGGTCTGGTGGCAGAAGGCGAGACACTGGTCGACCGTATCTACCATATCGATCGCGGCTATGCCAACATCGAAGAGAAGCTTTCGGTGCTGGGCGCCGTCATCCGCCGTGTGTCTTCGTGAGGTGAATCGACCGTGCCGACCGCGAGTCCGCTGACCATCGCCTTGCCGAAGGGCCGCATCTTCGCGGATACCTTGCCGCTGCTGGCCCAGGCCGGCATTGTTCCGCTCGACGATCCGGAGACGAGCCGCAAGCTGATCCTTGAGACCAGCTCGCCGAAGGTCAAGCTGGTGCTCATCCGTGCGGCCGACGTGCCGACCTACGTCGAGTATGGCGCCGCCGATTTAGGCGTGGCCGGCAAGGATGTCCTGATGGAGCATGGTGGCGAGGGTCTCTATGAGCCATTGGATCTCGGCATTGCCCGTTGTCGAATGATGGTGGCAGGGATCCCTGATTCGGATCTTGGGCCGGGCCGACTACGTATCGCGACCAAGTTTGTGCGCAGTGCCGAGCGGCACTTCGCGGCGCAAGGTAAGCAGGTCGAGATCATCAAGCTCTACGGCTCGATGGAATTGGCGCCGCTCGTCGGCCTTTCCGACCTGATCGTCGATTTAGTTGAGAGCGGGAACACCCTCAAGGCCAACGGCCTGGTGCCATTGGAGCACATCGCGGACATCAGCGCCCGGTTGGTCATCAACAAGGCCTCGTGGAAGACCAAGCATCAGGTCGTCATGGACCTGCTCGCTGTGCTGCGACGGGCCGTGAGCGCCGATCCGACGTAGAACTGACATCGCCCGGCCCGCAACGGCGCGGGGCGAAGGAGTACCGACTGTGGCAGAGATCAACCGATTGTCCAGCAGCGAGGCGGACTTCGATGACCGCCTCGAGCGCTTGTTGGCGTGGGAGTCGGTCTCCAGTCAAGAGGTGCAGGAGACCGTGACCACCATTCTGGCTGCGGTGCGCGAGCGCGGCGACCAGGCCTTGCTTGATTACACGACACGGTTCGATGGCTGGGAGCCTGCACAGTCGAGCGACCTCGAGATCCCGGTCGCGCGCCTCGTGCAGGCCTGGCAACAGATTCCGACCGGTCAGCGCGAGGCCCTGTCGAGCGCTGCTCAGCGGATCCGTGACTATGCCGAGCACCAGAAGCTCTCTGGCTGGAGCTACCGCGAGCCGGATGGGACCCTGCTTGGGCAACAGGTCACGCCGCTCGATCGAGTAGGGCTCTACGTCCCGGGTGGCAAGGCGGCCTATCCCTCGTCAGTACTCATGAATGCGATCCCGGCCAAGGTCGCCGGGGTGCCCGAGTTGATCATGGTCGTGCCCGCCCCCGGGGGCGAGCAGAACGAGTTGGTTCTCGCCGCCGCCCACATCGCCGGCGTGACCCGCGCGTTCGCGATTGGCGGCGCCCAAGCAGTCGCGGCCTTAGCCTTTGGCACCGAGTTGGTGCCGTGTGTCGACAAGATCGTCGGGCCCGGCAACATCTTCGTCGCCACCGCCAAGCGGGCCGTCTTCGGGCAGGTCGGCATCGACATGATCGCAGGCCCCTCCGAGATCCTGATCCTCTGCGACGGCGAGACGGATCCCGACTGGATCGCGATGGATCTCTTCTCGCAGGCCGAGCATGACGAAGACGCCCAGGCCATGTTGGTCGCGTGGGATGCGGCCTATCTCGATCGGGTCGCAGCGAGCATCGAGCGTCTGCTCCCGCAGATGGAGCGCCAAAAGGTCATCGCGACGGCCTTGCGCGAGCGGGGAGCGCTGATCTTGGTGTGCGATCTCGACGAGGCGGTCACGCTGGCCAATCGCATCGCCCCGGAGCACCTCGAGCTGTCGCTCGCGGACCCTCAGTCTGTCGCGGCGCGGATCCGCCACGCCGGGGCGATCTTCATGGGGCGGCACACCGCCGAGGCGATCGGCGACTACTGCGCTGGACCGAACCACGTGCTGCCGACGTCGCGCACCGCGCGCTTTTCCTCACCGCTCGGCGTTTACGATTTCCAGAAGCGCTCGAGCCTGATCATGGCCTCGCCCGCGGGTGCCGATATGCTCGGGCGGACCGCCTCGCTGATGGCCCGCGGCGAGGGCCTCACGGCGCATGCCCGATCAGCGGAGTATCGCAGGCAGGGCGCCGAGCAGGCCGGCGGCACGGACGAGACGGGTGTCTGACCTCGTCGAGCGCGTGACGCGCGCGGAGATCCGCGCGCTGAAGGCCTATGCGGTGCCCGACGCGACGGGGCTGGTCAAGCTCGATGCGATGGAGAACCCTTATCCCTGGCCTGACGCGATCCGTGGCCGGTGGCTGGAGGCGCTTCAGGGGGTCGCCGTCAATCGCTATCCCGACCCACGCGCACCGGCGCTGGAGCACGCCTTGCGGGCGGCGATGGACATCCCCGCCGAGTCAGGGATCCTGCTCGGCAACGGCTCGGACGAGCTGATCCAGATGCTGGCGCTGACCGTTGCCGGGCCCGGCCGGTGCGTCTTGTCCGTCGACCCAGGCTTCGCGATGTACCGGCTGATCGGCGTCTTCGCGGGGCTCCAGTACGTCGGCGTGCCGCTCGCCCGCGACGACTTTGCGCTCGATCTGCCGGCCGTGCTGGACGCGATCTCGGCCTCGTCCCCCAGCCTGGTCTTTCTCGCCTACCCGAACAACCCGACCGGGAATCTGTTTGATGCGCAGGCGGTCGAGGAGATCCTCGCTGCGACCCCGGGCCTGGTGATCGTCGATGAGGCCTATGCGCCTTTCACGGACGCGAGCTTCCTGCCGCGGCTGGGTGAGTGGCCGAACCTCCTGGTGTTGCGCACGCTGTCCAAGATGGGCCTCGCCGGGCTGCGGCTCGGCTACCTGGCCGGCCCGCCGGATCTTATCCGCGAGATCGATAAGACGCGCCTGCCCTACAATGTCAATGTGCTCACGCAGGCGAGCGTCGTCTTCGCGCTCGCACATCAGGAGGTCTTCGAGGCACAATGCCGCCAGATCCGGGCGGACAGGGATGCCCTCTTCGCGACGCTGGACGGGATCGCGGGTGTGCATCCCTATCCGAGCGAGACCAACTTCATCCTGATGCGTCTGCCGGTGGGTCAGGCGCGCCGCGTCTTCGAGGACTTGAAGGCCAGCGGGATCCTGGTCAAGTGTCTCGACGGCGCCGATCCGCTGCTCGCGGATTGCCTGCGTGTCACCGTTGGCCGGCCGGAAGAGAATCGCGCATTCATCGGAGCGCTAGTGGCGGCACTCGAGCGATGATTGGTCGCCCGCGTGCATGCATGGACATGGGTGTCTTGGCCGTCGGCGGCAACTGTCCGCGCTCCGCGGCTGCACCAACTGACGAAACAGAAGCAATCTTTTTTGGAGGCTCAGTCATGGCGAAAGGCGATCGGCGTACCCGTCGAGGCAAGATCAATCGGGGTAGTTATGGCAAGACCCGGCCGCATAAGGTGCCGTCGAAGAAGGCGAAAAACGGGTGAGCCCCGCGGAGTGACCTAGGCGGGGGAGGAAGGACGCAATTCGCCTCGCATAGACCTTATGGTACAGAAATGGCCAGGACAGTCGCCGATCGGGTTACCGTGCCTCATAGCCTAGGGTGCGCATCGCGTACCTTCCCGGCTTGTGTCATCGCGGCCTGGTGTCGTCCCAGGTCAGTCGACCTCCTTCAGGAACCGTTCCACGGCCTGATCCAGGCCGATCTCCCCAGCCAGGACGGCCGGCTGGAAGCGCGCCACCCAGCTCGGCATGAGGAGCCGCGTGCGGCGCCACTCCTCGTGAAGGATGCGTGTGAGCGGTCCGCCCTCGCTCAGGAAGCCTGAGTCGTGGAAGTCCCGCTCGGTGCGGGCCCGATCATAGGCAAACCGCCGAATCTCGGTCCGCCACTGTCCGCCGCGAAGCTCGATCCGGGCATAGCTGCCGCGCGGGTCGCCATCGAACGGCGAGCCCACCGAGCCGACGTTCAAGATGCGTGTCTTGCCAAGGTCGCGGATCAATGGCTTGTGCGTATGCGCGGTGATGAACAGGGCGATGTCCGATGGCAGCTTGCCGGCGAGCTCCGCGTCGAGGACGCTTGCGGAGATCCCGTCGCGGTTGCCCGCTAACGTTCCGTGCGTGACATGCACCCAGCTGTCGTCGCCCGAACCTGGAAAGCAAAGGTGATCCGGCCAATCGGCGAGGCTTGAAATAAGGTCGGCGATCTGCTGGCCGGTCCAATCCGTGAACTGGCGGAGCTGTGCAGCGATCGCTGACTCCGGTGCCTCCCGGCGGCAGCGCAGCACCCACACCTCGTGGTTGCCTCGCACCGGAAGCCAACCGTAGGCTTGGCGCAGCTCGGTGAACAACTCCAGACAGCCGCGACTGTTCGGACCTCGATTGATCAGGTCGCCGGCCATGACGACCAGGTCCGGCCGCCAGCTGATGATCTCTTCGGCAGCGACCTCCATCGCGGGCAGATTCGCTTGGACGTCTGAGAATGCGGCGACCTTCATCGGTGAGATCTCCTTCGCATCCGGGGGGCGCCGGCCGACGGAGCGGCCGATGAGGGACTCTGGTTCGATCTAGTGCCCATGTTCTCACAGATCGCGTGTCCCTGACCGCCGTAAGTGGAAACGAGTGGAAACGGGACAGTGCTTATTCTGCCTCGAGGACCTCGGCGACCAGGCGGGCGGCCTCCTCTTTGTCGCCGTCGCCCATGAGGAGGCTGGTCAGCTGCTTGCGCGCCGCGAGGTCCGAGGCGGCCGTGCCGCGGCGCTCGAACAGGGCCCGGTAGACAGGCTTGGCGTCGTCCGGCCGCTTTCGGCCACGTATCGGCATCGGTGGCCCGCCGGTCTCGCGCGCAGCCGACGGCGAGCATCGCGTAGGGCTCATCGTTCGTCGGATCGGCCGCCAGCGCCACCTTTGCCGAGGCCTCCGCGGCCTTGGTGTCACCGGCACGGTCCTCCAGCGCCGCGCGCAGCAGCAGCGCCCCGGAGGCCTTCGGATCGAGCGCCACCGCCTTGTCCACGGCGCCCCGCGCCTCTAGCTGCTTCTCGGCGGCAAAGGAGGTCTTGCCCTGATCGACCAGCGCATCGATGTGATTAGCGTCGGTCAGGTGTCCGACAAGCGCTCGCTGCTGAGGCATTCGGGTTGACCCCGTGCGTGTGTGGCTACATCCGTTATCATGAGACGTTTTTGCCGTTGAGGAAGACGCTATGTTCGATCAATCGATGCACATTGCCGGCTACGATGATGAGCTCTGGCAGGCGATCCAGGCCGAGGAGCGCCGCCAGGAGGAGCACATCGAGCTGATCGCGTCCGAGAACTATGCCAGTCCGCGAGTCATGCAGGCCCAGGGCGGGGTCATGACGAACAAGTACGCGGAGGGCTACCCCGGCAAACGCTACTATGGGGGCTGCGAGCACGTCGATGTCGCCGAGCGGCTGGCCATCGCGCGGGCCAAGCAGCTCTTCGGCGCCGACTATGCGAACGTGCAGCCCCACTCCGGCTCGCAGGCGAACGCCGCCGTCTACATGGCCCTGTGCGAGCCGGGGGATACCGTGCTCGGCATGAGCCTTGCTGACGGCGGGCACCTGACCCATGGGGCCAAGCCGAACTTCTCGGGCAAGCTCTACCACGCCGTGCAGTACGGCTTGGACAAGGCGACTGGCGAGATCGACTACGTCCAGGTCGAGCGGCTCGCCCGCGAGCATCGGCCGCGGATGATCGTCGCCGGCTTCTCGGCCTATTCGCGGGTCGTCGACTGGGCACGCCTCCGGGCCATTGCCGATGAGGTCGGCGCCTACCTATTGGTCGACATGGCCCATGTCGCCGGTCTCGTCGCCGCCGGCCTCTATCCGAATCCGGTCCCGATCGCCGACGTCACGACGACGACGACGCACAAGACGCTGCGCGGCCCACGCGGCGGCCTGATCCTGGCGAAGGCGAACCCAGACATCGAGAAGCGGCTCAACTCGATGGTCTTTCCCGGCACCCAGGGCGGCCCGCTGATGCATGTCATCGCCGCCAAGGCCGTGGCCCTCAAGGAGGCGATGGAGCCGAGCTTCAAGACCTACCAGGGGCAGGTGCTGCACAATGCCCAGACGATGGCCGAGGTGTTCCTCGCCCGCGGTTACGACGTGGTCTCGGGCGGCACCAACGACCATCTGTTCTTGGTCAGCTTGATCGCCCAAGGCCTGACCGGCAAGGACGTCGATGCCTGGCTCGGCGCCGCGAACATCACGGTGAACAAGAACGCCGTGCCGAACGATCCGCAATCGCCCTTCGTCACGAGCGGCATCCGGGTGGGGACCCCGGCGATCACGACACGCGGCCTGGGCACAGCCGAGGCCCGTGAGCTCGCCGGCTGGATGTGCGACATCATCGACGCCCACGGCGCTCAAGATGTCATCGCGGAGGTCAAGGACAAGGTCCTCGAGCTCTGCGGCCGTTTCCCGGTCTACCGCCGCGCTTAGCGCCGCACGGCCCACGCGGATCGCACGGGATGCGCTGCCCCTTTTGCGGTGCCCAAGACACGAAGGTCGTCGACTCCCGCCTCTCCGGCGAGGGCGATCAGGTGCGCCGGCGGCGGCGCTGCGTGGTGTGCAAGGAGCGCTTCACAACCTACGAGAGCGCTGAGCTCAACCTGCCGCGCATCGTCAAGCGCGATGGCAGCCGTGTACCCTTCGATGGCCGCAAACTGCGCTCCGGGATGATGCGGGCGCTGGAGAAGCGTCCGGTCAGCACGGCCGATGTCGATGCCGCGTTGGCGCGTATCAATCGCCGCCTGCTGGCCAGCGGCGAAGGCGAGGTCCCGTCGCGCCGAGTGGGCGAGCTCGTCATGGAGGAGCTGAGGGGACTCGACCAGGTGGCTTACGTGCGTTTTGCCTCGGTCTACCGCAAGTTCGAGGACGTTCAGGCGTTCCGCGAGGAGATCGAGCGGCTCGAGCGCCAGCTCTCACCCGAGGCGACCCGCCAGCAGCTGGACCTCCTTGCCGGGCTCGAAAAGAAGTGAGCCCGGTTGTCGACGAGGCCGCGATGGCCCGTGCGCTCCAGCTCGCTGAGCGCGGGCGCTATACGACCGACCCCAATCCCCGCGTCGGCTGTGTCATCGTGCAGGGGGGCGAGGTCGTCGGTCAGGGGTGGCACGAACGGGCCGGCCAACCCCATGCCGAGCGCATCGCGCTCCTCGAGGCCGGGCCGCGCGCGCGCGGCGCGACGGCCTTCATCACGCTCGAGCCCTGCTGTCATCAGGGCCGCACGCCGCCCTGCACCGAGGCCTTGATCGACGCCGGTGTCACACGCGTCGTCGCGGCGATGATCGACCCCAATCCAAAGGTCTCAGGTCGCGGGTTGGCGCAGCTGCGCGCCGCGGGGGTGTCGGCAGAGGTCGGCTTGCTCGAGAGATCAGCGATCGCGCTGAATCCGGGCTTCATCAAGCGTCATCGCCAGGGACGGCCCTATTGTCGGGTCAAGCTCGCCGCGAGCCTCGACGGGCGCACTGCGATGGCGAGCGGCGAGAGCCGCTGGATCACCTCCGCGGCGGCGCGCGGGGACGTCCAGCGGCTGCGGGCGCAGAGTTCGGCGGTCATCACCGGCATCGGCACGCTGCTGGCCGACGATCCCTCGCTCAATGTCCGTCTCGAGGGCGACGCCCTCGGCTTGAGCCGCGGCGCCGGCGTGCGTCAGCCGCTGCGGGTCGTCGTCGACAGTCGACTCCGCACACCAGCGACGGCGAGGCTGCTCAGCCTGCCCGGAGCGACGCTGATCGCGTGCGCTGTCGGCGAGCCGTCCAGAGCCTCGGCATTGGCGGCCGCCGGTGCCGAGATCGTCGTTTGCCCAGCGGTGACCCCCGCCGAGATGGCCGAGATGGCCGAGATGGCCGGTACGCGCCAGGTCGACCTGCGCGCCCTGTTCCACGAGCTGGCCCGGCGTGAGATCAACGAGGTCCTGATCGAGTCCGGCCCGATCCTGGCCGGCGCGGCGCTTCAGGCGGGCCTGGTCGACGAGCTGATCCTCTACCTGGCCCCTCACCTCATGGGTGATGCGGGCGTGGGCCTGGTCCACCTCCCGGGGCTCACGCGCATGGCCGAGCGCATCCCACTAGAGATCATCGAGGTCCGCCAGGTCGGTCGCGACCTGCGTCTGCGATTGAGGCCCGAACAGTCAGCGGACGAAGCCCATCGCGGCGAGCCCTAAGGAACGCGGCAAGGACAAGTGAAACAGGCGTGGAGGGTACGCGGTGCGTACTACCACTACTCAGTGGAGGGTACGCGGTGCCCACCCTACGCGGCTGAGGCCCGAACAATCAACAGACACGGCCCGTGGCGAGGAGCACTAAGCAGAGACCTCGTCAAGGAAGGCCGCCGCATCATTGGCCAAGTCGGTCAAGAGGGGCTCGGGCACGTCGGCCGCGCCCTGCCCGAGGGCGATGGCGCGCATCAACAGCGCCGCATGCCGCGGCTCCAGATGCCCGGCCGGCAGCGCCTCGCCGTAGAGCCAGATCCCGGCCTGCTGCCGGCTCGGCGCCTCGCTGCGCCCGGCCCTTTGAGCCGCGGCGGCCAGGAGCGCTGTCAGCAACAGCTCGAGTGCCGGCCCTGGACAGGACTGCTGAATCAGCAGGCGGGCCGCCTCCAGGCCCTCGCGCGCCCTGCGGATCAATGGGTGCTCGGCGGGGGGCGTGAGCGGCTCACCGCCGGCCTCGATCGGCTCGGCATCGGCGATCGGGGAGGCCGACCCGAGTCGGCTCAGGCTGACCAAGGTGCGGCGGTCGATCAGCGCCGTCGGGACCCGCTCGGTCAGGCCGTCGAGGGCGGCCTCGTCCCGCTCTTCGACCTGATCGAGCACAATCAGCAGGCCGCCGACATCCTCGCCGGCGCGGCGCTGGGCCAGGATGCGCAGG
The DNA here is from genome assembly GCA_964583605.1 of uncultured Chromatiaceae bacterium. Lineage (GTDB taxonomy): Bacteria > Pseudomonadota > Gammaproteobacteria > Chromatiales > Chromatiaceae > CAZOWL01. Next base: position 6,297 of record CAZOWL010000046.1, on the reverse strand, counting down.
ATGCGCGGGCCGAAGTGCTGCTGCAGCCTGATCACGCAGTCGCGCACGGCCTCGTCCAGCTTGGCCGAGCGACTCGGGCCCCGCGCGGGCGGTTCGCCGCCCGCCGCTGCGGACGGTGCCGGCGGGAACGCCCCGCTGTCATCGCCAGCGCTCAGGGCGTCCGGCTCGACGGCCGCAGACTCCTCAGCGCCGATGCCGGCCTCGCCCTCGGCGCCCTTGGGCGCCTGCACCAGGTCCTCGGCCAGCACCTCCGCCAAGCGCTTCGAGACGCTGACCACGTCTTCGCTCGCCGCCGGATCGACGACGTTGTCGAACAGGTGTCGCTTGCCCTGCACCAGCTCGAGCACCCGCTCTTCATAAGAGAAGGGCGCGACGAGCAGGATGACCTGCACCTTCTGCTGCTGACCCAGCCGATGCACGCGGGCGATGCGCTGATCGAGCACCGCCGGGTTCCACGGGATGTCCAGGTTGACCAGCACCGAGGCCGTCTGCAGGTTGAGGCCAACGCCGCCGGCATCGGTCGAGATGAAGATCTGTACGGCCTCGTCGTCGCGGAACCGGTCCATCAGCGCGCCGCGGTTGGCCGTCGGCACGCCGCCATGCAGCCGCACTGAGCCGAGGCCCATCCGCCGCACACGCCGCTCGACGAGCTCCGTCATGCGCTCCCATTGCGAGAAGATGACGGCCTTGAGGCCCGCCATCCGGCACAGCTCATCGAGGACGGTCTCGAGCTCGTCGAGCTTCGGCGCCGCGCTCACCTCGGGATCGATCAGCTCGGCGGCGTCGCAGGCCATGCGCGCACGCTGCAGCGACGCCATCATCCGGTTCTGCTCCGAGGGGGTCAGGGGACGTCGCTTCATGATCTGCGCCAAAACGCTCGCGGCCTGGAGGGCCTCATCGTGGAACCCCTGCTGCGCCTCCGACAGCGGCACATCGACGCGCTGGACGATCCGCTCCGGCAGCTGATCGCGGACCAGCGAGCGGTCGCGGCGCAGCATCACGCCGGCGAGACGCCGGCGCAGCTCTGAGAGGTTGCGGTAGCCGAGGACCTTGCCGCGCTCGTCCGTGATGTGGAAGTCGACCAGATAGCGCCACAATGGCCCCAGGACTCGCGAGTCGATGACTTGCATGAGGCTGTAGAGGTCCTCGAGCCGGTTCTCGAGCGGCGTGCCCGTCAGCACGAACGCATAGCGCGAGCCGATGCGCTTCACGGCGCTCGCCACCTTGGTGCGCCAGTTCTTGATGCGCTGGGCCTCATCGAGGATCAGGAGATCCGGGCAGAGCTCGCCGTTGATCACGGTGAGATCGCGCAGGACCAGCTCGTAATTCAGTACGTAGAAGCCGCGGCCCTTGCGGTACTGGACCCCGCGTGTCGCGGCCGGCCCCTGGATCACCTGGGCCTCGGCGCCAGTGAATTTTTCGATCTCACGCGCCCATTGAAGCTTCAGCGAGGCCGGGCAGACGATCAGCACGCGCTCGACACCGTCGTGGCGATGCAGCCAATAGGCCGCGGCGATTGCCTGCAGCGTCTTACCGAGACCCATGTCATCGGCGAGTAAGGCCCGCCCGCGACCAGCTAAGAAGGCGACACCCTCGACCTGATAGGGATAGAGGCGGGCACGGATGTCCGGGAGGCGGCCGCCGCTGGCGCGGATCTGTGCACCGATATCGGCGGCCCGCACGGCTCGAGCGGCATCCTCCGCGAGCCGGCGGGCGTAGCCGAGCGCATCATCACCGATGTCGAGATCACCCCGGCCGGCAACCTGATCGGCCAAGCGCAGGAAGTCGTCGGGGATGCGCAGCCGGAAGCGACCGGCGGCATCGAAGTGCTCTTGCAGGATCGGACTCAGCTCGACCGGCGTCTCGGCGCCGCGATGCAGTCGGATGACCGGGGCCTCATCCGCCTCCCAATCGAGGTAGACGTAGGCGGTCGGCGGTGGTCGGTCCTTCAGCTGCTCGAAATCCTCGCGCTTGCCGATGCGATGATGCACCGCCTCGATGTGCTTGCAGGTGCCGAGCTGGTTCGTCGCAAAATCCGGGCAGGTGCAGTGGTTGGCGCGCCGGCTCAGCGAGCGGATGTGCACGCGATACTCGGTGGGAAAATGCGTCGAAGACTGCAGCGAGTGTGCGCTCCATAGGCCGAAGCCGGTCGTCTCCGCCGTCTCGGACAGCGGGCGCACCCGCACCTCGGAGCGGGCCTTGGCGACGCGCTCCGCGAGTGCCGCCTGCGCCGCGTCGGCCAGCGGTTGCTCTTCGCCTTGGCCCCTCGAGTAGGCGAACAGCGCGGCCAGGGCATGCACACAGAGATCGGGATCGGCGCCACCAGCCGGAGCGTTCCCCCGACACGCGCACACGGCGTGCAGGACCCCATCGCTAGCCGCGGCGAGCTCGACCTGCAGCTTGTCGTCGGTCTCGGCATCCTCGACCTCGGCCCAGAGCCCCCAGTCGGTGCGGTCGAGCGCCGTGACCCGGTCCTCATTGCTGTAGCGCAGGGCGGCACCCACTACGCCCGGACCGGCCAAGGCCTCGATCTGGTCGCTGTCCAGGCGCAAAGGGTCGGGCGCTTGGCGCGGCGGTCGGTGGATGTCGTCGGAATGGGCGTCAGCGGACATCTCGTCTCCTCGTTAAGATGAAAAACGCGCATCGCGCGCCGCCATAACGGTTGGCCGGCTCGACTGGCATATTACGTCACGGACGCGGATGGCTCATCCCGTCACGCCGCCGGGCCCCAATCGACGGTGTGGGGATAGGCCGATGCCGCGAGGAGCCGTGCGATCCGTGCACTGCTTCAAGCTTCGGCGAGGCGGGTGGCGATACCCTTCGCCGAGCCATCGTCGTGACGCCAATCGGAGGAACCATGCTGCCAGCCCTGTCACTGCTCTCGCTGATCGCCGGCCTGGCGGTCGTGGCGCTACCGCCAGCCACTGCGCTGGCGGCCGGCAAAGAGGTCACTTGTGCACCCAAAGCCGACCAGGTGATCGTGCGCTTCACCTACGGCTCGGAGAAGGCCTCCTGGATCGAGGATGTGACCACGGCCTTCAATCAGCGCGGAGAAGCGACCGCCTCCGGCAAGACGATCTGCGTGCACGCCATCCCGAAAGGCTCGGGCGACAGCGTCAACGAGATCAAGGATGGCCAGGCCGGACCGGGCGAGGTTCATGCGACGAGCCCGGCCTCAGACCTCTACGTCAACCTGATCAACTACGAGTCGTCAGAGGACCGCGGCGAGGATCTGCTCAAGGTGGAGGGGTTCCTGGTCTCCTCGCCAGTCGTGATCGCCGCTTGGGAGCCGGTGCTCGCGGAGCTCGGTCCCGCTGACCAGGTGGGCTGGGCCGAGATCTTCGAGCGCTCGAAGTCTGGCGGCTTTCGCTATGGCCAGACCAGCCCGGAGAGCTCGAACAGCGGCCTATCGGCGCTCGTCGCCCAGTTCTATGCCGGTGCGGAGGCCGCAGCAGGACGGCCGGTGCCGCGCCTGTCGCTGGCCAAGGTCGAGGACCCGCAGGTGCGCGATTTCGTCGCCAAGGTCCACGAGAATGTCATCCACTACGGCCGCTCGACCGGGTTCTACGCCGAGAAGATGCGCTCGGGCGGGCCACAGTATGCCGATGCCGCCGTCCTCTACGAGAGCGACGTCATCCAGGCGAACGGCCACATCCGCGATCAGGGCCTCAAGTACCCGAAGCTGGTCGCCATCTATCCGAAGGAAGGGACCTTCGCGACCAATCACCCCTTCGCGATCGTGAAGCGCGATTGGGTCGATGCCGACGAAGAGGAGGGGGCGAAGCGCTACTTCGCCTACCTGATGTCGCCGCCGACGCAGGCCAAGGCGCTCCAGTACGGCTTCCGCCCGAGCGTGCCGCTCGACGTGGACCCCAAGATCTACGGTCTCGTCTGGAGCGCCGAGCATGGCGTCAAGCCTTTCGACACCGTGCACCGCTTCCTCGCCACGCCGGGCGGCCGTGTCGTGCTGGCCATCCGGGATGCCTTCCGCGCGATCAAGAATACCTCCCACGTTGTCCTGGTCATCGACCGCTCCGGCAGCATGGAGGCACGGCTCTATGACGCCGAGCGCCAGATGGAGCGCTCACGGATGGAGATGGCCGTCGAGAGCGCGAACCTCCTGGCCGCCACATTGCAGGACAAGGATCGCCTCTCGCTGCTCCTCTACGACTATCGCGTGAAGTACTCCGATCTGACACCGCAGGGCCAGCCGATCGCGATGGACGACGCCGGGAAGGACCGGCTGGCCGAGGCCTTGAGCAAGGTCCGGCCCGCCGGCGGCACGGCCATGCGCACCGCCATCGCAACCGCCTGGAAGGACCTCTGCCGGACGATCAAGGCCGAGCCATCGGATCGCTCGATCCGGATCCTGGTCGTCCTGACCGATGGCGTCGATAACGCCTCCAATATCTCGGACGACAAGCTCATACGGCAGATCGGCTTTGCCCAGGCTGACGGCCGGGGCGGGTATCTCGGTGATGACGCCTGCAAGATCCCGGTCTTCGGCGTGGCCTTCGGCAGCGAGGCGGACGATGCGTCGCTGCAGAGCATCACCGCCGCCGCTGGTGGCGAGACGCGGCGCGGCGATTCGGCCGAGATCCGTGAGATCTTCAAGCGTTTCAGCGAGCTGCTGTAAGCGCTCCCGAGCAGAGGAGACCTGCGATGCGAGCGATCCAGAACCGTCACCGGGCGGCCGCGACCAGTTTCCGGGCCGTCTGGCGCCTGATCGGGCTGCTCTTGGTGCTGGCCGCACCGGCGCTGCCCGCCGCGGAGAAGCTGTTCGACTTCGGCGACCTGAACGTGGACCTCTCCAAGGTGCAGGCCAAGCCGGCCGCGCCGGTCAAAGAGACTCCCAACCAACAGCTGCCCAGCACACCGGAGAGTCCGGCACCGGCCGTCCTGCCGCGCGACGGGCAGGAGGCCATCGTTGAAACGGTCAAGGCCCAGGCCGTGCAGGTCAAGCCGGTCGCCGTGTCCGCGCCGAACGCCGCTCGGCAGGAGGTCGTCTATCCGATCGCGGAGGATCGGCCGATCATCGAGGTCAAGATCGCGGCCGGTTCCGAGAAGAAGGATTGGCTCGAGGAGGCTGCCCGCCGCTTCATGGCCGACCCGGGCCGAAGCACCGTCGACGGCAAGCCCATCCGGCTGATCATCGACAAGATTGGCTCGACCGCGTCGGCGACGCTGATCGCCGAGGGCAAGACGATGCACAACGGCCGCAACGAGTACCAGGTCTGGGCACCGGCCTCGGGCATCTTCCGCGCCGTCGTCGAGGAGGCCTTCACCGGCGGCAAGCTGTTCGAGACCGACGAGTCGATCGCACGCAGCCCGATGGTCTTCGTGACCTGGGAGCCGGTCCAGCAGGCGATCGATCGGACGATCCAGAAATCGATGAGCTTCGACACCATCACCGAGCTCTACTCGCGCGAGATCGGCGGCGAGCTCATCGACCCCAATGGGCGGAGCTTCCAGTTCGGCTTCACGCGGCCGCAGGACTCCAACAGCGGCGCCGTGGCCCTGATTACGATGGCGTATGAGTTCTTCGCCAAGGACCGCGGGCGCTACAAGATCCGCCTCGAAGACCTCGAGGACCCCGACTTCCAGGCCTATCTCGCGTTCATCAAGTACATGTCGGACCAGACCAAGGACAGCACCGGCAAGCTCGCCGAGCCCTTGATGCAGGCCGGCTACGGCGGACAGCCCCTCTCCTCCGTCTATGTCTATGAGAACCTCGGCGTGAAGCTCGCCTTCATCCGCCAGGTCAACGACCCGGACGGGGCTCAGCCGGTGCTGCGCTACCCCAAGTACAACCTGGTCTCGGACCACCCCTATTACACGCTGCGTCACGGCAACTCGCGCGAGCAGGTCGAGGCCGCCCGACGCTTCAAGGAGTTCCTGTTGACGCGGGATATCCAGCTCTTGGCGTTGCAGCGTGAGGGCTTCCGCCCAGTCAGCACCGAGATCTCCAACCAGGAGATGAGCGATGTCCTCGGCGATTTCGTCGACGAGAACGGCCTGATACCGGACCTGATCAAGGCCTCGCAGATCCTGATCCCGGCTCAGAGCGGCGAGGTGATCATGGCGTTGATCCGCACCTACGAAGCGCTCGGAGATCCGGTGGGGCGGAACCTGTGAGGGTGTGGCCCCGGCCGCCTTCCAGCCTCCAGCACCCGGCCTCCCCGAACGGGCCTGGACCGTCGGTGCGGCCTAGCGGCGAGCCTCCGGTCCGTCACTACGAAAATCGCGCGGCACGTTCGCTCCCTCGCCCTCTGGGAGAGGGTTGGGGTGAGGGAACGA
>CAZOWL010000045.1:0-33429 GCA_964583605.1 uncultured Chromatiaceae bacterium | reverse complement strand
GGGGTCGTCCTCATCATTTGCGGCGTTGTTGTACCCGCAGAAATTTAGCACCCGTGCCGCGCAAGAAAAAGGGCCGCTTGCGTGGCCTTTCGCCGCCATCAGGGTGGTTGGGGGCCAGTGGAGCTGGGAGTAAGAGCAGATGTGGGGGCAAGCTTGGGCCGGGGTCAGTGGGCCGGGGTCAGTGCTCGCTTTATCGCATCGCGCGGGTCGCTGATGCCTTCCCTTGTCCGGCAGGGGAGGAATGGCAGGATGCGAGGCCCATCTTCCTGGTGGCCCCGTCTCCTATCGCCTAGTTGATAACCTTGGTGCCCCGCCTGCGACAGGTTCGTGCGAAGCATCGCCGGCTTTGAAGCTCCGGAAGCTGTTGGGGTGATTCTCACTCATCTCGCCGCGCAAGCGGTTGAGTCCGAGCTCCCCCAGTGGCTACCCTGTTGGGTACCGTCGACGACCCGGCTGCTCGACTGAGCCCGATGACGACCCGACGATGACCCGACGATGACCACCGGATGCGGTGACGCCAGCGCACAGCAACGATAGTGGCTGGCCAGAGGTAGGGTTGTTCAATTTGGCTCTTGTCACGCACTTTTTTGTCCCACAGTCCCGTGAGGCCAGGCCGCCTCATGGGGTGATGCAACATATTGATATGGAAATCAAAAGATGCATCATCGCAGCGGATAGAAACAGCGTGACTCCAACAACGGAAAGACCGGTCAAATTGAACTGCCAGAGGGCCGTCGCCACGGGGAGGAGCCTGTCTGGAAAATGCGCGCTCAACTGCTCGCATTGGCCCACCCCGCTTCTTCATAACCTGCCGACCTGCCCGTTACGCAAGGATTCGCATGCCCAGTCTGAATCGCATCATCCTGATCAACACCCATCTCCGAGGTGTCGTAGAGCTCGTCGTCGATGCCCACACCAACATCTGCGGCACCAATGCCTCCGGGAAGACGACCCTGCAGCGGCTAGTGCCCGTGTTCTATGGCGAGTATCCCAGTCGCGTCGTGCCCTCGACCCGCGACAGTTTCGAGCGCTGGTACCTGCCTACCGAGCAGAGCTTCATTATCTACGAATACCAGCGCTTGGATGGACAGACGTGCCAGGCGGTGCTGGCGGCCGCCGCGGACGGCAAGGGCGTGGCCTACCGACTGGTGAAGAGGGCGTTCGACCTGGCGGACTACACCCGCAGCCGTCACGGCGACACCCTGAGCTGCCTCGGCATGGCCGAGCTGGGTCGTCGACTGAAGCAGGCGGAGGTGACCGCGACCCGATTGCTCAATTCGCGTGAATACCGCGCGATCCTGCAAAACGACCGCGTCCAGCTCGCCGCGAGCGCCAACAGCGCCGAGCTGCGCGCATTCGCCCGTCAGTTCTCACTGTGCGAGCCGGGACAGGCGCTGCGCCATATCGAAAAGCTCGCCCAGGCGGTGCACTCGCGCGAAGGCAAGATGGAGACCGTCCGCTCCATGATTGCCGCCATTTTGGAAGAGGACGGCGTCAGCCCGCCCACGTCGCGGCTTAAGCCGCAGGCAGTGGATGCCTGGATGCGCGAAAGCCGGCTGATCCAGGGATTCGACGCCATGCGCCCGGAATTCGAGCAACTGGAGCGTGAGTACCAGAACCTGCTGGCCTGTGAACAGCGCTTGAGCGGTCTGCAGTTGGGCTACCGCATCGATGAGCCGCGCCAGCAACAACTGATTGAAGAAGGCGACGCGGCCATCGCGCAAATGAACTTAGCGCTGAATCAGCTTGAGGACTGCTGGAAGCAGCAGCGCGACGATCTCAACCAGGAGCGATCGGCCAGCAAGAGCGAGATCACTCGTGACGAAGGCGAGCTGGAGCAGATCGAGCAGCAGTACCAGGACTTCCTGCAGGCCGACATCGAGCAGGCCAGGGCCGATCTTGAGGCGGTCGGCGCCTGGCGCGAGGATCTGGAGAACCTGCGGGCACGTTACCGTCTACTCACCGATCAGCATCAGGATGTGGAGCGGGACTATCTGGAGCGAAGTCAGCGGATCAAGGATCTACGCGAGCGACGCCTGGAGGAGCTACGCGAGCAGCAGGACGCCTTGCAGGAGCAACGGGCGGACCAGCAAGAACGGCAAAACGACGCGCTCGCAGCGCTGCAACAGCGCCAGCAGACGGACCGGGAAGAGGGACTGGAGGCCTTCCGTGAGCGCGAGGTCCAGTACGGACTGGAGCGCCAACGCCTTGAGACCCAGATCGAAAGCGCCGGCTACACCGAGGACGAGCGCCAGTCCCTCGCCATCTTCGATCGGCGTCGCGAGCAGGCAGAAGCCGATGCCGAGGCTGCCGAAACCGAGGTCCGGCGACTGGAGGGTCGGGAGCAGCAACAGCGTCGGCAGCGCGATGCCGCCGACGCCGCCCTGCGAGCGGCAAGTCGCCAAGTCGACGAACGGCAGCGCGATCTAGATGCCGTGCAGCGTCTGCTTTACCCCGGACAGCAGAGTCTGCTGGAGTTCCTGCGTCGCGAGCAGCCCGGCTGGGAGGTGCGCTTGGGCAAGGTGGTCGACCCTGCCCTGCTGCAACGCACCGACCTCAAACCGGCATTGACCGAACCGATGCAGGACGCAGTGTTTGGCCTGCAATTGGACCTAAAGGCCATCGACACCCCGGAGCACGCGGCCTCCGAGCAGGCCCTCCGCCAACGCCTGCAACTGGCCGAGGATGCCAAAAAGGATGCGGACAATCGGCAGCAGGCCGCCGAGCGCCAACTGGGCGATCAACACGGGGCATTGGAGGCGCTGCAGCGCGACCTGACTGTCGCAAGCACCGAGCGAGACAACCGACGCGACGACCTCCGCCGTATCCGGGAGGAGCAGGCCGCTCAGCAGAGCCGGATCGATGAGGCCTTGAGCGAGCGCAAGCTCAATGCTCGGAAGGCGCTGACGGATCTGACGGCACGTATACAGCAATTGGCCAGCGAGCGCGCGCAGTGGCGCGAGGACATCCAGTCCAGACAGAATGAGGCCTCAATGGAGCTCAAGGCCCACTGGCAGGAAGTGATCGGACGGATCGACGGCGAGATCCAACGGCTGCGCATTGCCATCGAGGAACGCAAGCAACTGGCCAAGGCTGAGCTCGACGCCTGCGCACAATGGTACCAGGGGGAATTGAAATCCCGTGGTGTCGATGAGCAGGCCATCATGACCTTGAGGCAGCAGATCCGCGAACTGGATGAGCGCATCGAGCGCACCGAGCGGCGGCGCCCCGAGGTGCTGCGCTATGACGACTGGTACCGACACAACTGGCTGAAGCGCAAACCAGCGCTCCAACGCGCACTCGAAGACAGCCGCCGCCGCGCCGCCGCGCTGGACCAGCAGCTCAAAGCGGCCACCAGCGCCTTCAAGGCCGAGCGCGGGCGACTGGAAGCGGAGCGCTCCCAGACCACCGTGCGCAAAGACGCGTCGCAGGAACAGCTCAATCGCTTAAAGGCCCTGCTGCGCCGCATGGGCGAGCTGAGGTTGTCCCGTGACGGATCTCCGCCCGAGGGCGCACTCGACGAGCGCCTGCGCCTGGGCGAGGAGCAGCTCTACGCCCGAGTACAGATGCTCGACGCGGTCAAGGCCCATGTGGAGCATTTCGACACGCTGATCGCCAGCAACGCCGGCTCCAGCCTCGCGGAATTCTGGGAGCGCAGCCGCGCCGACTGCACGCTGGTCGGCGAGCGAGAGATCCCCGCGCTGGACCACCGTAAGTTGGTGCCGCACCTGGAGCAGCTCCTCAATGTCCTGCTGCCGCAAAGTCTGACCGCGCTCCGCGAGCAGGGCCGGCTTTTCGGAATCGACCTCAACGGCTACTACGACGTGCTGGCCGATATCGATCGGCGCATCGCCGCGCAGAGCGCGCGCATCAGCCGTGAGGTTGAGGAAGACCTCGCCCTGGACGGCGTGTCGGACTCGGCGGTGCGCATCCGCTCACGCATCACCGAGCTGGAATTCTGGCCCGACCTGAAGGCATTCATCCGTGCCTTCCGCGAATGGCGCGAGGATGGCTTCAGCGGTCTCCCAGGCGAGGACTATGTCGCCAGCATGCGCCGGGCGCTGGATATCATCGGCCGCTCTGCGCAAAGCGGCGGCGTCGCCGGGCTGCTGGAGGTCGAGCTGCGGCTGCGCGAGGGACACAGCGACCTGGTAATCCGCACCGACCGCCAGCTCAACGAATCGTCCAGCCATGGCATGGCCTACCTGATCTTATGCAAGTTCCTGCTCGCCTTCACCCGGCTGCTGCGCGGTCGTGCAGCGGTGACGATCCACTGGCCCATCGATGAACTGGGTACCCTGCACCATCACAACGTGAAGAAGATCTTCGACGCCTGCGCCGCCAACAACATCCGCGTGCTCGGCGCCTTCCCGAACCCGGACTCGGAGATCCTCGGGCTCTTCGCCAACCGCTACATCGTCGACAAACAGACCCGCCAACTACAGATCGTGAAGCCCCGCATCGACGCCATCGCCGCCAAGCTGCGCCAACGCGAGGCTGGCGACCACGGAGAGGGGTCCTCCAGGCCGGACCACGACAGGGTCTTTCATCCTCAGGAGGGCCTGTAGATGCTATCGATCAAAGGCCATGTCATCGAGCGTCTGCTCCAGGGGGCGTTCATCTGTCGCACCACCGAGGAGGACGGCTGGCGCTTCTTGAAGATCCCGGACAATCGCGAGGAGTTGGACGCCTACCTCGCCCAGCTCAACCGGCGGGTCGCCACGGTCGGTACCGCCGCCGACGGCGAGGTGTTCTTCTGCGGCTATCGCCAGTTCGACGATATCGAGCGCAGGCTGATCAGCCAGCAGTTCCGGGACATCTGCCAGGCATTGACCCCAATCGCCGAGTGGCTGGTGCTGGTGCAGGAGGCGGCCGCCCAAGACGCACCGCTGACCGAGGGCGCGCCCTTGCGGCTGAACGAGCTGCAGACCGTCATCGAAGACACCCCGGCCTTTCGCGAGCAACTGGCCCGCATCAGCCACTATCGGCTGTTTGGCTCGACGAGCCCCACGGTCGATACGCAGGTCAAGCAGGTCTTCAAGCGACTCTGCGAGCTGGGCTATCTGATCCGCCCCAACCCGGACAAACAGATCTATCTGGCCACGGGCAAGCTGGACTACCTGTACGAGGTGATCCGCTTCATCGATGAAGCGGAAGGGCTGAGCCTGGAGGCTCAGGCCGAGATCGCCAGCCAGGGCCAGTTGCTGTGAGCGGCACACTGCGACAGTCGGGGGTGCGTTTCTTGCGCCAGCTCGGACGCCAGGCCGAGCCCATCATGGATGCCTACCTGGCCGGCTCGGTCGCGGATGACGCGCTGGAGCCAGGCGTGCAGGAGCGTCTGGTCAAGGACGGCATCCTCTATCGCCCCGAGCCCGGCGCGGACCTGCACCTGCGGCGGGTCGTTCGGGCGCTGTTGGAAGAGGCCCTGCGCGACGACCGCAACCGCCAGATCGATGCCAACACCGGCTCGGCGTTGGCCAGTTTCAAGACCTTGGCCGCCCACTACAAGGAGGCCCGCCATCAGGGCGATCACGCCGCCGCCGACGTCTATCTGGCCGAACTGAGAGAGCACGTCTACGCCTTCGGCGAGACCCTGCAGCACAGCATCCGGGTGCTCTGGAGTCGCATCAACAACGAATTCGGCTATGTCGGCACGCTCAACGCCAAGATCCGCGAGAACGAGCTGGCCCAGTCCCAGGTCAGCGAGCTGCTCAGCGGGCTCGATCTGGTGAGCTTCGAGGCGTTGGCCGAGACCGCCGGGGATCTTCGCGAGCTGCGCCACCTGCTGGTGACCAACCTGCAGCACACGCTCAGCGCCTGCACCCAGGAGCTGAGCATCGTGCAGGGCCGGCTGCTCGAGCTCCTGGGCCGCTTCCGGGAGATCCGCGGACGCACTCGGCTGCTCAAGGGTTGGCTGCTCCACATGGATCAGCATCCGGACTATCAGGTCGGACCCCATGCCGCTGGTCGGATGGTGCCGCAGTTGTTCAACCAAGCCGCGCCGGTGCTGGCGCCAGCGAGCCTGGACATCCACGATCCAACCCTGGAATCCGAGCTGCTGGCCCTCTTGGCCCAGATCCGCGCACAGCAGGCGCAGGACCGGCCCACGCAGCTTCTGGGCGATGCACCCGATCTGACGCTGCATGCACCGGAGACCTTCGAGGTCCAGCCCAGCCCGATCCGCGCGGCAGTGGACGCCTATTTCTGCCAGGTCATCGACAGCGCCCAAGCCATCTCGGCACTCGATTATCATCGCCAAGAGGCCCTGCCCTGGGATCCCGAGAGCTGGCTCTATCAGGTGATCGGCGGCTACGAGGGTCTGCCCGAGGCGCAGAAGCGCCACTTCGAGCTGGACATAATCGGGGAGACGCACCCTCTCTACAGCGGCAACTTCGTCGTCCGGGATCTGCGCCTTTGGCTGGCCTGAGCAAGCGGCACATGCGAGTGGTCCATCGCCTGCTGCGCGATGGCCTGGACGCAGTGGGGCGGTCGAGGACCTGGGACGAGATCCAGCAGACCTTCGAGCTGGGCGAGACCCGCGGACGGCGACTGCACTTCACCGCCGAGCAACGCCGCGAGCTGCGTGCGCAGGCCCAGCGGGCCTGGGGCTTCGACCCACTCGCCGGCGTCCCCGAGGGCAACCGCCGACAGGTCGCCGCCAGCGCCATCGACGAAAAGATCGCCCGAGAGCGCCCGAACGATCGGCATGTGCTCGTCAAGGGCCAACTACCGGCCCCCCTGCCAAGCCTGACCCTGGCGCTGAGCTTGCGCGTCCCCCTCACGGCCTTGAGTCTCGACGCGATCAGCCAAGTGGTTCTCGTCGAGAACCTGGACAGCTTCGACGACTGGCACGCCTTCATCACACCCGCCGAGCTCGCCGACAGCCTAGTGCTCTATCGCGGCCACGGCGGACTGGCCCGCGGCACCCGCCAGCTACTGACCATCCTGCCCGAGCACATCCCCGTCACCGTCTTCACCGACTGGGACCCAGCCGGCCTGCGCATCGCCCACACCCTCCCCCGCGCCGACACCCTGCTGCTGCCCGACCTCGACGAGCAACTGCTCGCCAAGGGCAGCCGAGAACACTTCGCCCGGCAGCATCAGGCCGCCCAGTACCTCGACAATGCAGCGCTGGGCGGATGGGGTTCAGTCTGGGAGGCGATGAAGCGGGAAAGGGTCAGTATCAAACAGCAGCACATGCTCGCGCTTGGGGCGCGCTTGCGACGGGTTGGGCACGGTTGATCGGGGTGAGCAGCGCATGATGGAGGCCCGCTTCGGCAGGGACTGTGCTGAGCTTGTTCCGATCGGGGTGTCGCGAGATAAGAGCAAGGACATAGGGCGAAACAGCGAGAGCGTGCTGGAGATGTTTCGGCCGCAATTCGGGTCTTAGGTTCGGTCACTGGCGACCCGTAAACCCAATAGAAACGACCGGTCTTAATCCCCTTCAATTCGGGTCTTCGGTTCGGTCGTATACGACGATACAAAAGCATCTCTCGACGTAGTCTTAATCCCCTTCAATTCGGGTCTTCGGTTCGGTCCGTGGCCGTGATCGAGGCCATGAACGAAGAGCAGTCTTAATCCCCTTCAATTCGGGTCTTCGGTTCGGTCTCGTATCACTAGTCAAGCATGCCGTTCCGCCAGGTCTTAATCCCCTTCAATTCGGGTCTTCGGTTCGGTCCTTGGATGAGCAGCAAGCTCTGCGTAAAAAAGCTGTCTTAATCCCCTTCAATTCGGGTCTTCGGTTCGGTCCCTGACGCACGTCGGAGACGCCGACGCTTTCAGTCTTAATCCCCTTCAATTCGGGTCTTCGGTTCGGTCAACGAAGGTCGAGCTCGAACTGGCGCTGTTGTAGTCTTAATCCCCTTCAATTCGGGTCTTCGGTTCGGTCAGCCGGTCCAGGCCGAGCCGGTCCAGGCCGAGCGTCTTAATCCCCTTCAATTCGGGTCTTCGGTTCGGTCGCCCATTCAATGGCGGGGATGTAATCCTGGGGACGTCTTAATCCCCTTCAATTCGGGTCTTCGGTTCGGTCACCGAGCCGCGGCCTTGGCTGCGCTGAGCGGCATCGTCTTAATCCCCTTCAATTCGGGTCTTCGGTTCGGTCAGAGAAAAAACATGTTTGCAGTAATCGCCACGGTCTTAATCCCCTTCAATTCGGGTCTTCGGTTCGGTCACCGATACCTGGTTAAACCCTTCAAAGGAATGGCGTCTTAATCCCCTTCAATTCGGGTCTTCGGTTCGGTCCAAACAGCAAACGAGCTCGCTGGTGCCCCGGGCGTCTTAATCCCCTTCAATTCGGGTCTTCGGTTCGGTCTCAGAAGAAGACCATGAAATTCGTCCGGTGGCTCGGTCTTAATCCCCTTCAATTCGGGTCTTCGGTTCGGTCAAAAATCCAGCGTCTACTTCGGGCCTCCGCTTCTGTCTTAATCCCCTTCAATTCGGGTCTTCGGTTCGGTCCCGTCAACGCGGTCATCACGACTTGGGTCGGGCGTCTTAATCCCCTTCAATTCGGGTCTTCGGTTCGGTCGCTGGTCGAGTTAGCCTAACCCAACGCCCAGCTCCGTCTTAATCCCCTTCAATTCGGGTCTTCGGTTCGGTCAGAAGAAGGGCGCTACATCCTCGTGGATGAGGAGTCTTAATCCCCTTCAATTCGGGTCTTCGGTTCGGTCCTCGGCAAACCGAGATATCGCTGTGAGTCAGCGCCGTCTTAATCCCCTTCAATTCGGGTCTTCGGTTCGGTCACCACGGCCCGCTTATTGCGGGCCGCGCTAGAGTCTTAATCCCCTTCAATTCGGGTCTTCGGTTCGGTCTCCGGGCCCAGTACAACGCCTACTCGCCGGAATAGTCTTAATCCCCTTCAATTCGGGTCTTCGGTTCGGTCGCTTCTTGGCCTCTACGAGACCGCCGAAGAGGCCGTCTTAATCCCCTTCAATTCGGGTCTTCGGTTCGGTCAACCGACGGGGGCGGGATCGGAGCGCTGAGCGGTCTTAATCCCCTTCAATTCGGGTCTTCGGTTCGGTCTAATCCGCGACATCTACGACGACAACAGCGACTTGTCTTAATCCCCTTCAATTCGGGTCTTCGGTTCGGTCACACATTCGACCACGAATACCAGGCACGCACAATGTCTTAATCCCCTTCAATTCGGGTCTTCGGTTCGGTCACTCGCCGCGCGAGCAGGTGTGGAGCTTGTTCACGTTTTAATCCCCTTCAATTCGGGTCTTCGGTTCGGTCCCCTCGCTGAACTTGGTTTTGAATGCGTGATGCGTCTTAATCCCCTTCAATTCGGGTCTTCGGTTCGGTCCACGCCCGCTGGTTCGCGTTGGCGAACCACCGCCGTCTTAATCCCCTTCAATTCGGGTCTTCGGTTCGGTCCGCAGAAGCATCGCAAAACACGATCCGTCGTTTGTGTCTTAATCCCCTTCAATTCGGGTCTTCGGTTCGGTCAACCTCATCGACCTACGGCGGGCCGCCGGGCAACGTCTTAATCCCCTTCAATTCGGGTCTTCGGTTCGGTCGAAGGTGGCGAGGTGATATCAATGTTCCGTGCGTCTTAATCCCCTTCAATTCGGGTCTTCGGTTCGGTCGCAAGAGAGAGTTGATATGTTTACCGAGAAGCAAAGTCTTAATCCCCTTCAATTCGGGTCTTCGGTTCGGTCACTACGGTAACGGCAACGCTTCCGCCACCATTAGGTCTTAATCCCCTTCAATTCGGGTCTTCGGTTCGGTCTGAGAGCTTTGCTGAGTATGACCCTGAAACGGGAGTCTTAATCCCCTTCAATTCGGGTCTTCGGTTCGGTCAGCGAATCCAGTTTAAGATCGCCCGCCGCGAGATGGTCTTAATCCCCTTCAATTCGGGTCTTCGGTTCGGTCCCCCGGTTACAGCTACAACCGCGCCGAGCTGGTGGTCTTAATCCCCTTCAATTCGGGTCTTCGGTTCGGTCTGATTGACGGGCCAATGGCCGCCAGTTATTCCGGTCTTAATCCCCTTCAATTCGGGTCTTCGGTTCGGTCCGAAATTGCCAGGCAAGCTGGCCTCAATCCGTCGGTCTTAATCCCCTTCAATTCGGGTCTTCGGTTCGGTCCCGTTCAGCTGGCCGAATCCATCCCCTCCTACAGGTCTTAATCCCCTTCAATTCGGGTCTTCGGTTCGGTCTCGGCCCGTCGGACAAGGCGCGCATCCTCGGCCTGTCTTAATCCCCTTCAATTCGGGTCTTCGGTTCGGTCGGATCCCCCCCCGGCAACCCTAGGGGAATAAAGATGTCTTAATCCCCTTCAATTCGGGTCTTCGGTTCGGTCACCTTCGGGTACTCATACCCGAAGGTATAAAACCAGTCTTAATCCCCTTCAATTCGGGTCTTCGGTTCGGTCACGGGATTGGCGATAGGGGTGGATCAGATTGCTGCGTCTTAATCCCCTTCAATTCGGGTCTTCGGTTCGGTCCCCTATTCATGGTCCAACCGGAATCGCCTACGGTGTCTTAATCCCCTTCAATTCGGGTCTTCGGTTCGGTCGCTGGCTGGCTTGCGTCTCAGATTGTCGCGAATGGTCTTAATCCCCTTCAATTCGGGTCTTCGGTTCGGTCACGGGATTGGCGATAGGGGTGGATCAGATTGCTGCGTCTTAATCCCCTTCAATTCGGGTCTTCGGTTCGGTCGCACTTAGGAGGTCCAATGGATAGAATTGAGTTCGTCTTAATCCCCTTCAATTCGGGTCTTCGGTTCGGTCAGCGGTTGATAGAGGAGGGGCTGTTCGCCCTCCCGTCTTAATCCCCTTCAATTCGGGTCTTCGGTTCGGTCTGCGCGGGGGTCACAACGTCGCTGCTAGCCTGAAGTCTTAATCCCCTTCAATTCGGGTCTTCGGTTCGGTCGCCGCGCACCGTTAATTCGGTCATCACGACCTGGGTCTTAATCCCCTTCAATTCGGGTCTTCGGTTCGGTCGGCCTTTCTCTTCCGTTGCCCCGGCCGATGAGGTCTTAATCCCCTTCAATTCGGGTCTTCGGTTCGGTCACTACCTCGTCGTCGAGCCCTCCACCGGCGAGAGTCTTAATCCCCTTCAATTCGGGTCTTCGGTTCGGTCAAACTGACTAGCTACTATCCCTAGTAGCGAATCGTCTTAATCCCCTTCAATTCGGGTCTTCGGTTCGGTCAGCTGATGTTTGCTACATACCGACTAGGCGTGTAGGTCTTAATCCCCTTCAATTCGGGTCTTCGGTTCGGTCCCTTGTTGATGCTTATGTTTGCCGCCGGCTACAGTCTTAATCCCCTTCAATTCGGGTCTTCGGTTCGGTCAAATTAAGTGCAGCTAGCACAACAGGGTATACGGGTCTTAATCCCCTTCAATTCGGGTCTTCGGTTCGGTCTCGTCATTAAATTATACCCAGGATTCTTTTTTTGTCTTAATCCCCTTCAATTCGGGTCTTCGGTTCGGTCCGCCGCCCGCTACGACTTCAGTGGCGTCCGTACGTCTTAATCCCCTTCAATTCGGGTCTTCGGTTCGGTCAGAAGCTGATCGTCGAAGCCGGCGGCGACCCCAAGTCTTAATCCCCTTCAATTCGGGTCTTCGGTTCGGTCGCCGCCGAGCAAAATATCTCCCTCATCCATATCGTCTTAATCCCCTTCAATTCGGGTCTTCGGTTCGGTCCGCTCGGGGCGAATATCCCCTTTTGTACAAAGGCTTACAAAGGTAGTTGCCAAAATTTTGGTGTGCATCAAAGCTCACGTGCAGCCGAATGCGCCTCGACAGTGCCGCTGCGGCCCTGGCGGAGCATCCGCCGGGCCTGTCTAAAAGCTAGAACGGGTCTACGATGACGTCAAGGGGAAGTTCGGCACTGGGCGGCAGCCACTGGCGGCCATAGTGCGCCGCCTCGATCCGCTGCGGCAGCGGGTAGACGCGGATGTCATCGGCCGAGGGGAGAATGATGTCGTCGAGCTCGTCCAGCAAGCCATCGATCTCGGCGGCGGTCGCGACGACCAGGAACACCGAGTATTGCAGCGGGACGCCTCGTCTCCGCACGGTCCGGTGGACCCGCACGAGCCGCTTGGGGTCGGCGATATCGTAGGCGAGCAGGAATGGGCGGCGTTGGCTCGCTGGCATCGGATACTACTGCGGCACTTGTCTGCGAGCGACCGACTCCGTGCGGTCAGACGAGAATCGTTGCAAGAAGCTCTGTTGTTCGCTCATCAGAAAGGAGGAGGCGCTGCACTAGGTCTCGGACACCAGCCAGCGGTGGAGGCTGTTGGTGATGTCGTGGCCGCGCTTGGCGACCCGGCCAGCGCGTGACTCGAACAGGCGAACCGTGTCGGCATGGCGCGGCAGCCTCAGCGTCTCGCGCCGGTGTCGGGCCGCATCGAAGCGGCGCCGAAGCCAGCCGATCCGCGGCGGCTCCAGGTACCACATCAACAGCTCGGCGAGATCCCGCGACAGGCTGGGCTCGCCGGCTTGGCCGAGCTCGGTGTTGCGGCCGAAGCCGAGCTCCTGCAAATGCGCGTGCATCCACTGATAGGCGAGGGACCGCAGCCACTGGCGTGTACGCTCGGCTCCGCGGCGGCCGGCGTACTGGATGGCCTGGTGCTCGATCCAGGCCCGACAGCTCCTGGGATCGCGGGCGCCGCTCGGCGCCCCTAAGCGTGCGGCGGCCCAATGGGCGATGCGGGCTCGCATGCGCCTGAGCCAAAGGGCATACATGTCACCGGCCTGCGGCAGGAGCATGAATTCGGTGAAGCGCAGCAGCAGCTCGTCATGCTCGCCGGGTCGGCCGAGGAGGCGCGCGACAACTATGCCCTCGTCGCTGATGAAGAGCACATTGATGCCATGCTCGGCGCAGGCCAACAGGGCCCTGATGCTCCAGTCGACCCGGTCGCTGCTGTGCACCCGGGCGATGCGCTGCAGCGGAAAGAGCTGCTCGGCGCGCGCCTCGCGCTGCACGCATAGCGCTGGTCCGTCGAGCACGACGCGGGTATCGCTGCCGGTCGCAATATAGAGCGGCTGTGCCCCGAACCGGACCTTCGGGCGCTGGTGTCGCTCCGGGTCGCAGGCGGTTCGGACGATCATGAGCGACCCTCCGACACGGACAGACGCTCCGAGCCCGCCGCGGCCAGGTTGACCGCAAGCCTGCGGCAGAGCCGCCGCAGGATACGCCGCTGCGGTCGCACGAAGACCTCCCAGGCAGCGTAGAAGGCCTGACGCCCCGCCTTGCCGAGCAGACAGGCACCGTCGTCGCGGGTGAAGTGCTCGCCACGCAGCCGGCGCTCCCGAAAGAGCATCCAGACCCACTCGTCGGCTAGTGGACGCAGCGGCTCGATCAGGTCCGCAGCGAGCGAATCCCGCCCGAAGTCGAGCGCATGATAGTAGCCGATGATCGGGTCGAGGCCGGCGCCATAGCAGGCGCGCACGGCCTCATGGTGGAGCAGGGTGTAGCCGAGCGAGAGCACCGCGTTGACCGGATCGCGCGGCGGCCGGCGGTTGCGGCCCGTGAAGCCGAGCTCCGGGGCGAAGAGCCGGCAGTAGGCGCCGAAATAGGCCGCCGCTGCGGCGCCCTCGACGCCGCGCAGGCTGTCGACGCTGGCCGTGGTCGGATCGACCACGCGCAGCCGCGCCTGATGAAGCTGGGTAACGGCCTTGTGTAATGGCAGGTGCTGATCCGGCCGCTCGGCCAGCGCCGCGGCGAGTAGACGCTGCTGGCGGCGCAGCTTACCGCGCACCAGTCGCCGTGCCCACGCGAGGCACCAGACGGCATCGTCGGCGCGCCGATATTGACCGATGCGGCGCGCGCCATCGTTGTGGCTGCGCCCGTGCACGACGGCGAGCTTGCCGGCATTGCGCCCGCCGAAGGCGACGACGCTGACGCCTGCGTCGGCCAATTGGGCGAGCAGTGAGCTCTCAAGCCCGACCGCCGCACGCATGATCACCACATCCAACAGATGCATCGGCACCGTTCCGCGACGCTCATCGCCGGTGTAGATGGCCAGCGCGCGGCCTTCGAGCTTAAGACGTGTGTCGCGGCGATCGAGATAGAGAGTGGTCATGGCTTTGCTCTGTCCGGTTCGGTCCCGGCCCGGCCGGCGTTCAGCCGACATAGAACCACGGCGGGTCGGCCGGCTTGATTCCTTTGCCGCGCACGCGGGTCTTGCCGCGCGGCTCCAGCCGCAGAAGCACGAAGCGGTCCTCATCGGCATCGAGGAGCGTCTCGACACCGGCGAGCAGCGCATTGCGCTCCGCCGCAGTCAGAAAGCACTCGAACACCGACTTCTGGCGGCCGCTGGCGTAGCCCTTGAGGAGCTTCAGCGCCTCGCGCAGGCGCCGATCATCGGCGATGTCGTAGGCGGCGATGTGAAGCTGGCGATCTGACATGGCGACCAGACTAGCGCCCGGCGGCGGCCCGAGCCGGGCTTGCAAGGTTGCCGTGGGATCTGAGCTCGCGTCGAAATTAGCGAACAAAGGGGACAGATTTAACTAGAGCGTCCAAAGCCGCCGGAGCGGTAGGTGCGGATATCAACATCGCCCGATGTGCAATGGGAGACCTGACCCCAGTCCCACTGCGTTTACGATACAGAGCAATTCTGCCGCAACTCTCGCAAAACGGCGCGTCCGGCAAGCTTGCGGCCCTTGTAAATGAGGAAACGGGCTTATCCCCTCCACTCCCGGACCAACCGCCGCAGATCCTGCAGGTCGGCAGGGCCAACTAGCCGAATGCGTGCGCGCCGCGCCCGCGCGACGAGTGTCTCGGTCGGCTCGCGGGCGGAGAGGAGCCAGGTGCTGCCAAACAGGCCACGGACGTCCTCGCCCAAGCTATCGAGCTTGTAAGCGATCTCGTTGTCGTTCTGCTCATGCAGGCGCAAGGTCTTGCACTCGATGAGCAGAAGCTGGTTGAGGTGGCACGCGAGCACGTCGAGCTCGTTCGCCATCGTCTGCTCGTTGTCCCAGACCCCGCTCACGCCGAGGCGGGTGTCGTGGATATCTGCGTCGTGGACGACGTGGTAGGCGTATTCCTCGAGCCAGCCACCCCGGGCGAAACGCGCCGCATCCACATCGGCGAAACGGAAATACTCCGACGCGGGTGTCCAGTCCAGTATGCCGACCTGTGCGAGGTGATCCATGGCATCAGCCCAGATGCCTCTCGGCGCCCCGGTGAAGGATTGCACCGGAGCAGCAAGGCGTTCGGAATGGGTACCGGGCACGTGCTCTAGCGCCTTGTCAGCCATTGCGTTGAGCGCCCCAACGAACTGCTGCAAGCGTGGCTCGCCAATCTTCTTGCCTAGATACTTGCTGGCAGCCTTGCGGACGGCAACTTGTTGCTGCCAAGTGGGATCGTCCGAGACGGCCTGCTGGAAATGAAAGCCTTGCGCACGAAGATAGCCGGGAACATCGAGAACATTCGGCATTGGCGACGGCGCGGGCGGATCCGCCTCGCTCGGCAGGTACTCGATGCGTCGATGTGCGGTGTCGGTATAGAGGATGCGCGTGGCGATACCGCGGAAGACCTCGACAAACGCGATTGACATCAGTTTGTTGCCGCCGGTGGCATTGAGGATGATTTCGGCGTCGGCACCGGCGTCCATTACTCGCTCCGCAACCTGACGAGCGAATTCCCGAATGCGCTGAAAGTCGGAATCGGGAGCGTCCGTACAGGCAATCGGCTCGATTCTGGCCTGGCAAAGCTGCCGGTGCAGGCGTCGATCCGCGCCACGGCGGGCCATCTCCGGAGTGACGACCAGGTAAACCCGCTCTGGGCGATCGATCAGGACCGGGATTAGATTCTGCAGGACCTGATCAGATACGAGAACGATGTGAACACTCATACTTGCCCGTGGCGCTAACGATCATGGGGCGAGCCGAGCCACCCCGGACGATGAAACGTCGTCTCGCCCCTGACCGTTCCCTCACCCCAACCCTCTCCCGGAGGGCGACGGAGCGAACGGGCTGCGCGAATTTCATTGTAAGGATCATGAAGGATATGTATCAGCATCGCCACAGCGGCGCGCGCGGCAGTTGCGGCGCCAACGACTTGATGCCCGTCGCCGCAGCCCGAGACCGCAGGAGCGGTATCAGGGTCGCGTCGATCCAGCCGGAGAAGGCTTCCCAGTCGGCCCGGCCGATCGGTCGGTCGCCGTGGGCGAGGATCGAGTAGTTGCGCTTTTTCAGTTGATCGAGCATGTGGCTGCGCTCGTTCTCGACGAAGGCCCGCACGTCGCCACCGAGGTGATGCGCGGCCAGCTCCCAGGCGATGCGCAGCCCGGCCTGGCGCTTGCCGTCGGCGTTGGGTGCAATGCTCAGAACATCCGGGATCTGTTCGGCGCGCAGATCGCCGGTCTCGACGCCAACCGTCGACAGCAGCCACTGCGCGGTCCATTCGAGGAGGCGGTAGGCGCGCGCCACGGCGTCGTCATAACGGGATTGACTGGCCCGCCGCTGCGCATTGAGCCAGAGATCCCAGAGCCGGGCCGGCGCGCGGCGCGGCGAGTCCGGCGCGGCGGTCAGATGCCCCAGCGCGCTGAACAGCGGGCCGACCGCGGCACCAGCGTCCGCACCGAGGCGCGGCCGGTAGGGCTCGAGCAGCTCGGCAGCAAGGGCGTGGTCGAAGCGGTCCCAGGCATCGAAGGCCCGACTCAGGCCCTTCGCGATCTGCAACTCGGCCCGCAGCGCAGGATCCCGCGGCTGCGCCAAGCGCGCCAAGCCCTCGGCCGCCTCCCCGTAAGCGAAGCGCTGCCAGGCGGCGAGATAGGGCTGCATCGCGCGACGCAGCCGCACCCCTTCGGCGCTGACCGCGAGCCCGGCCTGGCTGCCATCGCGCACCTTGACGAGGTCGGCGCGACTACCGGTGATCAGTTGCAGCTCGACGTCTTCGGCATCGATGGCCGCCATGACCAGGGCGGCGGTCATCGTCTTGGTGCCGCCCGTGTAGTCGGCGACCAAGGCCGCGCCGGGGAAGCGGGCGCGCAGCTCGGCGATGGCCTTGGCGATGCGCTCGACCGTCTCGTCGAGATCATCCGCCGGGACCTCGATACAGGCGAACCCGTCGCTCGACAGCCCGGCCAACGTCGGGATATTCGGCAGGCGCTCGATGATGTCCCCGCCCCGCCTGACTTCGATCGGCGTGCCGTTGCCGACGATGGTGTTGATCGACCCCGGCCGCCCGGTGGCTGCATCCTTGCCGGTGACGATGAACGACACGAAGCCCGGCGCCAACTCGCGGATGGCGGTGAGAATAGGCTGGTGCGAGCCGCCGACAGTGCAAAGCAGTACGGTATCGGACACGTTTGACCAATCCTGTATCGAGGGAACAGCGGTTTACAGCGACTCTGAGCGCTGCATGAATGCAGCCAGCGAGTGCGGCGGCAGATCGCGCGCTTCGAGCAGATCGACCCGAAACGGCAGATCGCTGTCCTCGAAGTCCGCGCGTAAGGTTGCCAACGTCAGGTCGGGCAATGGCTCTGCGCCCATCACGACCAGATCCAAGTCCGAATAGCGCCAGGCGCGCCCGGTGACGCGCGAGCCGAAGGCACGCACCTCGCGCTCGGGCACATGGCGCGCGAGGATGCGGCGCACCGTATCGCGCTGTAACGGCGAGAGCTCGAGCATTGGTTTAAGCTCCACGCGCGCGCAGTCGCCGCAACAGATCCTGCGCGTCACCCGCAAAACCCGGAATGACCGCGGCGACCTCGATGGCCTTGGCCTCGTCGTGGGTGTGCGAGGTGATGTTGCGCTTGTCGCGATAGATCATCCAGGCATCGACGTCTTGGATCAGTCCCTGTTCCGCACCCGCGCGCATCAGGGCTCGCCAGCTCATCGAGTCCACCTCTTGCGCATTCGGCAGATCCAGCTGCAGACGGCGCTCGAGCAGCTTCCAGCTCAGCTCGAACGTGAACTCGAAGCGCAGGATGCAGGCGTCGCGCAGCTCCGCGTCGGTCGGCTCGGCCTGCCAGCGCGCGAGGCCGCGATCCAGTGCCGCCAGAGCCTTCTCCAAAGGCGTCAGATCAAGCCCGCGCATCATTCAGCCCCCGTATTGTCAAGCGGCTGATCACGGTCCTCGGGAATCCTCGTACTGGATTCCTCTATCGCCGAGTCGGACGCTTGGGGATCTGGATAGAGCAGGATGATCTCGTAGTCTCCCGGCGGAGCGTCTGGTGGCAGCTGAATGCTCAAGGTTCGGTCAGGTTCGATCCGGGCTTTGACACGATAGGCAAGCATCGAGGTCCACTCGTTCATTGATACCCCCTGATTAGGACTTCGCGCGAATGGCAGCAATCAGCTCTCGACGTGCCTGCTTTTTCTGCTTGGCCGGCCAGCCGATGTAGCCGTGGATTTCCTCAGCCAGTTCCGCCAGCTCAGTACAAACCGGACCTGACCAGTTCTGTACGGCCCCTTTGAGCCCTCCAGCAAATGACTGGCTGGTTCTCCGCCCTTCTCTTCGCGGCCGGCGGCCCGATCCTGAGTCAGTCGCTCACGCAAATCCTCGAGCTCGAGTGCTTCGGTGATGTGCAGCTCATCTTGCCTCCAAAGACAAAACAGGTAACTGCGGCAGCTCGCCCTCGAATAACCCGAGAAATTCCAGCGTGATCGACAGCATCCGGTCGAAGTTCTCGACCTTGATCGGGCTCCAGCCATGGACCATCAGCGAGCTGTTGCGTGCGTCCAGCAATCCAGAGATCTCGGTCTCGTGCGCTAAATAGGATAGCCCTACCGGGTCACCCAACTCGGCGAGCACGCGGTAGGATGCGTCGAGACCGAACTTCAGGGTGCCCTTCTCGGGATCGATATAACGCCGTGCGAAATTCTCGCGCAGCGATGCGGGAATCGCGTCCGGCGTCGCTCGACTGTTATCGATGCCGTGCTCGCTGAGCATGAACTTGCCGAGCTTCTCGATCGCGCTGTAGAGACGTGCGACGCCGTCGTCGGGCCGATGTGCGAGGCGGACTGTACGCACTGCATTGGCCACCAGATCGAGGAGCAGGGCGCGCACGCCGTCGGGATCGGCCGGTTTACCGGTTTGCAGAGCGCGGAAGGCTGGCACGATCAGGTCCAACCGTTCCGCGTCCTGCTCCACCTGCTTGAGAAATCGGTCCAAGCCCGGCGTGCTGGTCCGGCACAGGCCCTTCAATCCGTTGCGCAGCGGCCCCACCGCCTTCGAATAATCGAAGTTGCTCCACCGCAGATAGGCATCAAAGACCTCCCGCAGGTCCTCGAAGAACCAGCGTCTCTCGCGGCTCACACGAGCGATGGCATCTTCGGCGGCCTGTTTCGCCTCGCGGAAGCTGCCCTGATTGAACAAAAGCGTCATGCGGCGTTTGAGATCGAGGGCCAGCGTGTCCCACGGGTTGGCACTGCGCAGCACGGCCTCGGATCCGTCGAGCACGTTGCCTAAGCCGCCTTTCGAGCGAACGTCGTCGCTCCTGTCGTGTACCTTGCCGCCGATGTAACTGTATTCAACTGCTTCCGAAATCGTTGCCAGGACGACAGCCGCAGACATCGCCTTGGTGCCGCCCGTAAAGTCCACGATCAGGTCCTGCCACCCACACCCAAGCAAGTCGAGCTTATCAGGTAGCTCGCGCGAGAGGACTTCGATGCACCGTGCCAAGTCCTGATGATCCGGGGCCGTGATGACCTCTTGATCGTGCCACCGGTGAGTCACTAACGGTTTGACCTTCGGCTCGATCTCGGCCCGGCTGTCCCGCGAGGCGAAGAAGATCACCTTTTGCGGCTTATGATGCTCGATGCTGAAGGCGATCGGCTCTGGGGTCCCGCCGACGTTCACCAGCAAGGCGGTTCTTTCGTTCGCGTCAGTCATTACCAAGAATCTCCTCGTAAAATCCCCTCGTGACGAAGCGCTGCTTCGCGATGGCAAAACGCTCTCTTCCGGGCACGTGCCGTGGCGCGGGACGCAGAGCTTCTACCCTTGGGCCGTGCGGTTGGGGCTGCGCGACCAGCTCCAATGGCGCTTTTGGATTCGCGAAGCAGAGTTTCGCAAGTTCGTGCCCAAGCCGCGCTTGGGCACGGGTAACAAGGGCACGAGCCGCTCGACGGGCGACCTGCCCGCCGGGCTGCCAGGACGATGGCGTGATATCATTCCGGCCCTGATCGACTCCCTGCGACGCGGAGGAAGGCATGGCGCAAATCGTCGTGCGAAACCTGGAAGACAGCATCAGGACAGCGCTCAAGCAGCGGGCGAGCCAGCATGGCTAGAGCATGGAAGAGGAGATCCGCCAGATTCTGCGACGGGCCGTCAACGAAGCGCCGGCAGCGCCCGCCGGCCTCGGTTCGCGCATCGCCGCCCGATTTGCTGATCTAGGGCTCGATGAGCCATTGCCCGAAATGCACGGCCAAACGGTCGCGCCGATGCAAGTCGACCCATGATCATCCTCGACACGAATGTCCTCGCGCACAAAGTCCACGTTCACAGAGAGAAGACCCACATCCCAGCGCCATCATCGTCCCGATTGCCGGCACCCCGAAAAATGTAACGGCATGCCTCACGGTCACTCGACGAAGCCTCGCGCCTATCCACTCAGCGGCGATCGGGTCACCATGAAAGTCCGCTGTACAGCGTGCGGCAGGCCTGCGAGCCGCACCGACCACGAAGATCCCGCCCGGCCTAGTCGCGCCAAGCCTCAGTCCCAGCTTGCCCGCTCTTCGGCGATGTCGCGATCAAGGCCCTCCCCGGTGCGAGGCGTGCCGGGCAGGGGCCGCCGGGCGAACTCCTCGAAGAGCTCTTTCAGGCTCTTCGGTCCAGTAGGAGCTTCGGCGGCAACCGGTGAAATGGTGATCTCGATCTCGCCCTCCGGTATCGGCGGGCAGATCGAGCACGACGCGACGACCGCTGCCGACTTAGGCTCTGAGCTTGATGGTTTGCACGGATGACCTCCTTCGTTGGCCTCCCTGGGACCAATGACGCTGTCTTACCCCTTGGCGCGAATTGCCGCAATCTGGTCCTTACGTGCCTGCTTCTTCTTCGAGCTCGGCCAACCGACGAAGCCGTGGATCGCCTCGGCCAAATCGGCGAGCTGGATGCAGACGTCGCCGTGCCAGTCCTGCTCCGCCTCCTTGAGCAGGGTGGCGAGCTGGTTGGCCAGCTCGCCACCTTTCTCCGTGCGATTTGCCGCGCGATCCCGGGCGAAGAGTTCGTGTAGGTCATCGAGCTTGCGCTTTTCCTCGCTCAGATTGGCCCGGCGCGCCGCGCGTGCTTCGGCCTCACGTTGCGCTTGGGCAGCCAGCTCTGCCTGTTGTGCCTCGCGCGATCGCCGCTCGGCCGCGGCGGCACGCAGGGCTCGGCGGCGTTCGCTGACGCGCCCATGCCAATCCTCATCGACACCGACATGGGGCGCGACGGCCGCCCGCGCGGCCGTCGACCAGGGCTGCACCGACTCGCTCGCCGGAAAACCCTCGACCAGGAGCCAGCCGAAGGGCAGCATGTCGCTCCGCTGCCCAATATCCTGGGCTGCGAGCCAAACGGTCTTTGCGGCCTCGAGGAACTGCGGGCGCTCCCCCTTTGCCCCGAGGATCTTGATTCGACGTACCCCGTTGAGGGTGACTGATTCGGCCCCGCTGTGCCGGCCAACTCGCAACAGGAAGGCCCGGTTGGCGTCGAGCGCGAGCTGCTTGGCGTTGAGGACCCTTTGGATTGTCATCATCCAGGCGGCCGAGAGGAAGTTTCGGTCGCGCAGCTCGCCGCCCTCCCGCTCGAGGATCGGGCGGTAGAAGCGATTGCAGGCCGCTGCCAGCTCGCCGAAGGACCAGCGCAGGCTCGGATCCGGTAACCGGTCGCCAGTGAGCCCGCCGACATCCTGGATGGCGATCTGTCCGAGGAACGCCTGTGGGCGGAGTGGCGGGACGCATTCCAGGACCTGCCGCAGGTTCTCGGCCTGCGCGCCGATCTCGACACCGTCTTTGAAGACCGGGTGGCGCTTGCGGTTGACCGCATAGCGAATATCGGTGGCGTAGCTCTCTGCGGGTGACCGATCGTGGGCATCGCCGAGCTGCACCAGGCGCATAGGATCGGCTTCGAACCTCCTGTACTCGAACAACCGCTGTTGCAGGTCGCGGTTGCGCTCACCGTGCCCTGGGCGATTGCCGTCGTTGACGAGATCGAGCAGCGCCGTCCGGATGGCCCCCTTGAGGCTGCTGCCAGGCAGGATCGGGCGCTGTGTGGTCGGAGCGAGGAAGGTGCGTGCGATGGTCAGCTGGTTGATGATCTCGCGGCCGCTTTCCTCACGCTGAGCAGTCTTCCCGACGCGGTTGCGATACTCGTCGGCAATGCTGGGCAAGACAGGTATGGCATGTTCGGCCTCGGCGATCAGCGCCTCGCTGTGGCGGTGGAAAAAGCCTTGCACCTGCTTGATCAACTGCACCGAGGGCGCAGCTCCGAGCAATTTGGTTAGCTCCTCGCGCGCACTCCCTGGCAGTGCCCGCAACGCCGCTTCTGGGCTGAACAGGTAGAGGTCCTTCCCGTCGATCACATAGCCAGTCGGTTCCAGGTCCTGACCGGTGCCGATATGCACCGGCGAGAGCGCGGTGATGGCCAGGCGATGAACGTCGTGGTGGAGATTTCTCATGCCGCGATCTCCTCGGGCAGCCGCACTGCCACATAGGGTGCGTAGCCTTGATGAACGGTGCCGGGGATCACCTTGGACAGGCTGCCGTCGCCGCCGATGCCTTGCCCCAGGAAGGGCGTCGCCGGCATTTCTGTCGGCGTCAGGAGTGCCCCGCCGCGCGCCAAGAGAACGGGCGTCTTGAAGGGATTGCCCTTGTGCACGGCCAAGTCGCCATGCCGGCCAAAACGCGTAAAGACCTCGTAGAAGCTGCGCTCCGCCACGAAACCTTGTCCCTGCGGTGCGCAGGGGGCCAGGGTCAAACAGGCGTTCGCATCCGTCTGCCCGGGCCAGTCTTCGACCCGCTGCTCGACCTCGAACTTGCCCAGGCCGATGCTGGCGTCACGGCCGAAGCCGACCATGCCGATGTCGCCGAACAGCTCCGTTAGCTCAGCGGCGGTGATGCGTTCGGCGTCGAAAAGGATGCGAATGCACAGGTTGACCTCGCTGGTGAACCACCGCTGCATCAGGGTGTAGGGTGCGAAGTCGCCGCGGCCTGTCGTGCCGGTCAGGCGGTTGATGCTGTTGTGTGGCTGCGGATGCAACATCGATAGCGCGGATGCGTGCGCGCGATGATCTGGCGCGGTGCCAGCCTTCGACCCCCCAGTCGCCTCAACCAGCTCGGCATCGGTTCGGCAGAGGGTGAGCCAGTCGGTCAGCAGCCGGGCCAGCGCATCGAGCGGCAGCCAGACGCGCTTCTTGACCTGTTTTCGGTCCGCCTCGGCGACCTCGGAGAACAGCGACAGTGGCAAGGCGGGTCGTGGTAGCCACCCGTCGGGCATCGCATCGGAGATCACAGCGAACGGGCGTCCGGCGGTGTAGCCGTCCAAAAGCTCCACCAGGCGTGGTTCGCCGTGGCGGTTGCGCAACGCCCAGCAGAGCTGGCCGAAGAGCATATCTCCAAGCAAAGGCGAGCCGAACGGGGCCAGCAGCCGCAGGCGAAGTGTGAGGCAGTCCATGGAACCGCTCCCGTCAGTCGAAGCTCAGCTGATCCAGGCGCGCCCGCAGGTCTGCGCCCCCGATGTTCAACCCTTCGAAACGGATCTTGCCGTAGCCGCGCGAGCCGGATCCGCCCAGCCCGGTGAGCTCTAGGAGCTTGAAGCCGACCAGCAACTCATCAAGCAAATCCTCGTCGCCGTGGACTTTGAGGGTGAGTTGGAAGTCGAAACGCGCGCCAGCCGGGACGCGCTCCGTATTACGCGGGTGCTCGGCGACACCGGCGATGCGGTCGATGGCGTTCTCGGTCTTCTGCTCGGTCAACAGCAAGTTTCGCTTATCCATCTCGGCGACCCAGGCCGGATCCAGATTGCAGTCCCAGAAGGCCAGGCGGGTCGGGCCGATCTCGCGGAGCAGGGCCTCGTCCGGCTCGCCCTCCGGGGCGCCACCAA
The DNA here is from genome assembly GCA_964583605.1 of uncultured Chromatiaceae bacterium. Lineage (GTDB taxonomy): Bacteria > Pseudomonadota > Gammaproteobacteria > Chromatiales > Chromatiaceae > CAZOWL01. Next base: position 9,460 of record CAZOWL010000045.1, on the reverse strand, counting down.
ACAGCATGAGCAGGGCCTTGCCCATTTGCCGTTGTTCCCCCTCGAGTGCAGCGAGATGCTTGAAGCCCAGCGGCTTGCCTTTGGTGATACCGACCACGCCGGCATGCCACTCCATGAGGCTGCGCATCTTGCCCTTGATACTCGAGCCGGGGATGTAGGGCTGATTGGTGACCGGATTCTTGATGACGGCGTTGTCGGTGCCGCCGATGTGCATCTCGGTATTGCCGCCCCCGATGTGCAGGCCGCTAACCAGCTCCAGTGTGCCGGTAATCTTCCGAATATGAGTCAGTTGCATGGTTGGTTCCTCTTCCCTCGCGTTCGAGCGGCGGCGTTACTTGTTATCGCTGGGGCGGACTTCTTTGTAAAAACCTAGAAAGGCCTCGAAGAACAGCTTGGCATAGCCGAGCGTCTTGGCGTCCTCCGACTGCTTGAGGCAGCGCTCCAGGAGCTTGACGAAGTTGCCATCCACCAGTTGTCGGCCCTCGGCATAGGCGGCCTTGGCATTGAGCATCAGGAGGAAGGGACGTACCTCCTGAAAGCGCGCATTGTCGCTCCCGACCTTCGTCTGCCACATCACCAGCTCATCATAGAAGCGGCGAATCTGGCTGGGTTTGTTGCACTTGTCGTTGTCACCGATCGCCCTGGCACAGCGCTTGGCAATGCCGTTAAATAGCTCCGGATCGAGGTCACCGCTGAATCGGATGTCGTCGATAGAGAACCCCAGAGTTGCTCCCTGCTCGCAGGGACTCGGGCGCTCACCACCGCGAAACCCGCTACCCTGGGAACGCCCGCGCTGATGCTGGTGTCTTGGTTCGCCCATACTTGCGTTCTCCTAATCGCGTGTTTGGTAGAGATGGGTAAAGAGGGGGATTCGGTAGCTGGCGCGGAAGCGCTCGATCCCGCCATGCGCGATGACCTGGGCCAGCTGTTGCTGCAACCGCCTGCGCTCAGCCGCCTTGGATTTGTCGCGGAGACCAGGGGCTCGCTCGAGCATGCGCGCCGTGCGATAGGCGAACTGGCTGTGCCAGATGGTATTTTCCGGACGATCGGCAACCTTGGCGGCCTTGTCGATGAGCTCCAGCAATCCGTACAGGTAGCCGGTGCTGAGCTGTAATTCATCGGCGAGCCGGACGAGTTCGGCCCCCGCGTCACCCAAGTCGTCAAACGTCTGCCAGGGCACTGTTTGGCCGAAGCAGGTCACCGCGTTCTTCTCGGGGCGCAGCGCCTTTGCATGCTCCAGGGCTTGCTCGCCAAGCTCGGCGAGGTGGCGAATCGGCAGTCCTGGCTTGGTCGTCGAGAGCCCGGCGGAGAAATGAATCTCCGGGTTGCCGGCCACATACGCCGCGAAGTCGCTTTTGAGCCTGCGTGCCAGCCTGATCTGCGAGTGCCAAGGGCCGATCAGGAAGAAGTCATCGCCGCCGGCGAAGACGGTATAGGTGTTTGGATATTCGGTTTGGCAGAGCCAAGGCACATAGATCGCGAAGAACGCATTGGTCTGCCGCGATAGGGCGGCCATCTTGGCAAACGTCGGCGCCGTCAGGCCCTGCTGGAAGATCAGGCCCAGGTTGTCGATATCGCCTTTGAGCGTGGTCAGTGCGCGGATGCCGATCCAGCGCCTTTTATCGTCGAGTCGCTGATCCTCGCAGGCGAGGTGATTGAGGGTCTTGGGCTCATGCGCCGAGAAGTCGCTATCGGCATCCGGGTCGCAGCGGGCGTACTTGTCTCGCTCGTAGGCGGAGATCTCCTCGCCGGAAAAGCGCGGGATGTAGCCGTTGATGTAGCGTCTGGCATAGCCATTCCAGAGCGGTCGGTCGCCATCGCGGTCTGGCAAGCTGAAATCCCAGGCGCGGATGAGATTGCCGTCGCGCACGGCCGGCCCGAAGCGCCCGCTATCGGCCTCGTCACCAGTGAGGCTGATGCGATAACCGAACAGGTCGACACCCAGCGTGTGCTCGCCGATGCCTTCGCGGGTCACCAGCAGACGCTCGAAGCGGGTCAGCCAGTTGCCGATGTCGATCTGATCCTTGGCAAGGTTACTGACCTCGAGCTTCTGGCCTCGATCTTCGATGGTCATATCGGCCGGGGCGCGCCCGTCGACCTTGCAAACGCCGAGGTCGTTGCGGAACCGATCGAGGAAACCGGTGAGGACCGGCGATGGTGGTGTATCACCGCAGAGACCGAAGCGCTGCGCCTTGGCCAGATCGAGCTGGGCGAAGAGGCGCTTCATCAGGATCCGAAAACGCGGGTGACTGTTGGCTCGTTCGCCGTGCTCGCTGAGAAAATCGTTGCACGATGCCTCTAGCCAGGCTAGGCCGACCCCGGCTTGTCCAAAGCTGTGCTTCAGGAACCACGCATCCAGCTCCTGGCGCACGCCAGCGAGTGCCTCCTTGGCCTGAGCGGTGTTCGGGGCGACGATCAGGAACTTGCCCGCTGCATTGATGATCTGGCTGGTTGGGGGCAGGGCCAGCTTGTCGAGCACGCGCATGGCGGCGCACTCGGTGAGCAGGCCCACGTAGAACGAACGCCCGCGCAGCAGCTTCGCGGCGCGCCGCTGGGTCTCGCCACCGGCGGCGAAGATGAAGTCCTGGATACCGAACAGGTCGCCCTGGATCAATAGCAGCTTCGGCTGATCCCAGTCGGCCCGTTGCTGGTGCGCGGCGATGGTGGCCGTCGGATCATCGTCGCGGGCCTGGTGCCAGCGCCAGATCGATGTCGCGAGTGCAGCGACCGCCTTGCTGTGATCGTAAAGCGATACCTCGGGCTTGACGCCGAAGGCCGTCGCCGCTGGGATGCTGTGCGCGAAGGTTGCGAGCAGTGTGTCGAAGTGATCCAACCAGAGGTCGAGGCGATCCTGGTGCGAGGCCGGGATCACGGCAAGCGCTTCGGTGAATTGGTTCCAGAGCTTGCGGTACTGGTCTATGGCCTGATCGCGGTCTCGCTTGTTGGGCTCGCACTCCTCGGCGGGCCGGGGAAAAATCGCCTTCGGCGACAGCGGCTGCAAGGCATAGCGGTACTCCAGCCGGGGCTTGCCGCTGTGATGCTCGGTGAGCTGGATCTGCTCGAACAGCGTCAGCTGGCGCGCCGAGAAGTGGTCGCCGCCGGTCTTGGTACCCTCTTCGGCATCGTTGTAGCGGTTGAAGGTCTCGCGCTCGAAGCCGGAGGCGATGCGGTCGGCCGTCGCGATGATCCACTGGAGAAGCGTCTCGGGCTTATGGTGCCGCGCCGCGGCGTTGATGAGCGAATCGTCGACGTCGGCCGCATCCCAGGCGGCGAATGGCGCGATGTCCGTCCCCTTCAAGCGCGGAAAATGGCGTTCCAAAAGATCGATGGCGAGCGCGGTATAGGCGGCATGGCGATGCGAGAACCATTGCCGCCCAGCAGCATCCTGGCGTCGCGCGTACTGGTGGAGATTCGCTTCGAGCCGTTGGGCGCCGGGCTCGATGCCAGCACGCTCGGCAAACTTGCCCAAATCGTGCAAAAGGCCGGCGAGGGCAACGCGGCACGATGCGGCGAGCAGCTCCGAATGATTCATGACGTTTGTCGCTCCGTGAATGAGTTGGTTACCCTCGTTCCCACGCTCCAGCGTGGGAATGCCGTCTGGACGCTCCAGCGTCCCGTGGGCGGACGCAACGCTGGAGCGTTGCCGTTTGCTCGCACGCTGGAGCGTGGGAGCCAGAAGGCGAGACGGGCCAGGCGGCCAGACGAGACGACGACGAGCGTCGCGTCGCGATTTCCGCTGAGTTGCACTAGTTTCCTGCTCCCGCCAAGGCCCCGAAACGAATCGCCCCCGCCTCCAACCGCAGCCGGTAGCGCGTCTTTGGCCGCTTGCCCTCGGCCTGGATCAGGTACGGCCCGGCGAGCTGATGGCCGAGGGCCTTGGTGAGGGCGGCGTTGGTGCGGGACTTGCGCTGGTCGAAGTCGTCGTCGCTCATGCCGTTGGCGAGGGCGGTCTCGGCGCGCTCGAGCTCGCCGGAGAAGGCGCCGACGATGTTGCGATATTCGGCGAGGTACTGCTCGGCGATGCCGTCGCTGTTCCAGCGGGCGGCGTGCAAGCCCTGCTGGCGGCGCCGCGCCATCATCGCGTAGAAGGCGAGCGGTGCCGGGGTCATGGTGACGATCTCGCCGGCGGCTTGGATGCGTTGGCCCGCAAGGTCGATGATGAGCTCGGGCGGCTCGAGGGCGCGCTGGGCGGCGGCGATCGTGTCGCCGAAGCTCGCGTGACCGGCGAGCAGGCGGTCGGGGAGGCCCTCGCGCAGGCGCACGAAGGGCACCGGTGCGAGGGTGACGCGGGCGTCCTTGGTGTCGGCCGGTTTGTTGTCGCGGGTGATGATGACCCGCGAGTAGGGGGTCGGGTAGAAGAAGTCCCAGCTCTGCTCGAAGGGCTCGCTGACGAGCACGTGCGAGAGGCGGTCCTGCGGGCGGCCGAAGAGCGAGAGGGCATAGCCGGCGTAGTAGCCCATGGTCTTGCGTCCGCCGGCGAGGGAGACGTGCAGCGCACAGTCGGCGTCGGCGGTGAGCCGGCGGATGGTCTCGGTGAGCTGGTCGGCAACGCACTCGTTGTCACCGGGTCCGCGGATGTCCGGTAGCGGCGCGCCGGCCGCGTCGGTGAGGATCTCGACGTGCTCGGTCGTAAAGGCGATCGGCGGCAGGTCGTAGTCGCGTACCAGTCGGCTGAGCCAGCCGGGGTCCTCGGAGAGCAGGCTCAGGCGGACGCGCTCGGCACCTTCGCTGGTCGTGACCAGACGCACCTCCGTCGGTAGGAATGCCGGTTCGCCCTGCACCGCGAGCGCGTAGAGGGTCTCGGTGACCACCTGCGGCGAGAGCCCCGCCACGGCGAGCAGGACGCGGCGCGGATAGTGGTGCGGTGCAGCCACCCGCGCTGGCGGGCCCGGTCGCACGGCGTCACGAGGCGGCACATCGCCCCCTTCATCACGATGTCCTTGCATGCTCCCCGATCCCCGGCTTTGCGCAGGCATGCCATCCGCCGCTGGCGCCGATTGCGCGACGCTGCGAGCGCGTCGGGCCCGGCAGGTAGAGGTCTCCTCGATGGCGCGTTTCAGAAACAGCGATCATTTTCGCTTCTTCGTCGAAGGGTAATTGATGTCGAAGCCCGTGTCAGCACGATGTCGCCGGCGCGTCCCTGCCTCCCTGGGGGCAATCCGCCAGTCCCTTCCGACGACGGCGCAAGCTTCGCCCGAAACGGACCGCCTCGTCGCCGCCGGCAAGCTTGCCGACGCCAGCCAGGGATTGGGGATCCCGATGGCCGTTGCGGCCGGCTGTCCCGGCAGACTGACGCGCTCGGTTGCGGTCAGCGCGGCTGGTCCAACTGGCGCTGCGCTGGATCTTCAGCGACGAGCCCATCGGGCGTCTGCGCGCGCTTCTGGGGCTGATCGAGCAGATCCGCGGACGCAGCACCGCGGTGGAGATCCTGGAGTCGCTGCTGCGGTGCTTGTCCAAGCGACACAACGGGTCGACGAGCGCGAGGTGCGTGCCCTGTTGCAGGAGACATCTACCGGAGAGCCGATCATGCAGACCTTCATCGACCGCTACATCGAGCAGGGCCGACAGGAGGGCCGGCAGGAGGGCGAGGCCGCGCTTCTGCTGTGTCTGATCGAGGAGAAGCTCGGTCCGCCAAGCGCGGCATAGGTGTCCGCTGCGGGTGACTACGGGCGACGCTTTGCCGCCTCTGGACTGAGCTGGCCGCTGGCGGAATCGCTGAGCAACACGGAGCTAGAGCGGCGGCTGTTTCCGCCCGCGCCTTCATCATCAGCGCCAAGTCTGAGAACTGCGCTGCCTGCCCCTCGATGCTGACGAGCTGACCCCTCCCAGTTGAGCTTGATGTCCTTGCCGGTCAGCCCGACGGCGGCGGCGCGGCGGGTGACAGTGGCGATGAAGTCGCGGCGGGCCTCGTGGGCATGGGCCTTGAGCCCGTTGGTCTGCATAGCGATCCGCGATCCCTTTTTCGGGAAATAGGTCACGCCGGCGAGCCTTTCGAAGTGGCCATCGGACGTGACCAGTTCGGCCTGGTGTTCCCGGGCACTGGCATAGATCACGGCGTCGGCAACCGACAGGCCGTGATCGCGGCTGAGCTCTGCTGCCCGCAGCGCGGTGCAGGTATCGAGATCCAGGACCTTTGAGCGCGTGGTGCGGGCGATGGCCTTCATGGCCGCCTCTTCACCGCTGTTGCGGTCGAGCCGTTGGTAGAGCTCGAACTGTGCACGATCGTGGGCACCACGAGGGACTCGGTGTCGTCGAGGTAGGGCTGGGATGTACCCTCGCCATACACCCATCGGCAAGCCTTTCGATCCAGCCGCAGGTGTCCAGGAGGATCACTTGCTCCAGCGGGGCAGAGGATCGATCGGTGATGGGTAAAATCTCGCACTCACCGGACCTCAATGCGATCGCCAGCGGCGATGACCTGCTCCAAGGCGTCGCGCAGCTCCGCTTCGGTCGCACTGCGGAGATCGATGCCGCGCACTTGGCTGAATCGACGGAGGCTTGCCGCCTGCGATGCCGCAACCCGAGCGGGCGGATCAGCTCATCGGGATGGCGATCGCGTCGCGGTAGGAACCGCGCCAAGAGCTGTTCGATGTCGGCGCAGGAGAGCAGCGGCAGGTGCTCGCGCAACGCCGTGCGCTCCTCGAGCATAAACAACAGGGCCATTGCCACCAAGGCCTTATGATGATGCCTGGCGCGCCAACCGCGTGCCTGGTAGTGATCGAGTCGGGCCTGGCTCTTGCCGTCCTGAAAGGCACCGAATGCCGACCCTTCTTGGTGATGGCCGATTCGTCAATCAACAGGGCTGAGTCGGCATAGCCGCCGAGGCGCGCATCGGCCTCACTGGCGACCTGATCGAGCACATCGCGATGCGACCAGGGCGATTGGGAGAGGAAGTGTTGAAGCGACTGCGCGTCGCTGTCGGCCACGACCTCGGCCATGCGCTCCATGTTCTTGCGCCGCGCCTGCATCAAGCCGGACAGATACTGCCGCGACTGCGCAACCACCGAGCGGGTCTGCGTGCGAAAGTGATCGGAGAACCGATCACAGAACGAGAAGAAACGATGGGCCAATGCGGCCAGCGGGTGCGCCGCATCGGAAATTCTCTCAGTTGGGTTTGGGTACCGGCGGGGCTCGGCTCATCCTGTCGGCGTGAGCGTTGTTGCACTTTCAGAAGTATATCGCTTTCCTATAATTATTAGAAACTTAAAAGTGACTAAGTAGAACTAAGTAGAACTAAGTAACAGTGCAAAAAGAACCCCAACAAGTTCCTGCAACTTCCTCCCCTCACCCCAACCCCTCTCCCCGCTGGGGAGAGGGGCTCTCGGGCACCTTGTGCCACCTGTGATTGTGCCGTTACTAACCGCGATCAGTTCTCGGCTCTCGGCACCGAGACGAGATGCTTGGAGGCTAAGATGAGAGCACTGGCCCCGTCCCTCCTCTCAAGTCCTGGCCCCATCTCGCAACTAGCCTTGCGGCTCTGTCGCGGCCTGACGAGTGGCCTCGATCGCCTGTAACATCCGCTCCTTCCCAACCGCGCCGGGGAGCAACTGCTGGCCGATGGCGAAGGCCGGGGTACCGCTGATCCCCAATGCCTGAGCAAGCTCACGGTTGCGCTCCAGCTCAGCCTGGATCTCTGGCGCCCCTTGCTCGCTCTGCAGTTGGTCCGTGTCGAGGCCGAGCTCCTCGGCCGCTGCGAGCACACGGGCAGCGTCGATTCTGCCGCTCTCCTGCATCAAGGATTGATGGATCTCAGCGAACTTCCCCTGCCGATTGGCGGCCAGAGCGAGTCGCGCGGCCTCCGCCGATTCCGGCGCAAGTATGGGTAGCTCTTTGATGACGACGCGCAGCCCATCGTCCTCCTTCACGAGCTCCTGCAAGGTCCCGAAGGCGCGCTTGCAATAGCCACAGTTGTAGTCTGAGAACTCGACGATCGTGATGTCGCCATCCGGATTGCCCCATTCGGCCAAGATTGCTGCTTGGTCCAGCTCGTCGGTCAAGGTCTCCAGCGTGGCCTGTCGCTTGGCCGCCGCAGCCGCCTGCTGCTGTTGCTGATACGCCTCAGCGGCTTCCATGACCACCTCTGGGTTGGCCAGCAGATACTCGCGAATTACCTCACCGAGGGCCTCCCGGTCTAGCGAGCCAAGGTCCGAGCCGGTCTCGCCCGTCTCGGCGGCCGGCCCCGCGAGAGGCGTTAGGAGCAGAACAGTGCTCAGTGAGATCGCAGCGGATAATGAGGTGTTCATCGTCAGGTACCCTGAATCGAATAGGAAGCAGAATTGCCCGGACCCGGTCGTCAGGGTCCGGCATTGATTAGCGCGCGGAGTGTAGTGGATGGGTCGCGCGGGTCGCTAGCTGCAGGCTCGCATCGCCGTGCAAAATTCACGCGATGGACATCATTGTTTAACAAAATGAAAATGGGGCGGACCTATCTCTGCAGACGGACGACACGGAGGTTCTCGTTCACAGCTCAATCCTTGACTGGGGACGCCAGCGCGCGACAAACGAGACGCGCGGGGGTGACGCGCTCTTCACGGCGTGACCTTCGGCGTCGCGGAAAGCGCCGGCTCACCGAACGGCGGGGGGCCGGGGAGCCGCATGGCCCCGATCGCTGTCGCGAGCATCCCCGCGTCGCGGCCACGCCCGCCCCTACAGCTTGGCCAAGGCCTCCTCGGCCAGCGCCCGCTCGGGGAAGTCCTTGTCCAGCGCGATGGCGCGCTCGAGCTGCTGCTTGGCATCGACCGTGCGGCCGGCGTCCTTGTAGGCCATCGCCAGGTGGTAGAGGACGTCCGGGCGCTCCGGGGCGCCCGCGGCGGCGGCCTCGAGGTGGGGGATGGCCTGCTCGGGCTGGCCATTCTGGTAGAGGATCCAGCCGAGGGTGTCGCGGTAGAGTGGGTTGGGCGACTCTTTGAACCGTTGTGCGAGCTCGAGCGCCTCGGCCAGCGCGTCGGCGTCCTGCGGGTCTTCGGCCAGGAGCACCGCGAGGTTGTTGGTGGCGACCTCGAGTTCGGCGTTCTTGACGAGCAATGAGCGGTAGAGCTCGATCGCGCCGGCCCGGTTGCCTTGCGACTCGAGCAGCCCGGCCAGCCTGAGCACCAGCGCCGGGGTCTCCTCGGTCGCCTTGATGCCGGCGCGCAGCAACGCCTCGGCCTCCGCGGCACGCCCCTCGGCCTGCAGCAGGTTGGCGCGGTTGAGGTAGGGCACCGCCCAGTCGGGACGCACCGCCGAGGCCTGCTCGAACGCGGCGAGCGCCGCCTCGCTCTGCTGCTCGCGCACCAGCACCTCGCCGCGCAGGTTGAGCGCGACGAAGTTCTCAGGGTTCTTCGCGAGCATCTCATCGAGCGCGGTGAGCGCCGCGTCTCCCTGCTCCAGCGCCAGACGGCTGCCGACCAGGCCGGTGAGCGGCTGGATGCCGTTCGGCTCGAGCTCGAGCGCCGCGGCGAAGGCGGTGACCGCCAGCGTG
>CAZOWL010000044.1:13587-33868 GCA_964583605.1 uncultured Chromatiaceae bacterium | reverse complement strand
GACCCCCCAAGACCCCGATGCCACGCCCCCCGCGCGCGGGATCACGACGCGCCAGGTGCCGATCGATGGTCACCGCGCGGTGACCGCTGAGTAGACTCGGCCCTTTTCCCGGCCCGTCAGCGGCCTTTTTATCCGCGCCGTTCGCCTATACTGCTCCTCTTGTGGTCGGTTCTTTCCCGGAAACGTCTTCGACCTCCGGTCCCGTCTGTCCCGGGTTTCGACCGGCCGATCCCGAGCAGGAGCGGTATCGTGAATGACGACGGGGGACGGCGCCTGGAGGCGGCCGTGCAGTCCCTTTACGACGAGAACGGCCATTGGCGGGTCAACACCGGCGGGCAGACCATCCATGCCAAACGCCTTCCGGGTAAATGGCGACGCATCAAGTGGCTCGCCGCATCGATCTGGCTGATCTATTTCCTCGGGCCCTATCTGCGCTGGGATGGCCGGCAAGCGATCCTGTTCGACATCCCCAACCGGCAGTTTCACCTCTTCGGCGCCACAGTCCTGCCGCAGGATTTCTGGATGTTATCGCTGCTGCTGCTGTTCTTTGCGATCCTGCTGGCGGTGACAACGGCGCTCGCCGGTCGGGTTTGGTGCGGATATTTCTGTTTCCAAACCGTCTGGACCGATGTCTTCACGTGGCTTGAGGAACGACTGGAGGGTCCGCCGGCGGCGCGTCGGCGCCTTGACCGCGCGCCGCTCGGGGTACGAAAACTATCCGTCAAGACCCTCAAGCATGGCCTCTGGCTGGCCATCGGCGTTGTCACCGGTTTGAGCTTCGTCGCTTGGTTCACCGATGCCGGCGCGATTTGGCGGGCCTTCTTCTCCGGGCAGGCCCCGTTACCAGCCTATGTGACGGTCGCGCTGTTCACCGTCGGCACCTACGTTCTCGCGGGCTTCCTGCGCGAGCAGACCTGCTTCTGGCTTTGCCCCTATGCCCGGATCCAGGGTGTCATGCTCGATCGCACGACCCTCGTGCCGACTTACGACGCAGGGCGCGGCGAGCCTCGCGGTCCACTGAGAAGACACGAGCCTCTCGCGCGCCCCGAGACCGGGGACTGCGTGGACTGCCATCAATGCGTCGCCGTCTGTCCGACTGGGGTCGACATCCGGGATGGGCAGCAGGAGGGTTGTATCACCTGCGGCCTGTGCATCGATGCCTGTGACGCCGTCATGGAGAAGATAGGTCGACCGAAAGGCCTCGTTCGCTACGCCTCGCTCGACGGGCTCGAGGGGCGCCCAACGACTCCCCTGCTACAGAGACCGCGCGTCTGGGTCTACGCCGCCATCCTTTTGGTGTCGGCATCGGGTATCCTCTACGGTCTCGCATCGCTCGAGGCGATTCAGCTCAAGGTCCTGCATGAGCGAGCGCCCTTGTTTGTGCGTCTCAGCGACGGGTCGATCCAGAACAAATATACGCTTAAGGTCCTCAACAAGACTCATGAGGACATTACACTCGGGATCGCGGCCGAGGGCCCCGAAGGGGTCCGTTTGGCCCGCTCGGACAGAGCGGTCATCGCCAAGCATGGCGACGTGACCCCTATCACCTTGTTCGCCCAGGCGGCGCTGGAGGTGCTCGAAGACGAGCAGACACCGATTCGATTCGAGGTGTCCGGGACCCGCGATACTGGCGAGGCGATCCGGGCGGAGCGCGAAAGCGTTTTCATCGGCCCGCCGCTCTAAGGATCATGGGGCGAGGGAGCGAACGTGCTGCGCGAATTTCACAGTAACGATCATGGGGCGAGGCATCCCGGATGATGAAATGTCGCCTCGCCCCTGATCGTTCCCTCACCCCAACCCTCTCCCAGAGGGCGAGGGAGCGAATGTGCTGCGCGAATTTCACAGTAAGACCCCGCACGAGGCCGTCCGACAGACTCCCATGAGATCCGAAGCAAACGAAACGACGCCGCCGATCTCGGCCTGGCGCAGCCCATGGCTTCTCGGCTCGGTGGCGATGATCCTGGTCGTATTGGTCGTCAATGCAACGATGGTCTACCTGGCGGTCGTCACAGATCCCGGATTGGTCAACGCGGATTACTACGCGCGTGGCCAAGCCTACGAGCGTAGCATGGCGTCGAGGCTAGCTCGCAACCCGGGCTGGACAATGCAGCTGGACATCCCGCCTGATGTGCTGGCCAACGAGCCGACGCGGGTGCGCTTCGTCGTGGTCGATCAGGTCGGCCAACCGGTCGCGCCCGCGCGCGTCGACTTCTATGCCTACCGACCCGCGGATGCCTCCAAGGACTTCACCGCAACCATGGCCGAGGAGGATCGGGGCCGCTATGTTGCCGAGGTGGTCTTTCCCCTGATCGGCATCTGGGACACGCTGGTCGCGGTCTCCTACGGGACCGACGAGCACCTCATCGGGGAGCGGATTCAGGTCGGGCGTCCCTGATCGGATGCGTGATCCGATGCATAACGCCTCATCCGCCGAGGCGGCGGGGCTGTCCGGCGCGACCTCGGTTCCTGCTCCTGCATCCACCTGCTTTCACTGTGGGCTGCCATTGCCGCAAGGCCAGGCCATCTGGGCACGCATCGACGAACAGCAACGGGCATTCTGCTGTGCGGGTTGCCGCTCGGTCTGCGAGGCCATCCATGCCGCCGGGCTGGCTGGCTTCTATCATCGCACTCCTCCCGGCGGCATCCTCGCTCCGCCCGCCGCCCCGCCAGAGCAGCTCGCGGTCTACGATCTGGATGCGGTTCAGGAGGGGCTCGTATCCGGCTCAGGCGCGGACCGGGAGTGTCAGCTCTACGTCGAAGGCATCCATTGTGCGGCCTGTGTATGGCTGATCGAGCACGCCCTGCAGTCGATGCCGGGCGTTCGCGAAGCCCGCGTCAATCTCACCGGCCGACGGATGCGCATCGCCTGGGACAGCAACCGGCTCAAGCTCTCGGCGATCCTCCAACGGCTCGGCGAGATCGGCTATGCGGCGGTGCCGTTCGACCCGCACAGCGCGGCCAACAGACGTCAGCAGCACGATCGGGCACTCCTCTACCGGCTGGCCTTCGCCGGCGTCGCCGCGATGAACCTGATGTGGATCTCGATCGCCCTTTACGCGGGCGCCGATCAGGGCGAGTTCCGTCCGCTTTTCCAGTGGCTTGGTCTTGTCATTGCTACGCCGACGCTCCTCTACGCGGGCTTTCCGTTCCTGCGGGGAGCGATCGGTGGCCTGCGTGGCGGCCAGCTAACGATGGACTTGCCGATAGCCCTTGGGGCCACCATCACCTATCTTTACTCACTCGCCGTGACCCTGACCGGGCACGGGGATGTCTATTGGGATACGGTCGTCAATCTGCTATTCATCATCCTAGTCGGTCGGTATCTGGAGTCCGTCTCCAAGCATCGCGCGGTTGCCGCGACGCAACGATTGCTCGAGCTGCAACCGCAGGCGGCGAGGGTACTGCATGAAGCCGACGAGCGCCTGGTCCCGATCCGGGCCGTGCAGCTGGGCGATCGGGTCATGGTGCGCCCCGGGGAGAGGATTCCGGTCGACGGCACGGTGCTCGCCGGCACCAGCTCGGTCGATGAGTCCATGCTCACCGGTGAGTCGGCAGCGGTGCCGAAGCAACCGGGCAACCATGTCGCGGCAGGCACCCTCAACGGGGCAGGCGTGCTGCAACTGCGGACCGAGGGCCTGCTCGCCGACACCGCGCTCGGGCGCATCGTCCAGCTGGTCGAGGAGGCCCAGGCCAGCAAGGCGCCAATCCAATCCTTGGCTGATCGGGTCGTCCCCTGGTTTGTCGCGATGACCCTCATCCTCGCCTCGGCGACCTTCCTCTGGTGGTTGCGCGTGGATCTGGTCACTGCTGTGACTGCGGCGACCGCCGTTCTCATCATCACCTGCCCCTGCGCACTCGGATTGGCCACCCCGATGGCCTTCGCCGTCGCGAGCGGTGCGGGGGCTCGCCGCGGTATTCTCGTCAAGCACGGCGCAGCACTCGAGCATCTGGCGCGGATCGATCATCTGGTGTTGGACAAGACAGGCACCCTGACAGAGGGCCGACCATCGGTCATCCGCATCGACTCTGCAACAGGCCGCTGGACTGCCAGCGCAGGGGCCGCGGTCGCACCGCCAGCCGAGCTACGTGACATCTTGGGACGGCTGGCGGCGCTCGAGTGGCGCTCCGAGCACCCCATCGCTGCCGCGATCGTGGGATTCGCCGATGAGGTGAAGATCCCATTCCGCGGCCTTCCAGTCACCGATGTCGAGGTGCTGCCCGGCTGCGGTGTCCTGGGCCGTGTCTCAGGGCGGGAGCTAGCGGTCGGGACCGCCACCTGGCTTCGCGAGCGCGTCGGCGTCGATACTTCGGCCTTTGAGGACCTCACCGCGGCCCGATGGGGTGACGACGCCAGCGTCGTCTTCGTGACCGAGAACGGCGACTTAAGAATGGCGCTGAGTGTGCGCGATCCCCTGCGCCCTGGTGCGGCGGACGTCCTCCGCCGGCTCAAGAGGCAAGGCCTACAAGTGACCATGCTGACGGGTGATCGTCGTGAGACGGCGCGGCGCATCGCGGATGAGATCGGCGGCACAGCGTTCATCGCGGAGGTCCGGCCCGGGGACAAGGACAGGGTGATCCGTGGGCTGCAGGCGCGCGGCCAGCGCGTCGCGATGGTCGGCGATGGCATCAATGATGCCCCCGCCTTGACACGTGCCGATGTCGGGATCGCAATGGGCCATGGCACTGACGTATCGATTGCCAGCGCCGATATTGTGCTGATGGGACGTGACCTGACGCGTCTTGAACAAGCTGTCGAGCTGGCCCGGCACATGTTGACGACCATCCGGCAGAACCTTGGCATCTCACTGGTCTACAATGCCGTCATGGTACCGCTCGCGATGGCCGCCTGGGTGACACCGCTGGTTGCAGCGATCGCGATGCCATTGAGCTCACTGGCCGTGATCGGCAATTCGGCCCGTCTCCAAAGGCTTGGCACGAAGGAGAGCCAGGTGCCAAGGCCTCGCGCGGCGCCAGTGCCAACGATCATTGGGCGAGCCACCCCAGGCCATGAAATGTCGCCTCGCCCCTGATCGTTCCCTCACCCCAGCCCTCTCCCAGAGGGCGAGGGAGCGAGCGCGCTACGCGGATTTCAATGTAAGCCCCTGATGGACGTCATCTACGCCTTGATTCCGGGCATGCTCTTGGTCGGCCTCGCGGCCTTCGCGGTGCTGTTCTGGGCGGCACGGACAGGCCAGTACGATGACCTAGAAGGCGATGGTCAGCGGATATTGATGGACGACGACGAGGATTGCGGCGGGCCCCGCGCGATGCCCGACGGCGATGGGGTCAAGCACCCTGACGCCAAGCAAGGCCCCGCCTCAGGCAGACCGGACGAGTCGTGACAGACGAAATCGGAACCGCGATCGGGGATCCTGGCATCGCCGCACCTATGATGCATGGCCTTTCGCGGCCTATTGGCGTTGCACAAATGCGCCATGCCATCCGCGATCTTCCCTCGCGTCCCCATCGAGTGCACCCTCAGCGACCCTCGCCCGCGCAATCCGCGGCCGTGCCGTCACCGGGACCCATTTGAGACGGTGCGTCTCCACCATCGCGTCGGCTTGGCGAGCCCCTTCGCCGGCGGGCTAAGCGGGGATCGCGGGGCTTGGTCGACCCCCTCGGCACACCCCGTTCAACGAGGCTTGGGGGGTCAGGTTGGCCAAGCTGAGCGCCAGGCGAGGGATGCAAATGAGCCACACCGCCAGTAAACTGATGCGTCTGCCCTGTCTTCCGGCCAGGCGGCCGATTCCCGCCCATCCGCAGCATCTCGAACTTTCGCAATGGCTCATTGTCAATGCCATCGGACTCAGGGAAGCAAGTCAGTGAGGTCTGTCTGTGATGTCTGACAGAGAGGCCGATCAGGAACTTGTCTCGCGCGCGCAACAGGGTGACAAGCGCGCATTTGATTTGCTGGTCCTGAAATACCAGCAGAAGGTCAGCAACCTAATTGGACGGTACATCCGTGACTCCGGCGAGGTGTTGGACGTCACTCAAGAGGCATTCCTCAAGGCCTACCGGGCCTTGTCCGGATTTCGTGGCGAGAGCGCCTTCTACACCTGGCTTTATCGAATCGCCATCAATACGGTCAAGAACCACATGGTGGCCCAAGGGCGACGGCCCCCCGGTGAAGACGTCGACGCCGAGGTCGCCGAGCAGATGGACATGGGCAGCCGCTTGCGCGAGAACGGCACCCCGGAGCGTCATCTGTTGACCGAAGAGATCGCCGTGACGGTTCAGCAGGCCCTAGACGATCTTCCGGATGATCTCCGCACGGCGATCGTCCTGCGCGAACTGGAAGGCTTGAGCTACGAGGAGATCGCGGTCGCAATGGACTGTCCGATCGGGACCGTGCGCTCACGGATCTTTCGTGCTCGCGAGGCCATCGACAAACGGCTCAGACCCCTGCTGAATCCATGAACTCTGGGTAAGTTGCACGATGAGAGAAGCTCAACATCAACAACTCTCGGCATTGATCGACGGCGAGCTCGGTGACGCCTCGTTGCCAGCCCTGCTGGACGCACTAGAACGTGATCCCGAGCTCGCTGGACGTTGGGAGCGCTACCATCTCATCTCCGCCGCGCTGCACGGCGAGCCCGTGCGCTCGGACGTCCGCGGCGTAGCCGAGGCCTTGGCGACACGTTTGGCGGCCGAGCCGACCGTTCTTGCTCCGGCGGCGATCCGACGCCGCGCCTCCATCTACGCGGCGGCGCCTCTGGCGGGCGCCGCGCTGGCCGCTGCCGTGGCCTTTCTTGCGATCTTCGCCGTGCCGGCCTTGTTCGAGCCCACGACTGACGCTGCTCCGCCGACGACGATTGCCGGCAACACGCTACCCCCGGCGCCGCAATTCCTGCTTGACTATCCCAGCCAGCGCTGGCATATCGACGAGCCAGATCTCGAGACCAAGCTCGACAAGCTTCTGGTCAATCACCAGGAGTATGCCCCCGCCTCGGGTATGAAGGGCCTTCTCCCTTACGCGACCTTCGTTGGCTATGACGCTGGGCGCTGAGCAGCAGCCCTTCGTCAGGGCCGTCGCGGCGATTCTCATTGCCGGCCTGGCGTTCGGGGTCGCAGCGAGCTCCCCGCCGACCTCGGCGATCGAGCAGCTGCAAAGGATGGCGGCGGCGGTAAACGAGCTGAGCTTCGAAGGGACGCTGGTCTATCTCCACCAGAATCGCCTGGAGACCCTCTACATCTACCACACCGTCGAAGGGGACCGGGCACACGAGCGGCTGGTGTCGATGACCGGACCCGTGCGTTCCGTCACGCGTGAGGAGGACGAGGTGACCTGCATCCTCCCGAATAGCCATCCCATATCGGTTAAACGCGGTACCGTGGCCCACGACCTGCTACGCTCGCGGGCGATGAATCTCGAGGTACTAGATGGCCACTACCGTTTACACTCGCTGGGGGTTGCGCGCGTGGCGGGCCGCCAAACCGATGTCGTCGGCATCATTCCCAACGATACGCTGCGCTATGGCTATCGGTTCTATCTGGACCGAGAGACTGGGTTGCCCTTGAAGACTGATCTGATGGGAAGTGACTCCGAGCCGATCGAGCAGGTCATGTTTACGACAGTGAAGCTCAATTCCCGCCCAGTGCCGATTGAACCGGCCGCCAGCGCCGCGCCGCCGGCGGTCGTGGCGGACTCCTCGTCCTCGCCTTGGCGCTTTGATGACCTGCCCACCGGTTTCGATCTCATGATGTATCAGGTTGCCGACGCTGACGGGGATACGGAAGTCGAGCACTTTCTGCTGTCCGACGGTCTCGCGTCAGTGTCGGTCTATGTCGAGCCCGACGATGGCGACGGTCTCGACGGCACAACGCACATTGGGGCGATCCACGCGATAGGTGGACAGGTCGCTGGCCATCGGGTGACCGTTGTGGGGGAGGTGCCGGCCGCAACGGTCGAGACGGTCCTCGCCGGGATCCGACATACGGGCGCGGACGTGCCATGATCCATACGATGATCCCTGGCATGATAGAAGAGACGGGTGTTGTCGTTCTGCGGGATGGGAACTTAGCCGACGTGCAGACCGAGCGGCGCTCCAGCTGCGGGAGCTGCTCGGCCAAGGCTGGCTGCGGCGTCTCGTTGCTCGATCGAGCACTTGGGCGGCGGCCGCTGCGCCTGTCTGCGCTCAACCGCATCGATGCCGAGCCTGGTGATCGTGTGGTGGTCGGGATACCGGGGGGCAGTATCCTATCGGCCTCGGCCGCTGCCTATCTGGGCCCGGTGCTCGCGTTGATCCTCGGGGGCGTTCTTGGCGAATGGCTGGCCCAGCAGCTTGCCTGGCCGGCGACCGACGCGATAAGTCTCCTTGGCGCGTTGGCCGGCCTGACCGCGGGTCTCGCCTGGCTAGCTCGTTTTAGCCACAGGCATCGCGGCGACGCCCGTTATCAGGCAGTCGTGCTGCGCCTCGAGCAGCCGCCTGCGTCGCACCGCGTCGCGCTTCATCTTGCCGATGTCGGCCGCGTGACCGGACCGAGACCGCATTGACTAGGAAACCAGATCACAACCCCGGAGGGCCTATGTCCAACGTCCGTCGACCCGCCTTGATCTTGATCGTGGCCGTCCTCGGTCTCCTCGCGCCGCTCGGTGTTCTCGCCGCGAGCCTACCCGAGTTCACGAACCTGTTCGAGCAGCAGGGACCGGCCGTTGTCAACATCAGCTCGCAGCAATCGAGAGCCAATCCGCCGGCAATGCAGTTCTCGATTCCCGACCTGCCGGAGGACAGTCCCTTCTACGATTTCTTCCGGCGCTTCTTTGGTGAGGAAGGCGGAGGTGAGGCGCCGAATGACGAGATCTTGGCCCGCTCGCTGGGCTCGGGGTTCATCATCTCGAGCGACGGCGATGTGCTCACCAACGCCCATGTCGTCGACGGGGCAACCGAGATCATCGTGCGCACCAGTGACCGTCGTGAGTTCGTCGCGACCGTTGTCGGGACCGACAAGCGTAGCGACATCGCCCTGCTGAAGGTAGACGGTCAAGACCTCCCGACCGTCAGCCTAGGCTCGGCGAAGAATCTTAAGGTAGGCGAGTGGGTGTTGGCGATCGGCTCGCCGTTCGGCTTCGAGCACTCGGCCACCGCGGGGATCGTCAGCGCCATGGGGCGCAGCCTGCCGAGCGAGAATTATGTGCCCTTCATTCAGACGGATGTCGCCATCAACCCCGGTAACTCCGGCGGGCCTTTGTTCAATCTGGATGGCGAAGTGGTCGGCGTGAACTCGCAGATCTACAGTCGCACCGGCGGCTTCATGGGGCTGTCATTCGCGATCCCGATCGATGTCGCGATGGACGTCGTCGAGCAGCTCAAGACCCAGGGCCGCGTCAGCCGCGGCTGGCTGGGCGTCCTGATTCAAGACGTCACCCGCGAGCTCGCCGAGACCTTCGGCATGGCCCAGCCCAGGGGTGCCCTGATCGCCCAGGTGCTGCCTGACAGCCCGGCCGCCGAGGCCGACTTTCAGCCGGGTGATATCATCCTGCGATTCAACGGCCGCGAGGTACCGACATCCGGCTCGCTCCCTCCGATCGTCGGCGCAAGCGAGGTCGGAGAGCCAGCGCAGGTCGAGATCCTGCGCAGCGGGAAGACCCGGACCATCGAGGTCGTCATCGGCGAGCTACCTGACGAGGATGTGCTTGCCGGCCGCAGCGCCGCGCCCCAACAGCCCGCAGAGTCGAATCGCATCGGCCTGGTCGTGAGCGAGCTGACTGCGGAGCAGCGTGAAGAGCTCGGCATCGAGCGTGGCGGCGTCGTCGTCGAGAGCGTCGAGAGCGGGCCGGCCGAACGGGCAGGGGTCCGCGCCGGTGACGTGATCCTGGCCCTCAACAACGAGCTGATCGAGAGTCCGCCGCAGCTGAAAGAGATCTTGGACGGCTTCGAGCCAGGTCGTTCGGTCGCATTGCTGATCCAGCGCGGCGAGGGCCGCCTATTCTACGCCGTTCGAATCCCAGCAGAAGCTCCCTGACCGAGGCGATCCGGGGGCACGCTGTGCCAGCGGCGCGGATGCGCCGCGCAGCCTCCATGCGCGCCACGCCAATCTGCTATCATCCGCGGCTGTCCTCGCCTCGCCTGGGGCAGGCGCCGGGGGCCTTTGACCACCCACTCGTTGGGAACAATGCGGGCATCACAGGTGAGCCCTCGGCGTCGTTCCCAGCGGCTGTCCTCAGCTGGCCATCGTGGCCAGCTTCAGGTAAAGGCTTTCGCGCAGCGAGTAAGGAAAGGGTCCTGGCATCGACCTATCCTCCCTCCCGTCGATAGCGCCAACTGGCGCGAGCACACCGCGAGGGGAAAAGGGCAAGGATGTCCCGCCCCGCGAGCCGACCCGCCGCGCTGCCTTGGCACCAAGTCCGCAGCGGCGATTCCAGCGATAGACGCGTACGAGGGTCGACGCACATCGATGGCCGATCTCGATCACATCCGCAACTTCTCCATCATCGCCCACATCGACCACGGCAAGTCGACGATTGCCGATCGCTTCATCCAGCTATGCGGGTCTCTCACGGCGCGCGAGATGTCGGCGCAGGTGCTCGATTCGATGGATCTCGAGCGCGAGCGGGGTATCACGATCAAGGCCCAGAGCGTCACGCTGGACTACCGCGCAAGGAACGGTGAGATCTACCAGCTCAACTTCATCGACACCCCGGGCCATGTCGACTTCTCCTACGAGGTCTCGCGCTCGCTGGCCGCATGTGAAGGGGCGCTGCTGGTCGTCGACGCCGCTCAGGGTGTCGAGGCACAGAGCGTCGCCAACTGCTATACCGCGATCGAGCAAGGCCTCGAGGTCTTGCCGGTGCTGAACAAGATCGATCTGCCCTCCGCCGAGCCCGAGCGCGTGATCACGGAGATTGAGGAGATCATCGGTCTGGAAGCGCGCGACGCCGTGCGTGTCAGCGCCAAGACCGGCGTCGGCATACCCGAGCTGCTCGAGGCCTTGGTGGCTCGAATCCCGGCGCCCCAGGGAGACCTTGGTGCACCATTGCAGGCGCTCATCATCGACTCCTGGTTCGACCCCTATGTCGGCGTCGTCTCATTGATTCGTGTGATGAACGGCGAGATTCGCCCCCGTGACAAGGTCCAGATGGTCTCCACCGGCCGCACGCACCAGGTGGATAACGTCGGCGTGTTTACACCGAAGAAGCTCGAACGCCCACGGCTCGGCGCCGGCGAGGTCGGCTATCTCATTGCCGGCATCAAGGAGATAGACGGCGCTCCGGTTGGCGATACCATCATCCGGCCGGATCGCCCTGCGCCCAAGCTGCCGGGCTTCAAGCAGGTGCAGCCACGCGTCTTCGCCGGTCTGTACCCGACCGACGCCGACGCCTACGAGGAGCTTCGCGACGCGCTGAGCAAGCTACGGCTCAACGATGCGGCCCTGTTCTACGAGCCCGAGACATCGCAGGCACTGGGGTTCGGCTTTCGGTGCGGCTTCCTTGGCATGCTTCACATGGAGATCGTTCAGGAACGGCTTGAGCGAGAGTATGACCTCGACCTCATCACGACGGCCCCGACCGTCATCTATGAGGTCCTGCGAACCGACGGCGAAGTGATTCCGGTCGACAATCCCGCCAAGCTGCCCGAGCTCGGCAAGATCGCCGAGATCCGCGAGCCCGTCATTGAGGCCCACATCCTCGTGCCGCAGGATTACCTTGGCGCGATCATCGGCCTCTGCATCGAGAAGCGTGGCGTACAGAAGCAGATCCAATATCTCGGCGGCCAGGTCCAGGTCACTTATGAGCTCCCGCTCAGTGAGGTCGTGCTCGATTTCTTCGATCGCCTCAAGTCGGTGAGCCGTGGCTTCGCCTCGTTCGAGTATGAATTCAAGCGGTTCCAAACGGCGAGCTTGGTTAAGCTCGACATCTTGATCAACGGTGAAGGCGTTGACGCCCTGTCAATTATCGTCCACCGCAATCAGGCACAAACGCGCGGGAGGGAGCTGACCGAGCGCATGAAGGAGCTGATTCCGCGCCAGATGTTCGAGGTGGCCATCCAGGCCGCGATCGGCAGCAAGATCATTGCGCGCACCACGGTCAAGGCCCTGCGCAAGAATGTGACGGCCAAGTGCTACGGCGGCGATGTGACCCGAAAGCGCAAGCTGCTCGAAAAACAGAAGGCCGGCAAGCGGCGGATGAAACAGGTCGGCCGCGTCGAGATCCCCCAGGAGGCCTTCTTAGCCGTCTTGCAGGTGGATAGGGACAACTAACGATCATGGGGCGAGCCGAGCCACCCCGGACGATGAAATGTCGCCTCGCCCCTGATCGTTCCCTCACCCCAACCCTCTCCCAGAGGGCGAGGGAGCAAAGGTGCTTCGCGAATTTCATAGTAAGTACAACCTCGGAACGAGATCATGCACTTCGATTTTGCAACCTTTTTGGTCTTGGCGACGCTCATCACCGGCGTCATTTGGGGCATCGATCGTCTGTGGCTGGCGCCGCGTCGCCGGCCGGTTGGTGACGCGACGGCCGTTAAGGAGCCAATCGTCGTCGAGTACGCCCGATCCTTCTTCCCGGTGCTGCTCGTCGTGCTGTTGCTGCGCTCCTTCATCGTCGAGCCGTTCCGGATCCCGTCGGGCTCGATGATGCCGACCCTCTTGGTCGGAGATTTCATCCTCGTCAACAAGTTTGCTTATGGCCTGCGCTGGCCGGTGCTCAACAGTAAGTTCCTCAACCTCGGCGAGCCTGAGCGAGGCGACGTAATCGTGTTCCGCTTCCCGGCCGACCCGCGCACAGACTATATCAAGCGTGTCGTCGCCGAGCCCGGCGATGAGATCTACTATCGCGACAAGACCCTCTACATCAATGGCGAGGCTCAGCCCCAGAGCTCACTCGGCCGCTACACCGGCGCTGGCTCAACGTCGGCTCTCAAGGGCACGGTCGAGCTCGACGAGGACCTCGGCGGCACAGAGCATCGCATCTTGGTCGATCCGCGCCGGCCGGACTTCCCGCCCATGTGCCGAGAGCTGGCCTATGGTCCGATCAAGATCCCCTCTGGTCAGTATTTCGTCATGGGCGACAATCGCGACAACAGCAACGACAGTCGCTGCTGGGGGCTGGTGCCCGAGGAGAACCTAGTCGGTCGGGCCTTCGCGATATGGATGCATTGGAACGGCCAACGCGGCGGCTTCCCGATCGACTGGAGTCGCATCGGCAATGGCATCGACTAGCGACGCCCCCGGCCTATCCTGTCCTTAGAATCATGGCAAAAGCAGTGACAGCTCGGAGACACCAAGAATGGCCGGAACAGCTCTGCCGCCAACACAGATCCTGAGTCGGGACCGCGCCAACGGAAGGCCCCACCATCGGCGGTCGCAACGCGGCACCGGCGCACTCGGCATCTTGATCTGGTTGATCGTTGCCGCCGCTGCGCTGACCGTGGCACTGCGACTGGGGCCGTCGTACATGGAGTTCATGACTGTCAAATCCGTGATGGCATCGGTCAGAAAGGACCCGAATGCGGCGGGGGCGCCGAGAAGCAGCCTTCTCAGCATGATCACCAGGCGACTCGATATCAACGGCGTCACCAACGTCAAGCCGGCGGACTTCCGTTTCGAGCGGGCCGCGACGGGGGAGACCGACGTCACGGTCCGTTACGAGATCCGCCGTCCGGTCGCGTTCAACGTCGACGCCGTGATGAAGTTTGAGCATACGGAGACGATGCCGAGCAGGTGAGCACTGACCTACGCGCACTGGCGCACCGCCTCGGTCACAGCTTCCATGACGAAGGATTGCTCAGGCAAGCCTTGACCCATCGCAGTGCCGGCAGCCACAACAACGAGCGTCTCGAGTTCTTGGGCGACGCCCTACTAGGCCTCGTCATCGCCGAGGCCCTTTGGCGACGCCATCCGCAGGCCTCAGAAGGCCAGTTGAGCCGGATGCGGGCCGCGCTTGTCAATAAGGAGACCTTGGCCGGGGTCGCACGTCATCTGATGCTCAGTGACGGCCTGCGTCTCGGGGCCGGGGAATGGCGCACCGGCGGACACCATCGCGACTCGATCCTCGCCGATGCGCTAGAGGCCATATTCGCCGCCGTCTATCTCGACGAGGGGTTCGAAGCGACGCGCCAGGTCATCCTCGGCGTGTTTGGCGATGCTCTGAGCCGCACGCTGGCAGAAGAGGTCGGGAAAGACCCTAAGACGCGACTCCAAGAGCGCCTGCAAGCCCGCCGGCGACCACTGCCCCACTACGAGGTGCTCGCGACGGAGGGGAGCCCACACTCGCAGGTGTTCCACGTGCGCTGTCGCCTCCCAGATGAGGGAGCCGAGGTGCTCGGCGAGGGCACGAGCCGACGACGAGCCGAACAAGCGGCCGCCGAATTGATGCTGAAGCAGCTCGACGATGCCAGCTAGTGCCCCGAACCGCAGCGGCTACGTCGCCATCATCGGTCGGCCGAACACGGGCAAGTCGACGCTGCTCAACCGCCTACTCGGTCAGAAGCTGGTCATCACCTCGTCGAAGGCGCAGACCACACGCCACAATGTACTCGGGATCAAGACCCAGGCGGTTGGGCAAATGGTGTTCGTCGACACCCCGGGCATTCATCGACGCGGCACGAGCGCGCTCAACCGCTACCTGAACCGGGCAGCCCAAACGGTCATCGGCGAGGTCGATCTCGTGCTGCTCGTTGTCGAGGCAGGACGCTGGACCGACGAGGACGATAAGGCCCTGAGAGCCCTTAGCGCGTCGTCCACGGCTGCGATAGCCGTCGTCAACAAGATCGACCGAATCAAGGACAAATCGCGCCTGCTGCCATTCCTCGACGCGCTGGCGCAACGCCATGACTTCCGCGACCTGGTACCCGTTTCGGCCCTGCGCGGCGAGCAGCTCGATCGCCTCGAGGCAGCGATCCTGCAAGCCCTTCCGCCGCGGGAGAATCTCTTTCCAGCAGATCAGCTGACCGACCGCTCAGAGCGATTCTTCGCGGCAGAGCTGCTGCGCGAGCAGCTGATGCGCCGCTACGGCGACGAGCTGCCTTACCGGACGGCCGTCGAGATCGAGCAGGTCGACGAGAGCGGCGGTCGATATCGGATCCACGCCCTCATCTGGGTCGAGCGCCCGGGCCAGAAGGCGATCATCATCGGCGATCGCGGCGAGGCCCTGAAGGCCGCGGCGAGTGAAGCACGCCAACAGATGCAGCGTCTCTTCGACCGGCCCGTGCACCTCGAGGTCTGGGTGAAGGTGCGCAAGAGCTGGTCGAGCGATGAGGCGGCCCTGGCGAGCCTCGGCTACCGTGACTAATGCACACCCCGCCCGCAACCGACCGGCGCAGCGTGAGAGCGCAGGTCCCGAGGGTGCCGGGAGAGCCGTTGCCGTTGCCCATGTGAAGCGGTCCGCTCATGCGCACAACGGCTTCGCGCACCGTCTAGCGCAAGCCCGACCTCACCCTCGTGACGCGGGTCTATGACCGCCGAGCCAACGGCGCATTTGCAGCGTTGTCTGGTCCTGCATCGGCGCGATTACAGCAATACCAGCCTATTGGTCGAGGTCCTCTCGACGGCGCACGGACGCTTCCCGGCGATCGCCAAGGGCGCACGCCGCGGTCGCGCACCGACAGCGGTCCTGCTCCAGCCTTTCCAACCCCTCTGGCTGACCTGGAGCGGTCGCGGCGAGGTGCGTACGATTGGCCGGGTCGAGCCAGCCGGCCCGGCCTTTCAGCTTACCGGCGACCATCTGTACTGCGGTTTTTATCTCAACGAGCTATTGATGCGCCTGCTCGCACGTCACGACCCGCACGAAGACCTGTTCGCCTATTACCACTCAGCCGTACATGATCTGGCCCAAGGCAAAGACATCGACACGGTGCTGCGACGCTTCGAGCTGCGGCTGCTAGCAGTGCTCGGTTACGGCTTGGTGCTCGATCGCGAGGCCGATACTGGCCGCTCGGTCACGACCGACGGTCGCTATCGCTTCGAGCCGGAACGCGGTCTGTTGGCTGCAATCGATGGCGTCTCGGAGGGCACAGTCGGAGGCGCGACCCTCCTGCGTCTCGCCAGCGAGCAGGCCTTAGAGGGCAGCCAAACTCGCGAGGCACGTCGCCTGCTGCGCATGGCATTGGCCCTGCATCTTGGTGGCAAGCCTCTTCAGAGCCGGGATCTCTTCCGCCGATCGAGGCGTCCCTAGTACCCTGTTTCACCTTATCTTGCATGCTCAGAACGCAAGATAAGGTGAAACAGGGTACTAGAGGGTCCAATCGATCAGTCACTGCAGACCGCTCATCGTTGGGGGCAACGAGCTGCCGGCACCACTCCAAGACAGGACCGATGGCCGGCGCCGTCGACCTCACGGAAAGCTTGGGGATCACCAAACATGCGAGCGATGAACATCATGGCTCGGCTGAAGGCCGAGACAACGGAATACCACACGAAAATCGAGGCACTGCCGTTCTTCGTGGCGCTGGGTGAGCAACGACTGCCGTTCGAGTGCTATATCCGGCAACTGCGCGCGTTGGCCATCATCCACGCCACACTCGAGCGGGAGATCTCCACCGCCGAGGACGATCGCCTGAGGACCGTCTGGCATGATGACCTCCGCAAAGTCACTCTGCTATTGACAGACATAGCCGACCTCGAGTCCGCCCCCGTGTGGGATTCCGTACCGGTCGTCGAGACCGCGCTTCTCATCGGCCAACGCATACGAGCACGGTGCGCCCAAGAGCCAGCCTCATTGCTCGGCGATCTTTATGTCCTCGAAGGGATGACCCTCGGGAACGCCGTGCATCGGGGCGACGTTGCCGCCACCTATCGCTTAGACGGGAACCGCGGCGGTCGCTACTACGCAAGCTATGGAGTACGCCTCAGCACTGCGTGGACCGTATTCTCGCAGCGCATGAACCACGCGTTGGTGGACGCCGCGTTGCACAAGGCGGTCGTCGCTGCGGCACATGAGACCTTCAGTGGATTGACCGATCTCTACTCGGCACTGTATCCGAGCGATGGTCAGAGGCTCTGCCTGCACGTCACCCGTGTCAATCCGGAGGCCGGCACTTGTCCGATACCGCAGAATGAAGTCGAGGTAAACGCGGCCCTTCACGCAAGCCAGGACGTCTGGGACGCATTCGCCTATTTCGCAGCCCGGTATGGCGAGCGCGGCAAGCGATTCTCCGACAGCGACGCCTGCTGGCTGGTCACACTCGCGGAGCTCGACCAGGACGTGCTACAGCAGCAAGTCGAGTGGCTAGGCCGCGTGTTGGCGACTCGCGGCATACCGCGAATTACTCTCGAGCAGACGCTGTACTCCCTGCACCAGGCCTTGACAGAAGCGCGCTCAGATCACGCGGCGCGTTACGACAAGCTCCTTCAGGCAGCTAAGGCGCTCCGCAAATGCCGGCTCAAGGCGATCCCGGGCTGGCGTTTCGAGATGCTGGCCGCACGGTTCGAGGAATACGTCGGATCGACCCTCGTCGAGATGCACCGCGGTACTGGCCGACTGCTTCTCTCCGCTGTAGCCGACGAGCTGAACGGGGTCGACGGCGCCGTGTCCGCACTGGTGGATTGGCTCACCGATGCGAAACGCTTTCCCGCGCACTGGATCGCGACGGTCGAACGGACCGTCGCTGACGCGCGCACGGCCCAGCGCTGACCACCTAGGCTCACCTCGGGCGCTATCCATACTCGCGTACGGATTCCTTGAGCCCTTCGACCTCTATGGTCCGCGCGGCCTTGACCTCCGTCACGAACCATAGATCACGACGATCCCGGACCCGGCGCTCTTCTCCCTGTCGAACGATCAGGGCCGAGGCGAGCCACCCCGGACGATGACATGTCGCCTCGGCCCTGGTCGTTCCCTCACCCCAACCCTCTCCCAGAGGGCGAGGGAGCGAAGGTGCTTCGCGAATTTCATAGTAACGAGGTCGGAATCGATGCGGAAGTCGACCTACGAAGAGCTGCATCCCTTGCCGATCGATCTACGACGGTGCAGATCCTCGCCGCCCTCTTCTTGCCCGTGCTGATCGCAGGGCTCGGCCTGCCGATCAACCAGAGAGAGAAGAGGCGCGCTCAGCGCTCCTCAGGGGGCAACGCCATCTTGCCCCGCGCCGCGACACCCGCGCGGCGGGCCTTCGCCGCGGCGCGGCTTTTGCCAACCATTGGTCTCAACTCCTCCGCCGCGGCCCAGGCATCCTCCGCCGTGGCCGCCTTGCGGGCCTGATTCGGTGCCGAGGCGAATTGCGGCTTGTGCGGCTCGTGCAATATGTCAGGCATGGTCCGTTCTCCTCCGTCAATGCTCGCCCTTCGTGCGCAGGAGGCCAGCAAGCCGGTTGCCTTGCTTTTGCGGGCCGCCACGCGGGAAGAGCTTGTGGAGATAGCGATTACTGCCCCGATCGCGGCCCCAGACCTGGCGGAAATGGGCGATCATCTCGCGCACTGTAGCCTGAGTGCCCTTCTTTGCGAAGCGCGCCCGCAGAAAGCGGATCACCTCCCAATGCTCGGCGCTCAGCGTCAGACCCTCCAGCTCGGCCTGGGCACGGGCGAAGGCCTCAGACCAATCCGAAGGGTCAACCAAATAGCCTTCACCGTCGGTGACGATACTCCGGCCGGCGACTTCCAACGTGCGGGTTGTCATGCACGGGTAGGCGTTGCTTCCCGAAGGTAAGATGCCGGGCAGTCCTGCGGAGTCCTGCTCGGCCTGGTTGATCGACCAAAGCTCAATCGGGATCTCGCCGTCGAGCCGCCCGTCATAGCGCTCGATTCCGGACACTAGGATCTTCCCGCTTGTCGCAGCCAGGTCGAATTCGGCGACACCTGCGCGGTCGGTCAGGACCGGCCCGGTCTCAGAACCGTCGGCGTCCAGCTTCAGAACGACCGGTGTCCGTTTCAAAGGCTCCTGGGTCACCTTCATCGATACTCTCACGGCGATCATCATGCGCTCTCCGCATCAGAACCAAACCACACTGTTGAAGTAAGATTAAGCGCGGATTCGAGATCAGACAAACGGAATTGATTGACCATTCATATCGGCGTTTTCGATGTAATACAGGTGTGATGGGAGGGTACGCCCCGGTGACGGCCTCCTTCCAGGGGCTGTCGTAGTCGTCAGCCGGCGCGGTGCTCGCTTCGGTCGTGGGGTCGTCGATCATACGATCTGGATCTCAAGCGCGGAAACGCACGATGAGGTGCACCTGACTGGATCAGAGACCTCGCACCAAGAAGGCCGCTCCAGAAGCTCAAGCGAGAGGATTCGATGAGGCA
This sequence comes from uncultured Chromatiaceae bacterium, assembly GCA_964583605.1. Classification (GTDB taxonomy): domain Bacteria; phylum Pseudomonadota; class Gammaproteobacteria; order Chromatiales; family Chromatiaceae; genus CAZOWL01. The sequence goes on along the minus strand of CAZOWL010000044.1, from coordinate 14,692 downwards.
TGTGATCCGCTGAGCCATTTCGATTCAGATCACGTTCTTGAGGGCCATGCTGGCCGTAGAGCGTCTTGTCGGCGGTGCGATCCACATCGGGACCGATGTCCTCGAGTTTAGACTCCCGGAGGATGCCGCTGCGGCGGGCGACGCGTTTTGGCTCCCGCCATTGCTCGACGACTGGATCGATGACTGGCGATCAGTCGCCGATCACGAGCCCAGAGCGCCGGGGCTTGTTCGCCAAGGCCGCGGTTGCAGGGCAGTCTTTCCGACTGCAGATCGAGCCGCTCCGCGGCGAGGTGAAGAGCGATATCGAGCGCAGGCGCAAGACGCCATTGGCCAAGCTGATCCCGTTGTTGCTCGCCCCCAGGTCGGGGCGCTGGTGAAGCGGCGGTGAACGGAGCCATGGGCCGCGGTATGGTATGCGGTGCGTGCCCTAGACGGGGACCTACCCGAAGCGCTGGCCTATCGATCATGGGGCGTGGCAAGCCACCCCGGATGACGAAAGGTCGCCTCGCCCGGATCGTTCCCGCACCCCAACTCTCTCCCAGGGCGAGGGAGCGAACGTGCTGCGCGGCGCTCGTTGTAATGACACATCGACCCACTGCTCGTCGCCGCCGCGGGTGGCGACGAGCATCGCCTGATCGAGCAGGCGTCGGCCCGCTCGGCGTCGCAGCCGTGACCGCTCTTCGCTAGAATCTGTCGATAGATCACCACGACATGACCACGCGAGGAACCTCCAGCATGGCCCTGGCCGAGGAAGACATTGCCTTCATCAAAGCGCATCTCGGCGAGTGGCTGGCCGAGCAGAGCCTCGGCAAACCGCCGCCGGTCTATGAAATCGAGTTGCGCGAGCGCATGGTGCGGGTGGAGGAGGAGCTCAAGCACCAGCGGGAGCTGATGCGCGAAGGTTTCGCGCGCATGGACGAACGCTTCGCGCAGGCGGACGAACGCTTCGCGGCGCTGCAGGCGGACATGGACGCCCGCTTTGCGGCCATGCGCTCAGACATGGACAAGCGCTTCGAGCAGGTGGACAAACGCTTCGAGCAGGTGGACAAGCGCTTCGAGCAGATAGACAAACGCTTCGAGCAGATAGACAAACGCTTCGATGAGA
>CAZOWL010000044.1:0-13487 GCA_964583605.1 uncultured Chromatiaceae bacterium | reverse complement strand
CGCTTCGAGCAGATAGACAAACGCTTCGAGCAGATAGACAAACGCTTCGATGAGATGCTCAAGCGCCACGACCAGCATTTTCTCTGGCTGGTCGGTTTTATCACCACCAGCGCGGCCTTGGTCATCGCCGCTCTCCGGTATCTGTAGCCAAGAGCAGGGCCAGAAAGAGCCGGTGCGTGACGAGCCGCTGGCGGATCGAAGCCGAAACCGAGCGCTGGGCAAAGTTCTTCAAAGAGGGCGCATCGGACTCCGCTTCAGGCCGCCAGACGTCGCACGCCCAAGGCGGCTTTCTGGCCTTCAACCGCCAAGGATCATAAGCCGCCTGATGCTCCAGCCGGCTTTCAGCGCTCCTGCCGAGAGCCAGTTCCAGGTGAACTGCCCTCTCAGGAGTTAAGCGCGTCCGGGCGTTGACGCGTTCGAACAGCGCCTCGCGTGAGATCTACAGAACGTTGGCAGCGTGCTTAATCTTCAATTTCAGCGGCTTGAGCCACAACTCCCGCAGAAGCTCGCCAGGATGAGGCGGTTGATGCATGCGCATGGGCAGGCTCGCTCAGTGCTAGTCCAGATAGTCGAAGACGTAGGCGTCGCCATCCTCGAAATGAAAGCCCGGCGAATCCATGTCCTCCACGCGCCGCGCTCAATGTCGGACATGCCCGCGCGGCCCCACTCCTCGCCGCGGTACTTCAGCACATCGGCGATTAGCTCGACAACCTAGCGGATGGAGATGTCCACGCATGGCGTCTTTACCTGGCCTTGCCGGCAGGTTGGTGCGTCGCGTCACTTGACCATTTCTCGTATGAGTACCAATACCGCGATTTGAGACCAAGCCCCTTAGACTTCCACATATGCCAAAACTGATCGGCGAAGCCGACGTCTAGTGCTAGGAACCCCACGCCCTCAAGCAGTCGCTTGCACTTGGAGTTATCGTTGAGACATTCTGAAACCAGGTGCTCGAACCTATTACTCTCGAATCCATCCTTCATGTAGCGATAGAGCGCCGCTTTCATAATGCCCTGGCCCCAATAATTGGGATGAACATCGAAGCCAAGGTAGCAGACCTTGCCTGATAAATCTCTGGTGACGGCGACTTGATCGACGTATAGATATTCAGCGATATGTCCAACCGAGAGGTTATCGCGTGTGATCAAGTAGTGCGTATGGCACAAGCCGTCATGGCGGTTATCACCGACCATGTACCTCTTCAACCAACGCGAGAAGAGCTTCGCGTCCGGATTGTTTTGGCGAACCAACGCGTGCTGAGCAACCCCTTGTATGAAGGCCAAATCCTCCGGATTCGCACGACGATAGGTGACTGTCATGAGCGGCTTGCGCGATACAAACAGGCAAGGACTAGAATCGGTACAGGAGACCCTACGGCCAAGGTCTTAGCTTGGGCACCAGATGGCAAACGGTGCTTACCCCACTCGGCTTGCGCCGTATCTTCCGGTCGCCGAGAGACGCCGCGACTCGTGTTGTGGCTTTCATTATAGGCCCTGCCATCGGGCAAGGTCCGCGCAGCGGACTACGGGCTGCGCCTCATAGGACCAGGTCCGCACAGCGGACCCTGCGGGCTGCGCCTCATAGAAGGATCCGCTGTGCGGAGCAGCCGGCTCACCACGCGGCAGCCTGGACGGGGCTGCGATCGGCGCCGGTGGTGCGCAGCAAGGGGTGGGCTCCGACGCGTGAGCGGGTCAAGTAGACGTGGGACCAAGCCATCTGGTTTGATGGCGCTCAAGACTGACGAGCGAGGAGGCCGTCTCTCGGATGAAGCTTGCGATCTGCGTCCTGGCCGCTGCCGCAATCCTCTGGGGCGCCTGGCTGCTGATTGCCAACCTGGCCGTGAACGTTCCGCAGACCCAGCGGTGGCTGAACGACCTCACACCGGAGCAGCTCAGAGTGCGTTGGCAGAGAGGCTTCAGCTGGTATCCCTTGCGCCTGCATCTGTCGAGTGTCGCAGCGGCTGGCCAGACCGGGGCCCACCGGTGGCGGCGACGGTCTCGCTGCGGCCGCGCCCCAACGCGTCGCGCTCGACATCGGGAGGCTGCAGGTCCCAGACCTGCGGGTTTAACGGACCCTATGCACGTTGGCGCGGGCGCACCGGCCTCCTGACCGTCGACGGCGAGGGACGCAGCTTCGAGCTACTGGATGCCCGCGACAAGTTCGACTCCTATCCGGTCGCATCGGGGCCTAGCGAGGGGATCCCCCACCCCGAGGGCGATGGGTGCTGCGGAAGTCCCTCGCCAGCACCATCGCGCTGACGCGGCATATCTCCTCGAAGCCGCGACGTCATCGGCAAACGCGCTTACTCTTTGGAGACCTTCATCGACCTTTTGTGGAAGCACCCGTCATGTCCGCCAACGCCACGCTTATCCTCGACGACGCTGAGCTCGAGCTCCCTATCCTGACCGGCAGCGAAGGCGAGCGCGCCCTCGATATCCGCCAGCTGCGGGCCGAGACCGGTCTCGTCACGCTGGACCCAGGCTATGCCAACACGGGCAGCTGCAAGAGCGCCATCACCTTCATCGACGGCGATCGCGGGATCCTGCGCTACCGCGGCATCCCGATCGAGGAGCTCGCTGCCGCACCGAACTTCGTCGAGGTGGCTTGGCTCCTGATCTTCGGGCACCTCCCGACGCGGGAGGAGTATCTGGGCTTCGCTAGCAATCTGACGGCCCATGCCGACCTCGATGAGGGGATGAAGCACCATTTCGAGGGGTTTCCGCGCTCGGCCCCACCGATGGCGATCCTCTCGGCCATGATCAACGCCTTGTCCTGCTTTCATCCCGAACTCTTCGAGCTGGAGGACGCCGAGCGCTTTCGTATGGCCGCCGCCCGGCTTATCAGCAAGATCCGCACGATCGCCGCGTATGCCTATCGCCACTCGCGCGGCCTGCCCTTCATCTATCCGGATCCCCGCCTGCGCTACGTGCCGAACTTCCTTCACATGCTCTTCTCCCACCCCTATGCCCAGTGGGATGCGGACGAAGCGGTGTCCGACGCCTTAAATCTGTTACTCATCCTGCATGCCGACCACGAGCAGAACTGCTCGACCTCCACGGTGCGGATGGTCGGCTCCAGTCAGGCCAATCTGTTCGCCTCGTGCGCCGCCGGCGTCTGTGCCCTCTGGGGCCCCCTACACGGCGGGGCGAATGTCGAGGTCCTGACGATGCTCGAGACGATCCATCGGGGCAACCTGACGGCCGAGGACTATGTCCAGCTGGCCAAGGATCGCAACAGCCAGGTGCGTCTGATGGGCTTCGGCCACAGGGTCTACAAGGCCTTCGACCCCCGCGCCAAGATGCTCGCCGCGGTCGCCGAACGCCTCTTGGCGCGGCGGGGCCAGGCCGATCCGCTGTTGCAGATCGCCCAGCGTCTGGAAGAGATCGCACTGGCGGACCCCTATTTCATAGATCGCCAGCTCTATCCCAACGTCGATTTCTACAGCGGGATCATCCTGCGTGCGATCGGTATCCCGACCAACATGTTTACAGTCATCTTCGCGATCGGCCGCCTGCCGGGCTGGATCGCCCACTGGTGGGAGCAGCGCCAGGACACGGAGACGCGGATTGCTCGTCCGCGTCAGATCTACGTCGGCGATCGCCAGCACGCCTACCTACCGATGAGCGAGCGCGTCTGATTCGGTATCCGCAGGTTGGATGAGACTTGGACGCTGGCGCTCACGCGCCACTCTTGAGTTAGCGGGTGCGCTACGGGGTCATCAGGTCGATCACAAGCCTGCCCAAACCGCCCATTGCGGCGGCCCAAAGGATCGAGGTCAATGTGCCGATGACAAACCGCTCCGAGACGAGGGCAGCAATGCCGATCGACTCCAGGCTCAACCTGCCGCCTCGTCGAGCAGTCGAGCGGCTATGGGCCGCACGGCCTGTTCTTCGACCCAAAGCGAGGCGCGCAGCCGTTGGCTGACTGCCTGCTGGCTGATGCCGAGGTGCTTGGCCACGTCCTCCTGCGTGCGCCCGCCTCGTTGTTGCAGCGCATCGACGACGGCCCAGCCAGCACTCGAGCGTCGGACGGTCAGGGATCCGAGCAGGGTCAGCACGGCCTCACAGTCTTCGCCCCGTTCGGGTACTGCGCCAGTGATGGCAAGCGGTACAGGACGGGTGCGGCTCTTCGCGCGCGTGACCGCGTCACGTGCCAGGACGAAGCCTTGTTGTATCTTTAACAAGCTTTTATCGTTGTTAATTGAGGGGTCCACTCGGTGAAGCCGATCGCCGTTTCGGGCTTCAGCGATGCGTGGGGCTCCCGGCTTGCTGACCACAGCCTGCTGGCCGCCCGCCGTAGGGGCCGCTTGCGGGTAACCCGTCGGGCCAAATTGCAGAAGACCTATCTGATCGACCTGAAAGATGTCGAGGTCGTCACCGGGGATGACGCCGATGATGCGGGCTCGACCTGCGCCGCGGCACTGCCCCGCTTGATCCAATCGAGCACTCGATGTGCCTGGTAATAGTAGAAGGGATTGTGGCGCAGGCGTAACAGCCATTGCCCGGGGACCTTGAGCACGCCGCGCTCGCCGCGGATCGCGAGCTGCCCGAGGAAGATCCGACCAGAGCCCTCTGGCGGATCGCGGCCGTAAAGCGGATCATCCGGAGGGAACGGCAGGTCGACATGCGACAGCGAGATCACGTCGTCCGGCCATGCCAGGCCGAGTGGCTCGGTTCGGGTCACAGAGGCGGCCAAGGCCGGCTTGTGGCGCGCCACGACCTGGCGGCTGTCGGGCGATTCATTGCCGATCAGCGTCACCGCGAATGGCACGGACGCATCCTGCATCAGCCGCTCGATCGACGGGCCCGGGTCGGATACGATCAGCGGCGACTTGATGGCGAAGCGGTTGATATCGTAAAGCAGCAGCGCATTGCGCCCCGGGGGCAGGTGATTGAGGAGCCGATCCGCGACCGCCGCCGGCAAGACGGTCGCATCGACGGCCGTCAGCAGCGCCAGTGTCGGCGGAAAGCCCTCGATCGCATCGCGTTCAGCGAGGGCGCGCACGCGTCTCGCGACCGACCGGGTCATCCGATGGACCTGGACCGCTGCATTGGCCGCGAACGAGTTGTAGTTGAAGGGATCAAACTCCGGCAGCAGGCTCGTCCAGGCCACCGACTCGAGCCCGGGGAGCCGGGATAGCCGATCGAGCCAGGGGGTCAGGGCGGCCAGCGGCGTGACGCCGATCGCGGGGGATACCAGGATCTGACTGGCTGGCACAGGGGTCTCAATGCCGTCGAGCGCATCGAGCGTGAAATCCAGGGCCAGCGAGGCACCGGTCGAGTAGCCGATCAGATGGATCGGCCGAGCCCCTAGGGTGTTGCTGAGGTGCGCCATCGCCAAGCGCACCGCGGCGGCCATGTCCTCCCAAGTCACACTTCGCATGCCGGCCGGTATCGTGCCATGGCCCGGATACCGCAGACCGACGACGAGATAGCCTTGGCGGCTCAGCATCTCCCCGAGCGCGCGCAGGCTGTAAGGGCTGTCGGACATACCATGCAACAGCAGCACACCGCCCAGCGGATCCCCTGGCGGGGCCAGCACAAAGGTCCGGTTCCAGTTGCGCGGCCACTTGCGCGGATCCGAGGCGCTGCCGGAGCTGTAGCGCACGATCGCCTGGTCGGGTCCGGTCGGCGTCACGTCGAAGACCCGGGCATCCAGCTCAGCGAACAAGCGTTCTTCCAACGCAAGATAGTCGTCGAAGCCTTGGATCAGGTCCGCCCGGCCCGCGCTGAGCTCGCTCATCAGCTCGAGCCGATGCCAAGGCTGCACCGTCGGGCCGCTCCGAGCCCATTGGATATACAGGGCCGTCGCACCCACGACGAAACCGAGAGCGGCAACGGCTAGGTACAAGGCCGAATGTTTGAGGATTCTCAATAGTCTGTTCACCGGGCTGACCACAAGCCTCTGAGTCCGAGATTGGATCCGCCCCCGGGCACCCCGCCGGAACCGCCTATCCGGGGGCCTGGCTGCCAGCGGTCCGCGCGGGCTGCGACGCAAACAGGTTCAGGCCCAGCTCCGCGGAGAGGAAGCGCGCGCTGAGCTTGCCCCGCACGCTGTTCCCGGCGGCATCGAGCCGCGGGGCAAAGGTCGCTAAGCCGCCTTTGCCAGGCGCAACGGTGACCATGTTGCCGCTCACGCCACTCTTCCCCGGCAGGCCCGTCTCATAGAGCCAATCGCCCGAATGCTCGTAGAGCCCGGCGGTCACCATCACGGCGAGCACGTGCTGGCAATGGATCGCATCGATGACCGGCTCCAATGTCACCGGGTTGACACCGCCGTTGGCCAGAGTCGCCGCCATCACGCCCAGATCCTTAACCGTCACCGACAGGGCGCACTGCCTGGTGTAGAGGTCGGTGGCGAGGATCGGGTCGAAGTAGATCCGCTCGAAGCTGTGCAACAGATTGGCGATTCCGCGGTTGCGTTGGTTGGCCGCGGCCTCGGATCGGTAAACCTCCTCGTCGATCGCCAGCTCGCGCCCCGCGAATCGCGATAGACCGCCGCGGATGAACTCCCATTTCGCATCGGCCGTGGCGCCCGGGGCAAGGCTCGAGGTCGCGATGGCTCCGGCATTGACCATCGGATTGGTGAGCCCACCGCTCGCACGCTCGACCGCGATCACCGAGTTGAATGGCAGGCCGGTGCTGTTGACGCCCAGTCGCAGGCGGGCCTCATCCTCGCCGATGGCCTGGCAAATCAAGGCGAACACAAAGGGTTTGGAGACGCTCTGGATCGTGTGGGCATAGTCGGCATCGCCGGCCACGTAGAGGTTCCCGGAGGTCCCCGCGACGCAGATGCCGAAGCAGTCGGCGGGAACCGCCGCCAACGCCGGGATATAGGCCGCCTTCTCACCCTCGCTGACAGTGCGGAACCGCCGGTGCGTCTCCAGTACCAGGGATTGAGCCCGCTCGGGATCCGGCAAGTGCCCGGTCGAGATACAGGACGATGCACCAGTCATCGCGTAGCACGCCAGGCGGATTGGCGAGACCGCATCTATGCGGGCGTTGCCGGCTCGAGCGGCGCAGCGCCCTGGCTCGCATCGGCCTCCCACGAGGATCGCGGCAGGCTGTAGAAGGACCGGCGGAGACCCTCGTTCCAGCCTTCGGCCAGGGCCTGTAGGTCCGGCGAATCCGCATCGAGCTTGAGCCGATGCGAGGGCCCCAGCAGGTCGCGCGGGCAGATGGCCACCTCGAATGGCGGACCGACGCTCAGGTTCGACCTGGCCGTCCCGACGAGCGAGACGAGGCAGAGGCGCGCTCCGTGATCGAGCGAGAGCCCCGGATGGGCGATGCGGTCGAGCACCGGCTTGCCGTATTTGCTTTCCCCGATCTGCAGGTAGGGCGTCTCCGCGGTGGCGGCGATGCTGTTGCCCTGCGCGTAGATCATAAACAGGCCGTGAGGCTCACCGGCGATCTGTCCGCCGAGTATGAATGAGGCCTCGACGCTGGCCCCCACCTGACGCAACGCCGGGCCATGCTCATTCTGCACGGCCATGCTCAATTGCCCGAGATAGGCGGCCGCCTCGAACAGATAGGTGACATTGAGCAGCGTGACTCCGGGCGCCTGCTGATACGGGCTCGGTCTCGGATTGACCGCCTGGTCGAGATCGCGACGGATGCGATTGAGCACCTCTTGTGTCGTCGCGAGATTGCCGGCCGCCAACACGATGAAGAAACGATCCGGCGCAGGTTGAAACAGGTGCAGCTTGCTGTAGGACGAGATGTAATCGACCCCGGCATTGGTTCTGGAGTCCGAGGCCAAGACAAGCCCTTCATCGAGATAGAGACCCACACAATAAGTCACTTCCGCAACTCCTGACGCAAGCGTCACCGTAATCGCCGTGAGATCCGTACATATGATAGCCCTCGGCCGCTCACCATGCCGGCCGCCGGAGCCCTCTTCCGACAAAAGGCGGGCTCGCCAGCAGCGCCAGCACGCGGTCGCTGGCCTGGTCGCCGACTTGGCGGCAATGGCTCTCAGGAATCGGCGCTCGCTCCAGGTTCGTTCACGCGAAGGCGCGAAGAAAGGCGTTGAAGGCCACGATTAGCTCGCGGCACGAGGACCTTCGCGCCCTCCACGTCGGCGCGTGAGACCAACCGAGCCTGGCCGGTGAAGCAGGTCTCCCCGACGCTCAGTGGTAATCTCCTGGCGATGGACCAGCAACTAGGCTAGCGCCGCGCGGTCAGTGTCCGCCCATCTGCCGTATGCAGGATCAGCGCGCCGCTCGGGTCGATCTCGAAGCGCTGCACAGCGGCAAGGATGTCCATGAAGCGCCGCTCTTGCCGATCGAGGGCCTCGCCGCAGGCCATCATGGTGCTCATCCCGAGACCAATCTTGAGCCCCTCGCCGGTAAGCTCATAGCTGCTGCCGTAGCGGTTGCACGAGCCTTTGCCGGTGAGGCTCCCGTCGGCATCGAAGGTCATCGTGATCTCAGATCGGTCGATGATGCCGCGACCATCGAGATCCTCAACCCGCCACTCATCGCCCTGCAGCAAGGCGACCGGATCACCGCCGCAGCCCTGGAGCGTCTCACCATCGAGCTCCAACGTCACGCTGAGGGGATGCGGCATGCCGGTCATCGTATCGGCGCAGAGCTGGTCGCGCACAGTGATGGTCAGGTCGTGCCCCTGGCCCTGAACCCGATAGCGCACCGCCTCCTGGGTCACCTCCGGCTCAGGGCGTGGTGCCGTGAAGGTGATCTCGCCGTAGCGGGCGCTCACAGAGATCTCATCGGCGCCGATCTCCAACCGCCACCCCGGCTCGTTCCCGGTGGCCGTCAGCGTCTCAGGCACAGGGAGCGGCCCGCACTCCGGATAGGGCTCGCCGCGAATCTCGAGCAGCGCCCGCTCGCCCTTGCTCCAGAAGGTCGTGCTCGGATCGTCGATCGCCTCGTACCTGGCACCTGACGCCGCCCGAACCGGGCGCATCCGCCAGGTCTCATCCGCGACTTCGAGGATCAGCTCGTCACCGTCATGGCCGACGCGGATCACCTGATCGCCACAATAGAGGGTGCTCGCGAAGGCAAGTGGCTCGTGAGCCGTCATCATCAGCATGCCCAGATCGATCGATTCGGCCGCTGCATCGATCGCAATCGGCTCAGTCAGCCAATGCACGCGCTCAGCGGATCGGATCGCGCCGCGGAGCACCGGCGAGGAGGTCGTGATGGCCTCTCGATCGACCGTCAAGGTAAACGGAATCGGCACCTGCCGGCCCTCCAGCTCGATACGCTGCTCGGCGAGGAGCGGCGCGTCGGGCGCCGAGCCTGCCCTGAGCGCGGCGATGGCCGTGCTGTCGGGAGTGAGCGCGATCCGTGGGCGGTAGCTCAGCGAGCCCGTGATCGTCAGCACGTCGGGCCCGCGGGCTGACACCTGAGAAGGCGCCCTACCCTCTGCGCCCATCGCGGCGCTCGGCCAAGCCGCGGACACCGCGAGCGTGGCGATCAGCACAGGCGCGACGATGAGAGATTGGATCATGATGACTCTCCACTAGGCTTCCACTTCGGCCCCCGAGGCCTATTTGTCCGGCAACCTCGGGCGATGGTCCGCGCAGCGGACCCTACGCCGCCTCCTACGCCGCCTCCTAGCCGCAATACTGTCGGCCTCACGCGGGCGCGGCCCGCGGCGGCTTGCCGCCGAACCAGGTGACATAGAGGGTCGGCAGGAAGACCAGCGTCAGCAGCGAGGCCACGGCCAGCCCGCCCATGATGGCGTAGGCCATCGAGCCCCAGAACACGGTTGGCGCGATCGGGATCATGCCGAGCACGGTCGAGAGGGCCGTCAGCATGATCGGGCGAAAGCGCGAGCTGCTGGCCTCGAGCACCGCGTCCCAGACCGGCTTGCCGACACCGCGCTCGGCCTCGATCTGGTCGATCAGGATGACCGCGTTCTTCGCGATCATGCCGATCAGGGCGAGGATCCCGAGGATGGCGACGAAGCCGAGCGGCTGCCCGGCGGCCAGCAAGGCGGCCACGACGCCGATCAGACCGAGCGGCACCAGGCTCAGGACGACGATCAGGCGTTGGAAGCTCTTCAGCTGGAACATCAGCAGCGTCAGCATGATGAGCAGCATCAAGGGCACCACGGCGAAGACCGAGGCACGTGACTCGGCGCTCTCCTCGACCGTGCCGCCGACCTCGATCCGGTAGCCCTGCGGCAGGCGGGCCTGAAGCTCGGCGATGCCCTCCGCGAGGTCGGCGACGACCGTCTCGGGCAGCGTGCCGGGCGCCACATCGGCCTGCACGGTCAGCGTCGGCAGGCGATTGCGCCGCCAGACCAGCGGATAGTCCTGGCCGTACTCGAAGACGGCGAGCTGCTTGAGCGGGATGGTCTGCCCGTTCGGCAGCGACACCGGCAGGGTGCGCAGCGTCTCGAACGAGAGGCTCTGGCCGCCCGCCTCCCGGGCCACGACATCAACCAAGTAGATATCGTCGCGGACCTGGGTGATGGTCGTCCCCGAGATATTGGCGTTCAGCGCGGCGGCGACTGCCTGGGAGCTCAGCCCCAAGAGCCGCGCCTGCTCCTGATCGATGCGGATCAACAGCTCGCGGGTCGGCTCCATCCAATCGAAGTTGACGCGCCGTGCACCAGTGTGTGCGGCAATCAGATCGCCGAGCTGCTTGGCGATCTGCCGCAGCTCGGTCGGCTCGGGCCCAAGCACCCGATACTGGACCGGCCAGCCGACCGGGGGCCCGAGCTCGAGCGCCGAGACACGCCCCACCACCTCGGGAAACTCCTCGGCCAGGAGGCGCTCCAGGCGTGGCTGGAGTCGCTCGCGGGCCTCGATGTCATGGGTGACGATGACCGTCTGGGCGAAGAAGGGATTCGGCAGCTGCACATCGAGGGGCAGGTAGAACCGGATCGCGCCCTGGCCAATATAGGTGCTCCAGCGATCGATCTCATCGGCGAAGCTGGGGTCGTCGGTCAGGATCTCCTCGAAGCGATCGACCAGGGCCTCGGTCGCATGGATCGAGGCACTCTGCGGCAGCCGCAGATCGACGAGCAGCTCGGGGCGATCCGACGACGGAAAGAACTGGCGCGGGACCTGGTCAAGGGCGACGACTGCAACGACGAACAGGGCAATCGTCAGCGTGATCGTCACCCAGCGGGCGCGCATCGCGAGCTTCAACAGGCCCTGATAGAGCTGAATGGTCCGATTGGGCTTGTCGCTCTGGATCTCCTTCGGGGGACGCAGCAGCGCCATCCCGATCAGGGGGGCGAAGACCATCGCAACTAGCCAGGAGGCGATCAGCGCGATGCCGACGACCGCGAAGATCGAGAAGGTGTACTCGCCTGCCGAGCTCTGCGCGAAGCCCACCGGCACGAAGCCGGCGATCGTGACCAGGGTTCCCGTCAGCATCGCGAAGGCCAGATGTTTGTAGGCATAGGTGCCGGCGGTGGCCTTGTCATCGCCGGCAGCGAGACGACGGCTCATCGCATCGATGGTCGTCATCGCATCATCGACCAACAGGGCCAACGCGATGATCAGGGCACCAAGCGACATCGTGGTCGGTATGAAGTGAGATGCGCGTGCCGCCGGGTCTGCACCCGATTGCCAAGCGGTTCGTGGCAATGACAGGATCCGCCCGAGCTCGTCCGGGGTCATCTGCCGATCGGGCGCCTCTTTGTGGATCAGCATACCCTTGGCGATATTTTCCGGGTGTGTTGAGTCGCCAAGCGCCAGAGGACCGTTGGAGCCATCGGAGACGAAGGCGGGCACTGTGACGAAAGAGTTTGCGGCCCAAACCGTTGCGGCCGCGCCGATCAAGAGCAGCCCCACCAGCACACGAACCACCTGCTGGTGCCACCGCCGACAGCGCGCTTTTGCGATGGGCAGACGGCTGGATGGTCGGGCGGGCCACGCCATGGGTCGAGGCGGCCGAGGACGGCCGCCGTTCAGAGTGGATAGCGCTGGACGGCGGTTACCGACGCGACCGCTGTCGCTGGTGGCGGACAATCAGTCGCCTCCTACAGGTCGATGATCTCTCTGTGCTCAAGTCGGGCGGTACCCAGGGCAGCCCGATTCCATGCCGAGTAGAGGTAGAGATGTGCCGTGACGAAGTAGTGCGCGGCCGAGCCTTTCCCTGCTAGGCGAGGATGCTATTCTGCCACTCCGCTGGGCCGGATTCGATGCGAGTCGCGTGGTTTGGATGTCCTCCCAGGATGCGCCACTGTTACGCGAGCTGCTTCATTGACTTCGACGGCGAGCAGGTCGCCCTGCGCTACAAGGACTACCGCGACGGCGACCGGCAGAAGGTCATGATGCTCAGCGGCGAGGAGCTGCTGCGCCACTTCCTGCTGCACGTCCTCCCGAAAGGGCTGATGCGCGTCAGGCATTACGGGTTCCTCGCCAACCGCTGCCGTGCCAAGCGGCTGCCCCAGATCCGCGCCGCGATTGCCGCACCGCCACCGGCGGACGCAGCCGAGGCGAGCGAGGCGGTGCCCTTCGACGGCTATCCATGCCCGATCTGCCGCACCGGGCGGCTGCGGGTGCGCGCCCGTCTGATCGCGCCGCGGCGCGATCTTGGCGGAGGTGAGGTCTTGCTGCACTGACGCCCAGATGCAACGGCCAGCGGACCCCGACCGGCCCACCGCGGTCGGCGCTCGCGCTCGCCCGAAATCCGGGAAATGGCCTAAACTTGCACGCAGTGACGCGCATTTCACCCCGCATGGACCGACACGCCGCCTCTTTGCCCTCTTCGGACCCCGCGTTCGAGCACGCGCAGTTGCCACCCGGGCAGGCCTCGAGAATACAATTTCCTATCTCTAAGGAGCGCCCGCGCGGACGGCGAGGCCGTGCCGGGCGCGGATTAGTCCAACAAGCGTTTATCTGGTCTGCGCGCGGCAGCGCCGTGTCACCAGGCGGCCCCAAATTGGCGCGCAAACCAGATAAACGCTTATTCGTTATGCGCTAAAAAATGGTCCACGATGATGCGCCGAAGAAATGGGTAAATACGAAAAGCTTAGGCTCAAGATTCTTCAAGGATCTTCGGATGCAAATATCAATTTTGCGGACTTGTGCGAACTCCTGAGGAGACTTGGTTTCAAAGAAAGAATAAGAGGCAGCCATCATATCTTTAGAAGAGATGGAATAGAAGAGAAACCAAACCTCCAAAGCGATAACGCCAAAGCTAAGCCGTACCAAGTGCGCCAGATTCGCTCTATACTTGTAAGATACCATCTCTTTGGAGAAGAAGATTAATGTTCAAGTACGAAACAATTATTTATTGGAGCGCAGAAGATGAAGCGTATGTGGCAGAAGTGCCCCAACTTCCAGGATGTATGGCTCACGGTGCCAGCTATGAGTCAGCGCTAGCAAATGCGAAAGAAGCCATTCAGCTATGGATAGATACGGCTCTAGAATTCGGTGATCCCGTTCCAGAACCAAAAGGTCGTCGTCTAATGTACGCATAGGCGCATAACGAATAAGGTTAGATCGTCGGTAACCGTTCACGGGCGCAGATTCAGCTGACCCTACCGGTGCTGGACTCAGAA